>JAIBDT010000028.1 GCA_024686085.1 Loktanella sp.
ATCAATAAGCGTGCGCGATTGATTGCCAATAACTTCGCCGGTTTCGCGACTGAAGCGCGGGCTTGGAAATGCGACGTTCTTCAGTTCTGATTGAACCTTTGCCACTTCGCGCATTGTCTCAATCATGCCAGCATTATCGACTTGAATCCACGCGTGGCTGGCTTGCTTTGGTTCCTCGCCTTCTTTGCGCACCCGATTTGATGATCCGCGCAGCTCTATGCGCTCGCATTTTGATATGCCCTTGATCACGGGTTCCAGCATCTCCAGCCGCGTTCCAATAGGTAGACCCAACCATTCGGTGGGCATCCCTGCGGGGTCATCGGCATCGATTAGAACCCAGACGGATGGCGCGATGCCACGCTTAAGGCGGGCGCTGATTGGGTTGCCGTTGTGGTTTATGACACCGCCAGCCACTTCGCCGACCTTGCTGCCAACTATTTCGCACAGCTTGGCTTCAGAAAAGATTTGGAACTTTTCGACGCCTTGTGAGTTCGCCCAGACGCCTGGGCATATCACCAGGTCAGCGCGTTTTGTTACTGTGCGCAGGATAGCCGCCATGTCTTCGGCGGTGTTAGCTTGAACTGTTTTGGCGACACCCTCAGTCACGTTGGCAACAACGTCTTTGTGCAGTGTGCCGTCGCTGTCGGTTGCATATGTCTTGCAAACTTGGTGGGGCTTTTTGGATTGGATAAGCGTGATGCTGGTGGTCATTGCGCCGCTCCCTCGAAATGAATGGTTGGCGTTGTGACGGGTGCGCCGATCGGCGACCAAACTGCCCAGCAATAGTCAACGGCGGGTGATCCGGTGCTGTTCTCAACCCAACGTGGGCGTTTTGAGCAGACCACCGTGCCAGCAAAGCGCGGGTTTGCGTGAATAACGCTATGGCGCTTTTTGGGCGGCAAATAATTCCAACGCACTAGGTAAGCGTGCCACGCCTGCGGATATATATTCAGCAGATGCCAAATCAGTGCGTCCTGACCTTTGAAGGGGAGATTGCTGCAAACCCAATCAGGTTTGATGGATCCGTCCAGCGCCTCGATCGGCGTGCCGGTTTGGATGTCCGTTTCGATGACGCCCGAAACGTCTGGCAACTTGGCCAGTTCGCGGGTCAGATGGCCGCCGCCAGCGGCAGGTTCGTGGACGCGTCCAGAGACTGGAAAGAATTGGTTCAAGAGTGGCACAAGCCGATCAGCTTCGATTGTGAAGTAGGAATCGCCAGCGATGCGATCGTAGTCGTGTAATTTTGCGTTGCTCATTGTTGAGCCCTCAATTGGGCCGCCGCTTGCAAGATTGTGCGAAAGTCAGTATAAAGTGCCTGGGTATAAGCACCACAACATCAGGCCCCGTCGCATCTTAATCTCCTGCGGCGGGGTTTGTTATTTAAGTAGATCAGCGGTGATGCGCTTTGACTTGGTCTCATAGACCGAGAGCAAAGCGTCGCTTTCAAACCACTCCATCACATCGACGTAACGGTAGAGGCGCACCTTGCCTCGCGACAGGTATGGGGGCATCTGACCGCGCCCGCGCCGGGCTTCCAGCGTGCTGTCGGTCCAGTTCATCAGAGCCTGCAAATCGGCTTCTGGAAGTAGTTCGTTTTTGAGTAGAAAGGTATTGAGATGGGTAGACATAAAGCACCAATGGCGGACTTTGCCGCAAAAGAAGGGTCTCCGTGCTCTTGCTACTGGGTGGGCGCGGCGGTAGCTGCCTTTTCTATGACGCCCTCGTTCCATTTCTGGAACTGCTGTTTTGATTTGCTCAACCTGCCGTTAGCGTGCTCACAGGTATCTTTGCAACGGTTCAGCCTTCCGTCCGTTCCTCCTAAATGACGTTAAAGGAAGGTTCAGTCAACCTGACTGCGCGCTTTATTTAACGCTTTATGGAAATCATTTGGCGACAGGTTCACATATCTGGATAGGGATTTGAGATCGGTGTGACCGCTGACAGCCCGCAAAAGTGGTGTACTGAGGCCCAGCGCGGCCAATCTTGTTAGCGCCAGGTGCCTGAGGTCGTGAAACCGCACCTCTGGCGTTATACGGGCGGCTTTGCAGGCTCTGCGCCACGCTGTCGATACGCTGCGCGGATCATATGGCCAGACGGGTCCGCTGGATCTATCGCCGACGACCTGCCGCAGAATGTCCATGCCTTCGGGCGGCACTGGGATAAGCTGGTCGTTCCGATCTTTCCTGGTTGGATGCTTTCTTGCGACCAGGAAAACCGCGCCCTCGTTCCAGCGGATATTCTCAATCTGGATGCCGGTTATCTCTGCAAGCCGCATTGCGCTGATAGCTGCGAACCTGGCGATCTGCGCGACAGGGATGATTTGGCGCGGGTTGTCTTCAAGGGTGGCATATATGCGGGCCAGTTCGTCATCGGTCGGTATGCGGTCACGCTCTTTCGATCGGGTGCTAATACGGCGAGATGTCAGCCCAGCCCTCGCGTCGGCTGCTATATTGGCATGGATGTCCAATTGCTTCACCGTAGAGGCCCATTTTAGCGCGCTAGAGAGGATTGATAGGTCTCCGGCGAGTGTTGCGCCCGTAATGCCTTCTGAGAGGCGCATATCAACGTATTTTGTCATCGTAACGCCCGACAGGTTCTTGATGCTGGTGTCGCCAATGATGGCCTTGATTCGGGTTAGGTTGAACTTGGCTGTGCGCCCGATCGGAACCTGCTCAACGTAAGCGTCGATTACGTCTGCCAACGTCATCGATGCTGGCGGGGTGATCTTGCCGATTGTTGTGCCGACGGCGCTTTCCATCCCTGCCGCCCAGGCTTGTGCGTCTAGCTTGCGGGCGAAGGTTGCAGACTTGCTAACACCACGTCTGCGCACTTGGGCGCGATAGGTTCCAGCGGGGGTTCTAACTATCGTTGCCATCCGTTCAATATCCGTGCAGATTAATGTTCGGGCCATATTAACCAGACATTCAGCGAAAGTGCAATAAACGTGCAATTAGTCTCTAAAAACACGGAAATAGGCACTATTCATTTTTGGATTGTGAAATGAATTCCGTAGCTTACGCGGCCCGTCTTTCGGTAGCTCCTATGATGGATTGGACCGACAGGCATTGTCGATATTTCCATCGGCAGATGTCGCAACACGCTTTGCTCTATACAGAAATGGTCACAGCTCCCGCTGTGATCCACGGCGACCGGAACCGCTTGCTTGGGTTTTCACCTGTTGAACATCCTGTGGCGTTGCAGCTCGGCGGATCAAATCCCGCACATCTGGCAGAGGCCGCTAAAATCGGCGCGGACATGGGATATGCGGAAATCAATCTGAACTGCGGCTGCCCGTCTGACCGCGTGCAATCAGGGTCATTCGGTGCGGTCTTGATGGAAAACGCAGCCCTAGTCGCAGACTGTGTGGCGGCGATGCGGAACACTGTCACTGTGCCCGTGACAGTCAAATGCCGGATCGGGGTTGATGATCAAACGCCTTCTGAAATCCTGCCCGACTTTCTGGCCCGTGTCAGTGCGGCAGGCTGCGACCGCTTTACGATTCACGCGCGCAAAGCATGGCTGCAAGGCCTGTCACCCAAAGAAAACCGCGATGTGCCGCCGCTCGACTACCTTCTGGTCCACGAGATGAAAGGCATGTTCCCGCATCTGCACCTGTCGGTGAATGGCGGCATCACGACGCTGAACGAAACGCTCGGCTTTCTTGAATCCGGCCTCGACGGTGTCATGATCGGGCGGGCGGCCTATCACAGCCCTGCAACCGTGTTGCTGGATGCGGACAGATTGATCTTTGGCGGCGGCTTGGCGCGGACAGCGCATGAGGTCGTGCATGCAATGGTGCCGCATATAACAGATCACATCGCAGCAGGAGGACGCTTGCATCAAGTATCGCGTCATATGCTAGGGTTGTTTCAGGGCAAGGCGGGCGCACGGATGTGGCGGCGCTATCTGTCCGAGAACGCACATCGCGACGGCGCGGATGCGCAAACAGTTTTGCAGGCTTTGTCCTACGTTATCTAAGGCGGAAATATCATGGATATGACTTTGATTTTGGGCATGGGTGCCTTGCTACTCGTAATCGGTGCCTTTGCAGGCGTCTTGGCTGGACTTCTGGGTGTGGGCGGCGGGATCGTCTTGGTGCCTGCGTTCTTCTTTGCCTTTCAAGGGCTTGGCTACGACAGCCCGCAGCTGATGCAAATGTGTCTCGGGACATCCTTGGCGACAATCATCGTCACTTCCATCAGGTCCGTCATGGCGCACAATAAAAAGGGCGCGGTTGATTGGGACATCCTGCGCGGATGGGCACCCGGCATTGTCATCGGTGCAATCATCGGGTTCTTTACCGCGTCGTCCCTGCGATCAAGCGAGCTGCAGATGATCTTTGGCGGGCTTGGCATTGCGGTCGGGCTTTATATGACCTTCGGCAAAATGCACTGGCGGTTGGGTGAAACCATGCCAACAGGCTTTGGGCGGATCAGTTTTTCACCCGTAATCGGTTTCCTTTCGGTCCTGATGGGGATCGGTGGTGGGTCTTTCGGGGTGCCGACGATGACCTTGTTCGGCGTGCCAATCCACCGCGCTGTGGCTACCGCTGCTGGGTTCGGGGTGATTATCGCCGTGCCATCCGTGATCGGCTTTATGACCGTGGATATGGCTGTGGCACCGCCATATTCCATCGGGGCGGTAAACATGATCGCCTTTACGCTTGTGGTCGCAATGACGTTGATCACTGCGCCTTGGGGGGCGGCCCTTGCACACCGGATGGACCCGAAACCGCTGAAACGGGTGTTCGGGCTGTTCTTGATTTTGGTCGCACTCAATATGCTACGAAAGGCATTTGGTTGGTAAACTCGGGCTATGATGTGCGTAGTTTTGATCCGGCAGTTGCCTGCTGGGCAGTCGCCGCACGAAAGGCCGCGCTACAGCTAGATACCTCAGAGCGCCGCCACGGTGGCACGTGGTTTGTCGGGGTCGACGTTTTGCCCAATGCGCCCGACGGGTCGGTGGATGGTGTGCCGATGCCCTTTGCCGAGATGCATAACACATGGCACGCGGCGCAAGTTTCCATCGTCTATCCCGATTACCCCAAGCGGGACGCGGACGAGACCGAGGCTGCGCATCTGTTTCGGGTGAAGCGTGACGCGGCCCATATGGACGGACTTTTGCCCGAAGGGCCCAAAAAACGCCGGCATTTGCGCGAACCGCATGCATTCGTTTTGGGGATCGCACTTAATGAGGCCGCGGCCAGTCCTTTGGTTGTCTGGGAAGGAAGCCATCTGATTATGCAGGCCGCGTTTGCCAAGGCTTTTGAAGGGGTTGCACCGCAAGGCTACGGTGACCTGGATGTCACAGAGGTCTACCAAGAGGCGCGGCGCGAAGTGTTTGATCGCTGTGCGCGCCTGGAAATCCCGACCGTGGTCGGAGAGGCGGTCATTTTGCATCGTCATCTGATCCATGGCGTTGCGCCTTGGGACGGGCACGCGCCGAACGAAGGGCGGATGATCGCCTACTTCCGGCCGTTGTGTGACCCAGCGACGTGGCTTGCGCCCGAAACCTCTGGGACCATCAAGACCTAGCGGGCGTTAAAATCCGCAAGCGACTTGCCCGCTTCATCGACAAACAGGCTGGGCAACACCGCAAGCGCGCTAATTTGATCAACGCGCAACTCAGCAAAGTCGCGGGTCAGCTCATTCCAGACCACACAGGTCCATAATCGACCCCAATAATCCAGCTGCAACGGACGCACGGTCTGTTCGGTGTCCGCTAATGTCAGGCGCAGTTTTTGGCGGGTGCGGATCGCTTGGCGGATCATTGGCAGATATTGAAATCCACGGGCGGCATCCGCAAAAGGATAGACCGCAAAGGTATGGCCTTTGGGCGCGCGGCTGCGGTCCTCTGGCATGACCGCGTCCAACTTCTTTGCGAGCGATTTAGCCGCCGCCGATAGCTCGTCGTCAGCGTTTTGTCCGACAGCCAGCAACCCGATGTGTAACGCCTCAACCTCTGTCATCGTCAGGTTCAACGGTGGCAGCGTGATTGCGGCCGTAACGCGGTAGCCAATCCCGCGCGCGCCCTCAATCGGCACACCCGAGGCGGCAAGCGTCTCCATGTCGCGGTAGATGGTGCGCAGCGACACATCCGTGGCCTTCGCCAAGTCAGCGGCCTTATGCAGCGCACCGTCGCGCAGGACTTGGATCAATGCCATCAGGCGGTCGGCGCGGCGCATAAGTGATTCCTTGTGTTGCGTGAATAGTTTTGTCAATTTTCTTGCAACTGACAAGTTTTTGTCACAATATTCGTCATTTGCCTGCAATAAAAGGGGTTTTGCGCCTTTCATCGGCGCCAATCTGTGGCTATTTCTAACGCAGATAATGTGACGCGCTGCACTTGGGCGGTTTGCGTAAAGGAGAAATGAAATGCTGAATAATATTGGTTTGCCGGGTCTACTACTGATTGCAGTTGTTGTGTTGGTGCTATTCGGGCGCGGCAAAATCTCGTCTTT
This sequence comes from Loktanella sp., assembly GCA_024686085.1. Taxonomy (GTDB): domain Bacteria; phylum Pseudomonadota; class Alphaproteobacteria; order Rhodobacterales; family Rhodobacteraceae; genus Yoonia. The sequence continues at coordinate 6,461 of JAIBDT010000028.1, forward strand.
GATGGGTGAAGTTGGCAAAGGCATCACTGCGTTCAAGAAAGGCGTCGACGAAAGCAAGTCCGAACTTGAAGCGGGCATCGAAGAAGCAAAAGACGTCACACCTGCTGACGAAAAAGACAAAGCCTGAACCAACCCCAACTAAGGGAATACGCTGATGTTTGGCCTAGGCTGGAGCGAAATGGTGCTAGTCGCCATTGTGGCGCTGATCGTGATCGGCCCAAAAGATTTGCCCGGAATGTTCCGCACGATGGGGCAGATGACGGGCAAGGCGCGTGGCATGGCCCGCGAGTTTAGCCGGGCCATGGAAGCTGCGGCCGACGATTCTGGGATGAAAGACATTTCCAGCAGTCTCAAGGCTGCGGCGAACCCTCAAAAGTTCGGGGTCGATAAAATCCGCGAAGCTACGGGCATCACCAAAGGCCCCGCGACCCAAGCACTGAGCGAGGAACGCGCTGCGGCCAAAGCCAAAGCATCAGATGCCATGGCAAAGGCCGCCGCGGCCCGCAAAGACCGCGAAGCCGCGGCCGCTGCAGAACCTGCGGCTGCGCCAAAACCAGCGGCACCAAAACCCGCAGCGAAAAAGGCACCCGCCAAAACACCCGCCGCTAAAAAACCTGCTGCCAAGAAACCCGCCGCCAAAAAACCAGCGGCCAAGCCCAAGGGTGACGCATGAGCACGCACGACGAAATGGAAAACAGCTCTGCCCCGTTGATGGAGCATCTGACCGAATTACGCGAACGGCTGATCAAATCGGTCCTCGCGTTCATCGTGGGCATGATCATTTGTTTTACCGTTTGGAATCCGGTCTTTAACTTTCTGACCGAACCGCTGTGTGATGCCTTGGCCGTGCGCGGACAGGACTGCGACCTGCAGTTCATCGCGTTGGAGGAAGGCTTCTTTGTGGCCATTTCCATCTCGCTTTTGGGTGGTCTGGTCTTGGGCTTTCCAATCATCAGCTACCAGCTTTGGCGCTTCGTGGCACCAGGCCTCTATAAGAACGAAAAGGGTGCGTTCCTGCCGTTCATGATTGCATCGCCCTTCATGTTCCTGCTTGGCGCGGCCTTTGCCTACTACGTCATCACACCACTGGCCTTCGGATTCTTCTTGGGGTTCCAACAAGAAAACGTGCTGACCTCTGACGCAGGGGCATCCACCGTGGCCGCAGGGATCATCTTCCAAGGGTCGGCCAAGGCCTATCTTTCGCTGACAATCAAATTCATCGTGGCCTTCGGGCTGTGTTTCCAACTGCCTGTGCTACTGACGCTCATGGGCAAAGCAGGGCTCGTCTCGGCACGCGGCCTGCGCGGCACACGCAAATACGCAATGGTCGGCATCCTGATCGTGGCAGCCCTAGCGACCCCACCCGATGTGATTTCTCAGGTTATCCTGTTCGTCGTAGTCTACGGGCTCTACGAAGTCTCGATCCAACTCGTCGCCCGCATCGACCGCACCCGCGAAGCCAAGCTGCGCTCAGAAGGTCTGTGGGACGAAGACGAGGACGGTAACGACGAGCCAAACCTGTGAAGCCGCTCAAACGGATCGCAGCGGCGCTTGAACGTATCAGCCCCGCACCACAAGCGGCCCCCGACTTTGGGGCCGCTTCAGCGTTTGTCTGGCATCCCGATCCGGATCGGCTGGACCCCGTGTTGCGGGTCAACCGCGTGGCCGTGGAACTGCTCGTGGGCATCGACAGATCACGCGATACACTGCTGAAAAACACAACTCAATTCGCCAGAGGCTTGCCCGCAAATAATGCGCTTTTGTGGGGATCTCGAGGCATGGGAAAATCCAGCCTAGTCAAGGCGGTGCATGGTGCAGTTCACGCATCGCATGAAGATTTGAAAATCGTCGAAGTACAGCGCGAAGACCTGCCCAGCATCGGGCGTTGCCTGAACATGCTGCGCGGCAGATCCGAGCGGTTCATCTTGTTCTGTGATGACCTGTCATTCGGGAACGACGACGCGCATTATAAATCCCTCAAGGCGGTTTTGGACGGCGGGATCGAAGGGCGGCCCGAAAACGTGGTGCTTTATGCGACCTCGAACCGGCGCCACCTGATGCCACGCGACATGATCGAAAATGAACGCTCGACCGCGATTTCTGCAGGCGAAGCGGTCGAGGAAAAAGTATCGCTCTCCGACCGTTTTGGTCTCTGGCTGGGCTTCCACCCATGCGACCAAGACCAGTATCTGGCGATGATCCGAGGCTACTGCGATGCGCATGGGGTCGATATTGATGATGCAACCCTGCGGGCAGAGGCTATCGAATGGCAAGCAACACGTGGCAGTAGATCAGGCCGTGTGGCATGGCAATATTTCACCGACCTTGCAGGGCGACGCGGCGTCACCCTGCGCTAGGGCGTGATTACAAAAAGTCGGCAGGGTTGGCAGATTGCAGCCCGCGACGGACCTCAAAGTGAACAAAGCTGGGGTCGCCCGCACGGACTTTGCCGATGGTCTGCCCCTTGGAAACACTATCGCCTTTTGCAACGCTGAGACCTTCGAGGTTTGTATAAACCGTCAACAGACCATCTGGGTGTTTGATCACAACAATCGCGACGCCACTTGTGTCAGTCGTAACCGCAGCAACCGTACCACTTGCGGCGGATTTCACTGCTGTGCCAGCAGCAACACCGATATCTATGCCCTCGTTGCGACCAGCCGCATATTCGCGGATAATCGTGCCTTGCACAGGCATCGACAAACGGGCGTTTGCAGATGGTGCAGGGGCTGCAGCAGGGGTCGGTGTGCCTAAATCAGGGGCCTTCGGGACATCAGCGACAGGGATCGGCTTTGACGGCTCGACCGCAGGCAACGGGGCTGCGGCACTTGGCGGCACAGGCGTTACGCTACCCGCACCGGGCGCAGGGGCTGCGACCTCAACAACTGGCTGCACAGGAGCCTTTTGCCCGTTTTGCGGTACAAACAGGAACTGCCCTTCACGCACCGACAGATCAGGCGCAAGGCTGTTCCACTCGGAAATCGCTTTGACTGGGACACTGTAAAGGCGGGCAATGGAATAGACGGTCTCGCCAGTAGCGACCTTGTGGCGAATAGGTTCTGGTCCGGCTTGCGGTGTCGGCACGGCGACATTCATTGGGGCGGCGGCAACAGGGGCCTGCGGACCCGCGCGGTCCAGAGCTGTCGTCGCAATCGCTGTCACATCCAGCGGGGCCGCTTGAATCGGGCCGGTCTGGGCGGCACCTGTGGCAGGGGTAGGCTCGGCCACGCGGGTCGGCAAAGCGACCAGCTCATCACGGCGCAGCTTCACGTCAACGCCAACACCGTTGTAGCGGGCGAGCGTATCGGCATTCAAACCAAGTCGGGCGGCAATCGTGGCCATTGTGTCATCGCGCTTGGCGACAACAACTTGATAATTGGGATAAGAGATCACACCACGGTCATCTGGACGGGGGCGGGCGGGCATATCGGCCACCGCTTGGCTGGTATCAAACCCACGGGCCATATCGCGCAGATCAAAGTCAAACGGCTTATCGCAAGCGGTTAGCAAACCAATCGCGGCACCTGTCATCAAAACCTGTTTCATACTCATGTCTGCGTCTCCTCGTTAATCGGCGGCCCAAGGTTGGTAGGGTTCTCACCACGTAATTCGTTTTAGTCCGCGCCAAGGCCTTCAAGCAAGGGCACAAAACGGACCGAGCGTAACTCTTCGTAATCATAGCCCGTCTCGGTGCGGGTGACGCGGATCAGGCTTTGCACGGTATCGGACTGCCCAACAGGCAAAACCATGATGCCACCCACGCGCAATTGGGCCAGCAAGGTGCCTGGCGGGTCTTCTGCGGCGGCCGTGACAAGGATCTTATCAAACGGGGCCTGTTCGCTATACCCGTGGCTACCATCGGCAGTGAAGGCGGTGATGTTGGTAATGTCATGCGCTGCGAATATATCGCGGGCTTCATCTACCAAACGCTTATAGCGATCAACTGTATAAACCCTGCGGGCCAGTTGCGCGAGGATCGCCGCCTGATAGCCAGAGCCAGTGCCGATCTCTAACACCTTGTCACGATTGGTGACCTTCAACGCTTGGGTCATGATGCCAACAATTGATGGCTGACTAATCGTCTGGCCACACGAAATCGGCAGCGGCATGTCTTCATAAGCACGGTCTGAAAAGATGCCTTTGACGTACGATGCACGATCAACACGTTCCATCGCGGTCAAGACAGCGGTATCTGTGACGCCCTTGGAGCGGAGCGCATAAAGAAACTGCATCTTGGTTTCTGCAGTGCTTGTCACGCATCTAAACCTTTGAGATCATTCATGATATCATGAGCCGTCAGATCGGCACGCATTGGGGTTATCGAGATAAACCCGTCAAGGTTTGCCTGCGCGTCCGTGCCTTGGGCAGTCGCACCATGTTGCGGTCCGCCACGAACCCACAGAAAATCGCGACCCGAAGGCGAGGTATCTGCTTGAACTGAAAAATTCACACCCTTGCGTCGGCCTTGGGTCACAACCTTGGTGCCTTTAACAGCACTCGCAGGCACGGGCGGAAAGTTGATATTGTAGAAAATCGAATAATCCGCATCTTGCTGCCAGACACCTTGATCCAGCAAAGCACGCAGCGTCTTGACAGCATGCTGGGCCGAAGCCTCAAACGGATCATCAAGGTCTTTGTTGTCAGGGCCGTAAAACTGGCTCAGCGCGACGGCGGGGATACCTTGTAAAGCCGCCTCGATTGCCGCACCAATGGTGCCAGAATAGAGCGTGTTTTCAGCAGCATTATTGCCACGATTGACGCCCGAGAGCACCAGATCGGGGCGGGCGTCTTTCATGACATGATACAGACCAGCCAGCACACAATCAGCAGGAGACCCCTCGGCGGCAAACCGCCGCTCGCCCAGCTGGGCGATCATCGTGGGGTGGGTGTAGCTGATGCAATGGCCAACGCCCGATTGCTCAAACGCAGGGGCGACAGTCCAGACCTCGCCGTCAGCACCTGCAAGATCGGTGGCAATGGCATGCAAGGTCTTGAGGCCCGGTGCGTTGATACCGTCGTCGTTGGTTATGAGAATGCGCATGGGCCTGCCTTTTACTGTTAGTATATCCCTAAAGTGATGCGGGGATTGGGGCAAGCGTAGCATTCTAGATTTAGTGGGTTAAGGCTGGGTTCGCATATTTTGGGTTTTGAATTGGGCAGAGTTAGTCACAGACGTCTTTGGCAAACGTGCGGATCGCGTCCATTGGCGGTATGGAAGTTCCAAAAAGATTCTCGCTCAGGATTTCGACCGACTGTTGATCTACGACCTTTAAACTTAAGTTTTTGCGATCGTTTATTTCTTTGGCCTCATGATCATAAAGGTTAATTGTTCCGTAATGTAGGTCGAAGCCGTCCAAAGCGAGCCAAACACAATATTTTTGACCGATCGAGTAGTCTTGAAAGGCCTTAGGCATGTCACAACAGGTCGGAACTCCAAAGAACGCGCCTGCGAAGTCTCTAAACATCGCCTTTTGACCGAGCCTTAGGACCAGAGAGAACATGCGCGGAAAACGGTATTTTCGGCCTGTGGACCGATAGAAAGTATTGCTTTCATAGATGTTTTCGATGTCGGCAAAGGTTGCCGTTTCAAGGTTGAGGGAATTGGAACGCTCAAATTCTTGGCGATAGTTCGGTAGCCAGCTGGTGAAGTGGTCTTCTGGCATTGGAACATCTTTAAAATGCTCCCAAACGAGGGTTTCAAGTTTCTGCAAATTTGGGCGGGTCGGGATGTAGTCCATAATTTACTAATATCACGAGGCGGACGTTTCGCGGTTCTCAAGAAAGTTATGTGCTTGTTCTAATGTCTCGACGAGATTCGCGAAAAAGTTGCCTGTCGTGACGTCGACAAGCGTGTGTGGCTCGGCGGCGGGGACGCGAATGTCAAACGGCAGATCGGCGATCGTTTTCAACTCGCGGTAGCTGGCACCGGGGCCGTGTTTTATAACGCTGACAGCGGTGGCGTATTGGTGAACCTTGGTGCCAAGATCAGTATTCCCACTTTCGATCAACAGCTTATGCAGCTTTTTATAAAACGGACCGCGCTTGAAATGGTGCTGCATCCGCGCTTCAAAAGCGGCGGCGAGTTCAACACAGGCGGCCTCAATCTGCGCAGGTTTCGTCAGCGTTTCCGCAGACTTATGGGCCGCATCGAGAAGGTCGGTTATCGTTGCGGACATGGGGGTTCCTTAAATCGGTAATGCGCTCAAAAGCCGTGCGGCCTCTGATGCGGGGGACGCCAGTGGGTTACGATCTTCGCCAGGATAAAACCGTGCGCGGGTCGCAGTTGGCATCGGGTTTGGCGTGACGATATGGATATGCGGGCCTGTCTTTTCAGACTCGGCCTGCCATGACCGCGCAAGCGCGATCTGTGCGGCCTTTGTCGCACCATATGCACCAAAGAACTGTGCGCCACCGCGTGGATCATCGGTAAACACCGCGTGGCCGTCTTTGCCCAACAATGGACCCACGTAACCAATCAGGCGGGCCGTGGCCTCGACATTGATCGTCATGGATTTGGCAAGGTCTTTGGGGCCGATATGGCCCGCAGGGGCCAAGGGGGCGGCATGAACCGCCGTGTGAATCCATAAGTCAAGACTGCCCCAGCGGTCATAGATCGAACGGCAAAGCTGCTGCATGGCGGCGTCAACGGTGATGTCCATCGGCGCAAGGGTCGCTTGCCCGCCCGCCGCTTGGATCAGGTCGTCGATCTCTTCTAGTGCGCCGGTGGTCTTGCCGACCGCGATAATGTGGTGCGTCGGGGCCAAAGCCACGGCCATCGCCGCGCCCAATCCGCGCGAGGCGCCTGTGATCAATGCTGTTTTCATGATGTTACTCTGCGGCGGCTTTCGGTTTGAACCCTTTTGCGATCATGTCAGACGGCTTCACAGGGTATTCGCCCGAGAAACATGCATCACAGAAAGCAGGGGATTTCGCGTCACGACCATTGGCTTCGCCAGAGGCGCGATAAAGACCATCAAGCGAGATGAATTTCAAACTATCAACACCTAAATGATCGCGCATCTCGTCTTCGGTCATAGTCGCGGCCAGTAGCTTTTCACGCTCGGGCGTATCGACACCGTAGAAACACGGCCACGCGGTGGGCGGGGACGCGATGCGGAAATGGACTTCGGCCGCGCCCGCATCAAGGATCATTTCCTTGATTTTGCGGGATGTCGTGCCGCGCACAACACTGTCGTCGACAAGAATGACACGTTTGCCTTTGATCAAGGCACGGTTGACGTTCAACTTTAGGCGCACACCCATATTACGAATGGATTCCGTCGGCTCGATAAATGTGCGACCCATATATTGGTTGCGGATAATGCCCATCGCGTAAGGGATGCCCGATTCCAGCGAATAGCCAATCGCGGCTGGGGTGCCACTGTCAGGCACGGGGCAAACAAGATCAGCGTCAACAGGGGCCTCTTTCGCCAGTTCGCGACCAATGTTTTCACGGATTTCATAAACGGACTTGCCGCCTAAGATACTGTCAGGGCGCGAGAAATAGACGTTCTCAAAAATGCAGAAACGGGACTTGGCAGGACGGAACGGAAAGTGGCTTTGAACCCCTTTATCGTTAATGACAACCATCTCACCCGGGGCGATTTCGCGCACAAACTCGGCGCCGATGATATCCAGCGCGCAGGTCTCGGACGCCAAGGCCCAGCCATCGCCGATTTTGCCCAAGACCAGCGGGCGCACGCCCAACGGGTCGCGGCAACCAATTAGCTTGGTGCGGGTCATGGCAACGATAGAGAACGCGCCTTCGACCTTGCGCAAAGCTTCTTCCATACGGTCAGGAATGTTCTGGCCCATAGATCGCGCCATCAGGTGAATGATGCACTCACTGTCCGATGAGGACTGAAAGATCGAGCCACGGTCAATCAACTCGCGGCGCAGCGCGTCAGCATTGGTGATATTGCCGTTGTGAGCGATCGCCGCACCACCCATCGAGAATTCGCCAAAGAACGGCTGCACATCGCGCAGGGCGGTCTGGCCCTTGGACCCTGCCGTGGAATAGCGCACATGGCCAATCCCGATCGGGCCGGGCAGGGATGCGATCATATCAGGTGAGGTAAAGTTATCGCGCACAAGGCCCATGCGGCGCTGCTGGTTAAAGCCGTTGACAGGGTCGTGCGTGACGATCCCGCCAGCCTCTTGTCCACGGTGTTGCAAGGCATGAAGGCCAAGGGCTACAAAATTTGCGGCTTCGGTGACGCCGACAACGCCGAACACGCCACACTCCTCCCGCAGTTTATCATCGTCAAAAGGATGGGCGGGGGGCATCTGATGGGACAAGGCGGGCAGCTCCGACTCCGAGGGGTGTGCATTGCGGTTGTTCTTAAGGGCTACGGACGCCTATGTCACCCGCCTATATGGGCTGATTTCTGCTTGCGTCACAATTCTGTGCGCAAACGCCAAAGTTCGGGGAAAAGCTCGACGTCCAACATGCGGCGCAGATAGCTGACACCCCCCGTGCCACCAGTGCCGCGTTTGAACCCGATCACACGCTCAACCGTTGTTACGTGGTTAAAGCGCCACCTGCGAAAGTAGTCTTCCAGATCGACCAGCTTTTCGGCCAGCTCGTACAAGGCCCAATGGGCATGCGGGTCGCGGTAGACCGCCGTCCATGCCTGCATTACGCCCTCGTCAAAGACATGGGCTTGGGTGACATCGCGGGTCTCGAATGCTGGGGGCACGTCCAAGCCCGCGGCACGCAGCGCATCAATCGCGACATCATAAAGCGAAGGCTGCGCCAACTCGGCCTCTAGCTTGGCCATGATGTCGGGCCTGTGCGCATGGGGTTGCAGCATCGCGTGATTGCGATTGCCAAGGGTGAATTCAATCAGCCGGTATTGCCATGACTGAAATCCCGACGACTGGCCCAGATCATCGCGGAACGCGGTATATTCACTTGGTGTCATCGTCCGCAGCACATCCCAAGCGTTGTTAAGCTGTTCAAAGATTTTGGCGACCCGCGCCAACATTTTGAACGCAGGCTGCAACTGTCCGTCAGCAATCGACTGGCGTGCGGTGGCCAATTCATGCAGCACCAAGCGCATCCACAACTCTGAGGTCTGGTGCTGGATGATGAAAAGCATCTCGTCATGGGTGCTTGTTCGCGGCTTCTGCGCCTCCAGCACCAAATCCAGCCCAAGATAATCATTATAGGACATACGCCCGTCAAAGCGCATCTGCGCGCCCTCGGCAGACGGATCATAAGGGGGGGTGTCGGACATAGCTGGCCTCTTAAATGAAAATTGCCGTGATGCCCGACTGGGTATCACGGCAATTCAAATCTACAAGTCCAAGCGTGTTATTCAGCCGCGCCACACGTGCCGACAAGCTGCTCATACTGGGTTGTGATCCAGCCCAATGCAGCCTCTGGGTCGCGGTCTTCAATCTGGCCTGTCATTTTGCCGAATACTTTGGCAGAGCGGCTGTTTTCAACCATGTCGATCTTCTGAGTAGAGAGTACAGTTTGATAAACAAAGAACGCAACCGCGACCAACAAGATGCCGCGCAGCACACCAAACAAGAACCCGAACCCTTGGTCGAGACCGCCCAATGCAGAGCGTTGCACCAGACTGGAAAACAGAGGCGTAAAGATCGACACGACTACCAGAGCGACCGCAAATACCGCAGCAAAGGATGCGATGATCGACAACTCACAGCTATCACCGATAAAGTCACCAATAACGGGCAATCCGCGTATGATCGGCTGCACTGTATCTGCAAAGATGAACGCAAGGATTGTCGCCCCGATCCAGCCCGCAATCGCCATCGCCTCGCGCACGAAACCACGGCTATACGCCAGCAGTGCCGAAACAACGATCACAGCAGCGACGACCCCGTCGATAATTGTGAAACCTTCCATGCGCGTCTCTCACTTTTTACTTTTCGGGGCCACGTTCCCCAAATATGTCTTCAACAAACGTGGCCAAGTCTTGCGATTGCCGCAAGGTCAGCCCCGCCACCGCGACCTTCTTGGTCTGTTGCGGTGTGATTGCGGACGTAAAACCAAGTTTTTGCGCTTCTTTCAATCTATTTTCGGTCTGAACCGCTGGTCTTAGCGCTCCAGAGAGACTTATTTCCCCAAATACCACAGCTTCGGCGGGTAATGGCGCGTCTTCGCGGGCTGAAACAAGTGCGGCGGCGACGGCCAGATCAGCGGCAGGATCGTTTATCTTCATCCCGCCCGCCACATTCAGGTAGACATCCAGCCCCGTGAACGGCACGCCGCAGCGCGATTCTAACACCGCAAGGATCATCCCCAACCTGCCACTATCCAGCCCGACAACGGACCGTTTGGGTTGGCTATGTGGTGACGGGGCGACCAGCGCTTGGATTTCGGTCAGCATCGGGCGCGTGCCTTCAATGCCCGCAAAAACCACCGACCCCGCACTTGGTTTGCCACGATCTGTCAGGAATAGCGCCGACGGGTTTTTAACCTCGGCTAGCCCTTTACCCGTCATCTCGAACACACCGATCTCGTCGGCAGGGCCAAACCGGTTCTTGACCGAGCGCAAAATGCGGAACTGATGCCCACGCTCGCCTTCAAAATACAGCACCGTATCGACCATATGTTCAACGACACGGGGGCCTGCAATCGACCCGTCTTTGGTCACATGGCCCACCATAATCACCGACATATCGTGGGTCTTGGCAAAGGTCGTCAGCTCATGGGCAGACGATCTGACCTGTGACACCGATCCGGGGGCGCTATCGACATTATCGGCCCACATGGTCTGGATCGAATCGATAATCGCCAGATCAGGCTTTTCGGTCTCTAGAGTTGTCAAAATATCGCGTAAATTGGTCTCGGACGCCAGCTTCACAGGGCTTTGCGTCAACCCCAACCGCTGCGCACGCATCTGGATCTGATTGGTCGATTCCTCGCCCGAAATATAAAGCACCTTCAGGCCGTTGCGGGCAAACCGTGCGGCAGCCTGCAACAAGAGCGTCGATTTCCCGATACCGGGATCACCGCCCACCAGCAGGGCAGAGGCTTTGACCAACCCGCCGCCCAAAACGCGGTCCAACTCGCCGACACCCGAAAACGTGCGCGGCGGTGGGGCCTCGGTCGTGGCCAAATCAGTCAGCGGGATCTGCTTGCCGCGCATACCGCCCAGCGACTTCTTGGCAGGACCCGTGCCCAAGGGCTTGTCTTCTTGAATACAATTCCAAGCGTTACAGGCGTCGCACTGGCCTGACCACTTGGTATGAGACGCGCCGCATTCGGTGCAGGAATATATCTTTTGCTTTGCCATGTTCCCGTTTTGCCCCATTAACCATGCGCTGGCAATGGGCAAAGATTACGCCGCAGGTTTGGGGCCAATGATGCGCGGGGTCAGGGCTGAAATGACAATCGACAAAAGGATACAAGCCGTAAACAGATACAACCCGTAAGCGGTCTCGATTTTGCCGATGCCCACGCCCTTGGTCAGCACAATGTAAAGCGCGATCAAAAACACATCCGCCATCGCCAGCTTGCCGAGCCAGGACATCACAGGCAGCAATTTGGGGGACAGCAGGTCAAAATGGATCAACGCCAGCCCGATTGTCTTGAGATACGGGGCAAAAAGCGCGAATACCGTCACGACCAACGCCAAAAACACATCACTGCCCCAAAGGCTTTGCAGACCCGAAATAACGCTAATCTCGGACAGCTTGAACAGCGGCAAAATACCTGCACGCATCAAGGGGGCAAACCACGCAATCGGAAAGGCAACCAACAACGCAAGGTTGGCTGCAATTAAAACCAGTCTCAACATGCAGGGTTACTCGGCCGCAGGCTTTTGGGCCAAACTCACAACATTGTCCTCAGCTTTACTCAATTTATACCCCAGACCGGGCAGGATCGCTTGCAGCTTTTCATCCAATTGATCTAGCTGGGAGGCAACAACGCTTTCTTCTAGATCAACCTGCTGCGCCCATTTACGCAGCTCTTGCGTGGTATGCAGGGCGTCAACGATCATATCTTGCTGTTTCTCGGCTTCTTCCTGACGCTGCTGAAGGAATACCTTGGCGCGGGCGATTTTCTCGTCGGAATAAACATCGGCCAAATGACGGGACTGTTGCGACATCTGGGCCGCAACTTCGATCACTTCTGGTTCCAATTGACGCAAATCAGGGTGGTCGCGCAGATAGGCAAGGCGCTCGCGGACGGCATCAAACTCGGCACTCATGGTAAATACGCCGGACCGGTCCGCCGTATGGCAATAGTGATAGGCGCGGGCGACATCATCCATGCCAATCTGGAACGACCGGTGGCTGCGCTCCAGCGCGTGAAGACGCATATTGGTGGGGATCATCAGGGCCGCAGACACCATCAAGGCAGTCGCAGCAATTTGAACGTAAGTGCCGAAATTCACCAACGTCACATCACCAAAAGCCATGGGAAGTGATAACCAGGACGCCGCGCCGAAAACACAAAGAAAGGTGTAGATGACCATCGCTGCCGCACCAGTGCCAACCGCAATTATCGCGCCGCCCTGAAGACCGCGAAACAACAGATACATCGTACTCGTAAAGCGCAAATTACTTCCCCCAAAGTCAAACCTTAAGCAATAATGAAAGCTTAACGGAATAGTTCCGCTAAACCATAGGGGGAATTTTCGGATCGTTTTCACGGTGTGCGAGATCCGAAACAATCAGCGGAAAGCGCCGTGAATTGTCACCCAAACTGATCACCCGAGATTGGTAGGAATCCGTCAAAATATTCAGCTTGGTGGCGCAAATAGGTGTCTTTCCGCCTATTTTTGCCCTCACAGCACTTCGTTTTTGCAATTTTTCAGAACACGAAAATCTAATCATGGTTAAGAGGTCACAGTCGGCACGATTTTACGTTGCGACCTGTGGATAACTTATCGGATTAGCCAAATTCGCACGAATAATTTGGCGAATTGGGGGAAGCGAAACCCTCAATCCGTTCAGCCACCACGTGTGCGTCGGCTATAACGCGGACCAAGCGAGGTCAGTATTTCATAGCCAATCGTGCCTGCGGCCTTTGCCAATTGGTCAACGCTTTGCTGCGGTCCCAAGATCGTCAGTGCGTGCGGTTCTTCCGACAGGTCCGTCACATCCACCGTGATCAGGTCCATTGAGACACGGCCAATCAATGGGCAGGGCTCGTTGCCGTAATATAGCATCGCCTTATCAGACATGGCGCGGATCAAGCCGTCAGCATAGCCCGAGGACACAGTGGCAATACGGCTCGGGCGCTCGGCCTGCCACGCATTGGCATAGCCCACGACCTCGCCCGCATCCAGACGGCGAATTTGCACGACAGGCAAATCCATTTGCACAACCGTTTTGGCCTGCGCGAAGGGCAAACCGCCATACAAGCCAATGCCCGGACGGGTCACATCAAAATGATATTCCTTGCCCAGCAAGATGCCGCCTGTGGCAGACAACGACCGCGGCACGGTTATGCCATCGGTCATCTGGTGAAATACATCCAACTGGTAGGCATTCATCGGATGATCAGGTTCGTCGGCACAGGCAAGATGGCTCATGACTAGGGTCGGGTGTTGGGCAAGCGCGATCTCGGCAATCGCGCCCCATTCATCCCACTCCATGCCCAGACGGTTCATGCCAGTATCCAGCTGGATACCAAACGGCTTGCCGGGCAGGGCCTCAAAATGACGCGACACCTGATCAATCGAATTCAGCAGAGGGGTCAATTCAAGATCGCCGATCATGTCGGTGTCGCCGCGCATGTGGCCTGAAAACACCGAGATTTCTGGACCAGATCCCAAAGCTTGGCGAATGGCGGCCCCTTCTTCGGCAACAGCCACAAAGAACCTGCGCGCACCCGCCTTAGCCAGCGCCTTGGCAACCGTGCCCGCGCCTAATCCATAGCCGTCCGCTTTGACCACAGCGCCGGTTTCGGCGGTCGTCATTTTATCCAAAGTCCGCCAGTTTGAAATAATGGCGTCAAGGTCGATTGAAATATGTCCAGTGCTCATAAGGGTCCTTTTGTCAGCACAGCACTGTTGCGACAAGGGGGCATAGGGCGCAAGAAATGTAACAATTGCAGATACAGCATGGATTTTTGCAGTTTTCCGCGCAAATCTGCACCAAATCTCAGGAGACGAGTAATGTCGGTGCTACGCAAAGTTATTAACCAGTTAGAGACACCACGCGACCAGCGGCCTTTGGGCAGTGGGTGGCTATCAGGGGCATTGGCGCTTTTGGCCAGTCTCGCGGGTCTTTTGATGGTGCTTTTGCGCTGGTTCCCCGAAACGCTGTCTTACCCGGAAATCGCATTCATCCAAGATAGCGGGGCGGTCACAGTGGCCCTGCGCTTCGTGCTTTTGGCGGGTTACGCGCTGGCCCTGATCAGCCTGATCTTGTCCACGCGCAAAACACTGGGCTGGACAGCACTGGCGATCTCGGTGGTGGCCTCGCTCATGGCAACGTCGCAACCGACCTTCGGGGGAGGCACTAGCCAAAGCCTCTATTTCGGGCTCGATTATTTCATCATCAACGTGCTGATCGTTGGCTTTTTGTTTGTGCCACTGGAACGGTTCTTTCCCGCAAGGTCAGAACAAACAGTCTTTCGGCCCGAATGGCAGGAAGACATGTTCTACTATCTGATCAGCTCGATGATGGTGCAGGTCCTCGGTTTCATCACTCTGGCCCCCGCTAATATGGTCAACGCGCAGGTCGCATTAGATGATTTTCGTATTCATATCGTGAACTTACCGTTTCTGGTGCAAGTGATCATCATCATGGCCGCGACGGATTTGGTGCAATACTGGGTGCACCGCGCATTCCACATGGTGCCGTTCCTGTGGCGGTTTCACGCCATCCACCATTCTACCAAAAAGATGGACTGGCTTGCGGGGGCACGGATGCACCTGATGGAAATCGCCGTGCTGCGCAGCCTGACCGCATTGCCGATGTTCACCCTCGGGTTCAGGCCAGAGGCGATCCAAGGCTATCTGCTGATCGTCTATTTCTACTCGTCGTTTATCCACGCCAATATCGGCTGGAAACTAGGCTTTCTGGAACGGTTCTTTGTGACGCCGCGCTTTCACCACTGGCACCACGGATCAGACCGCGACGCGATTGACATCAACTACGCCAGCCACTTTCCGATCTACGACTGGCTGTTTGGCACGCACCATTTACCCGAAACAGATTGGCCCGAAAACTACGGGGTCGTGGGGGATAATGTTCCCAAAGGGTATTGGAAGCAGTTCATCCACCCGTTTGTGAAAGACAAACCAAAGCCACCGACTGCGTGATTAATACTCTTCGGACGGCGTCCCTTGCCATGGCTGCACAAGGTTTCCAAATCGGGTGAACTGACCTTCAAACGACAGACCAACGGACCCGATTGGGCCGTGACGCTGCTTGCCGATCACGACTTCGGCTTTGCCGCGCAGGCGTTCCATTTCGTCTTGCCACAAGGCGATCTTGTCCATCTCGTGATCACCAGGCTTTTCGCGCTCTTTGTAGTATTCCTCGCGGTACACAAACATCACGACATCGGCATCCTGCTCGATCGAGCCTGATTCCCGCAGGTCGGAAAGTTGCGGGCGTTTGTCTTCACGGCTTTCAACCTGACGCGACAGCTGGGACAGGGCGATGACGGGGATGTTCAGTTCCTTGGCAATCGCCTTCAGGCCCATCGTGATTTCGGTGATTTCATTGACGCGGTTCTCTGACCGGCCAGAGCCGCGCACAAGCTGCAAATAGTCGACCATCAGCACGTCCAACCCGTGTGTTCGTTTGAGACGGCGGGCGCGGGCGGCGAGTTGGCTGATCGGCAAGGCGGGCGTGTCATCGATATATAGCGGGCAGGCCTCTAGCGATTTGGCCGCATCAACAAAGCGGCGGAACTCGGCCTCGGTCATGTCGCCGGACCGGATCTGGTGAGAGTTCACTTCGGAGGCTTCCGACAAAATCCGTGCGGCAAGTTGTTCGGCGGACATCTCAAGCGAATAGAAACCCACGACACCGCCGTTGACGGCACCTTCGGACCCGTCGGGCAGGGTGCCCTTTTTATAGGCCTTAGCGACGTTATAGGCGATGTTGGTCGCCAGCGATGTTTTCCCCATCGACGGGCGACCCGCGAGGATCAAAAGGTCGGATTTGTGCAGGCCACCGAGTTTTTTATCCAGATCAACCAGCCCGGTGGACACACCAGAAAGCCCGCCATCACGTTGGTAGGCGGCGTTGGCGACGACCACGGCATCGGTCACGGCTTTTAGGAAAGACTGGAAGCCAGAGGCGGTCGAGCCTTGCTCGGCCAAACGGTAAAGCTCTTGTTCTGCCTCGACAATTTGCTCGCGCGGTTCAGATAGCACGTCCATTTTGGCGGCCTTGTCGGCGATGTTGCGGCCCACTTGGATCAACTCGCGGCGGGTCGCGAGGTCATAGATCATCTGCGCATAGTCAGCCGCTGCAAAGGCGGAAATCGCAGAGCCCGCAAGACGGGCTAGATAGGCGGGACCGCCCAGCTCTTTGAGGCCTTCGTCGTCTTCCAGAAAGGTCTTGAGCGTGACAGGGGACGCCAGCGCGTTCTTGGAAATTCGGTTTGCGGCCGTCTCGAAGATGCGAGCGTGCACGGGATCGTAAAAGTGCTTTGGACCCACGATTGAGGCTACGCGGTCAAAGATGTCGTTGTTGGTCAGAATAGCGCCAAGCAATTGCTGTTCTGCTTCAATGGAATGCGGCATCGTGTCGATGCTGGCCTCGGCCACACCTGTTGCATTGAATGTTGCGACTTCGTTCATTTGTTTCCCCAGACAGACCCAAGTTTGCTTGCCGTTCTTTACAAAAAGCGGGCAAAGCACGCAAATTGTATGTTTTGTGGATAAGTCTGATCCTAGCAGATTTGGTGGTGTAACGCTAGGAAATGGCTAAATGATGTGGCCAAGGGGTTAACCTTGCCACAACATTTAATTATTTCGCTGCAAGCTTATCCCTGGCGCGCTGCTGACCAGCCTGCCGGATCGCGCAGGTATGCTTCGACTGCGTCGAGGGTTTCAGAATCGTAGGCGCCGCGTGCTTTGGCCTCGGCGAGAACGTCCCACCATGTGCACAGGTGCAAGAGCTGCACGCCGTGGTCGGAGAGTGTTTTTTCGACGTCTGCAAAGATGCCGTAATAGAAAATAACCGCCGTCGCAGAGCAGGTCGCACCGGTTTCGCGGATCGCGTCCACAAACGAGAGCTTGGAGCCGCCGTCGGTTGTCAGATCCTCGACCAGAAGCACGCGCTGGCCTTCGGTCATGTCGCCCTCGATACGCGCATTTTTGCCGTAGCCTTTCGGCTTTTTGCGCACATAGGTCATCGGCAGGGCAAGCCGTTCGGCCACAAGGGCTGCGAATGGAATGCCCGCCGTTTCGCCGCCTGCGATGTTGTCAAAGGCTTCAAAACCCGCTTCGCGCATGATCGTCACCGACAAAAAGTCCATCAAAGTGGACCTTATCCGCGGATAAGAAATGAGCTTGCGGCAGTCCACATATGTGGGGGCTTGTTTGCCAGAAGCGTGCGTAAACGGGTCCTTTGCGTTGAACGTAATCGCGCCGATTTCCAAGAGCATACCTGCGGTCAGGCGTGCGATTTCGTCTTTTGCGGGAAAGGATGAAGGAATCATGTGCGCTGCTTTCTATGCGTTAACTTTGACGGACCAATGTAGGTCAAAACCGGGTTCAAAGACGGTCACGGGGCCGTCTTGTGTGTCGATATGGGATGGATACTGCACAGCGTCCCCTTTGGTCAGGGTGATTGTGCGATCGTTGGCGTCCAAGCCGTAATAGCGCGGCCCGTTCAGCGATGCGAAGGCCTCTAGTTTGGACAAAGCCCCTGCAGCATCAAAGACTTCTGCGAGGCAGGACATGGTGTTGGTCGCCGTAAAGCACCCCGCGCAACCGCAGGCCTGTAGCTTAGCCGGATCGGTGTGCGGCGCGCTGTCGGTGCCCAAGAAGAACCGTTTGTCGCCCGAAATCGCCGCTTGCACCAAGGCCACGCGGTGCAGTTCACGTTTTGCCACTGGCAGGCAGTAATAATGCGGCTTGATGCCGCCCGCGAGGATGTGATTGCGGTTGATGATCAGATGGTGAGTCGTAATTGTTGCTGCCAGATTTTTCGAGCTGTCGCGCACATAATCAACCGCGTCTTGGGTTGTGACGTGTTCCATGACCACTTTGAGGTCAGGGGTCTTTTTGCGCAGTGGTTTTAACACCTTGTCAATAAAGACAGCCTCGCGGTCGAAGATGTCGATTTCGCTATTGGTCACTTCACCGTGCACGCAGAGTGGCATCCCGATCTCGGCCATTTTTTCTAAAACGGGCCGCACTTTGGTAAAGTCGGATACGCCTGAGGCGGAATTCGTTGTGGCCCCCGCGGGGTAGAGTTTGACGGCTGTGGCGATCCCTGCGGCGTGCGCTGCGGCAACATCTTCGGGGTCAGTGTCTTCGGTCAGATAAAGTGTCATCAACGGCTGGAAGTGTGATCCGTCGGGCAGGGCTGCCATGATCCGGTCGCGGTAGGCTGTCGCCTGCTGTGCGGTCACTACGGGTGGCACCAGATTGGGCATGATGATCGCGCGCCCGAAGTGCCGTGTGGTTTCGGGAAGCACCGCTTGCAGCATGGCTCCGTCACGCAGGTGTAAATGCCAATCGTCTGGCTGGCGGATGGTCAGGGATGTGATGTTCTTATCTGTCATAATCTTCGATTACACCTTTGTGTTGGCGGTGACCAGATGCGGATTCTTCACCCTTGTAACGCAGGACGAGCCCGCAGATACAGGCGCCAGATAAATTCGACAACGAGGAGACAGCAATGTTTGGATTTTTGGCCGCGATAGTCGCGGGCTTTGTGACACCACAACTAGAGGCGCCAGTTGCCCGCCCGTTGGCGCTTAAGTTGGAAAAGTACATCACGTTGGAAGCCTCCGAGACGCGACTGCTTGCGTTCATTATCGCCATGTTGGGCGCAGGTATTGCCAGCGCGTTATTGGATTCCGGCAGTACGTTTTGGGTCATTCTTGGCGGGGCTTTGGGGTATTTCGGCACGCGCTTGATTGGTGCTGCCCGTGAAATGATGGACGCCCGCAACAAAAACTAAGGCTATGCGATAAATGCAATGCTGCGATGCAGAAATAGACCTACTGCACCGCAGCAATGTCCTTATGTGCCTATCAATCGACATTGATAGTTCAAAGGAGCCAAAAAATGGCCTTTATCACAGACACACGTATCGTACCAGGTGCCCCATCCGTTTTGACACGGCTCAAAACTGCGTTTGGTGCCTATTTTGACGCAGTGATTGCCGCACGCGGTCGTCGCGCGCAGATTGACCAACTTAATGCTATGTCCGACCGCCAGTTGGCCGACATCGGTATTGATCGCAAAGACATCGCCGCTGTTGTGTTCCGCGACAAGCTGCACATGTAACTTGCGTCCAAGACGAAAAAAGGCCGCGCAGAGTTATTCTTAGCGCGGCTTTTTTTTGTCTTGAGGGGGGGGGGAAGGGGGCGTTTAGGCGACTTTGACCTTCAGCGGATTGCTTGGCAGATGCCCTTCGTCGCTAAGTTCTTTGAGCTTTTTGGCAAAGAATGGGTCCTCTTTGTCGCGCAGCACATAGGCGCAGACATTGGCTGCCATTTTAGGGTGACCTGTCTGGATCATGCGCATGAAAAGCGTGCGCAGATAGGGGCCGTAGTCCCGCCGGTCGCGCATCGCGTCGTGGAAGGCCTCTTCGGTCAGGGTCTTGTTCATTGCCGCGACGATCAAGTCGTGGTGCACGTCCATTGCATCAAGAGCCACATCGGGGCGGTTGCCCAGACCCGTGCAGCGCAGAGCCGTCATGTTTTCGCGGGTAAAAAGGGCGGCGTGGATCGCGTCGAACCGCTGGAGCGGGTCAAAGGCGATAAATGCGTGGTTCGCTGCGTCGATCATATCGGGCGCATAGCCGTAGCGGTCTGTAAAGCACAGGCGGCGTTGGTCGGTGTAGCGGGTTTCCCAGCCTGCGACCCGTGGATCGAGTGTTGCTTGGGGCCGCAGTGCCAAGACGTTGCATCCCGGTGCGGCCACGCAATAGGCCGCAGCTGCATAGCCGCCCCCATGGGCGCCGTGGAACAGCACATCGTCAAAATCTTCAAAGAACCCGTCGTCAATCAACCTGTCGAAATAGCGGTAGATCGCAAGATCGCGGAACCAGCTTTCGGTGTGGCTGATGATTGCAAGGTGCGACCAGCCTTCGTGTTTGGCATAGTGGAACCCGCGTGGTTCGGCGTTGGGGTTGAATTTACGGATATGTTCAGCGTTCTCGAATGTGACAAAAAGCTTTGTGCCCGCATCAAGGAAAGCGGCGCAATGGGATTTGCCCAAAGGTTCAAAATACCCCAGATCTTCGCTGATGGTTTCGAGACGGTTAAACCAGTCGGCGATCTCCAGACCTGCAAGGTCAGCCTCGAAATTTAGGCTCATATCTTTCATCACTACTCTCCGATCCGGGTAAAATCCGGTTACTGTTCCTTTAGCGTTTGGCAGGCCATTGTGTCAAAAATGGGTAAATGGCCTGCCTGCAATAAGGAAATAGCGCGTCAGAAGAAAGCTTGCAGCCCTGTCTGTGCCCGCCCAAGGATCAGCGCGTGTACGTCGTGGGTGCCTTCATAGGTGTTGACGGTCTCGAGGTTGACCATGTGCCGCATGACTTGGAAATCCTCGGAAATCCCGTTGCCACCGTGCATGTCGCGCGACATGCGGGCCACGTCGAGCGCTTTGCCGCAATTATTGCGTTTCATCAGGCTGATCATTTCAGGTGCTGCGCGGCCTTCGTCCATCAGCCGCCCGATCCGCAGCGACCCTTGCAGGCCAAGGGTGATCTCGGTCTGCATATCTGCCAGTTTTTTCTGAAAAAGCTGGGTTTGGGCCAGCGGTTTGTCGAATTGGTGCCGGTCTAACCCGTATTGGCGTGCTGCGTGCCAGCAGGCCTCTGCCGCGCCCATCACGCCCCACGAGATGCCATAGCGTGCGCGGTTCAGGCAGCCAAACGGACCTTTGAGCCCTTGCACGTTAGGCAAAAGCGCGTCTTCGCCGACTTCGACGTCTTTCATGACGATCTCGCCTGTGATCGACGCCCGCAGGGAGAGCTTGCCGCCGATTTTCGGCGCAGACAGGCCTTTCATCCCTTTTTCCAGGATAAAGCCACGAATTTTGCCGTCATGCGCGTCGGACTTGGCCCAGATCACAAAGACGTCTGCGATAGGCGCGTTGGAAATCCACATTTTTGAGCCAGAGATCACGTAGCCATTTGCGGTTTTCTTGGCTGTGGTTTTCATGCCCGCAGGATCAGAGCCCGCATCAGGTTCGGTCAGCCCAAAGCAGCCGATCAAAGAGCCAGCCGCAAGACCGTGCAGGAATTTGATCCGCTGTTCTTCGGACCCGTAGGCGTGGATCGGATACATGACCAATGACGATTGCACCGACATCATGGACCGATAGCCGGAATCGACACGTTCAATTTCACGCGCAACCAGACCGTAGGTCACGTAGTTGGCACCAAGTCCGCCGTATTCTTCAGGAATCGTCAACCCTAACAGGCCTGCCTCGCCCATTTGTTCGAAAATCTCGGGGGCGGTAACTTCGTCGCGGTAGGCCGCTGTTACCCCCGGTTGTAGTTTGTCTTGTGCAAAGGTGTGGGCCGCATCGCGCAGCATGCGTTCGTCTTCGTCGAGTTGGTCTTCGAGCCGGAAGGCGTCTGCCCAGTCAAAAGGTCCAAGATCAGGGCCGAACCCTGCGCCGCTATGTGTCGTTGTCATGTTGAAAATCCTCTTTTGCTTGCGTGTAGGTTAGGCTCACTGTGCAAGAGGGGCAATGCGCAGGATGCATTGTGAGCGTTTGCCGTTTTCGAAACTTTTAACCGCTTGAAGCCATTGTCGGACATGTAACCTAAGGTCGCGCAAAAAATGGGTCGAATGTCGCACATGTGATGCTAAAACCTGAGAGTGATAATAGGAGGCGATGTATGACCCAAACGGGTGAACTTTATGCGCAGGCCTTGGTTTGGGTTGATGCGGGGCGTGCGGTTGCCATTGCCACAGTAATCGAGACGTGGGGGTCCGCGCCGCGTCCTGTCGGCAGTGTGATGATTGTGGACGCTACGGGTGCGATGGCTGGGTCTGTGTCGGGGGGCTGTGTTGAGGCTGCGGTTGTTGTTGCCGCACAGGATGCCATTGCTGCGGGTCGGTCGGTGGTTTTGTCCTATGGTGTCACGGATGAGGATGCTTTTGCCGTGGGGCTGGCGTGTGGCGGTCAAATCAGGGTTCTGGTGGAACCCGTGGGTGCTGTGATGCCTGTTGATCTGTTGCGCCAGATAGTTGTTGCGGCTGAGGCCCGTCGTCCGGTTGCCTATGAGGTTGATCTGACGCGGGGGACGCGTCGTTTGCTAGGTGTTCAGGCGGGTAGGTCTGGCGTGCTGGATGAGGGCCGTAAGTTTCTGAATGTTTTGCGTCCGCCGTTGCGTATGGTGATTGTCGGCGCTGTGCATATTGCCCAAGCCTTGGTCCCGATGGCGCGTGCTTGCGGGTATCTGCCGATTGTTGTGGTCCCGCGCAGTGCCTTTGCCAGTGTTGATCGTTTCCCCCAGACCGAGTTGGTGGTCGACTGGCCTGATGCGGCGCTTGCCCAAATGGAGCTGGATGGTCACACGGCTGTTGTGACCCTGACCCATGATCCCAAGCTGGATGATCCCGCGCTTATGGCCGCTGTGACTTCGGATGTGTTTTATGTGGGCGCGTTAGGGTCGACCCGCACCCATGCTGCCCGTGTTGCCCGATTGCAGGCGGCCGGACTGAGTGACGCGCAGGTCGCGCGTATTCATGGGCCTGTGGGCCTATCATTGGGTGGCCGTGATCCTGCCGAGATTGCGGTCAGTATCATGGCGCAGATCACCCAAGTGCTTAGACAAAGCTGATGTGACGGCTGAGAGGCAGTTCGCGGATACGCTGGCCTGTGGCGGCAAAGATCGCGTTTGCAAGTGCGGGCGCCGCGGGTGGCACGCCCGGTTCGCCGATGCCCCGAATTTTGTTGCCGTTTGACAGCGCTTTGACGGTGATTTGCGGAGTTTGGTAGAGTCGCAGTGACGCGTAGCCGTCAAAGTTGGTCTGCTCTGGCTGGTAGTCGTCATAGGTTAGTTCCGCCGCCATCGCGTGGCCAAGCCCGAAGATGACGCCGCCGAAGACTTGGGCCTCGAGGTTGATCGGGTCAAGCACCTGTCCCACGTCAACGGCTGCAAAGACGCGGTCGATCTTGATCCCGCGCGGTGTGTTGGTGACGTCGATGATTTGCGCGCTGGGCACCCCGAAGGACATGCAAAAGCCGATGCCGCGCCCTTGGTCGGGGCCAAGCGCAGGGCCGGTCCAGTTTGCCATATCGCCCACGGCCTGCAGGACTTTGCGCGATGCGTCGTGGCTGCACAGTCTGATCCGTTCCGCCAAGGGGTCGGCACCTGCTGCGTGGATCAACTCGTCGAGGAAACAGTCGTGAAAGAACCCGTTCCCTGAAGCCCCCACCGACCGCCACGACGACACGGGCACCATGTCGGGCGCGCGGTAGCCTGTGACGCGGTAGTTGGGGATTGCATAGGGCTGGTCCCATGACCCTGTAGTGATTGTGGCATCTGGTCCGGGCACGGTAAGCCCAGTGAGCCGTCTCATCCAAGGGGCGGTTAGACCTGATTGCGCAACCGACAGATCAAAGGTTTGCACCTGTCCTTCTGACACCACACCGCGCCCTTGGGCCACGGCGGCGGGGCGGGGGTAGTCGTGGGTCATGTCTTCTTCGCGGCTCCATGTCATTTTGACAGGGGTGCCTTTCACGGCCATGGCGATCTCAACGGCTTGTTCGGCATAGGTCATTTCCAACCGATGCCCGAAGCTGCCGCCCATGGGCTGCACGTAGACCATCACCTGTTCGGGATCCAGACCTGTGATCTTTGCCAATTTGTTGCGCATGAACAGCGGGATTTGAGTGCCAGTCCAGATTTCGCAAGCCGTATCTGTCACACGCACAAGCGCGTTCATTGGCTCTAGTGGCGC
Organism: Loktanella sp.; assembly: GCA_024686085.1. Taxonomy (GTDB): domain Bacteria; phylum Pseudomonadota; class Alphaproteobacteria; order Rhodobacterales; family Rhodobacteraceae; genus Yoonia. The sequence continues at coordinate 30,519 of JAIBDT010000028.1, forward strand.
GTGCGCAAGGTAGGGGATGCGGTAGTCGGCGGTGATAGGGGTGTCTGCGCCGAGAGCCTTATCCACGTCCCCGTCATCGCGTTGCTGGTGGTCGTAGGCGTCTGGGTTGTCCAGTGCCGCGGTCAGCGGGTCGAAGATTTGGTCAGAGGTTTCGGGAAAGCCTGTGGTGTCCCATGTGATATCGAATGCGTTGGCGGCTTGGATCGCGGTCCACGTGTTATCGGCGACCACCGCAATCCCGTGCGAGATCTGGATCACGCTCTGGACGCCTGCCATGGCCTCGGCCTGTGTTGCGTCATAGGTCAACACGTCGCGCCCAAGTGCAGGGTTTGCCCGCACAGTCGCATAGACCATGCCGTCCATTTTCAGATCAATGCCTTAGGTTTCGGTGCCTGTGCTTTTGGCGATGATGTCTAGCCGCTGATGTGGTTTGCCCAACAGCGTCCATTGCCCGGGATCGCGCAAGCTGACGTCGATGACGGGGTCGATTGTTGCCGCCTCAGTCGCTAGGTCGGTATAGGCGATGCGGGTGCCGTCTGGGGTGATCACATGCCCGTCTTGGGTCGTCAGGTCGCTGCGGTTGATACCAAGGCGCTGGGCTGCGGCTTGTTTTAAGGTCTCGCGGGCCACGGCCCCTGCAAGGCGGAGCTTTTCATAGCTGTCTGGCACGGTAGAGGACCCACCTGTGACTTGCAGCCCGATGATCTTGGCAGGGATCGACATAAAGCGGCGCAGCGCCTCGGGCAGGGCGTCTTCGTTGTATGGCGGGTAGGGGACTGCTTCACTCAGCAGTGCCTCGTTATAATACGCAGGGCCGGGCATGCCGGGGCTAATGGTGGCTGTGGCGGGGTCAATGTCGAGTTCTTCGGCGATCATGTTGGCCTGAACCGTATAAGCCCCTTGGCCCACGTCTGCGCGCGGTGTGATCAGGGTGATCCCTGCAGCGTCGATCAGCACATAGGGTGTAATGGCCGCCTGACCGTCGCCGAGATTATCCAGCAAAGGATTGGGGATCGGCTTTTTGGCGAGATAAGCCCCGAAAGCCACGCCGCCCGCGATAGTTGCAGAGCCGATCAGCAGGGTGCGGCGGGTGATTGTGCGTAGTTTGCTCATTGTGTGTCCGCCATTTTGGTGGCAGCGGCCCGAATGGCCTGTCTGATCCGTGGATAAGACCCGCAGCGGCACAGGTTGCCTGACATGGCGTCGTCGATTTCTTCGTCGGTGGGGTTTGGAATGTCAGCGAGCAGCGAGGCCGCTTGCATGATTTGCCCCGACTGACAGTAGCCGCATTGTGCGACTTGGGTTTCGATCCATGCCTCTTGCACGGGGTGTAGGTTGGCGAGGGTGCCCAAACCTTCGATTGTGGTGACGGTGGCCCCTGCAAGGTCTTGCGCCTGCACTTGGCATGCGCGCTGGGCGTAGCCGTCGATATGCACGGTACATGCACCACATTGCGCGATGCCACAGCCGTATTTGGTGCCTGTCAGGCCAAGTTCATCGCGGATGATCCACAAAAGTGGCATCTCGGGGGCGACATCGACCTGCGTTGCTTTGCCGTTGAGGGTAAAACTGGTCTGCATAGCGGCCTCGCACTTTTGGATTGTTCTCCAGAAGATAGCCTGCGGGACAGGGATGCCAATTCAAATCTGAGTGTGCGGCTAGCGCCGTTGCGTCAACTTAGCGCGGTCCAAGGTAGTCGGCAGAGACATAGCCGCTGATCTGTGGCCCGTCTGTCAGCGAGACGCGGCACCAAAGTTGTCCGACTTCGGTCACGCAGTCGTGCCTGTTCAGCGTTGTGCCGTCAGGAAGCCCCAAGATGACGTTATAGCCCAAACCCGGCCCTGCACGCAGTTTCAGCAATTCGTCTGGTCCCGTGCCTTGGACAGTGGTGCGGTCAACGGGCAAGCCGCCGCAGCTGGCGATCAGGAGTACTGCGAGAAGCGGGGTGGTTGTTTTGCGGATCATGCTCGGCCTCATAGGTTTTCTTGCCAAGATAGACCGAAACCGTGTTGCAATCATAGTCCAGACGGTACCCTTCGCAGATTTCCCCGCCCAACAAAAAAGCCCCCGCAAATGCAGGGGCTTTTGAAATTCGATTGCGCTGGGCGTTACTTCGGCAGCGGGCCGATAAGCATGACCATCTGGCGGCCTTCCATTTTCGGGAAGTTTTCGATCTTGCCTGCTTCTTTGGTGTCTTCGGCAACACGTTCCAGCAAGGCGCGACCAAGGTCTTGGTGGGCCATTTCGCGGCCACGGTAACGCAGGGTGATTTTAACCTTGTCGCCGTTTTCCAAGAACTTGAAAACGTTGCGCATTTTCACATCGTAATCGTTACTATCCGTGTTTGGACGGAATTTCACTTCTTTGATCTCGATGATCTTTTGCTTCTTACGTGCCTCAGCTTCTTTTTTCTGAGTTTCGTATTTAAATTTGCCATAGTCCATGATTTTGCAGACAGGCGGGTTCGCGTTTGGCGAAATCTCGACGAGGTCGAGCCCTGCTTCTTCTGCCATTTCCATGGCACGCTCTGGCGATACAACGCCCGCGTTTTCGCCGTCCGCGCCGATCAAGCGGATATCGGATCCGCGAATACGTTCGTTGATACGGGGGCCGGTGTCGCGCTGTGGTGGCGCGTTATGTGGTCTGCGTCCTATGATCTTTATCCTTTTGTCGTCTCAGGGGTGCAAACCATAAGGTAAACTTCGCGAGCGCGGCATACAACCCGCAAAAAAGCGGATTTCATGCCGAAATTCCCCCCAAATGGCTTCTTCCCCTTTCCCAAGTGATCTGACATATGACCGCTAAGGCTCACTGGGGGCCGTCATGAGACTAAATTGGAAGGACATGACCAATGAGAGCAATCATTATTCTTATCGTTGCGGCGATTCTCGGCTTTTTCGGCTATCAGTATGCGGCGAATGGCAAAGGCCCTGCGGACGCGGTTTCCGCGTTGACTGGTGGCGCTGCTGAAATGGCATCTGATGCAGCTGACACCGCGACAGAAGCGGCATCTGAAGCGGCTGAAGCTGCAGCAGATATGGCGACTGAAGCTGCAGATGCTGCGGCCGATGCGGCTGCTGCAACAACAGAAGCTGCATCTGATGCCGCTGAAACTGCAACTGACGAAGCAACTGCTGCTGCCGAGCAAGCCGCTGCCGCTGCTGAAGAAGCTGCCGCTGCCGAAGCGCTTGCCGCTGAAGAAGCTGCCGCTGCCGAAGCGCTTGCCGCTGAAGAAGCTGTCGCTGCTGAAGTAGCTGCTGCCGAAGCAATGGCTGCTGAAGAGGCCGCCGCTGCTGAAGCCGCCGCCGCTGA
>JAIBDT010000018.1 GCA_024686085.1 Loktanella sp.
GATGGCGATCTTCGAATACATCAATGGCTTCTACAATCCACGCCGCCGCCACTCAGCACTGGGCTGGAAAAGCCCTGTCGCTTTCGAACGGAAGGTGGCTTAAACGAGCACCTGGGGCGGCACTAAAGCGCGACAGGTCCACTCTGCTAAACCGTGACAAAAGCCTTCAGGCAAGGCCTGACCTTGGACGTCGAGCGCAGACTGCCCAAGGATGCGGGGGGCTGGTCTGAGTGCTCTAGCCGCTGCGTCCGGCGTTCCATCCTCAAAAGCACGCCCAGTTGCAGCTTCGATAGTTGGATACCCTTCATCCTAATGTCAATTTTGAGGCTATCACGTTGGAATATGCGAAACTACTGCTGTGACATCGCACCCTGTCAGTACTGAGTTTTGGCTTTTGAATGTCCGAAATATGTAGTAATCTTCGGACTCGTGTTTGTCCGAAACTTGTGACATATTTCGGACATGACTGATGCCGTACAATCAAAAACGCTGCCAGATCGCTTGCGCGCGCGCATAGATGACGCGCCGCGCCAAGTGTGGACGCCGGCCGATTTTGCCGACATCGGCGGTCGTGATGCCATCGACAAAGCTCTGCAACGCATGGTCACGTCCGGTCAGCTGCGTCGCATTGAGCGCGGGCTCTACGACAAGCCAGCCCAGAATGCACTGACAGGAAAATCAACTGTACCAGACTACCGCGCTGTCATCGATGCAATCGCGCGCCGTGATCAAGTCCGCTGGCTGATCGATGGCATGACCGCAGCAAACACACTTGGTCTTACCAACGCGGTACCAGCCAAAATCGAGGTGCTGGTCGATGCGCGGCTCAAGCCGGTCACGTTGGGCAATCAAAAGATCGTCTTCAAACATGCGGCCCCCAGTCGTCTGTATTGGGCTGGGCGGCCTGGCATGTACCTGGTGCAGGCCTTGCATTGGCTTCATGACGTCATGTCGAATGATGTAGAAGGGGAGGCTGTTCGCAAAACTGTCCGGCGTCTGCTTGCCAATAAGGAAACGGGTCCGGCTCTTTTGGATGATTTGAAGGGGGGCCTTTCCGCCATGCCGATCTGGATGCAGGATATTTTGCGTGCGCCTCTGTTTGATGCCGCAGAGGGAGATCAAGGATGAGCACCGCAGGTTTTCAGAAGATCATTTCGGCCAGCGCTGCAGATCGTGCTGATCTTTTCCTCACCACTGCGAACAGGCTCGGCGCGCCACTGATCAATATCGAGAAAGACTTCTGGGTCTGCTGGACGATGAATGCGCTCTATCATCGGCTACCAGCGGGTGGTCCACGGCTTTTGTTCAAAGGGGGGACATCCCTGTCAAAGGCCTACGGGTTGATTGATCGGTTTTCCGAAGACATCGACGTCACGGTGTTCCGTGATGATCTTGGGCATGGAACAACGCCCGAGGCGCTAGCCGCGCTCTCTGGGAAGAAACGCAAAGCCGCGATTGAGGCGATCCAGAGTGATTGCCAAGCCTATATCACGGGACCGCTTTTGGCGGAGCTATCCCAGCTCATTGCCGAGGACACAGGTGGTGCAGGCCGGATCGAAATCGATCCTAATGACGGCACGGGACAGACGCTGCTTGTTTGGTACCCACGGGTCGACGGCTACGATACCGGATATGTTCAAGCGGCTGTTAAAATTGAGTCTGGAGCTAAATCAGCCCTCGATCCCAACAGCCCGCAACTGATACGCCCCTATATCTCGGATGATTTGGACGGCATCGATCTTGACGTCCCAGACGTGCGAACCATCGACGCTGAGCGCACGTTTTGGGACAAGGTTGTCATCTTGCATGGGCTACGGAACTGGTTCGATACACGCGGTGAGCTGAAGCAGGATGGGCAACGCATTTCGCGCCACTACTACGATCTGCATTGCATGTTGGAAACTGACACGGGCAAGGCCGCTGTGGCTGACTTAAAGTTGGGAGCGGATTGCGTGGCCCACGCGAAGACGTTTTTTAACCGACCAGATTTCAAACTTGATACCGCAGAGCCTGGGACATTCTCGTTTGTGCCGCCGGATGAAATGGCCGCTCGGTTGATCGGTGATTACAAAAATACCGAGGCGATGATCTTCGGTGAGGCTCCATCCTTTGATGCAATCTTGGCATCGATTGGGGCTCTCGAGAACCAATTGAACCGAACCTGATCTTGTTGCTTTGAAGCCGCCGTTGGGGGTTTTGATGCGGCTTGGGTGATGTGTGGTTTGCAGCACATTCGCGTTTGAGCGCGCGATACCGTCCTCTGTCGCGTGCAGGGAAACTGGTAGACGAAAGTTCAATTCATCACCGCGTTGTTCGCCAAATCGAACGCCGTGTGGGGCGCCAGCTTAAACAAGGCGTCGGCGATCGCTGGCATGGACTTGACGACGGCATCAATGCCGCTGGGTGTCGACACCAGATCCCGCAATCCCGTCAAGAAGTTCTGCAAGCGGTTTTGCGGTGGGGCGCGCAACCCCTTCTGGGCGAGACTGGCAGGCGGTCGGCCGCGCGGCTCGCATTGGTCCAACAGGTTCGCCACGACCTGCGCGGGGGTCAAGGAAAAGCCCGGCTGGGCCTCGGGTTCGGGGCGGATCGTGCGCGAATAAGGTGATTGACACGCATCCGATTCGCTGCTATGCGCAGCGCCGGTAGACATCACGCACAGCAATTTACAGCTGGGGTCCGCGAGTGGGTATTGTTGATTTCTGTTGCGAGTAAACATCTAATCCCTCCCGTGATCAAGCTACCAATCTAAACCACAGCCCGAGACGCTTTGCGCCGCAAGAAACAAGTTTTGGCTGGTGTTTATGTGACGGTTCTGCAAAAAGTTAACGTCGTTTTTGCGCGGCCTTGCAAAAACGATGCAATCTAACGATGCAATCTTTGGATAGTAAGGCGTATTGAGCCAAAACTGGTTATTTTATCCATTCCAAAGAGCCCCAGATGTCAAATGCAAAGCTATCGAACCTGCAAAAGCTAAGGCTGGCAAAACAGCATTGGCCGTTAAAGCGGGATGACGATAGCTTTGACACCTTGGGCATCATGAAATGTCTAGGGTTAAGCCGCTTTGCCGATTTCGGAAGTGATTTGCACCCGCGTCTGTTCAATGAAATTGACGGCGCTTTGAACAACCAAGACGACTCTGTCGGGTTAGACAACTATCTGGATGGGCGCATGCAGGGCGGCAGGAACGTTCAACCGTTCACCGATCTACCCCCGCCACAGCTTACCAAATTGGCAAAGGCGCTTGGCGTTCCGAATTTATTTGACCAGACAACCATACAGGGCGTGCTGCGCGTTTTAGCGGACGCAAAACATAACCACGACGTGAAACGGTTGGTGCGCCAACTGACGCAGAGCGTTATGATCGACAGTGACGATATGTCAGAGCACAAGCTCGACGGGTTTGAACCCACGCAGGCAGAACGTGATCTGGCCGTTGATGTGGCGGCAACTTGGAATCAGTCCCAGCAAAGCGCGCCGCAATTGGTGTTCAAAAGCCTCGACGCGGGCGCGTCGATCGTGGCGCTGACTTTGGCGTCCGAGCGGTCTATAATCGCGCCCACGCACGTGTCACGGGTGTTCGTGCTTCAGGCCGTTTTCGGCGGCGAAGGATTGGACGATCAGTTGCAGACCGTGCACGACAAATTGCAGCAAACCGCGTCCGATTTGCGCCTGACTGTGGCCGAAACCCTGCTCCCTTCGGGTGGTGGTGATTTGTTTAACTTGCTGCAAGCGACGGGCGCGCATCTTATTATTCTAGGCGCGCAAGAGGTGACTGCAAACGGTTGCAAGTTACTTGGGCAACTGAACCGCGAAGCCCAGAAAGCCGAGCATCACAACCGCAAACCCGTCGTCACCTATTTCAGCAGGGGTGATTGCGGGTTTAAAACCGGCGGGCAGATCCTCAATTTGGACGTGTGCCGCTATTCGCGCGGCACGGACCAAGAGCACGAGGCGGCATTGGGGCGCGATCTGACGCAGTTGTTTGCGCAGTATCAGCGCTTTCGCAAGGGCACCAAGACGTCAGTCAGCCAAAGCGATTTTCGGCGCAGTTGGTGGGAATGGCGACTGGCCGATCAGCCTGCCAAGATAAACACGATTGCGGAAATTCGCGCCGTTAGCTTCTTTGGCACCAATACCAAAAATGCCAGCTTTTATGACCCGACAGGGGGGTGGGATGTTCTGGCGGGCATGGAGGCGGACGATCTGCCGTTGGAAATCGCCATGCTGCGCACCGAATGGATGAGCCAGATCGACGCCACGCACACCCATAAAAACGCGAGACACTGGAGTGACCTAAAGTTGCTTTCGACATCTGTTTACTGGATGAACGACCATATTTTCCGCGACCTGACATCCTTGGGCTTGGAAAATGGGGATCGGCGCGGGACCAGCATTAATCGGCCCTTTGTGTGGACTATTTTTGAGATCAACAAGAAAAATGCTTATGGGCTATCCTTGGCGCTAAAGGCGCTGGTGCAAACGGTCTGAATGGGCGCCCCTGAGGGATCCAAGCGGCAGGACATCCATTTCAAAACCGGATCGCGCTTGGCCAAGCAAAAAGACAAAACCCATGAAGATCTGATGGTGAACTTTCCTCTGTCGTTCAAATCTGACGTTCACCCTCTGGTGAACTGGACAGAAGCGATCCGCCATCTTGTCCGCGCGCTTCCGGTTAATCCCGTTGCGGGGGCAAAACCGCCCGCCGATCTCGACAACCCGGAATTGCCAGACAGCCCAGCTGACCACGAACAATTGGCACACTTTATATACGAGAAGCTTTTGCAGTGGGAGCTGAACGAAAATTATCCGGGCAACCACCCCAAGCACAAACTGTCGTCCCACTATGGGGCCTATCGCACCAGTGTTGAAATCCACGACTTGCTGGCCAGTTATTTCGACAAGGTCAGACCCGCGTGGTTCGACCACGTGTTTTTCGCGCGCATGCGGGCCTATGCGCTGATCGAATTTGGCAAACTGCGGCAGGCCTTGCGGCTGCTTGAGGCAACCGAGAAGACCAACACAGCAGGCACGAACCACTCTGTCACGTCGCGCATCTATCTGGATCTGTGTCTGGTCCATCGTGAAATGGGCCACAGTGAAGAGGCAAATATATGGATTGATAAGGCCCAGCAAATCGACCCCGCGCCCGATGACATGCCCTTGCGGATGCGGCTGTTGACCCGCAAGGCGATGTTGCTGCTGGATGCGGGCGAGGTGGAACAGGCCATGGACAGGGTCGTGTCCGCGATACGGCTTACGGACCCGACAGTAAGCATATATCGTACCAAAGGCGAAACACCCGTGCAGCGACGCGACAGGCTGCAAGCGGTTGGCCGACTGACAGGTGATGACGCACATGTGGCGATTGATTGTCTGCTGGCGAAATACAAACACAGCAAACGCCGTGACACTGATGTGATCGAGGCGGCGCTATATCTATGCACGGCAAACATGCGGCTTGAACGTTATGGTCAGGACCGCCACGCAGAGCTGGGCTTTCGTGTTCAACGGGCCACGTGCTATCGGCTGATGGGTCTGCTTGACCCATGCGAAGCGGATCTCGATCGGTCGTTTACGCTGTTGTATAAATACGGGTGCAGTGATCGCACTTTTGTTTCTTTGCTGGCCGAAACGGGCAAGATGCTGTGGCACTTGGGCCATTACGAAAAGTCATATGCGCAATATCTGGTTCCCTGCATCACACGTGCCTGCCAAGGCGGATTCTACCGTCGCGGCCAAGTCGCCCTTAAGAAGGGCAAAAAGTCGTATAAGATCATTTCCACCAGAATGAAAAAGGTAGGCGATGACTGGCCCGAGCAGTTGCACAACGCGATAACGTCGGCGACCCATAGTCACCCGAAATCCGACAATATCCCGCAAGCCGGCTGGCGCCTGTTTTCCAATTACGTCGAACGTGATCCGGCCGATGACATGTACGTGCTGTCATCCAAGGCGGCATTGGACGAAAGCTTGGAGGTGTTCACGGAGCTCGAGGAATTACGGGCGCATCGTATGTAACATAAGATTGACTCTGCGCAGAACACGAGGACCGTACAGCCAGCTAGGTCTCCGACAAATGAGGCCTCCGCCCTGTCAGGCTGCGCTACCACCAGCGCCCAAAGTGACATTTCTGGTTTGCGCAGTCGGTGACATTTCAGCTTTGCGTTTACACAGAGGATCGATTAAGTATCTCTAATATAACCAATTTTTAGGATAGAGCAAAAAACGCATAATAAGGTTTATGTAAAATTAGTGCTAAAAATGCGCTAATGCGAGGCAAAGGCCCTAAGTAAGATAGATTATGAGATAAATCAGTATGACTGACCTAACTTGTCTGCTTGTTTAATTTGAAGACAACTTCAAGCTGCGATAGTTTAGCAGCGCCAAAAGTTTAATGCAATAACGTCACTAAGTTAGCAGCCCCTTAAATGTTGCGCGCTCAGTAATCCTTGATGCTGACAAGAGCACATAAAGGAGTCTGCGCCTAGTCGTTCGATGACGAAGACGCCGGACAGGATAGTCTGTATTCGCTGACACTAATCAACAAACCGACGTGCCAAATCTTTATTTGACCGTGCAATTTTCGGCTTCCTGTTCAAGCCACACCTTCAGCTCGCAGGACAAATGCTCGGCCTAATCGGACCCGACGGGTCGGCAAATCCACGCAGATGTCGTTGTCGGCGGGATGCACAGAAATCAGACTGTACGGCAGCCTATCTGTTCGCGGCGGCGTCAATCGGGGTGTTATTGGGGAAGGTGGTGCGGACCATGGCCCAATTTCCCTTGCTGCTGGTGCTGATCATTATGCCAAACATGATCCTGCTGGGCGACATGACGCCTATCGAAGGTCAACCGGCATGGCTGCAGCCGATCAATTGGCTGCTTCCATCTCGACACGCCATGGAGTTCACTACAGCATATCGCGGCAGGAAGATGACCCGCCATCGGTAAGCCCGCTATTCAGGCGTTTCCAAGACGCAGGTCCCGCGGCGCAGTAAATATGATGAAGCATTGACTAATCACCAGCGGCGCTACGCTTGCGCTCGCCGCCAACAGCAATCCATGCAAACCAGGGTCTGGCAGCTTTAGGATATCCGACAGTGCGGGCACCCATAGCGCCGCCGAGATCAGGATCAAACACAATGCTATCGCGCCCCAGACCCAGAGATTGCCAGTCACTTCGTTCACGAAAACGCGTCCGCCCGACATGCGGACGTTGAATACATTCCATAGTTGCGCCAGCGCCAGCGTCAAGAATGACACCGTGACAGCAGGGCCGGAATCTAGTTTCAACCACTGCAACGCCACCCAGAATGCCCCGAGCGTCGCGACCGTTATCGTCCCCCCCAGAAAGCCGATCGTCACCCAAAGACGGCGATCAATGATGGATTCACTGGGGTCGCGTGGCGGCTGATGCATAATGGCTTCATCACCCTTCCCAAACCCTAGCGCAAAGGCGGGGAAAATGTCCGTCACCAGGTTGAGAAACAAGATCTGCAAAGGCAGCAAGGGCATCGGCAGACCTGCGCCAACAGCAAGGCCGACGATCATGACTTCGCTGACATTGCACGACATCAGATAAACGACAAACTTGCGGATGTTGTCAAAAATGACCCGCCCCTGTCGCATCGCTGCAATGATCGTGCCAAAGGAATCGTCCTTCAGGACCATATGCGCCGCCTCGCGCGCAACCTCGGTCCCGCGCTGCCCCATCGCGATACCAATATCGGCCTTTTTTAGCGCAGGCGCATCATTCACACCGTCACCCGTCATCGCGACGACATGGCCGCTGTTCTGATACAGCGCCGCGATATTCAGCTTGGTTGCTGGAGCTACGCGTGCAAAAACATCCGCCGATAGGATGCAGTCACGTAACGTGTCATCAATTGTTTCAGGGTCAAAACCGTTCAACTCGCGCCCCTCAATCACGATCAGGTCGTGGCCCTGCCTGCCCAATCCGGCTTGGGCAGCGATGGCTGCGGCGGTGTCGGCATGATCACCGGTCATCATCACCACGCGCACACCTGCAGCGCGGGCGGCAGCGATGGCTGGGGCCGCGTCTTCGCGCAAGGGATCGCGCAGGCAGACCATCCCGACGAGCATCAGATCTTCATAGGTGGATGCATCTTCTTGGTCTGACCGCTTCATTGCTATAGCCAGCAAGCGCAGCCCCTCTCTGGCAGCAACCCCGCTGCGGTCCAGCCATTCGGCGCGTGTTGCGGTGCCCATCTCCACGGGCCCTTCCGCGCCAAGCGCATGACTGCAGACCTCCATCACCGCTTCGGGCGCACCCTTGATCGCATAAAGGAATTTATCGCCATCCACATGCACAGTGGCCATCATCTTGGTGTCTTGATCAAATGCGTATTCAGCGACTTTTTCGTATGTGGCCAATAGAGATTCACGCCCCCGCCCCACCTGTTTTGCAACCTGTAGTAGCGCCAGTTCCATGGGATCGCCCGAGGGCGCGGCATCCCCCTGCTCCAATGACGCCCCATTGCATAGCGCCCCGATCCGCAGCAATGCCTCTAGGCGCGAGTCCTGAGCGGGATCGATGATGTGATCCGCGATTTTGAACTGCACGATCTCATTTTGCCTATGCAGCGCGATCCTCGCATCAGAAGTGAGATAGCCTGCAACCGTCATGCTGTTCTCGGTCAGTGTGCCCGTTTTGTCGGTCAAGATCACCGTGGTGGCGCCCAAGGTTTCCACCGACGACAGGTTTGAAATAATCGCATTTCGCGCAGCCATGCGCCACATCCCACGCGCCAAGCACAATGTCGCGACCACTGGCAATCCTTCGGGCACGGTCGCAACGGCCAGCACCACGCTCGTCTGAATAATCAGCGCCATTTCCAGCCCACGCCAAGCGCCCGCCGCAACTACCAAAATGGCCAACACCAGCGTCAGCCAGACCAAGCGGTGTCCCAAGTGATCAAGACGCTTCGTCAGTGGCGACACCGAAGACTGGGCGGTTTGCACGAGATCACTGATATGGCCAAGCTCGGTTTTCATGCCTGTGGCGGTCACTATGCCGACCCCCGATCCTTGCACAATTGCAGTGCCCTTAAAGACCATGCACGACCGGTCCCCGATCAAAGCATCAGGTGCAACAGGGTCGGTCTGCTTGGAAACGGGCAGAGATTCACCCGTCAAAACAGACTCATCACATTGCAGGTTTGACTCCGCAATCAGCCGCATATCCGCCGTGATCATATCGCCTGCATCGAGCACCACAACATCACCGGGCACCAGATCATGCGCATCAATACGTACCACGCGCCCCCCGCGCCTGACCCGTGTTGTGGTATGCGATATCTTTAAAAGAGCCTCCATGGAGCGCGCGGCGCGAAGTTCCGTAACAAAACCAATCACCGCGTTGATCACAAGAACCAAGATAACCGCGACACCTTCGACGATATCCCCAAAGGAAAACGACAGTCCTGCCGCAACAGCCAATAGCCACACTATCACGCCACGAAACTGGTGCGCTAGAAGGACAAAAATGCTTTGCTTGGCACGCGCGCGCAGTTGGTTTGCCCCATAGCGTCTGCGTCGCAAAACGACCTCGTGGTCATCTAGCCCATTGTCTGTATCAACAGACAGGTTTTGCGCCACAACGCCGGCTTGCTTGGCGAATGCGGTGGTCAGTGTGATGTCTTTCAAAAGAACCCTTCTGAGTGCGGAGGATGTCGCCCGCGCCCTAGCTGGTAATGCGGGTGCGCATCCATTCAGGATAATCCAATGCTGAGGGTGCGCATTGATTTTTCTCAAACGACCGCTGGATGCGGCGCCTGTGGAATTCGGCAGGCTCACTGACATTAATCAATCTGTTGCGAAAGCTACGTGAGACAACCTTACTTCAAACCAGAAATTGAAGGGCAAGATTATGACACAAAAATTGAAAAAATTGGCCATAGCAACGTTGCTGCCAATCTTGATGCATGCTGCGGCGGCCAATGCGCAAACCGCAGATCAAGGCTTCATGCCGGACGATACCGAGTTCATGAATTCTTGCGCGTCATGCCACGGTGCAGATGGCAAAGGTGCTGGTTTTTTAACGCGGTTGTTTCGTGGCGTCGATCCGGGTGATCTGACGCAGCTTGCAGCGAACAATGACGGCGTGTTCCCTTATGACAGCGTTTATCAAGTGATTGACGGTCGCGATGATATCGCTGCACACGGGGATCGCAAAATGCCCGTCTGGGGTGACAGGTATATGGCGTCATCCATGACCCAGTTCGGCCCCGACGAGGTAAACCAGTTTCGCGTCAGGTCACGTATTCTGGAATTGACCAACTTCATCCAGTCAATCCAAATTCGCTAACGTCAAAGTGCATGGAAAAGCCTTCTACCAGTGTCGCGCAGATCAAGCGATTGATTGAAGACAAAAGCGATGACAGTTCGGCTGTGGTGCTGCGCGAAACCAGTAAGTCATGGATATTTTTGGCGCAAGACCGCGTCTATAAATTGAAAAAACAGGTGCGCGACGATCTTCAGGATTTGACCTCGTTGCGCGCGCGCTTTGATAACTGCCTGACAGAAGTTGACCTGAACAGGCGTCTGGCCCGCGAGACATATCTCGGGGTTACCCGCGTTGTCCGGCACAGCGATGGCACGCTAGGTCTTGGTGGCAACGCGGAAACCGTGGACTGGTTGGTCGAAATGCAACGCCTGCCTGCTGACAAAATGCTCGACACTATGGCGGTCAAAGACATTGCTCCGACCGCGAAAATCAGGTCGTCGGTTGATCAACTTGCAGAACGATTGACCGACTTCTACGCGCATTGCCCTGCCTCACAGCTGAATGCGTCCGAGCTGATAACCATCTTTCACGACCAACAAAAGATGAACTCGACCTGTTTGCGAAACCCACTATTCGTGGAATTTCATCCGCGTTTCGAAGCTGTCTTTGATGCTTTGAGCATTGCGTTTTTGCGGCACTTCCCTCTCTTCGAAACCCGCGTGAACACAGGGTGGGTACGGGAATGCCACGGCGATCTGCGGCCAGAGCATATATGCATGACCACTCCGCCCCTTGTTTTTGACTGTCTGGAATTTAACCGGAACCTGCGGCTGGTCGATCCCTTTAGCGAAATCATGTTCTTGGGACTGGAGGCGGACATATTGGGTCTCGATTGGATCAAACCCGCTTTGATCACACATCTTGCCCGTGGTCTTGGCGCATCTCCTTTGCCAGACCTACTGGCCTTGTATGAAACACAACATGCCTTGTTGCGGACCCGACTATGCCTTGCGCATTTGTTAGTGCCAAACCCCAGAACGCCCGCGAAATGGCTGCCGTTAGGTCTCCGCTATTTTGATGTGGCCGAACGCCGTTTGTTTGGTCCGAACGGATTGGCACGCTAAAACGCAACTGCGCGTAGAATGCGCGCAAATTCATCTGCCGTATTCGCGATTTCTAGTCGATGGGTTTTGGCCCCATCGGGCAACCGGAAAGGTGCAATGCTGTCACTGACAAAAACTCGCTCAAAGTCATCGCCGGAAAACAGACCCTCCGCACCCTGAGTGAACAGCCCGTGCGCCGCCAGCGCATACACTTTTGCAGCCCCGCGAGCCTTACAGGCACGGGCCGCCGCGATCATTGTGCCACCCGAGGCGATCATGTCGTCGACGATAACGACGGCGCTATCTTGGTAATTGCCCACAGCATCGCCGCTGGTCATAACCCCGCCGCTACGGCGTTTCTCCATAAAGCCAAAACCGACCTCGCGCCCCAAGCGAACCTGCAAACTATCCCTGAACAACTGGGCGCGTTTCACGCCGCCTGAATCGGGCGACATCACAACAAGCGGTTCTGTGCCAAGCCTGAAGGCCATGACATCCGCGAAAACATCGCCAATCTCCAGATGGTGCGTCCGTATGCGAAACGCGTTTTGGAAAGCCGCAAGATTATGCGCCTCAAGGGTGATGATCTCGTCACAGTTCACCGCCGCGAACAGGTCCGCGACATATCTTGTTGTGACGGGGTCCTGCGGTTTGGTCCTGCGATCCTTGCGCCCGTAACAAAGAAAAGGCACCAAAGCGGTCACGCGCCTTGCGCCATGATCGCGCATGGTCGCAATCAGAAACAGCAGATGACAAAGCTTGTCGTGAACACTTTGATCGGGGCCGTCATACAGGCTTTGGATGATGCACACATGTTCGTTGGCAACCTCGCAAAGCGGGCGAATTTTGCTTTCACCATCGAGAAAGCCGCGAAATTCCAGTGTGGACAGCGTGACCCCCATGGCCGCCGCAATGCGCGCGCCATGGGCATGACTATCCGGCAGGGCAAACAGACGCATCCTGGCCATTACTACATCTCCTTGATTTCCCTGCCCCAGCAAAATGACGTCTCATCGCTGCGCCTTATGTGCGGGATAGCTTCAATCAGCCGTCATCATCAAATGGCCGGCACAATCAGGATCAACCTAAATAGAAGCGGCCTTGCGCAATTGATATGAGTCAATCTGATTGTGACGACTTGTGCACAACATGGCTGGGAAATTCAAATCCCCCCTTTAAGGAGCAAGCTGATGATTGATAGAATCCTACTGGCCGTTGACGGGTCTCAAAATGCCGAGCGCGCCACCGATCTCGCCGCCGAGTTGGCAACCAAACTGACGGCGGAATTGTTCATTGTGCATGTGCTGATGCACGGTCGTCCAACCGAAGAGCTGGTGCATATGGCAGAGGTGGAACACCTCGTGAAAGAAGCACAAGCAGCCATCTCTCCGAGCATCGCATATGTGACAGGAAGTCACCCCGAGTTGCTGGGAGGCAGCAAAACGGACCCACGGGGCGAAAGATTAATTTCAGTTCTCGGCGACCAGATCGTCGCAAGGGCGAAAACAATTTGCGCTGAGCAAGGTGCCAAATCCATCAAGACCTCTGTGCGAACAGGCGATTACGCCGAAGAAATCCTGAACGCCGCCAAGGAATTTGACGCCGATATGATCGTCATCGGGTCGCGCGGACTTGGACTTCTCAAGAGCACCGTCTTGGGCAGCGTGTCGCAAAAAGTGTTGCATCATGCGAGTTGCAGCGTTGTAACAGTTAGATAGGTCCATCGATCCGCGCGCCCTGCAAGCTGACTTCAAGTTACGCCATCGATATCCCAGACTCGTCGCAGGTCAGTGACAATAGTTGTCGGTATCTTGAAATAGCGCGCAATCTCTGGATCAGACAACCCTAGATCCGCGAACATCACGAGGCAACGTTTTGGCGTTGGTCCCAGAATATGCAAATGCTTTTGCATTTCATAAGTCAATTCATCGCGTCTTGACTCAATTTGCGCCGGAAGCGGCCCCTCGCCCAAGCCAAGCTGACGCACGATATCCATTCGATTGTTTTTATCGGTCATAGTGAATTATTCATCTCCACGTAGGCAAAACACGAACATGATTCAACGAGTAGGGAAATAATCACCCCCTCGATTGATACCGATCAATGCGGTCGTGAGATTATATTACTTTGGCAAAAACTTGCTGATCTTACGCACCAGATCGGCAGCATTGTTCCGCCCGCTCAAGAGGCCGTTCAATCGCTCGCACCAATTGACAATCATCAATATTGAAAACCCACACAAGTCATAGATTTACTTATGGAACAATTGATTCACTCTTTTATTGACCGCACAGATGCAGGTCGGAAATTGGCCAAAGCCTTAACCGCGCTGGGTCTTGATCGTCCTGTGATTTTTGCACTGCCGCGCGGCGGCGTGCCCGTAGGTGTCGAGGTCGCGAAAGCACTTAACGCACCGCTTGATCTGCTGCTTGTGCGCAAGGTCGGCGCGCCGCACAACCCCGAGGTCGCCTTGGGTGCCATTGTTGAGGGTGCAAACCGCGAGGTCGTCATCAATGAAGATGTGAAGCGCCTGTCAGGTGCAGACGAAGCATATATCGCAGCGGCTGTCGCCGAGCAACGCGACGAGCTTGAACGGCGCAAAAAGGTTTATCTTGGCGACCGCCCTAGGTTGGACCCAAGAGGGCGCACCGTTGTTATCGTGGATGACGGGCTGGCGACTGGTGCCACCATGAAAGCGGCCCTGATCGGGCTAAAACGCAGCAGCCCTGAACGGATTATTCTGGCGCTTCCGGTCGCGCCAAAGTTGGCCTTGGAAGAGATGTCCGAACTGGTCGACGATGTCATTTGCCTATGTCCTGCGACGCTGTTTCGCGGCGTAGGGAGCTTTTATCACGACTTTCCTCAGCTGACAGACGCCGAAACGGTCGCCCTGCTGGCGCAGATTCACACCAGCCCTCAGGGGTTCTTAGAGACGCACAAACGACAGGTGGCCATTCCACCGCTCGGGCTGACAGGCGATCTAGCTGTCCCGCCAAATCCGCGCGGCATCATCCTGTTTGCCCACGGCAGCGGATCTAGCCGACGCAGCCCGCGCAACACTTACGTGGCCGAAAAACTGAATACCCTAGGGTTTGCGACACTTCTATTCGATCTATTGTCGCCCGAGGAAGGGCAAGACCGCCGCAATGTTTTTGACATTCCGCTCTTGGCTGACCGCGTGGTCGAAGCCTCGATCTGGATAACTTCGGAGCCCGATCTAGAGGATTTGCCGCTTGGACTTTTTGGAGCGAGCACGGGCGCAGGCGCGGCACTTGTGGCGGCTGCCGAACTGAAAGGTCGTGTCGATGCGGTAGTGTCACGTGGCGGCAGGCCTGATTTGGCGATGGCTTTCCTTGCAGAGGTCGCCAGCCCGACACTCCTCGTGGTCGGCGGTCTGGACCACGATGTCATCCGCTTGAACAAACTTGCCTTTGCGAAACTGACCTGCACTAAAAAGATCGAAATCGTTGCGGGTGCGGGGCATCTGTTTGAAGAGGCGGACACATTGGACAGCGCCATCGAGCATGCCGCGCAATGGTTCAAAACGCATCTGCGCCGCGAGACAACAAAGCGTCCCGCACCCGAAATCGCAGAGACGCCCGCTATCCTAAGAACGGCTGCCGACCCCCTCCCCCCGATTACCGATCCCGATTTTGCCAAGGCGTTCGACAAGTTCGGATCAAAGCGTGTTGTTCTATTGGGCGAAGCATCGCACGGGACCTCGGAATTCTATCAGGCCCGCGCCGCCATCACCCGACGTCTGATCGAAGAGCACGGGTTTTCGATTGTCGCACTAGAGGCCGACTGGCCGGACGCCGCAGCCGTTAATAGCTATGTCCGGCACCGCTCGCAGACGGCGATGAAACCTTCGCCCTTCGCCCGCTTTCCAACATGGATGTGGCGCAACGTCGAGTTCGATGCCTTCACGCGGTATTTGCATCAGTACAATGGCACAAGAAAGAGTGACGACCGTGTCGGCGTCTATGGCCTGGACCTCTACAATATGAATGCATCTATAACGGCTGTTCTGGCGTATCTGGACCGTGTTGACGAAAAGGCTGCAAAGGTCGCCCGCTCGCGCTATGCGTGCTTGTCAGAGTGGTCGCAAAACCCCGCTGCTTATGGGCGAGCGGCCCTTTCGCCGGGGTTTTCGATTTGCGAAACTCCGGTTGCCCAAATTCTAATCGACCTTCTGAAACAGCAGTTGGACTATGCCGCCCATGACGGAGATCAGTTCTTTGATGCCGCGCAAAACGCCCGACTGGTCGCCAATGCGGAACGCTACTACCGCGTGATGTATTACGGCTCGCAACTGTCGTGGAACCTGCGCGACCAGCATATGTTCCAGACCTTAAGCCAAATTCTCGACCATGCCGGACCGGACAAAAAAGCGGTCGTTTGGGCGCATAATTCCCATATCGGCGATGCACGGTTTACCGACATGGGGCGCACCCGTGGTGAGCTGAATATCGGTCAGCTTTGCCGCGAGAAATTCGGCGATACGGCTTCCCTGATCGGCTTTGGAACGGGGTCCGGTACCGTTGCTGCTGCATCCGAATGGGATGCGCCGATGGAGACCAAAGACATCCGCCCCCCGCGCCCCAACAGCTACGAAGCGCTGTGTCGCGCCGTCAATTTGGACCGCTTTTTGTGGGATTTCAAAAAGGATCAAGCACCCGAGTTTCTGCGGCTTTTGAAACAGGAAAGATTGCAGCGCTACATCGGCGTCATTTACCGCCCCGAGACTGAACGCGCGAGCCACTACAGTTATGCCAGCCTGCCCGACCAGTATGACGCTTTCGTCTGGTTTGATAAAACACGCGCCGTCACAGCGCTGCCCACACCGACAAGCGCAACAGAGGACGAAACCTATCCGTTTGGCCTTTGATGCGTCTCGGCTGGGCACACATTACCCACCGCTCAAGAGAAGGAGAACCCCCATGCTACAGACAACTCATTCCCCAATGAACTTTGCGGGCCCGTTCGCGGACATGCGCCGCATGCAAAACGCTATGAACCAAATATTTGACGGCGCCAGACTTCCCACACAGTCCTGGACCTACCCGCCCGTCAACCTCTGGGCAGCGGAGGATGGGATCGTGATAACCACTGAACTTGCGGGACTAACCGAGCAAGACATCGAATTGCCGGTCGAAGACAAAGTGCTGACAATTCGCGGTACCTACCCCGCGCCACAAAGCGGCGACGAGATTGTCTGGCACCGCCACGAGCGTGTGGACGGGGCGTTCTCGCGGTCCGTCGAACTGCCGTTTCGGGTCAATCCCGACCTCATCAACGCGCGTTTTGGAAATGGTGTGCTGACGGTGGAAATGCAGCGGCCCGAAGATGCCAAACCCAAACGCGTCCAGATCAAATCAAGCTGAAATCACACTTGAAAGGAGAGTGACATGGCTCAGGTAATTACGACACAGGACGCGCACGGCGTGGCGACAAACAACGGTGACGCAAATCGCAGCGCGATGGCATTTACACCAACCGTCGACATCTTCGAACGCGATGGGACCACGGTAATCTTGGCCGATATGCCGAGCGTGGCGCCCGAAGACGTAGATGTGACGCTGGAGCATCGCACTCTGACATTGCACGGCAAAGTCAAACCCTATGCACC
Source organism: Loktanella sp. (assembly GCA_024686085.1). Lineage (GTDB taxonomy): Bacteria > Pseudomonadota > Alphaproteobacteria > Rhodobacterales > Rhodobacteraceae > Yoonia. The sequence goes on from JAIBDT010000018.1 coordinate 16,982, forward strand.
CGAAGGCTACCGCGCGCTGACATCAGAATATCGGATTGGCGACTATATCCGCAATTTCACGCTTTCGGATGAGATTGATCAAGCCAAAATCAATGCCACGTTCAAAAACGGTGTTCTGCGGCTTGAATTACCACGCTCACCTGAAGCCCAGCCCAAGAAAATTTCGGTGAAGACGGGGTAATCCGTCTTTCGAACCGATCAATCCAGTCAGAAAGGACCAGAGAAATGCAAATCAGTGATTTGATCCCATGGGGTCGGGATAAAGAAAAACGACCAACCAACGAAAATGGATCCAACCCTTTGATGGCGCTACAGCGTGACATCAACAATGTGTTCGAAGACTTTTGGGACAGGGTCGAAAACGGCTGGAGCGGCCGCGGCGATGTGGTCGGCATGTTCGGCCCCAGCACCGATGTCACCGAGACAGACAACAGTTTGGACGTATCGGTCGAATTGCCCGGCATGACCGAAAAGGACGTGGACATATCGGTCTCACATGATGCAATCACGATACGCGGCGAAAAGAAAGCCGAGCACGAGGAAGAGCGCAAAGGCGTCTACATGTCCGAGCGGTCCTACGGATCGTTTTTTCGCACCGTGCCGCTTCCGGCGGGGGTCGACGCAGACAAGGCCGACGCGACGTTCAAGAACGGTGTGCTGACCATCAGCTTGCCCAAGACGCCCGAGGCGCAGGCGAAGATCAAGCGCATCCCGATAAAAGCCGCGTAACGCGCTGGGGCCGATATTTTTCGCCCCATCCCCTAGGTTTCAAGGAGATAAATGATGTCCATTCTCGTTTCTCGTTTTGGCCATGTCTTATTGGCTCTTTGTGTTCTTACCATCAACCTTGCAACGCCCGTGGCGTCGCAGACTGCGGATCGACCGCTCTATCTGAACGACGACGGGCTACCGACGCTGGCGCCATTGCTGATCGAGGTGACGCCTGCCGTCGTCAACATTTCAGTCGAAAGCCTCCAGTCTTTTGAACAGAACCCGCTGTTCAACGACCCTTTCTTTGAGCGCTTTTTTGACTTGCAACCGATGCCGCAAATGCCTCAGCGACGCCGACATATGAACGCGGGTTCCGGCGTAATCTTCGATGCCGAGGAAGGTTATGTTCTGACCAACCACCACGTTATCGAGAACGGTGACCGGATCGTCGTGACGCTCAAGGACCAACGGCAGTTCGATGCTGAACTGATTGGCAGCGACGCAGGCACGGATATCGCCTTGCTCAAGATCAAAGCCGAGGGGCTGACCGCCCTTGAGCTGGGCGACAGTGACCGACTGCAAGTGGGCGACTATGTCCTTGCGATCGGAAATCCGTTCGGCCTTGGCCAGACGGTGACATCTGGAATCGTTAGCGCGTTAGGGCGCAGCGGCTTGAACATCGAAGGTTACGAAGATTTCATCCAGACTGACGCATCGATCAATCCCGGCAACTCTGGCGGCGCGTTGGTGACGCTGGACGGGAAGTTAGTGGGTATCAACACCGCGATCATTGCACCGTCGGGCGGAAATGTCGGTATCGGCTTCGCCGTGCCTGTGAACATGGCAGACGCTGTTTCCAGTCAATTGATCGAGTTTGGTGAGGTCCAGCGGGGACTTCTTGGGGTTAAGATTCAGGACTTTACACCTGACCTTACCGAGGCCTTGGGGATTGACGGTGAAACCGGCGCGATGATCACCCAAGTCATGCCGGACAGCGCTGCAGAGGCGGCGGGTTTGCAGCCCGGTGACTTGATCGTGTCCGTTGATGGGCGCCCTGTGATCGGGTCCGCTGATTTGCGCAGTCAGATCGGACTAAAGCGATTAAATCGGGATATTGAAATCGAAGTCATACGCGATGGCAAAACGCTGACCTTCACGGCGAGATTGCGCCCAGGTGCGCAGCCTGATGCAGCCGCAGATGGGCGCCAAATCGAGCGGCTTTCAGGGGCCGAAGTACGTGACATGCAGGAAGGCGACCCGCTATTTGGCCAAGTGTCTGGCATTGTCGTCACACGCGTGGACACCGACAGCCGCGCCGCACAGGCGGGCTTGGAGGCAGGCGATATTATCTTGGCCGTCAATCGCGTTCCAATCACGTCTGTGTCCGAGTTTCGTGAGCAACTTGCAGCGCTGGACAGCGCACTCGCACTTACAATCCAGCGCGGATCAGCGCGGATATTCTTGCTGATCCGCTGACCGTCAAATCCAAAAAGGAAGCCAAAAATGGAAGATAAAACTGACAAGATCAACGATACACCGAATGAATCAGCGACAGAGGCACCCGATGTTTCCGCCCCAGATTCACATACCGAGCTGGCGCAGCTGACAGACAAATGGAAGCGTGCCCTTGCAGACGCAGAGAACGCACGTAAACGCGCCGACTTGGCGCAACTGGACGGGCGCAAGCACGGTGTCGCGATGGCCGTCGAGGCCCTTGCCCCTGCTTACGACGACATCTGCATGGCGATTGAGGCGGCGAAAGCCAGCTCCGAGAGCGACAATCCACTGATCGCCGCACATCTGGCGGGATTGAACAGCGCCAAATCGGCCTTCGACGCTGGACTAAAGGCGCTTGGGGTCAGGACAATCGCGCCCGAAAACACGCCGTTTGATCCGGTGCTGCACGAGGCCATGCAAATGCAAGAAACCGATGAAACGACTCCCGGACAGGTTCTGGTTTTACACAGGCTTGGGTTTGCGTTGGGTAAACGGCTTATTCGGCCAGCACATGTGACTGTCAGCGCCCGCCCGACCACGGCAAGTGATTGACAGCGATCATGTTCGTCGTAACTTTGCTGTGCGCAAATATTGGCAGGATTTGCAGTTGTCAGTGGTGCCATTGTCATCAGCAAACCGCAATTAACCACGATAGGCACTGCATTGATTGGAAACAGCTCCGGCTGATAACGTAAGTTTATCTTAAGAGGCGATAGCAAGCGAAACAGAACAAGGCGACGCTTTGAAGCCGTGCTGACGCAGGGCCTTCTGACAATCATGCGTGGCCTGCCATAGCTGCCAAGGCTAAGATGAGATTGTCCTTTAGTGCGGGCTAACGTGATCAAATCAGACCGCTGCCTGCGGCTGGCTGGATTGTCACGAAACGCCCGCAAACCACATGAGCTGACGCCCATCACGCGGCACCATCGCGCAATGGGACATACAGATCGGATACCAAGACAATCTCCAACCACAGCATGCGGATCAGGAGTTCTGGATCAAGCGACGGGCGGCAGATTTGGCCGTAAAAATCTGAAAGATGAGCCCGAATGCTGCTCAAGTCTACAAGAGTGTTTCAATAAAATATGCTCGGATCGGAGCTCGTTGAGGCACACAGCGAATTCACCACAGTGTTTGGCCTACTGCAACTTTGCCACTTCGATAAGGCCCTAACGAATTGACTCTGATCAATAAATAATTTTGCAGCCTGCGGCATAATGGAAGGACTTAAAGACCAACGCTTAATTACCGCCACCAATTTAATGACAATAGCGAAAAGAGCGCACTATGAAAAACGACACAGCATGTAAAAAATACATCATCATGGCGCGGATTTCGGTCCTCTGCGCGCGTTTATGCTGGGCCTTCGCTATTGCGTCAAAGGCGTGATCGCATGCCAAGATTGAATTACGGTTCCGATCTCCCAATCGGATTGCCCTCATCGCGCTTAAGGCCTGAATGTGACCCCAAATCCCTTGGTTTCAAAACAACTGCAACCCTCAGGCCTCGCGCAGGCCTTGTCGGTCAGGATCGGGCGATTGATGCTATCAAACTGTCTGCCGAAATCACCCGTAAAGGCTTTAACCTCTATGTGCTTGGGCACGAGGGCACGGGGCGGCATACGGCGGTTTCTCAGCTGCTATCAGATGCCGCCGCATCGCGTCCGGTCCCTTGCGACTGGGTCTACGTCAACAACTTCGACGCGCCCCATAGACCCCACGCAGTGAAACTCCCCCCTGGTTTGGCCGCTTCTCTCAAATCAGCGATGCAGCAGTTGGTCGAGGACCTTGCCGCCGAAATTCCAGCACTCTTTGAATCCGAAGACTATCAAACGCAGCGGCGCGCCATCGACGATGAATTAGGGCAGAAGAATGTCGATCCGATTGATGAGTTTGCGGCGCGTGCAGAGGCCGAAGGTGCCGTTCTTGTGCGGACGCCGACCGAGTTCATGCTGACGGCGGTCGTCGATGGCAAACCCATCGAGCCCGAGGTCTATGCGGCGATGTCTGCTAAAGAACAAAGCAAAATTGATGCCGAGATCGAGAAACTTCAAGAACAATTGGCGAGTGTTCTCAGCCATGGGCTTCAGCGTGAAAAAGAACAAAGGCAACGGATCGAAGCCTTGCACGCGGCCATGGCCGAACGTGCGGTGTCGCAGCGCATTCGCGAGATCAAGGCGCAATTTGCAGATAACAAAGCGATTGGCATTTATCTGGAAACCGTCCGAACCGATATGATCTCCAACGCCGATCTGTTCTTGCTATCCGTCGAAAGTGAGCAAGAGGCGACATTTCCCGAAATCATTCACAAGTACCACCAAGACCCTCGGTTTGACCGCTACGCCGTCAATATCATGGTCTCGCACGGCACCGCATCAGCCCCCATCGTCGGAGAAGACCAGCCATCGCTAGGTCACTTAACGGGTCAGGTCGAGAACGTGTCGGAGATGGGCACGCTTGTCACCAATTTCACCTTGATCAAGCCCGGCGCACTGCATCGGGCGAATGGCGGGTATCTGGTGTTGGATGCGCAGCGTGTTTTGTCCGAGCCCTATGCGTGGAATGCACTTAAGCGCTGTCTCCAAAGCCAATCCATCACGATAACATCGATTGCCGATCGGCTTAGTTTGACGTCGACGGTCACGCTTGAACCCGATCCGATCCCGCTTGATACCCGCGTTGTGTTGATCGGCGACCGCAGGCTCCATACGCTTCTGATGTTGCTTGATCCCGAGTTTGCACAACTGTTCAAGCTTCAAGCTGACTTCGAAGACGCCCTGCCACGGACCGCCAAAAACACCCGTGCATTAGCCCGCGTGATCGCAGGACATGCCACAGAAAAGGGTTTGAAACCGATGACCGCCGCAGCCGTCGCAGCCCTACTTGATCACGCCGTGCGGCTGGCTGGTGATAATAAGGAACTCACGCTCGAACTTGGGGCGTTGGCCGACATTATGCGAGAGGCCGATTTCTATGCGGTGCAGAAGAAGCACCGTTTGATTTCCAACAAAGACATCGTCCACGCGATCCAACAGGCAGAGCGTAGAGGCGCGCGCATCAAGGAAAGGATGCAAGAAAACATCATCCGCAACACTGTTCTGATCGACACCAGCGGCGTGGCGGTCGGGCAGGTCAACGGTTTGTCCGTCATCGGCATAGGGACCCACCATTTTGGTCAGCCGTCTCGGATCACGGCAGCGGCGCGCATGGGCACGGGCAAGCTGATCGACATCGAGCGAGAGGTAGAGCTTGGCGGTCCCCTGCACTCAAAAGGAGTGTTAATCCTTAGCAGCTATCTCGCCTCGCATTTCGCCCTCGACGTCCCGATGTCGCTTCACGCCAGCCTTGTGTTTGAACAAAGCTATGGCGGCGTTGACGGAGACAGCGCATCCTCTGCCGAGCTATATGCACTTCTCTCCGCGCTGTCTGGCGTCCCGATCCGCCAAGAACTTGGCGTTACGGGATCGGTCAACCAAAACGGCGAGGTGCAGGCCATTGGCGATGTGAACGAAAAGATCGAAGGGTTTTTTGATATCTGCAACACCCGCAACCTGACAGGCAGACAAGGCGTACTCATACCCGACTCGAATGTCGATCATCTAATGCTGCGCCCTGATGTTGTCGCAGCCGCCGAAAAAGGCAGGTTTCGGGTCATACCCGTCGCAACGATCAACCAAGGCATTGCTGCGCTAACTGGGGTTAAAGCAGGGCGGCGCGGGCGCAACGGACAGTTTCCTCACAACAGCATCAACGGATTGGTTGAAGCACAACTGCGCGCATTTGCTATGAACCGCCACCATTTTGCCCAGCTTAATGATACCGTGCCCAAGTGAGAGAGTAACTGAACTTTGCCAATTCCCCGCAGCGCGCACGCTTGAGCTAATCAAGCTCAAGCGCGACGTATTTTTCCGCCACAGTGTTTCAGATCAATGGCGTCGCGGACTTGATTTTGCTTCACGACTGACCGCACTCTTTGGTTGCTGCCGACTTCGTGCTGGTCTTGGAGTGTTGGTGCTATGTCGTGCTCTCGACCCAATGTGACCATTGATGCGGCGCGCAGCGAAGGGCAGGTCTGAGCCGTCTTTGCCCGATGCTGCGTTCGGCAAAGATGTCTGGTTCGGCAAAACAGATCAAAACGCGCCACATCAATCCATCACCGCATACATTTCATTAGCGGATTCCGACCTCGTCTGAGCAGGCATAGCTGGATCCGTCCGGCAGGACGCAGATCTGTTCCAGATAGTCCGGCGCAACCTGTCGATAGCTTGGAATAAGATGGGCCTCATCTTGGCGGTCCAGATAACCACTGCAATTCGCGATGTAATATCTCTCGCGACGATCAAATATGACGTACCACTGTTCGAACGACGCCTGCGCTGCCATCGATATGTTGCCAGTGTTTCTCATGACAGAAGAGAAGCTATCCGCAATGTCAGATGTCATAGACCAAGCCGCAATAGCCTCCCACGGCGCGGCGTCTCCGGCTTCATTCAATCGCCAAGTCACGAGGAGTGTGACCGTTGTCGCGTCAGCCTCTAAGGCCAGAGCCGCCCGCGCGTAATCTTTCATCGACAGCCTGTCAGATGGACATATTCCACGGGCGAACTGCTCCACGTGGCGCAGTTCGTGCACCAGTACGGCGCGCGCAAGTCCATTTTCGAGATCTTCCGAGAGAACAATTCGATTGGTCGCTGGTTCGAAGAAAGCCTTCTCCAGCACTAGCGCATCTGAAAGGCAGATGTCAGGACCCTGCGCCTCAAGTGCCTCCGAAAGCGCCGGAAACTCCGCGATGTCAGAACGAAGATTGGTTACGAGGCCTAACAGGCGTTGCTCTGATGGCGTCATTGCCTTGCTGTAGGGGGGCGAAAGGCAAGACGACCGCGACGCATCTGCCATGGCGATTGGCGCGTTGTTGAACCAAATACTAAACGACAGCAACAGTACAGAGACGCCAATACCATGTTGGTTCGTCAACTGCGTCACCCTTGGATGGTTTCCAAGTAATAGGCGATCGATAGAACGCGGCCACGAACGACGGCTTCACCGCCATAGGGGCCATAGCCTTCGGCCTCGACCTCGAACTGTTGGCCCCAGATCGGCATCGGGTTGCCATGCCCCCTGATGGACTGTCGTCCGTCAATTGCATGAATGACCTTGAGCATCGGGAAGGCACCTTCATTCGCGGCGGACAACCCTGTCAACGCCGGCACTTTAATAGTAAGCAATTCTGCTATCGGTCCATCACCCCGCCCATCCACGCCATGGCATGCCGCGCAAGCGCTGACGTATTCCGCATGTCCCGCATCGTCTGCGCTGGCTACGCTTGATATACAAACGAAGCTGCCGAACATCGCCGCAAATAATCCCAATACTTTCATCGTTCTCTCCCTTGCTGTGAAACATCCTAGAATCAGCTTAAAGCCCACGAAGGCGCTCGAGTTGACAAAAATCAAAACGACCGTTGTTCCTAGGTTTAACGAAAACTAACCTTGAAGTAGCCGCAGAGAATTGGCGCTTTGTCCGCAACGAGTGAGTCCAAGCATGGCTAGGCAAACGGTTGCAACGCCAGAAACCAGCCACTCATCGCTGGCCCGGCAAAGGTACCAAAAGAGCCTAAAGTTGGCCTTTGTGTAGCGCCGCTAGCCTCCCTATGGAAAGGGTTGGAAATCCATACGGTATTGATGATTGGGCTGCTAGGTCACCTATTACGTCGGCAATTGTCGGAGAGCTTAACTTTGCTAATGTTCTAATGATGTTGGGCATCCCAAGCGGCATGATCGCCTCGATAACTATCTCTGAATGAGGGTTGCTGAACGGGTAAGCTTTCATGCGCTCCAAGCTGGAAACACCTTCGTCCGTCAATCCGTAAGTAGCGATTCCCTAGGAAGACACCACGACAAAATCGATATTACAGCGTCCTCAAGCTCGAGTGACAACTCAGAAAGCATGACCGATAGTGAAGCTAGGCAAAGCTAGGCCTATCTTGCGCACATCCTGCGCCCGTGCCTGTTGAGCTTGAGCTTGAGCGTTCAGAAAATCACCAGAGGAATCTCTAGGGACACAGAACTCTTCAGGATGAGAATGATAAAGTTTCACAAGACCTTGGACCTTGAGTATCCTTTCGAGATTTCCGCATGACCTGCCCCCCGAGGCTCCCTCATTCATAATGAGAGTTTGCGGGTGGGGGTTTCATATTCTTCGTCGTCGGTTTGGGCAAGCGCGTCGTGCGCGGAGCCCTCAAATTTCTCAAGCGCTCGACGCGCTTCAGCGGGTGTTTGATTTCCGAGTGATGAGTGCGGTCTGACGTTGTTGTAATCGTATCGCCAGAGGGCCAGCTTGCGGCGAGCATCGTCTAATGTGTCGAAGATCTCCTCGTTGAGCAACTCGTCGCGCAGGCTGCCGTTGAAGCTTTCGATAAAGCCATTCTGCTGAGGCTTGCCAGGGTCGATGTAATGCCAATCAACGGCGTTATCACCGGCCCACTTCAGGATCGCGCGACTGGTAAACTCCGTGCCGTTATCGCTGACAATGCTGGCAGGCTTTCCATAGATGCGCACAAGCGCGTCAAGCTCACGAGCGCCAGAGATGCTGGTATCGGCCATGAGGCAGAGGTTCTCGCGGCAGCAGTCGTCATTCACAGCCAGCATGCGGAACTTGCGAGACGCGCCAAACGTATCCGAGACAAAATCCAAGGACCAACGCTCACCTGGCCGCAAAGCCACCGGCATCGGCGTTCGTGACCCACGCGCACGCTTGCGGCCCCTTCGCCGTCTGACGCCCAGCATCTCCTCAGTATAGAGCCGATACAGCTTCTTGTGGTTCATGATCATTCCTTTGCGTTCCAAAAGCACGCCGATCCGGCGGTAGCCAAATCGACGCCGCTTGCTGGCAATCGCCTTCATCTCTTCGCGAACTTCTGGATTATCCGGTGGCTGATCGCGCCGGACGGTCTTTGGATCGACACCGACAAGCCTGCACGCCCGGCGTTGCGAGATATCATGATCCCGCATCGCCTTGCGTGCAGCAGCCCGTCGCACATTCGGTGTCGTCAGCTCTTTCCCAGCAAATCCTTCAGAACAACATTGTCGAGCATCGTGTCCGCCAGCAGACGCTTCAGCTTGGCGTTCTCATCCTCCAGCGACTTAAGACGATGGGTATCAGAAACGTTCATGCCGCCATATTTGGCTTTGAACTTGTAGAACGACGCAGGGCTGAGACCATGCCTCCGGCACACCTCAGCTGTCGGCATCCCTGCTTCTTGTTCTTTGATCATCCCGATAATCTGGGCCTCGGTAAAACGACTCTGTCGCATTTGTTTGCTCCTTCGAAGGTTGAGCAAACTCTACATTAAACTGAGGGAAGTTTCGGGGGGCAGGTCACGACATCTATCCGGACGGTAGACCGATGTCTGTCAGACACTCTTCCGAGCCAATCTCCACCCAAATCTCCAGCGACGGAACATAGAGCCAAGCCTCTTCAAGGTGTGACTGTTGAGCCAGTTCTACTATTACTTTGACGCCTTCGGCTTCGGTGAGGCGGACAACCAGTCGGCTATCGTTGGCAATATTAACTCGTAACGTATTCTCCTCCGCAAGGGGTCGGCCCGAGGCGAGCAGGAGAGTAATTGGGGTTTCCGCATTTCCTGTAGAAACGGCGCATATAAAGAGAAGCGCACAGGTTCGTATCGCATAAGCGGACGACCGAAACGCACACTTTCGACGACCTCGCTTCTGACCAGTTCTCGCTCTTCTGCGGTTGATCTGCACGACATCTTTCCACTCTGAAACGGTTTCGAGGAAACGGAATGATTGCGGTATTCAGGCTACAAAGGTTTGCGCCGTCACGCAGGGGCAAAGTGCCACGTCCCTCTTGGTATTGGCCGCCCAGCGTCACAGTTCTAGGTTTACCTCGCTCGACCTGTAGCATGGTTTACGCTTGGCCGATCCGCCTGAAAAATGAGCTAGTTGCGGCCCGAAACTAAAATGCTTCGGGCCGCCGTTCAAAACCTCAGCAACACGGGACTATGGGAAGGGACGAGGAATGTTGCACGGGTTTATCTGCTGTATTCAAGCCACCTTGATGTTATTTTCAACGGTCCTGACGCCCGGAACCGACCACGCGGCTTCTGCGGCCAATTTGCGTTCATACCACGCGTTAACGTGTCCATTGAGCGTGACTTTGCCGTCCACAACGCTCGCATCAATCTTGCTGGCCTCGACGGTCGCGCTTCGGTGTAATGCTTTCGAAATCTGTTGTTTCACGTCCGTCGGCGAGGCGTGTGGCTTAATGATGATGGCGTTGGTGACGCCTTTCACGCCGCGTAAATGTGCAACCTTATCTCGGGCATCGCTCCGCTGGTATTGCCAATCGACGGTACCTGTCAGCGTAACACGGCCATTCTTAACGTCGGCCTTCAAATCATATTTCCGGAAAATTGCGCTCCACTCGCAAAGTTGCGAAATCCGTTTCGCAATATCTTCGTCAGTGACCTTAGTGTCGGACGGATACTTGACCTCTATATTTTCGATCACAGCATGAACGCCTTTGACACGTCTCGCGGCGCGGATCACGGCCAATTCTTCGTAGTAGCTCTGCACCGTTCCAAAAAGAGTAACCGCGCCTTGGTCAACAGTTACGCCAATCTCGGTGGACTCGATCCGAGGCTCAAAGTCAATTTCCGACAGAACGTCGTTTTTAATCTCATCATTGCTGCGCATTTCTGTGCTCCCAAAAAGATTTCTGAGATTCGACTTTGCCACAGCGAAAAGTACCGCCATTGACTTTGATCAATTCCAAGACGGCATTAAGCAGCGCGCGCGGGTCCAAACGCCAATCATAACCGCGCGGCCGATACTGATGATTATGTATAACTTTTCACACCGCGGTGCCCGTCAGAAACCCTGCATCAGCATATCGACCGCGGTCGTGATCTTTTCAAAGTCAGTGTTGAGATTTTCAACGGGCAATTTAAGGATCCTTTTGGGAACTGCGGCCATAAACTGTGTGACCATGACGACGTGTTCGCCATCAATTTCGAACGTGGGATTCAGACGTTTGGCGGGTTGTGGCGAACCCGCCTTTGGCATGAGCGGCACGACAACCCTCGTATTCAGGTCGCTTAGAAGGTCGGCTTGCACATCCAAAAGAAAGCCGTCACCGAACGGATTGGGAAACACATCGTATTTGGCCATCAGAACTGGCGAAAACTATCGAGCGGCAACCCATGCTGATCCACATAGGCGTTCGAACTCCGAAGTGCCGCCGCATTGGCGTCCCTCCACTGCGCCGCCTTGGCAGTCGCGACAGCATGCCGAACCCCCTCCTCTGCCGCCCGTGACAGGTTCACCTTCAACTGCTTGGCCTCAGTCAGCAAAGCGGCGTCTAGTGACAAGTTTGTGGGCTTTCGTGGTTGAGCATTCATGGCGGGCCTCCTTATAAAGGGATACCACCCGCCCATATGCACGTCAATCATGCGCATAATAAATACCTATAAAGGCCAACATCATGGCCACTTTTTCAGCGCTTCACGCGCTCGGCAGGATGATGTCTCCGGCCTCAAACTCGCTGGCACCGAGACACAAGCAAACCCCACTTATAAAAATATTGAATGCAAGGGGATTACACGACCTCTTGCGCGCGCACCGCTGAAATCAGGGTCACAACCACTTGACGCGTCCGCCCCTGGCCCGGAAAAGCGACGACCGGTTCCGCCAAAACGCGGCCATCCACAGCGATTTCAATCTTGCCGTGCCCTAGGTGATCGGGGTCCTCAATTCTGATTTCAAGACGCCCGTTTTCAGTTTCCAAAACCACTGCGGCACGACCCCAGGCCGTCGGCAGGCACGGCTCAATGCGCACCGCGCCATTCTCGGGCGTGACCCCCAACAGTCCCGAAACACCAAGTTGCAGCGACCAGCCCGCAGCACCCGTATACCACGACCAACCGCCCTGCCCCGTTTGAGATCCGGTCCCAGAGACATCGCCCGCCAGAACATAGGGTTCACGCAAGTATCGATCAGCATCTTGCATGGTTAATGTGCGCACGATCGGATTGATGATGTCGAAAACCTGATACGCGCGGTCACCGTCTTTGATCGCGACATAGGCGGCCCCCAGCCACGTCGCGGCATGGGTATACTGCCCGCCATTTTCGCGAATACCCGGCGGATATGCGCGAATGTAGCCAGGGTCACGATCGGTCTTGTCAAAAGGTGGCGTCAAAAGCCGGATCAATCGAGCCTGCTCATCCACAAGGTTTTCACCCGCCGATGTCAACGCCTTTTGCGCGCGCTCATCTACGGGCAAGCCCGACAGAACCGACCACGCCTGCGCGATCAAATCAATGCGACATTCATCATTTGCCGAAGACCCCCAAGGCAGCGCTGCATCGTCAAACGCCCGAAGATACCAATGACCATCCCATCCATATGTATGGATCGCTTGTTGCAGACCCTCTGAATAGGTGCCCCAAAGATCCGCGTGATCGCCACGTTCCGCGTCGTGCGCCAATGGGGCAAAAAGGGCCACGGTCGCAATTTCAAACCACGCCAGCCAGACGCTCTCGCCTCGTCCATCGCGACCGATACGGTCCATGCCATCATTCCAATCCCCCGCCTCCATAAGCGGCAAACCATGTGCGCCTGTTGTCATCATGCGGTCTAACGCGCGGGCGCAATGATCATAGAGAGTTCCGGTCTCTCCCTCTTCAAACAGCGCATATCGATCATCCTCGTCCGCCCGCAAAGCGGGGGCCAATAGGAACGGAATCTCTTCGTCGAGAATGCCCTTGTCGCCCGTCGCCTTTACATAACGCGCGGTAACATAGGCCAGCCAAATGTAGTCGTCCGAGCAACGGGTGCGCACCCCGCGTCCTGCGGGTGGATGCCACCAATGCAGCACGTCACCCGCCTCAAACTGCTGACGCGCGGCCAGCAAGATATGTTTGCGGGCGCGCTGGGGATCATTGATGAGCAGACCAAGAACATCCTGCAATTGATCGCGGAAACCGTAAGCCCCGCCAGCCTGATAGAACCCCGCGCGAGCCATGATACGGCACGATCTATTTTGATAGGGCAACCATCTGTTGATCATCAAATCAAACGCGGGATCGGGCGTTTCGACCTGCACGCTCCCCAATCTCTGCGCCCAAACGGCGTTAACAGTGCGCAAGGCACGGTCGGCCTCGGCGGGGTCTTTCCACCGTTGCACGGCTTGGGCCAAATCGTCCTGATGTGCGACCTCGCCCAAAGCGAAGACAACTTCAATCTGCCCTCCGGCGGGGATATCGACGTGTATCTGATACGCCGCGCAAGCATCGCCCCCTTGCGGAAAACGCCCGCCCAAGTCCCAACGTCGTAGCCCGTCAGGGTCAAACACATCCCCATCGTGCCCAAGAAAATCGGTGCGGTCCCCCGTCACACTGTGGGGTTCCTGAGAGCCCGTTAGAAAGGCCGCCCGCGATGCAAATTCCGGGTTCCACCTGTTGCGCCCGACAATCGCCTTGAGCGCGGCATCATAGTGACATGCCACATGGGGCCGCGCAGTACTCTCAAGCGCACCAAGCAACCATTCGGCATAATACGTCGCCGAGATGCGGCGCGCCTGTCCCGACAGGTTCTTGAGACGGAGCCGTACAAGCTTGACCGACCCGTCAACGGGCACAAATGCAGTCACCTCTTGCTCTAGTCCGTGACTGTTTTGACGCCACGTGGTGACACCCGCGCCATGTCGGGTTTGGCAGGTTGCATCTTGCCCCATCGGCATTGCCGTCGTGGTCCAAACCTCGCCGTCAGCCTCGTCGCGAAGGTAAAGAACCTCGCCCGGCTGGTCCGTGACGGGATCGTTCGACCACGGTGTCAGCCGATGCTCGCCACTGTTGATTGCCCATGTCATCCCCAACCCCGCCTCACTGACAAGACAGCCAAAATCATCGTTGGCCAGCACGTTGCACCACGGCGCCGGGGTCCGCATACCCGACCGAAGATGGATCAGATAGTCGCCAGTCGCAGGATCGACCCCCCCATAACCGTTGTCGAATTGTAGATCATGCGGTTTGCTAATTTCCGGCACGGCCTGATAATCAGGCACTGGTCCCGTCATGAACAGCGGCGCACGATCTTGCGGTTCCAACACGCGATCTAGCATCTCGCGCAGTGACCTTTTGTCATCGCGCAGCACAACATGGGCGGCCGCTTGAACGCCGCGCCGCAATCCTGCCGCCAATTGGTCGGCGGCTATCAAATGGATGCCGCCGCGCATCCCCAATAGGCTGGTGGCATTCGTATCCCCAAGGATCGACAAAACCTTTTCACGCAGCGGCTCTTCATAACTCGTTGCCGCATCGCGCAAAATAACAAGATCAACCTGCAACCCGACATTGCGCCACAAACGGTGGCCGCGCAGCACCAAATCCAGCAACGCAGACTCCTCGGGATGTGAAAGCTCAAGCATCAGGATCGGGAAATCACCAGAGATCGCGAACTGCCACAAATCCTGCTGCCCATTCCAGCCATCTAGATCAGTTGCGGGCGGGGTACGAAATGTTTGATGAGTGTGAACCAAAAGCGAAGACAAGAGTTGTAACTCTGGCAAATTTTCTGGCGCGATTCCGAGCTTTTGCACGTCACGCCCCGTTTCAATCAGCGCATCGTGGAATGTGCGATCAATTGCGGCCATCGGATACCGCGCAGCCACGCGCAACACCTCCGCTTGTGAACGCCCAGAAACCGTCAGAAAAACCAACTGTTTGGTTTCCCTTGGTTTCAACTGAACCCGAACCTGAAGCGCCATCACCGGATCAAGCGTCCACCCGGCTGTTTCGCTGAGGCCCATCCGCACCCCTTCAGGTGAGCGCGCGCTTTGATTGCGCCCCAAAACACGTTTGCGGTCCGTGTCCCAAGAGGTGACCGCAATGTCTGGCCCGTTTGAGATCAACTTGTGCAGCAGTACTGGCGGCTGCGTCTCAGGGCGGCGCGGACGGCGATTGAAAAATAGCGCCTGCTCATCTGAAAGAAACGCGCTGTGCACGAACAGCTTGCTGAACGCAGGATGGCGCTCGTCTTCCAATGGCGGTGCCAAAACCACCTCGGCATAAGTCGTCAGCTCAATGGTCCGCTCGCTATCGCTTTCGTTCACAAGCGTCACGCGCCTGACCTCAACATCATCGTAAGGTGCCACGGTAATATCCATCCGCGCGATAATACCATCATGACGGCGCAACAGCTCGACCATGTGTTGGTGTAAAACGCATTTGGTGTCGGCATCGGCGTGCCCAGTTGGTGCAGACCCCAAAGACCACAAATCTCCACCGTCAATATCTCGCAAATAGACCCACAAACCCTGCGCCGTGCGGGTCGGATCGGGCCGCCACCGCGTCAAGGCAGTTGCACCCAAACTTAGGCCCCCTCCCCCGCTATTAGTGATCAGTGACGACATGCGCCCGTTGCCCAAAAGATGCACGTGCGGGACGATGAAATCGGGCGACGGTACCCAAGGTGTCAGATCTGATCCTTGCGGCACATCCACCTCATCAACCCAAAGCTCATCCGCGCGGCCCAACTCAAGCGGCTCATTCCACGGCACCTGCTCTTGCAGCAGTAAATCCATCGCCTGCATCGGCTTTTCCCGCAAGAAGCGGTTCACCATCACATTGTCGCAAAGCGCGTTGACGATTGCGGCCTGAACCATCCCCTGATGGTGCGCCATAAATGTTGTGACGGGCACAAAGGCGGCATTTTGCGTGGTGCGCCCGGGCGTAAAATCAAGCGCGTCAATAAACCCATAGCGGGTTAACGCGCCATGGCTTGCAAGCACCTGTAGGTTTTCAGACGCGGCTTGTGGCCACCCACAAAGCGCCAGTGCAGTGCCGTAAGGCGCGATGACCAAATCCTCCGTTAATCCTCTGCGAATCCCTAAACCGGGCACGCCAAAAGCACGGTATTGGAACGTTCCCGCAGCATCGGTCATTCCGAATGCGGATTCAGATATTCCCCACGGAACGCCCCGATTTTGGGCATAGTCACGCTGAAACTCGACTGCCGTCAGCTCGCTTTCGCCCAATAAGGTATCGCGGTAACTCGGCAGAAAAAGCGGCGGCATAAGGTATTCGAACATCGACCCGTTCCACGACAAAATCGACGGCTTCCCGCGAAGCCGCGTGATGGGGCGACTGAATGCGAACCAGTGATCAATCGGAACGTCATGCTTCGCAATCGCAAAATAACTTGCAAGACGCGCCTCTGTCGCCAGCAGATCATAGTGGCTGTTGTCCATCTTGCCCAAGCTTAGATTATAGCCTATGAAAAACAGCCGAGGCGCGCGGTCATAAAGAAACGCAAAGTCCATGCCAAAAGCAATTTCGCCGGATTTCACGGCAAGATCGGTTAGCGCGTCCCGTAAATCTGTCTCGTGGTCATGACCGTCCTGCATCGATTGCCGCAGATCATTGAGCCACGTCAGCGTCACCTGATCCAAATCCGTGTGGACAGACTGCCACGCAGTCACAAAATCCAAAGCAGTTGCAGCCGACAAAGGTTCCTGACGTCCTCTGGCCGCTGAATACAAATCATAGGCAATCGCATGCGCGGTCGCTTGTGCGGCGCTCGGTGCGTCTGAAAGCATCAGAAGCCACGGCATATAGGTTTCAATATCGCGCGTGATGGCGTGAAGGTCGTGGTGAAACCGCTCTAACCAAGTCGAAATTTCGCTCACCTGTGCCAGCGGCAAATTCGGCGCTTCTCCGATTGCGGCCTGCGCACTTATCTCCAAATCAACCCAAAGCGGCCCGCTTAAGGCGGCATGAGTCGATTCCCATTCAAGCGGTGACGTTGCCGCAAGCGCAATCTGCTGGCGCACCGCGTGTTCGGTCTTGTCCAACAAAGCTTCGTCATAGTTTGGCGTGGCGCGAATTGCGGCGCACAACAGATCGAGCGTGGTCTCAAGGCATCCAAAACACGCCCGGTCAATCACAGGAGCAGCGGCAAGTTCCAAGCACCCTTGCTTAAGCGTCACCAAACACACCGCAAGGTTGCCACTATCCACCGTCGACACATATTGCGGCTCCAGTGGCTCAAGCGTTCCGGTCTTGTACCAGTTCAGCAGGTGCCCACGATATCTGGCCATCTGCTCAAGCGTATCAACGGTGTTGCGCGCTCGTGCCGCGAAATCGCTCGTGGTGATGAACCCCATGTCTCGCGCGGCAAGCGCCGAAACCAGAAACATCCCGATATTGGTCGGCGACGTTCGATGTGCGGTCTCAACTTTCTGGCCGTCTTGATGGTTGTCGGGCGGCAGCCAGTTATCGTCAGGGCCGACAAAAGTCTCAAAAAAGTGCCACGTGCGCCGCGCGACCATAATCAAAAACTTGCGGTCCGTTTCGTCTAGGGACTGCGTTCGGAAATAGCGCGGTCGCGCGCTCCAAACCGAGATTTCGGGCGCAACCAACCAAAGCAGCAAAACGGGTACGGCGGGCCAGAATCCGCTCGGGCTGTTAACGCCCAAATGCCCGGCCAGAACCAAAGCAAGCGCCGACGACGGCCACATCAGTGCCCAAGACCTATACCGTATGCTTTGGCCTTCGGATCGGGTCGAGGCATGGGCTGCCGATGTCCATTCAAGACGGTTCTTACCCGTCAAAAGGACCCGCCAAAGCGTACGGAAAATGGCGTCCAGCGCGAGGAGCGTGTCGCTCACAAGGAAGGCAATCGAGAAAAACCACCGGCCGCCGGTCGTTCGAATTTGGTGAATTGCGCTGCCCAATGCACCACGGCGGATTCCCCCCGTCGCAATCGAGAATAGCTCTCCCACCAAATAGCTTCCTGGTGCGGCAACGGCCAAAATAGTCCAGACCAGCGCACTCCCAGGCAGGGCCAGCCATGCCCCCAAAAACAGCAGCAAAAGCGCGGGTGGCATCAGGCTTCGCCGCAGGTTATCAACCATTTTCCAGCGGTCTAGTGTCGATAACGTCGTGGGCGTCTTGCCATCTTGGGCGTGTGGCACCCTACGCCCCAACCAAGGTACAAGCTGCCAATCGCCCCGCATCCAGCGGTGCTGACGCATCGCAAATTCGGGGTAGGTCGCAGGCAAATCTTCGTAAAGTACAAGGTTGCTTGCCAGCGCCGCGCGCGCATGCAGCCCCTCAAAAAGATCGTGACTAAGAATATGATTCTTCGGAACGCGGCCTGCCATGCTGCGATCTAGGGCGGCAATATCATATATCCCTTTGCCCACGTAAATGCCGGTGCCGAAGAGGTCCTGATAGACGTCGGAAACCGCCCGACTATAGATATCCACCGCTGTGTCGCCACCATAAAGATGGGTGAAATGGGTGCCTTCGCCAAGCTTGGGCAAAATCTCGATGCGCGGCTGCAAGATCGCATAGCCTGCGATGACGCGCCCCGTTTGCGGATCATTTACCGCACGGTTTAGAGGATGCGCCATGATGCCAACCATACGCGATGCCGATCTGGGTGGGATCTGCGTGTCGGCATCAAGCGTGATTGCGTAGCGGGTGCTGCGCAGCCTCTCAATGGGGCCCGCGACCACATCAAACGCATCCTCCCCCTGCCCTAGCACATAGCGGTTGAACTCCTCTAACTTCCCACGCTTGCGTTCCCAAGCCATCCAACACCCTTCAGCGGCATTGTATTTACGGTGTCGGTGCAACACCATAAACGGCCCACCATCCTCCGCCGGATAGCGTCGGTTAAGGGTGTCGATCCGGTCCCGAAGAGCAGCCTCAATCTCGGCGTCTTGCCGCAGGGTTTCCGTCTGCGCATCAATGGGGTCCGACAGTATCACAAACGTCAAAGCGGGATCTGGATTTGCCAGTTGCAGAATTTCGATCTTTTGCGCAATTACATCAACCTCGGCGACGGAGCCTATAATAACCGGCACCACAATGGACGTCGCAAACTCGGGCGGGATCGATTTTGAAAAATCCAATTCGGGCAGGGTTTTGGGGCGGCTGAATTTTGTGATGATCCAATGCCCCGCCCAAACGCTTGGGATGGTAACGGGCAACAAGGTCAACGCAATTCCAACCACCCACTGCATTGGGGTCGCATGATAGGCGTGCAGATAGAGCGCCGACACAAGGATCGCAGCGATAACAAGCAAAGACAGCCCCGCCGCATAAAGCCAGCCGACATACCCCGAAAGGTGGCGAAGCAGGGCAAGCCCACGCGGCACGCGGCAGTCCAACGCGGCTTCAATCACAGAAAACCCGTCGCCGACGAGCCAATATCCGACATGCCGCCGCACACTGTCCTTGGGTTCACCCTGCGACAGTCTAACAGCTTCACGGGCCACTGAGGGTTCGGAATGGGCGCAACGCGCACCCAACCTCTCCACCGTTTTTCGGTAATGGTCGCGGGTCTCAAACGTCATCTTCGCATAAATACCCGCAGGATCCTTGGAAAGCTCCGCTTCGATGCAGCTGGTGCCGTCCACAAAATCCGGCCACGTGATGGCTTCAATCGCGATCAGACATGCAATCGCTTTCGAAATCTCATCAACGGGCCTGCCACCCGCCGCGCCAAGTGTCTCGCCGCTCAGTTTCAAATCCTGCGACAGGCTCGCATCCATCGTGCCAATCGCCTGAATAAGCCGCTCCACACAAACCAACCGAAGCATCGACGGAAGCGCCCAAAGCTCTGCATTGGTAAGCTTCACATGGGCCTGATAATCCGCTACATAATCCGTCAAACCGGCGAGCGTAATTTGGGGCTTGAGGTCATCAAACGCTGCGCTCGC
This sequence comes from Loktanella sp., assembly GCA_024686085.1. GTDB lineage: Bacteria > Pseudomonadota > Alphaproteobacteria > Rhodobacterales > Rhodobacteraceae > Yoonia. The sequence goes on from JAIBDT010000018.1 coordinate 36,940, forward strand.
CAAGGCAAAGACGCGCGGCACCCCCGGCCCCTCGGGCCCTGCAAGCGCCGGAAGCTTGTCGTAGAAATCGCGGGGCATACCAGACTGCAAGCGCCTGAAGGCGCGCTTGATCTGATAGTCATTGTCCAAAAGCCAGTCGGCAGCGCGTTGTTGATCGGGCGCAGGTTCGGCGCAATATTGCCTCACACGGCCAAACCAGTCAGGCAAGCGAGGCAAGGCACGATAACTGTCAAGCAGAAGAGGTGGGCCTTTTCTTATGGCGTGACGCGCGACCGATTGCCGTGGTTTAGTGTCGGGTTTCTGCCCGTCCGGATTGATCATCCGTCTGTTCCCGTCGGTTGCCGCACACCCTGCGAAGAGGGGTTGGCGAACGCGTGGGCGTTATTGCGGCCACGCAGGTGGCGCACCATCAACACAGGAATCTCGGCCCGATCAAGAATGAAACGGGCTACGTCACCCGTCGCCACATCGCTGTGCCCGCTTTGTCCATGTGTTGCCATGACTAGAAAATCGACGGCTTCCTGAGACGCGAAATCCAACAAGGCACGGCGCGCATCGCCTCCCTGCAAAATCCAAGTGGAAACCTTTAGCCCGTTGTGCGCCAAAGTATTCTTGATCCGCGCCATATGGACTTCACCGGCCTGCCTGTTCCGCTTTACAACCAGTTCATGCAAACGCTCCGCTTCAGAGTCTTTCACGCCAAACTCCGTCAATCCCGGTTCTGGCATGACATAACACAGCAACACCTCCGCCTTCTCGGCATTGGCCAACATGATGGCCATCGGCAGTGCCGCCTCCGCACGGGCCGATCCGTCAAGCGGCACCATAATGCGGCGGTAGTGTTGGTCTTTAGCAAGCACAGCGTCCTCTGGGATCATCAAGATCGCCGCACCATGCGCCTCCAGCACACCACAGGCCGTTTTGCTGACTTGCCACCCCAGGCTATTGCGCGACCTTATCGCTGCCGTAATATCGCGATGTCGCTGGCCCATCAGCGCGGAAATCTGTCCGATACAAGGTCCCTCCAACAGCTTCACCTCGCAGGGCTGCTCATGGCCTTTGATCGCCTCGGCCAAACCCGTGAGCCATTTCATGTTCTTTTGTTTCTTGAGATTCCAATCCACTGGATCGATGGGTCCGTTGTGGTTTGACGCGTCCGACATGACATGCACAAGCGTCACGCTGCCCTGAAACGCACGCGCGACCCGTTGCGCGTGCCGCAACGCAGACGTTTCTTCCTGCGTGTCATCCACGAAAATAAGAACATCTGATCGGCTGTTCCCATTGCTTGTCCGTGTGGTACGCGCATCGGCGCGCTGCGGCTCATCGTCCAATTCACTTGTCATTCTGCGATCTCCATCGGGCAAGATTGGCGCAAAAAAATCCTGACATCCGGCAGCGGCCAGATTGAAACGCCGTTCAAAATTCGATCACAAAACGGTCGAAACAAAGCGAAGGCAGCGTTAGTCAATCAATTCAAATCACCTGTTGGAAACATCATCGCCCACAAAACGGTGCCGCGATTGAGACATATCAATCTGCCCAGAAATTAATGCGCCACGCAAAATTGATTTTCATCAATATCCGTTTCCCAAGGACTGCTAGATCGGCGTGTACTGGAAACTTGAACAGGAGAATTAACATGTCATATCAGGATTTTTTACCAGCGAGCTGGGTCAAGGATCGCAAGAACGAAGCCCATCCCCTCGCCATACTGCGCAGAGAAGTTGACGATTTGTTTGACGACTTTGGTAATGGTTTCTTCAACCGCACCCACGCGGTTGCCATTCATTCCAACGTTAGCGAAACAGATCATGAATACTGCATCACCGCCGAACTTCCCGGCATGACAGAGGCGGACGTCGACGTCTCGATCACAGGTGATCGCATCGTCATCAAGGGCGAAAAAAAGTCTGAAACCGAAGAACGGGGCGACGAGAAAGGTCGCGAATTCCACCGTATCGAGCGGAGCTCGGGGTCATTCCAGCGCAGCCTTACTCTGCCCTTCAAGATTGACCCCGACAAGGTGGTGGCGAAGGTCAAGAGCGGCGTTCTGACCGTGACTGTTCCTAAGCCGTCTGAAGCAATTGCAGACACTAAAAAGATCAAAATTTCCCACGAATAGAGGTGTCGCAACCGTGCCGCTGACAACATTGCTAGCGGCACGGCTCTTCTTTGTTTTTCCATCAAGGATGCTCGGGCATCTGAGGCCCTAGTTGCCGCGCCGCGCCAACATTGCAAACAACAGCCCGACCCCAAGTGCGCCTAAAAAATCGCTGAAGCGGGTGCTCGCGCACGTCGGCCTCCATGGTTTTTCAAGGCGTTCAACCTTTTTGCCCATATTTTTGCATGTTCTGGTGTGGCAGCGCAATGTCGTCATCCCGACAGTCAAAAGAATAGACCACATTGATATTCCGCAACCATAAGCAGAAGAAACCCGCCAAAATCTGTTTGATGGCGTTTCTCTCGCGGTCCACGCGATGCTGTCAAAACACAGCCCAAAAGGTTTTCAAATGCCCGAAAATTCCCAAAAAGAAGTCATCGACTTTTTGTCCAACAGCAAAAACCTACCGGGCCACAAACCCGTCGAGATCATTCGCACCCATGGCGCTTTGATATTCCTGAGCGGCAAATACGCCTACAAAATCAAACGTAATGTGCGGTATGACTATCTTGATTTTTCGACCCTGCAAAAACGGCACGATATGCTGCTGCGCGAGCTGGAATTGAACGCGCCAACAGCGCCTTCGATCTACCGTGATGTCATTGCCGTGACGCGCGATTTGGCAGGGCAGCTGCATTTGGAAGGCGCGGGCGACGCCGTGGAATGGGTGCTGCGGATGCACCGCTTTGACATCGCCGATGAGCTTGACAAAGTGGCCGCGCGCGGTGCTCTCGACGATTCCTTGGCGATGGATTTGGGTAAGGTCATCGCCCAATATCATGCGCAAAACAATATCTGCTCGGACAAACGCGGTGGCGACCTGATCCGCGCCATTCTCGACGAGTTGAACGCCGCCTTTGCGACTATGAAACATCAACTTGATGGCGGGGAAATTGATCACTTTTCCACCGCCAGCGACAGCACATTCCGCCGCATCGTTGCGAATCTGAATGCGCGGTCGGGTGGCGGGCATATCCGGCGTTGCCACGGCGATCTGCACCTGCGCAACATCGTGTTGATCGACGGGACACCAACGCCTTTTGATGCGCTGGAGTTCGACGAAACCCTTGGCACCAGCGACGTGCTTTACGATCTGGCGTTTCTGTTAATGGACCTTATGCACGCGGGGTTGGTGCGCGCCGCGAACATCAGCTTCAACAGCTATCTGTTTCATGCGGACGTCCGCGATCACTATGGCGCGCTCTCGCTACTGCCCTTGTTCCAAAGCATCCGCGCCGCGATCCTTGCGATGGTGATCGTGCAGACAGCGCGGTTCAAGCCCGACGACCAAACCCTTATCCCAGAGGCGCGCAAATACCTCACGGAGGCAAACAGCTATCTTGCGCCCGCACCCGCACAACTCGTTGCCATCGGCGGGGTTTCGGGGACAGGAAAGACCGTTCTCGCAACATCCTTATGCCCGCAGATTGGCCCTGCCCCCGGTGCCCTGCATTTGCGCAGCGACCTTGAACGCAAGGCGCTGTTTGGCGTGTCTCCCCTCACCCGTTTGCCCGCATTGGCCTACGGTCCCGAGATCAACGCGCGCGTCTATGACACCATGTGCAGTAAGGCGCGGGCGGCGTTGAAGGCCGGACATAGCGTCGTGATGGACGCCACATGGCTGCAGGAAACGAACCGAAAGGCACTGCAAAACCTTGCCTGCCAAACTGGAACGGAGTTCACGGGCCTTTGGCTTTCGGCAGACACGCAGGCGCTTGAGGCGCGTGTCGCAGCGCGCAAAAATGATGCATCCGACGCCGATGTGACGGTCGTTCGCCAACAGGTCAAAACCCTGAATGCGCCCAGACATTGGATGGTAATCGACGCCGCCTCAGACCCAACTCATACTTTGGCGCAAGCGGTCGATGCACTGAGAAACTAGTTGCCCGTCAAATGCGCTAGCCTGCGCACCAACTCGTCGCGCTCGGCCATCAAGGCGAGCACCAACGCCAAGGCCGCCACATTCAATTCAAAATCGCGCACCAAGTGCTGCGCTTTACGCGCCCGCGCGACGTTAATGGGGTCGAACCGCCATTGTGACGGATCAGAACCGAATGGCGTCAGAATGCCATGCGCGACAAGTGACTCGATCCAGTCTTGCCCGACGTGGCAAAACCGGCAAAGCTCCGTCAACGTCAGCGTCTCGATCAATTCAACCTGACGATATCTCATTGTTGTTTTCTTCATATCCTCACTCTTTCATTCCAAATTTTGAGTCGATTGCCATTTCACGCGCCATCAATTTTTGAAGCGCCCGCTCTTGTTTTGGATTTCAGTAGGGGTTTGATGATCAGCAACATCGCACACAAATTGTTCTGCCGTGCGTTCGGCCATACACCGCCATGATCATAGAGATTTTTGTTCACCATCTGTTCAACCGCAAATTTTGTCATGATTAATAATAGTCGAGGCCAGCAGGGGCCGATTGATTTTTCGCAACTCCCGTTCTCAAAAACGGCAATAGAATTATCGAAACCCTTGGAAAGGACGGAATCAAATGGACATTCGCACAATTCTCGTATTGCAAGGCGCAAAAGGCACGCCGCAAGAGCTCTCTCCTCTTGTGACTGCGGCTGAGGCCATCGGCGGGCGGCTGAAAATTCTACAAGTAGGAGAAATGCCGCGCGTTCCCGCCTACGCCATTGAAGGATACAGCATGCCCATGGTGTGGGAAGAATCCAACAAGGAAAAGTCCGATCAACTCAGAAAACAAGAAGCCGCGACAGCGGCGTATCTGGCGCTTGAATGCGTGCAAGCCGAAACTGGTGTGATCTATGATAGCACGTATGATTTAGGGCACCGCATCGTGCCGCATACCTTTCTGGCGGATCTTGCTGTGATCACCAATGATCTACGCCAAAGCGAAGAAGCATTTGACAACCTCAGCTATAGCGTGATTTTCGAGAGCCCGATCCCGTTGATCCTGAACCCGACTGAAAACGCATTATCCCCAAAACGGGTTCTGATCGCTTGGAATGACAGCCTGCCCGCGGCCCGTGCCGTGCACGCAGCACTGCCCATGCTCAAAGCCGCGCAAGAAGTGACGCTCGCCGTGATCGACCCTGTGAAGGACCACGATGATGCCAGTATTTCCATCGCGGCATGGCTAAGCCACCACGGCTGTAAGGTGAATGTAGAACAGATACCAAGTGCTGGGCGTCCGATCGTCGATGTGCTCTTGCGTTGCGCGCGTGAGGACGGGGATGATTTGATCGTGCTTGGCGCCTATGGGCACACCCGCATGCGACAGCGTCTGTTTGGTGGCACGACCCGTAGCATCATCGAACAGACCACGCAGGCCGTCTTCCTCGCGCATTGATCCGATCCCAAATCGCGGGCTTGAGTCCCGCAAGTCGCAAGGTACCGTTCGCGCTGCCACGCAAATTACACTTGCGCAAACCGCGAAGTGAAGGCAGCCTCGCGATATGGCTGACACATTATCATCTGATCTCCTGCATGCTGTTTTTGAAGCAGCGGTTGATGGGATAATTGTGACGACGAAAAATGGAACGGTCACCCACGCCAATGCCGCCGCCGCTCGGTTGTTTGGCTATGACGGGCCAGATTTGGTGGGGCAAAGTATTAACATTCTTATGCCTGCCCATTTGGCCGCCAAACACGACGCCTTCATGCAAGAACACCTTTCATCAGGTATAGATCGCATCATTGGCACAATTCGCCCCGTCGCGGGTTTGCGGCGCGACGGCACGGCATTTCCGCTCCAGATTTCAGTCAGCAAGACTGAAAGCGATGGGGCCACCGCCTTTGTTGCCATCATGCATGACCTGACTGATAAACGGGCCGTCCAGCAGACCCATACGCGATCCCATCGGGATGACGCTATTGTGCAGATGATCAATGGAATATCTCACGATTTCAATAACTTAGTTACAGTTATCATGGGCAATTTGGAACTTGCCACGTTAAAAGTGAACGATGTGTTAACGCAAGAAATGATTGCTGATGCGCTTGACGCCGCCGAATCCTGTGCGGAATTGACCAACCGCCTGGCGCAATTCGCGCGGCAGGGCTATTTCAAACCCGAAGCTAACGATATCTCCGCGGCTTGCTTGTCTGCCAAGGCTCAGCTCGACGGATTGATTGGCTCGCACTACACGATTAGCTGTCCGCCCGTCCTATCGGCGGTCCACGTCAACGTCGATCCAAACAAGCTCGAAGGAGCAATCGTAAACCTTGTCTTGAACGCCTGCGATGCGATGCCCCAAGGTGGTGAAATTATCATCGACACCGTGATTGTGCCCATCGACAACGACGATTTGGCGCAAAAAATCGGGGTAAAACGAGGTGTCTACGCCTGCGTTTCGGTCAAGGATTGCGGGACCGGCATGTCTACGGGGGCGATGCTACGGGCGTTTGAACCTTTCTATACCACCAAACCCACGCATAATGGCACGGGGTTCGGGCTCTCGATGGTGCACGGCTTTGCCCGCCAATCCCATGGGCATGTAACACTTAAGAGCAATCTGGGGCATGGCAGCACGGTGTCGATTTATCTGCCTATCGCCACGGATGAGCCCACACCACAAAAGACCGCGCCA
>JAIBDT010000068.1 GCA_024686085.1 Loktanella sp.
AACCCTGCCTTGGCGGATATGTTGCGCGTGCTGCTGAAATCGATTTCCGAGAATGAATCGGTCGCGGCCAAGCTGATCGCCTCGAGCGCAGATCTGGATGCGATTGCGGCAGGCGAACGTGACGTGCCTGCGTTGCGTGGCTGGCGCAAAGAATTCTTTGGCGAAGAGGCCTTGCGCCTTTGTGACGGTAAGATCGGACTTGCGGTCAGTGGGCAAAAGGTCGTGACGGTGACGCTTTAACGCGACACGCTGCGCGCATTGGTGGCTGATTGCACCAATATTGTGCGGATATCTTGTAGGTCTGCGAATGATACTGTTCGCGCCGCAGTGACTTGGCGTGAATAGGTGCTGCTGTTGGCTTGTGGCATTGCCACGGCCTCGATCCGAAAAATGAGGGTCAAGACGCCGTTATCGGTGCTGACGGGGACTAGCTGTGCGTTGAACTGCCCTTGTGTGGATGCGATGCCCGTCGCGCGGATAATCGCGCCATCTGGTGTGCGTTCCAGCGTTAACGTGCTGATCGACTGGATTACGCCACGGCTATCGACGACTTGGGTCTTTTGGCCTGATGGTGTCAGTGGGCGCAGCGGTGTCGCAGTGTTCAAAGGTGCTGCTTGAGAGTTGCCAAACCAGTTCAGCGGGTTCAACCGCGATTCCGAGACGCGCGCGCAGCCAGTCACCGTCAATGTTGCAACAAGCAGAAGGGGCAGGGTCATACGCATCGTTTTGGCCTTTTCGTCAAATCACTAGTGATTGGGTAGCGGATCAGACGCCGGTTGAAAAGCATCCTCTGGACCTATGGCGCATTCAGTCCTACATCTGTGCCAGCGACAGGAGATAAATTTTGGCAAACGCTGCATTTGAACAAATCGCCGAAGACTTTGAGTTTCTGGATGATTGGGAAGACCGTTATCGGCATGTAATCGAGATGGGTAAGGCGATGGAGCCGTTGGACGAGGCGTTGCGCGTGCCTGCTACCAAGGTTGATGGCTGCGCGTCGCAAGTCTGGATGGTGCCGCAAGTGCGCGATGGCGTGTTTTCATTTGCAGGCGATAGTGATGCGATGATTGTGCGCGGTCTGATTGCTGTGATTGCCGCCCTTTATAATGACCTGACGGTTGCCGAGGTGCAGGCGGTTGATGCGCAGGCCGAATTGGCGCGGTTGGGCCTGAACGAGCATCTTTCGTCGCAGCGGTCCAACGGCGTGCGAGCGATGATCGAGCGTGTGAAAGAAACCGCCGTTTAAAGCGTTTTCAGCGCGGTCTCTAGGTCGCCGTATCCTGTGAATCTGTATTCGTATTCCAAGCCAAGACGTGCGGCGCAGTCTTTGGCTTTGGCGACCAGCTTTGGGTCTTCGATCTGCGCTTGGTAGACAAGTTTGGTGTAATTGCCGAAATACATATCGCGCAATGCCGGGTGCTTTCCCAGCCCCAACGGGTCCCAGACAAAGGCATCAAACTGCCGCACAAGAAAGTCTGTCAGGTAGAAAGCCGTCATTTCATCACGTGCTGCAAATGCATCATTTGTTTCAAAAAACGAATAACAATGGGGGCCTTGGATCATCTCAATCCCCAAATTTTTGCACTTTTCGAACAGTTGTCCACCTGTTCCGCAATCTGCATAGACCACAAAAATCTTGTCGTAAGCACCGCGATGTTTGGTGACCGCGGCCTCGATTGCGGGGATGATTTTCTCGGGGTGGTTGTGGTAAATCGCGGGCAGGCACTGCAGGTCAAGGTGGTCCAAGCCATTGGCGTTTTGGACGGCAATGATCTCGCGTGCCAGCGCCCCACAAGCCAATAGCAGCACACGGCCGCCTGATATGGCTGCAAAGCCTGTTTCGGTCAGTGTTTGATCGACAGGAATGTCAGTCATTTACGCGCAGTCATTCTGACAATGAAAGCGATCCCAAGGCCGACGGCGATCCAGCGGGGATTGGCAAGCTCGGTCCCCATCAACGCCCAAACGGTCAGGGCCGCGGCACCGATGACGGCTGCTAGGATGGTCGCGAGGCGAGAGAAGGGCATGTGTATCTCCTTTTCCTAAAGATGGGGCGATTGCGGACAAAAGAAAAGGCCCCGCAGGTGCACTGCGAGGCCTTTGGTCATTTTATCGATAATTACGCAGAAGCGGCTTGGTTGTGCTTACGTGCCATAAACGTCTTTGCTGTTTCAACGGCAACGGCCGCGTCGCGGCAATAGGCGTCTGCGCCGATGGCCTTACCGAATTCTTCGTTTAGCGGAGCGCCACCCACAAGAACGATGTAATCCTCGCGCATGCCCTTTTCGACAAGCGTATCAATCACAACTTTCATGTAAGGCATGGTGGTTGTCAGGAGGGCAGACATGCCAAGGATGTCAGGGCCTTCGGTTTCCAGCGCCTCAAGATAGCCTTCAACAGCATTGTTGATGCCAAGGTCCACAACTTCAAAGCCTGCACCTTCCATCATCATCCCAACAAGGTTTTTACCGATGTCGTGGATGTCGCCTTTGACGGTGCCGATGACCATTTTCCCGACGCGCGGTGCGCCAGTTTCGGCCAGCAGTGGCTTGAGGATCGCCATGCCGCCCTTCATCGCGTTTGCGGCCAAAAGAACCTCTGGCACGAACAAGATGCCGTCGCGGAAGTCGGCGCCAACGATGGTCATCCCGCCAACAAGTGCTTTTGTCAGTACGTCGTAGGGGGCCCATTTGCGAGCGATGAGGATGTTAACCCCTTCTTCGATCTCTTCCTTCATACCGTCGTAAAGGTCGTCGAACATTTGCGCGACAAGATCGTCGTCGTTAAGTTCGGCAAGGATGATATCTTCTTCGTCGGACATTAGGGTGAACCTCCATGGCGCTTCTGTTGCGCATTACTTTAACTCTGTAATGCGCTGGAAAGGAACACAGGACATAACTATTCGCGACATTTGTTCTTGCTTCACCGACCAAGGCTTGTGGTTGTTCGTGTTTTGTTCCAGTATGACGCAATGTCGCAGTTGGTGGATCAGTCACAAGTCAGGATCAAGGAGCGCGGGGCGGTCACGAACCCTGCTGTGCGCTTTGATAAAATGACCACGGAATCAGTCGATGATGGCTGGGCGCGGGACGAAGAATTGCCTGTTTTACGCACCAAAGTCAGTATCGAGGTGCCGCGCCGTGTGATTTCAAAAAATACGTCGCCCGATTTGTCGTTTGACCGCACGATCAATCCCTATCGCGGCTGCGAGCATGGCTGCATTTATTGTTACGCGCGGCCCAGCCATGCCTATTTGGGCATGTCGCCAGGTTTGGATTTTGAGACCCAGTTGATCGCGCGACCCGATGCGCCTGCAATTTTGGAAAAAGAGCTGCGCAACCCGCGCTATGTGCCTGCGATGATTGCGATTGGGTCGAATACAGACCCGTATCAACCGATTGAAAAAGAACATCAAATCATGCGCGGCATTTTAGAGGTGCTGGCGCGGTTTAATCATCCTGTCGCGATTATCACCAAAGGCACGTTGATTGAACGGGACGTTGATATTCTGGGGCCGATGGCTGCCAAGGGATTGGTCCGCGTTGGCATGTCGATCACAACGCTGGACAATAAGACGTCGCGGGCGATGGAGCCGCGTGTGCCGCTGCCTGCGCGCAGGTTGCAGACCATTCGGCGGTTGACGCAGGCTGGTGTGCCTGTGCGCGTGATGGTGTCGCCCGTTGTACCTGCGCTGACCGATCACGAGCTAGAGGCGATTCTACGTGCAGCGAAAGAGGCGGGGGCGGTTGCGGCGTCGTCGATTGTGCTGCGCTTGCCGCGTGAGGTGTCGCAATTGTTTCAAGATTGGCTGGCCGAGGCGTTTCCTGATCGTGCCGCACGGGTGATGGCGCGGGTGCGCGAATTGCACGGTGGGCAAGATTACGACCCTGCATTCGGGACGCGGATGACGGGCCAAGGCAAATGGGCCGATTTGATGCGGCAGCGGTTTCAGCTTGCAACAAGGCGGTTAGACTTGGACCGCAAGCTACCAGAGCTGCGGTCCGATCTGTTCAAAGTGCCGCCACAAGCGGGCGACCAGTTGAGCCTGTTTTAAGTACGCGGTGCGCGGCGGCCACGGCGTGGTGATGCGGTTGGACCTGCGCCATCTGTGCCATCGGATTCCGATGAGAACCCACCCATGGCTTCGGCGATTTGTTCAAGTGATGGGCGTGTTCCCGCATCTGAGGCCTCTAGGGCGGCACGCATCGCCACAAGGTGTTCTGGCATTGTGCCACAGCAACCGCCGATGATTTTCGCGCCTGCATGACGCGCCAGAACGGCGTATTTGCCCATCAGTTCAGGGGTGCCGTCATAGTGGATGTGGCCGTCGTGGTATTTCGGAATACCTGCGTTACCCTTTGAAATCAAAACAGACTTGTCGTCGACTTCGGACATCGCAAGGATTGTGCGCAATAGGTCTGACGCGCCAACGCCGCAGTTTGCACCGTAGCCAATCGGCTGGTGCGCTAGCTTGCCGACCATTTTGGACATGTCTTTGGATGTCAGGCCCATCATTGTGCGCCCTGCGGTGTCAAAGCTCATGGTGCCACACCAATCCATGCCAGCCAGCGCAAAGGCTTCGGCGGCGGCGGCGAATTCTTCAGGGGCGGAAATAGTCTCGACCCACAGCACGTCAACGCCACCAGCTTTCAGGCCTTCGGCTTGCTCGTGGAACATCTCGACCGCGATTTCGTGGGTGAGGGTGCCCATCGGCGACATGATTTCGCCTGTTGGACCAACAGAGCCTGCGACAATCACCGTGCGGCCAGCGGCGTCGGCCACGTCACGTCCGATTGAGGCGCCGATGCGGTTAAGCTCGTGGACCTGATCAACAGCATTGTGTAGCTTGAGGCGGGACGCGTTGCCGCCGAATGTGTTGGTCAGGAAGATATCAGAGCCCGCATCAACCGCACTTTGATAAAGTTTGGTGATGTTTTGCGGCTGCTGCACGTTCCACATCTCGGGGGCTTCGCCAGCCTCGAGGCCCATATTAAACAGGTTGGTGCCGGTCGCGCCATCGGCCAAAAGCCAGTCGCGGGTGTCGAGGAGTTTGCGCAGAGCATTTGTCATTGGAAGGCGTCCTTTAATGGCGTTTCACAGGTTTTCGCATGGGGCGCGGGGCACCGCAATTGAAACAATTTCATAATGACAAAAAGGCGCGCCATTTGGCACGCCTTTTCAGTCTTAAATCGGGTGTGGTTTAAACTTCGCCCATGATCTGGCTTTTTGCCTCGGCAAGGCAGCTGGCCATTTTGGTGCGAATGGTTGTCTCATCGGCCAAGCTGCCCAAATCACCGGACACTTTGCGGAAAACGTCTTCGTGGCCTGCTTCTTCAAAGTCGGATTTTACAACTTCGGCGGCATAGGCCGCAGCGTCATCGCCTGATTTGCCCAAAAGCTCTGCGGCCCACAGGCCCAGCAACTTGTTGCCGCGTGCTTCTGCCTTGAACTGCATTTCTGCGTCATGGGCGAATTTGTTTTCGAATGCGTTTTCGCGGTTGTCGAACGTGCTCATCTTTTGGTCCCTCAGGAAATTGCATGGATATACACTAGATATGCCCCTCCTTTGGCTTGCTCGCAAGGGGTGGTTGTCGTAAGAGGCGCATAAGACGCGCCCCAAGGGTGGGGCCTGCGCTGGAGCGAGGTGATCATGGCACGCCGCAAGTTGGTATACGAAGGCAAAGCGAAAATCCTGTATGAAGGCCCAGAACCGGGCACTTTAGTGCAGTATTTTAAGGACGATGCAACCGCATTTAACGCCGAGAAAAAGGCCGTGATTGAAGGTAAGGGCGTGTTGAACAACCGCCTGAGCGAATATTTCATGACAGGTTTGCAGTCGATCGGAATCCCGACGCATTTTATCAAACGTCTGAACATGCGCGAGCAGTTGATCCGTCAGGTTGAGATCGTGCCGTTGGAAGTTATCGTGCGTAACTTCGCCGCAGGTTCGATGGCCAAGCGCCTTGGCATGGAAGAGGGCACACCGCTGCCCCGCCCGATTGTCGAGTTTTCCTATAAGGACGACGCGCTGGGTGATCCTTTGGTGCCCGAAGAATACATCATCGCGTTTGGCTGGGCGTCCCAGCAAGAGATGGACGATATTGTCAGTCTCGCGTTGCGCGTGAATGACTGGATGTCTGGCGTGATGTACGGTGTCGGGATCAAGCTGATTGATTTCAAAATTGAAGTCGGTCGCATCTATGACAACGAATTTCCGCGCTTGATTCTGGCTGACGAGATCAGCCCTGACAGCTGTCGTTTGTGGGATATCGAGACAGGTCAAAAGCTGGACAAAGACGTCTTCCGTCGTGATCTGGGCAATTTGACCGATGCATACACCGAAGTCGCCAAGCGTCTTGGTGTTCTGCCGACAAATGTCACCCATACGCCGACCAAGCCCACGCTAATTAACTAAAGGATATCAAGACGATGAAAGCCCGAGTTCATGTAATGTTGAAAGCTGGTGTCTTGGACCCACAAGGTGCGGCCATCCAGCACGCGCTGGGTGCGCTTGGCTTTGACGGCGTCGAAGGTGTCCGTCAGGGCAAGGTGATCGAGCTTGATTTGGCCGATGGCACATCTGAGGAGACGATTGCGCAGATGTGTGACAAGCTTCTCGCGAATGTTGTGATCGAAAGTTACAAGATCGAGGTGCTGTAATGCGCGCTGCTGTCATCGTCTTTCCGGGGTCCAACTGCGACCGCGACATGGCTGTGGCCTTAAAGGCTGCGGGCGCTGATGTGTCGATGGTTTGGCACAAGGACGCGGCTTTGCCTGACGGGCTTGATCTGGTTGCTATCCCAGGCGGGTTTTCGTTCGGTGATTACTTGCGCTGCGGTGCGATTGCGGCGCAGTCCCCGATTTGTCAGGCCGTTGTCGCCCATGTCGAACGCGGTGGTTATGCCTTGGGTGTCTGTAACGGCTTTCAAGTATTGACTGAAACGGGCTTGTTGCCCGGTGCGTTGATGCGCAATGCAGGGCTAAAGTTCATCTGCAAAACAGTTGGTTTGCGCGTGCAGACGTCTGATAGCGCCTTCACCGAAGGGTATAATGCAGGCGATGTCGTCAATTACCCCGTCGCCCATCATGACGGCAATTACACCGCTGATGATGCGACGCTTGAGGCGTTGAAGGCAGAGGACCGTATTGCGTTCACTTACGAGGCCAATCCCAACGGCTCTGTGAATGATATTGCAGGTATTTTGTCGCAAAATCGCCGTGTGCTTGGCATGATGCCGCACCCAGAGCGTGCGGTTGACGCAGGACATGGCGGCACGGACGGACAGGCGCTTTTTCGCGGATTGCTGGGGCAATTGACCAGCGCGTGATCCGCACCGCTTGTGAGGGTGTCGGGCAGGGCGTAAAGTAACGCCATGAAAAGACCCACACCTCGCTCTAAACGCCGTGAACAAAGCCGCTGGTATCTTCGGATAGCAGTTTTGGCAGTTTGCGCGTTTGCGGTCATCAGTATCTATGTCACGAACCAGCTGCTGACCCAACGGTTTACCGAAACGACGCGCAATCGCTCGGAAATCCGTTTGACGCTGTATGTAGCGAACCTAATGAGCGAGCTGCAGCGCAATTCGATTGTGCCGCAGCTACTTGCGCGTGATCCGCAACTGATCGCGGCACTTGATTACAAAGATTACTCTCTTTCAACCCAGCGGTTGTTGTCCTTTGTGGACGAGATTGGGGCGGCCTCGTTGATGCTGCTTGATGCTGATGGCCGCACAGTTGCCGCGACAGATCGTGGCCGATTGGGCGAATTGCATAAGACATCGGCATATTTCATCAATGCGCTGCGCAGTAATGCAACCATTTTCACGACGTCCAAGCAACCCAATGGGGGCTATGCGTTTGTCTATTCGCGGCGTGTCGAGGTTGCGGGCTCGACGGCGGGCGTTTTGGCCGTTGAGGTGGATTTGCAAAAGCTGGAAAACGGTTGGGCAGGTGTGTCGGATGCGGTGTTTGTGGCTGACGGCGAGGGTACGATTGTCATGTCGACCGAACCGCGATGGCGCGGCTTGGACGAGGCCTCTGCTTTGGCGATCCAATCTGCACCATCTGCAATTGAACGCGCCTTGCGTGCGACCCAAGACTGGGCCGCGCTGCCAGTGGATGCTTATTTGCGCGGCGAGGCGGTGTTGCGCCGCGAGGCGCGTGTCCCGTTTCAGGGCTGGCGCATGGTCAGCTACACCACTTATTCGTCGGTGCGCGAACGTGTGAATGGCATTTTGGCGCTAGAAGTTATGGGATTCGCGATCCTTTTGGCGCTGATGTTCTGGCTGTGGTCGCGCAGGGCTGCGTCGCGGATTGTGTTTTTCCAACGCGAGTCGGCTGAACTTCGCGCACTGAATATCCGTCTCCAGCGGGAAATTGCCGAACGCCAGAAGGTCGAAAAGACACTGCAAGTGGCCGAGCAAACCTTGGCACAGTCGTCAAAACTCGCGGCTTTGGGAGAGATGTCAGCTGCTGTTAGTCACGAGCTAAATCAACCGCTTGCGGCAATGAAAACCTATTTGGCGGGCGCTCGGTTGTTGTTGCAGCGCAAGCGCCCCGACGAGGCGCTGTCATCGTTCCAGCGCATCGACGATTTAATCGAGCGTATGGGGGCCATCACCAAGCAGCTCAAGTCATATGCACGCAAAGGCGCCGACGTGTTTTCCCCTGTAGATACAAGGGCTGCGGTGTCTTCCGCGCTGTCGATGATGGAGCCGCAGCTAAAGACCCGCGACATCACTATTACCCGCACTTTACCCGAAGATCCTGTGATGGTTTTGGGTGACCGGATGCGCCTTGAGCAGGTAATAATTAACCTGCTGCGCAACGCGCTAGATGCCACCAAGGGGGTGGCTGATCCGTCGATCGAAATCATTCTGGCGACGGGCGAAACGGTCAGTCTGACCGTGCGCGACAACGGACATGGCATTGACGACTTGGACGAGTTGTTTGAGCCATTTTACACCACCAAACAGCCCGGCGACGGGGTGGGGTTGGGGCTTGCTATCTCTTCGGGGATCGTGAACGACCTAGGTGGCAGACTAACTGCGCGGAATGCTGCGGGTGGGGGGGCTGTATTTGAAGTGCAGCTGCCTATCTTAAATGCAGAAACTGAAGCCGCGGAATAAGGACATCATCAATGAGCAAGGCAATGAAGATCGCAATTGTGGATGACGAAAAAGACATGCGGCAGTCAATCAGTCAGTGGTTGGCGCTGTCTGGCTTTGACACCGAGACCTTTGCCAGCGCCGAAGATGCGCTGAAAGGACTAAGCCCCAATTATCCGGGCATTGTTGTGTCCGATATCAAAATGCCGGGCATGGACGGGATGCAGTTCCTGCGTAAGCTTAAGGGCGTTGATAGTTCGTTGCCTGTGATTATGATTACGGGTCACGGCGATGTGCCGATGGCTGTGGAAGCGATGCGTCTTGGTGCGTTCGATTTTCTGGAAAAGCCGTTTAACCCCGACCGCATGACCGAGCTTGCCAAAAAGGCCACGCAGGTCCGCCGTCTGACCCTTGATAACCGTGCGCTGCGTCGCGAATTGTCGGATGGCACGGCTTTGATCAAGAAACTGATTGGCAGTTCGGCCCCGATGGAACGTCTTAAAGAAGATATTCTTGATCTGGGGCAGGCTGATGGTCATGTGCTGATAGAAGGCGAAACAGGCACGGGCAAAACCCTTGTTGCTCACGCTTTGCACGCTGTTGGTGCGCGCGCGACGAAGAAATTCGTACTCGTCAGCTGTGCGGCGTTTGACGAGGACACATTGGGCCGCCGTATTTTTGGCCCTGCCCAAGATGACGAACCGATCCCTGCGATTGAAGAGGCCCGCGGTGGCACGCTGGTGTTAGAAGACATCGAAGCGCTGAGCCAAGTTTTGCAGGCTCGTCTTTTGACGGCGATCAACGAGCAGGGTACGCCCGCCGAGACGCGGATCGTTGCCATTTGCAACCTTCAGGAACAAGACAAAACCTGTGAAAGCGTCTTGCGTCCCGATCTGTTTTATAGGCTGGCTGCTTTGCGGATCACTGTGCCGCCGCTGCGGACGCGTGGCGAGGATATCTTAAACCTCTTTACCCGCCTGTCCGAGCAGTTTTCAGAGGAATACGGTTGTGACGCACCTGTTGTCTCTGCCCAGGAGGCTGCGCAATTGCTGCAAGCCCCGTGGCCGGGCAACGTGCGTCAGTTGATTAATGTGGCCGAGCGCGCGGTTTTGCAGAACCGCCGTGGCACGGGGTCGATTGCGTCGTTGCTGATGGCTGATAATGAAGAGGTCAAGCCGACGATGACGACAGAAGGTAAGCCTTTGAAAGAATTCGTTGAGGCGTTCGAGCGTATGTTGATCGACAACACCATGCGCCGCCACAAGGGCAGTATTGTTGCTGTCATGGACGAGCTTTGCCTGCCGCGCCGCACATTGAACGAGAAAATGGCAAAATATGCGCTGCACCGGTCGGAATATTTGTAAAAATAGCGCCTTTCGCACGCAACTACTTGTCTAACTGACGTAACCTCCCTTATGTATGGTGTACGGGTGTCCATGCGTTGGTGTGTGGTGTCGTCCGGTAGAATTTTCTGCTTTGTCGAGATGACGGATTTTTCCCTGTCCAATGAAGTAGCTGATTTGACCTTGAAACGGTCAGAGGAACGCCCTTGGTCGCGTGAGAATATCAATGCGCCGGGTCATGAATGGACCCCCGTAAAACGGGGTCGGAGTAGCAACGCGATGCAAAGCGCGCACAATATAGGCAATGACGCAGAGGCCCTGAGGGACCTGACGTTTGCCCGTGCTCATATCGCAAATTTAGAAATCGCCAATCGTATCGCATCCCCCTTGGGGAGGTCTACGCTTGCGCGAGTGAACGGATACAATGCCAAAGAAAATGTTAATCGATGCCACACACGCGGAAGAAACCCGCGTTGTTGTGGTCGACGGGAACAAAGTCGAAGAATTTGATTTTGAAAGTCAGTTCAAGCGTCAAGTCGCTGGAAATATCTACCTTGCAAAGGTCACGCGGGTAGAGCCTTCGCTTCAGGCGGCGTTTGTGGATTATGGTGGGAACCGCCATGGATTCCTTGCGTTCTCGGAAATCCACCCTGATTATTACCAAATCCCTGTGGCCGATCGCGAAGCGCTGATTGCCGAGGAAAAGGCCTATGCCGAAAGCCTGAAGGCTGAGGAAGAGGACGAAGAGAAGCCAAAGCGTCGCCGTTCACGGTCGCGCAGCCGCGCAAAAGCGTCGGACGTCCAAACTGATGACGCGATCGTCACAGCGGACGCCGGAGACGACGATCAGGCATCTGATGATGTTGCGGGCATGGAGACCATTGATTTGGGTGACGACGACGAAGGCTCGTCCCCGATGACTTTGGTCGCGGAGACACCAGTCGAGACCCCGTCAAACGATGACGACAGCGAAGACGATGACGAGTCCGATGATGACGACCTACAGTCCGCATCTGACAAAGACGATTCTATCGAAAGTGTTTCCCAAGAAGACGATACCGACGAGGTGCGCCCTGTGCGCAAGCCACGTCCCAAGCGCTATAAAATTCAAGAGGTCATCAAGGTTCGTCAGATCCTCTTGATTCAAGTTGTGAAAGAAGAGCGCGGCAATAAAGGCGCGGCTTTGACGACGTATCTGTCGCTTGCTGGCCGCTACTGCGTTTTGATGCCAAACACCGCACGCGGTGGTGGTATTAGCCGCAAGATTACGAATATTGCTGACCGTAAGAAGCTAAAGGAAATCGCGGGCGAGATGACTGTGCCTGAGGGTGCTGGACTGATTATTCGTACCGCAGGGTCCCAGCGCACTAAGGCTGAAATCAAGCGCGATTATGAATATCTTCAGCGTATGTGGGAGCAAATTCGCGCCCTGACGCTTAAGTCGATTGCGCCTGAGAAAATCTATGAAGAGGGCGATTTGATCAAACGGTCGATCCGCGATCTTTATAACAAAGATATCGACGAAGTGATCGTTGCAGGCGAGGCGGGGTACCGTAACGCCAAGGACTTCATGAAAATGATCATGCCGTCCCACGCAAAGAACGTGAAGTTCTACACCGAGCAATTGCCGCTTTACGCCCGTTATCAGGTTGAAGGTTATCTTGCTGGCATGTTCAACCCGACAGTGCAATTGCCATCAGGTGGCTACATTGTCATCGGGATAACAGAGGCGTTGGTTGCCATCGACGTGAACTCTGGCCGTGCGACCAAAGAAGGCTCGATCGAGCAGACTGCGACCAAGACCAACCTAGAGGCCGCCGATGAAGTGGCCCGCCAATTGCGCCTGCGCGACTTGGCTGGTTTGATCGTCATTGACTTTATCGACATGGACGAGCGCCGCAACAACATCGCCGTTGAAAAGCGGATGAAAGACAAGCTCAAGACAGACCGCGCCCGTATTCAGGTCGGTCGTATCTCTGGTTTTGGCCTGATGGAAATGTCCCGTCAGCGCCTGCGCCCAGGTATGCTTGAAGCGACAACACAGATGTGTAGCCATTGCCACGGCACTGGACTGCTGCGCTCTGACGATAACGTCGCTTTGGCGATCCTGCGTGCCTTGGAAGAAGAAGGCGTGCGCGGTCGGTCCAAAGAGGTTCTGGTCCGTTGCCCGATTTCGATTGCCAACTTCTTGATGAACGGCAAGCGTGAGCATATCGCCGAGATTGAAGGCCGATATGGCATGTCGGTGCGCATTGAATGTGACACAACGCTTGTGTCCCCTGATTTTGCGATTGAAAAGTTCAAGACAGCCACCCGCGTTGTGCCAGAAGCGGCGCCTATCGTTGCAAGCGCCATCATGTTTGAGGATGACGACGATGATATCGTCGAGGAAACCCCAGACGAGGAAGAGGCCGTAGAGGCGGCTCCGCAGGCCGCAACAGCCGAGACCGCAGATGGTGAAGAGCGTCCGAAGAAAAAGCGTCGTCGGCGTCGTCGGCGGCGGGGTGGAGCCAACAATGGCGAAACCCAGTTGGACGAGAACGGTAATCCTGTCGAGGCTGCTGAATCTTCTGAAACGCCTGCTGAAACACCAGCAGTAGAGGGTGAAGTCCCCCTATCGGAAGAAAAGCCAGCCGAGAAACCAAAGCGCACGCGCTCGCGTAGTCGCAAGAAGGTAGAAGAGACGGCTGAAGAGACTGCCGAAGTGGCGGTTGAGACTGCACCGGCGGACGCCGATGCGACTGCAGAGCCTGCTGCTGAGGAAGAAAAGCCTAAGAAGCGCACGCGCAGCCGTAAAAAGGTCGAGCCAAAGGTTGAAGCGGATGCCCCAGTGGCAGAGGCACCAGCGGAGGAAGCACCTGCTGCAGAAGAAAAGCCTAAGCCAAAGCGCAAGAGCCGGGCAAAGCCAAAGCCGGCGGTAGCCGAGGCGGAAGTGGTTGCTGAGCCAGAGCCTGAAGTTGCGGCACCTGTTGTTGAAGCCCCCGCGGTTAAAGCACCTGTTGTGTCCGAGCCAGTCGTGGAAGCAACCCCAGAGCCAACACCTGCGCCAGAACCTGTTGCAGAGGTGGCACCGAAAAAGCCCGATGCGCCAAAGCGCAAAGGCTGGTGGTCGCTGGGCCGCTCATAAGCACACAAGGCCGCATCCGAGGATGCGGCCTTTTTTATCCTTTGCGGATCACATAGATTTGGTGTGGCCCTGCGTCAGACATCTCGATCAGGTCATGCCCCGCCTCGGCGCAAAAATGCGGTATGTCGATGACAGCCGCAGGGTCATCTGCCAGCACATGTAACACGTCTCCTGCAGCCAAGGCTGTGAGCCGCTTGCGCGCTTTAAGAACAGGGAGCGGGCACAGTAGCCCGATGGCATCT
Source organism: Loktanella sp. (assembly GCA_024686085.1). Lineage (GTDB taxonomy): Bacteria > Pseudomonadota > Alphaproteobacteria > Rhodobacterales > Rhodobacteraceae > Yoonia. The sequence continues at coordinate 13,820 of JAIBDT010000068.1, forward strand.
AATTCGTGTTTCATACGGTCAGTGCTAGCCCAGATATTACAGCCCGTAAACACACCTGTGACCATCTGGGGCGTGACGAAGGCGGCTGCTTGGCCTATCAGGGTTTCAAAGGAGCAATAACATGCTTGAGGCCAGCCAAATTCTAGACGCGTCGCTATTGCCTGCGATGGTGATTGCCGTAGTTGCGGGTCTTTTGTCGTTTCTAAGCCCTTGCGTTTTGCCGATCGTTCCGCCGTATCTCGCCTATATGGGCGGCGTGTCGGTTTCCGACATGGAAGATGCCAAAACCGCGCGTCGCCGCGTCTTGCTGGCTGCGTGGTTCTTTGTGTTGGGCCTATCGACAGTTTTCTTACTACTCGGTTTCGCGTTTTCCGCCATGGGCCGTATGTTTTTGCAGTTTCAAGACTGGTTCAGCGTGATCGCGGGTGTGATTGTCATGATCTTTGGTGCGCATTTTGTGGGCGTATTCCGCATTGGATTTCTGGACCGCGAAGTGCGGGTGCAAACCGGCGATAATGGCGGGTCAGCGCTGGGGGCTTATGTGCTAGGTCTTGCGTTTGCGTTCGGCTGGACGCCGTGCCTTGGCCCAATCCTTGGCACGATCCTAGGGCTTGCCGCCTCTGAGGCGTCGCTGATGCGCGGTACGGTCCTGCTGGCTGCCTATGCCCTTGGTCTTGGTATTCCGTTCTTGTTGGTCGCCGCGTTCTTCCCGCGTCTCAAAGGTCCAATGGCATGGATGAAGCGTCATATGGAGCGGATCGAGCGGATCTCTGGTCTGCTGCTATGGACCGTTGGTCTGATGATGCTGACAGGACAGTTCTCGGCCTTTAGCTATTGGTTGCTCGAGACCTTCCCATCGCTTGCCACATTGGGCTAAGGTCAGGCTAAAGCATAAAGCAGGCCCCATGTCCCAGTTGACTGACCCATCCCAAGTGAAACGTCGTCGGGTGTTCTACATTCCGGGGTATGACCCTATTCATCCGCGTCGCTATCGCGAGCTGTATCGCACGGAAAGCAAAGCGCAGGCTGCGATTTCTGGCTATGAGATTGGCCAGACCCCCAAAACCGGCAGCGGCCCTTATGGGTGGCACGTGGATGCTGTGATTGATGGCGCAAAGGTCGCGGCAGATGTCGAGGTACTGCTTTGGTCGGACATCGTGCGCGACAGCATGGCAACCTCGATCCCCGCGACCTACTGGCAGCTGGCCCGCACCGCGTGGACCTATGTCACATCGGGCGCCTTGCGGCGATTGATGTGGATGCGCAAGGGGCCTGTGATT
>JAIBDT010000092.1 GCA_024686085.1 Loktanella sp.
AGCATGAGCCCCCGATGCGTGCGACGCAGACTGGCTGGGGTTGAGCTTTTCGAATCTTTATTAACCATCTGTTAGTTTGTAAATGCTGGCGCAAAGATCTGTCAAACGTTTTATGCTCAGCTGTTCGGTTTCCATCAGTTGACAGCATCGCGCTCGTCCGTTGAAAGATAGGCCGGCAGCGACGCGTCTCCCGAAATGATTGCTGCCACATCTTCTTGAGAAATATCAACAAAGTGTGGTACGACGGGTTCCACCTTGGGCAGCCGCCGATTGGCCTTGGTGCCATCCACGCCTCCCGAACCGCGGCGTACATAGCGTGTCTCGTCGCCCTTGCGCGCAACAAAATCCCAATCCTCGGGAACGCCGGGCGTTGTCTTCAGAAAAAGACGCTCTGCCTGGCTGGTGCGAATCTGTGTGTCGATCTCATCAGGATTCCAGCCATCTAGAAGAATGGCTTTCAACCGCTCATGTGTGCCCGTGTAAGCAGGAACGTCTGCAAGATTTTGCAGTTCATGCGGGTCTGCCTCCAAATCGTACAGCAGATCCAAATGACCATGGGTATAGATCAGCTTAAACTGCCCTTGACGCACCATTCGGTAGGGTACGCAAGGTCCGATGCCGTAGTAATCCGATATCACCAGATCACGCGTCGCCGCGCCCTTCAAAGCAGGCTCAAGACTTTCGCCATCACACGGTAAGCGCACCTTGCCTCCCCCGATACCGACAAACGTTGGCAAGAGATCAACAAGCGAGACGCAGTCTTTGACCCGGCGCGGCGCATATTTCTCGGGCGCTGAAATTATCAATGGCACGCGAGCCGACCATTCATAGAAGCTCTGCTTGAACCACATGCCACGCTCGCCCAGCATTTCGCCGTGGTCCGCACAGAAGATTACAACTGTGTTGTCAGCCTGGCCACTCCTCTTCAAGGCATCAAGAATTTCTCCTACCTTGTCGTCGATGAATGAGATCATCGCGTAATACCCATGCCGCGCACGTCGCAGATCATCTTCGATCACTTTGTGACGGTGCCGCCCATGGGCAAAGAACAGTGCGCGGGATGCATAATCGAGATCGTCAAACGGCAGAGCCCCGACCAACGGCAGATCAATGTCGTCGGGGTCATAACGATCCCAATACTTCTTGTCCGCAACAAATGGCGTATGCGGACTGGTGAAAGATGCGATTTGAAACCAAGGTCCAGCATTATCGCCACGCCGCGCAAGATCATAGATCGTCTGCACCGCGGCGTGGGCGACTTCCTCGTCAAAATCCTCTTGCAAGGTGCGTGCTGCTGGTCCTGCATCGATGACACCGTTCAGCCCCGTGGCCGAGGGCACGAAGGCCGGACCTGCCTGCCAGTCCGCCACCCAGTCGAACCCTGCCGGATACACATCCGTGACTGTGCGTTCGTCAAACCCATGCTGTTGATCTGGGCCGATGAAGTGCATCTTTCCCGATAAAACTGTATGATAGCCCAAATGACGCATGTGGTGCGCCATGGTCGGCTGGCTGCTCGCCAATTCACAAGCATTGTCCCAGACCTTGATCGCTGGGGTCAGGCGCCCCGACATCATCGACGCGCGCGAGGGCACACAAAGTGGATAGTTGGAATAAGCGTTGTCAAATACCACACTCTTCGCTGCTAACTGGTCAAGATGCGGTGTCTTGCAGACCGGGTTTCCATAGAACGACAGCGCCTGCGGGGCCAGCTGGTCGGCCATGATCATCAGGATGTTGGGCTTATTGATCATCGGTTTACACTGCCGCCCGGCGGTACACTGTATGCTCTGTGGTATAGAACTGAATCGTCGACGGTCCGTTCGAGCCACCCACCCCCATGCCACTGTCTTTGACGCCGACAAACGGCAGATGATTTTCGGGGAAGCTACCTGCGTTCACATGGATCATGCCACTTTCGCTTTCCGCGACAAAACGCTCAACCACGTCCGTGCGCTCCGAATAGAGGCAGGACGACAGGCCAAAGGCTACGTCGTTGGCGACGCTCAGGGCCTCGTCCACATTATCATAGGCAATCACGGAAAGGACTGGGCCAAAAACCTCGTCACGGGCGACTTCCATATCGCGGGTCACGTTCGACAGAATGGTTGGCGTGTAGAAATACCCGCCTGTGTCCATCTTGAGCTTTTCACCACCCGCAGCGACCGTGGCACCGGCAGCCTTTGCACGGGTAACAAAGCCATCCACATCCTGAAGTTGCTGCAAACTGGCGAGTGGTCCGATTTTTGCTCCATCAGATGCGCCGTTCATTGGCTGCATGGCCTTAGCGCGCTTTGAGAGACCCGCCACTACCTGTGCTTCGAGTGTCCGATTCACAACCACGCGGCTAACGGCCGTGCATCTCTGGCCACACACGGCGAAGGCCGAAGCCATAATTTCATCAAGGACGGGTTCAAGATCAGTAGCGTCATGCAAAATGGCAGGGTTTTTGCCACCTAATTCGAGTGACACTTCCGCCAGATGACCCGCTGCTGCTATCGCTACGCGTTTGCCAACCTCGACCGAGCCTGTAAAGCTGATTGCATCAATGCCAATGTGCTCTGCCAAAGCCTGCCCCAAGGCACCGCCGCCAATCGCCGATTGAACGAGGTCTGCGGGCAGCACTTCAGCAGCGATCTCGGCTATTAAAACGATAGCGCCAGGTGTCAAAGATGCAGGCTTAAGGATGATCGCATTGCCGTAAACGAGCGACGGGATAGCTTTGCGCATCGGCGTGCTGAAAGGAAAATTCCAGGGATTGATGCCTAGGATCACACCGCGCGGGCGCCGGGTAGAATAGGCGACAGTGCCCGGGATTTGCGACGGAAAAACGTCGCCAATGGGCGCACTTGCACGACCAATGCAGACACGAGATTCCCCGACGGCCTTGGCAACCTCACCGCGTGCCTCAGCTAATGGCTTGCCCATTTCTTTGGTGATTGACATAGCTATATCTTCTGCGCGCGCCTCTAACGCGTCCACGAAATTGGCGACAAGCGCGCCGCGCTCTGGTTGTGGTATTGCAGCCCAACCCGCCTGCGCCAGACCTGCACGGGCGACGCAGTCATCCAAGGCGCCCAATGGCGTTTCATCAAAGGTCGCCACGATCTGTTCAGGGGCGGCGGGGTTGCGAATTTCAATTAGCATGTGCGGTGTCCTGTACTGTGCCGGAGCCGCCCGCGCGGATCATTGCGGCGGCCTTTTCGGCAATCATAAAAGTGGGGGCATTTGTGTTGGCGGAGGTGATTTTGGGCATGACCGAGGCATCAACCACGCGCAGTCCCTCCACGCCATTTACGCGCAATTCGGGGTCCACTACGGCGCCCGCGTCTGACCCCATGCGGCAAGTGCCAACTAGATGGTAAACCGTTCCTGCCATCTGACGCACAGCAGCCAGAATCTCAGCATCGCTTTGATATTGCGCACCGGGAATAACCTCGCGCCGCCAGCGATGGCGAAACTCAGGCCGATTGTAGAGTTCGCGCACCATGCGGATGCCTTCGACGATAACTTTCTGGTCCCTCTCGGCTGATAGGTAGTTGGTGCGTATGCGAGGATCAGCGAAAGGATCAGAGCTTGCAATACGGATCGACCCACGGCTTTCTGGATGGCATTGCCAGAACGAAGTGGTGAAACCCGAATAACGGTGCAAAGGTTTACCGGGTTTATCGACAGATAGCGGCATGACGAACAGTTGCAGATCGGGACGACCGCCCGTCGCAAATTTTGTGCAAGCCGCGCCGCCGACCTGACCGGCCCCTACGGTCAACGGCCCGCGTGAGCCAAGCAACCACTCCAACCCCATTTTGGCGAGACTGAAAGGGTTTCGTATGTGATCGTTCAGCGACGCGCCACGCTCTTCCAGTTCGACAATGGTGCGCATTTGTAGGTGGTCCTGCAGGTTCTCGCCCACTTCGGGGGCATCGACGCGAACGGGGATGTCATGCGTGCCCAGCAGCTCGGCCGGTCCAATACCCGACAGCTGCAAAAGCTGCGGTGTCTGAACAGAGCCACCACACAGGATCACCTCACAATCAGCATGCACCTCATGTGCCGTGCCGTTCTGAACATAGCGCACACCGGTGGCGCGGGAGCCGCTGAACATAATCTCCAACACCTGTGCGCTCGTCTCCAGCGTCAGGTTGGGCCGTTGTAAAGCGGGGTGTAAAAAGGCCGTCGCTGCGCTGTCCCGCCAACGCCCACGAAGCGTCAGCTGGTACTTGCCAACGCCATACGCGCTTTCTCCGTTGAAATCATCGTTTTGCGGCAGACCGTGCGCGCGGGCCGCTTGCAGCCAATCATTGCAAGCTGGGTTGTTATTGCGCAGATCGGATACCTGCAACGGCCCATGCGCGCCGCGATACTGCGATGGAGACCCGGCATAAGTCTCAAACGCTCTAAAATGCGGTAACACTTCATTGAACGACCATCCCTGCGCGCCAAGTTTCGCCCAATCGTCGAAATCAGCATGTTGACCGCGAATATAGATCAACCCGTTGATCGAGCTTGATCCGCCTACCACACGCCCTCGTGGGCAGTCCATTTGCCGCTCGCCAAGTCCAGGATCCGGATCACCGCGGTATAGGTGCGAAACGCGCGAATCGTAGATGGATTTGTAATAGCCAACCGGAAGCTTCAGCCAGAACCCACGGTCCGCTCCGCCCGCTTCGAGAACAAGCACACGCGCTGCGTCATCTTCGGACAAACGGGCTGCCAGCGTTGACCCTGCCGTGCCCGATCCAATGATGATGTAGTCATAGCTTGCCATGCAGCCTCCAAAAGTTCTAAGTATAGGCCTAATCGAAAAACTCTGGCCATGCAACAAAAAATCTATAAATAGAACTTTAAGATCAATCAGGAGTCGCTCCGCCATGATAGACACACTTCGGCAAAGCCGCTCTCCGCTTTATCTTCAGATTGCTGAAATTCTTCGGCAAGATCTGGATCGTGGAGTCTGGACGGAAGGCAGTCTTTTGCCAACAATTTCAGAAATTTCAGAAAAATACGCCGTCGCAAAGATCACCGTTCGTCAAGCCATGAAGATACTGGAAGAAGAAGGCCTCGTGGAATCGTGGCGCGGGCGCGGCACAACTGTTCTGCCACCCCCGGCAGAGCGGAATCGCCTGCATCTGGGCACGCAACTGTCTACTTTGGTGGATCACTATCGTGGTGACAAACCGGCGCTAGACCTTCTGGAGGACTGCGACGCCGAGGTGTCGGGTGAGCCGCTGATCGGTACCTTGTCGGACGCTGGCTATCACCTTTTACGCCGCACCCATACTCGCGAGGATGAGACCTACTGCGTCATTTCAATTTACTTCGAAAAGCAAGTCTTTGCCCGCCACGAGGCAGAGTTCAGAACGCAGCTGGCCTTGCCGGTACTCGTTGACTCCGACGATATTAATGTTGCGCAGGCGCGCCAATCGCTGACTATCGGCAAATGTGATTTTGACACAGCAGGTTTGTTGGGCCTCGCCGTCGGCGATCCGGTGGTCGAAGTACGCCGCGTCATCTGTGACGCTCGGGATCAAGTCATCTACATCGCTGATGTCACCTATCGCAGCGACTTTGTACGTCTGGAAATGGACCTTTTATCATGATCACGATCACGCGCATTCAGGCTTGGGCCTTTCGCAGCCCGACCAAAAAGCCCGTCGCCACATCCTTTGGCGTCATGCACGACCGCCCAGCCGTTCTGGTGCGCGTGGAGGACCGGGACGGCGCGTTCGGCTGGGGCGAGATCTGGGCAAACTGGCCCGCTGCCGGGGCAGAACACCGTTTGCGCTTGCTCGAGATGGATGTAGCGCACTTGGTCTTGGGAGTTGAATTCGCTTCGCCCACCGATTTCTTTTACAAGCTTGACGCACAAACCCGGGTACGGGCTGTGCAATGTGGCGAGGTCGGACCGTTCGCTCAGGTCATCGCCGGGCTAGACATTGCGCTATGGGACTTGGCCGCGCGACGCGAAGGCGTACCACTGCGCCGTTTGATCCGGGAGGATGCGCCTGATACCATCCCTGCTTATGCCAGCGGCATTCAGATTTTTGCCGCTGACGATCTGATGCTCCGTGCGCGGAACGATGGGCACCACAGGTTCAAGCTCAAGGTCGGTTTTGACATGGCCACCGACGTTGGTTCTGTGCATCGGATACAATCTGAGTTGGCGCAGAACGAGTTAATAGCCTGCGATGCCAATCAAGCGTGGTCGCTTGAACAGGCGAAGGCGTTTCTGAACGGTATCAAAGGCGTGCCGCTTCATTGGCTGGAAGAACCTTTGCCAGTTTTCCACGATACCGTCGAGTGGCAAAGCCTAGCGGATTATGCAGGCGTCGCACTGGCGGGGGGGGAGAACATAATCGGGGTTGCCGATTTCGATCACGCCATCAAAACAGGCGTTTTATCCGTGATCCAGCCCGATGTCGCAAAATGGGGTGGGATCACAGGCAACTTTGCCGTGGCCCGCAACGCGCTCAAAAACAATCGCCGCTATTTCCCGCATTTTCTTGGCGCAGGCATTGGTATGGCCGCCTCGGCGGAACTACTGGCTGGTGCGGGCGGTGACGGGCTCTTGGAAGTTGATGTCAACGAAAACCCGCTGCGCACCATGTTCTTTGGAGATCGTGAGCCTGTGTCGGACGGCGAGTGGCGCTGCAGCGATGGACCTGGTCTAGGAATTGACTGCATCCCCGCGGAGTTGACACCGTTACAAACGCTTCACACCGAAATCGGCTAGGTCGCAGTCAGAGCGACCATGCGAAATCTTTGGTGCGAGGACGCAACGATTTAGATTATAGAGATACACGGTCAATCCACGCCTAACCAGCGTCCAACGATCACTCGCATCTTTTTAGACGGCATGTACACACATACAGGTTCACCGTTCCTGATCTGAGTTCGCCAGATCCATTGTATCATCTCAGAGAGAGCATAGGCATCACGGAAAGCCCTTGTGTTAGCACCCAGCCATTGTAGCAGAACGGGGTTAGCATTCTGCTCATATAGATAAACAGCATGGGAACAGTGCGA
>JAIBDT010000022.1 GCA_024686085.1 Loktanella sp.
CCCAGAGCCGAAATATGCCCGCTGGTGGTGTTAGTTTTCGTCGAAAATCCACCTATGCCGCTTGCACCCGACGCCCCCATCCCTATAACGCAGGACAATTTGCACGCACACAGATAAGGGGCCCTGCCATGCCAAAACGTGATGATATCAAGTCGATCATGATTATCGGTGCGGGTCCCATTATTATCGGGCAAGCCTGCGAATTCGACTACTCTGGTGCACAGGCCTGCAAGGCGCTGCGCGAAGAAGGGTATCGCGTCATTCTGGTCAACTCGAACCCTGCGACGATCATGACCGATCCCGGCCTTGCCGATGCCACCTATATCGAGCCGATCACCCCCGAAGTTGTTGCCAAGATTATCGAAAAAGAGCGCCCTGATGCGTTGCTGCCAACGATGGGCGGCCAGACGGGTTTGAACACGTCATTGGCGTTGGCCGACATGGGTGTGCTGGAAAAATACGGCGTCGAGATGATTGGTGCCAAGCGCGAAGCCATTGAAATGGCAGAAGATCGCAAGTTGTTCCGCGACGCGATGGACCGTTTGGGTATTGAAAACCCCAAAGCAACCATCATCACCGCCCCCAAGAAAGAGAACGGCAAGTTTGACATTAAGGCCGGTCTTCAGTTGGCGATTGATGCGATTGAATATGTCGGTCTGCCTGCGATTATTCGCCCTGCCTTTACCCTTGGTGGCACAGGCGGCGGTGTTGCCTATAACCGCGAGCAATACGAGCATTACTGCCGCACGGGTATGGAAGCATCCCCGATGGCGCAGATCCTTGTGGACGAAAGTCTGCTGGGCTGGAAAGAGTTCGAGATGGAAGTGGTCCGCGACAAAGCGGATAACGCCATTATCGTCTGCGCGATCGAGAACGTGGACCCGATGGGTGTTCACACCGGCGATTCGATCACGGTCGCCCCTGCCCTGACCCTGACCGACAAAGAATATCAGGTCATGCGCACCCATTCGATCAACGTGTTGCGCGAAATTGGCGTTGAGACGGGTGGGTCGAATGTGCAGTGGGCTGTGAACCCTGAAGATGGCCGTATGGTTGTCATTGAAATGAACCCGCGTGTGTCGCGTTCATCCGCACTGGCGTCCAAGGCTACGGGTTTCCCAATTGCCAAGATCGCAGCCAAGCTGGCTGTTGGTTATACGCTGGACGAGTTGGACAACGATATTACAGGCGTCACCCCTGCGTCGTTCGAGCCGACGATCGACTATGTTGTGACCAAGATCCCACGCTTTGCTTTCGAGAAATTCGCTGGCTCCGAGCCGCATTTGACCACGGCAATGAAGTCCGTGGGCGAAGCGATGGCGATTGGCCGCACGTTCCACGAGTCCATGCAAAAGGCGCTGGCGTCGATGGAGACGGGCCTAACCGGTTTTGACGATATCACGATCCCTGGTGCGCCTGATCGCTCTGCGATTACCAAAGAGTTGGCCAAGCAGACCCCTGACCGTATTCGCGTGATAGCCCAAGCCATGCGGCACGGTCTGTCTGATGACGACATTCATGCGGTCACAAAGTTTGACCCGTGGTTCCTTGCCCGTATCCGCGAAATTATCGAGGCCGAGGCTGTTGTCATTGCCGAAGGTCTGCCCGCGACGGAACGTGGCATGCGCGCGCTTAAGATGATGGGCTTTACCGATGCCCGTCTTGCCAAGCTGGTCAACCATTCCGAGAACGAAGTCCGCAACATCCGTCATGCGATGGGCGTGAAGGCGGTGTTCAAACGCATTGATACTTGTGCCGCCGAATTTGAGGCGCAGACGCCTTATATGTATTCCACATACGAGGCCCCTGTGATGGGTGACGTCGAGTGTGAAGCCCGTCCGTCTGATCGCAAGAAAGTGGTCATTTTGGGCGGTGGTCCGAACCGTATCGGCCAAGGGATCGAGTTTGACTATTGCTGCTGTCATGCCTGTTATGCCCTGACCGATCAGGGCTATGAGACCATCATGATCAACTGTAATCCTGAGACAGTTTCAACCGATTACGACACATCGGACCGCCTGTATTTCGAGCCGCTAACCTTTGAGCACGTCATGGAGATCATGCGTGTCGAGCAGGAAAACGGCACGCTGCACGGTGTGATTGTCCAGTTTGGTGGGCAAACGCCGCTGAAGCTGGCGAATGCGCTAGAACAGGCTGGTATCCCGATCCTTGGCACCACCCCTGACGCAATTGACTTGGCCGAGGACCGCGAGCGGTTCCAAGACCTTGTGAACCGTTTGGGCCTGAAGCAGCCTGTGAATGGTATTGCCTCGACGGACGAAGAAGCGTTCAAGATTGCCGCCCAGATCGGTTTCCCGCTTGTGATCCGCCCATCTTACGTTTTGGGTGGCCGCGCGATGGAAATCGTCCGCGATCAGGCGCAGTTGGAGCGCTATATTGCCGAAGCCGTGGTTGTGTCCGGTGATAGCCCTGTGCTGCTGGATAGCTACTTGTCTGGCGCAGTCGAGGTTGATGTGGACTGCCTGTGTGACGGGACCAACACGCATGTCGCGGGCATCATGCAGCACATCGAAGAAGCGGGCGTGCATTCGGGTGATAGTGCCTGTTCGCTGCCCCCCTATTCGCTGTCCGACGCGATGATCGCAGAAATTCGCAAGCAGACAGAGGCTTTGGCCTTGGCGCTGCATGTTGTTGGCCTGATGAACATCCAGTTCGCGGTCAAAGACGAGGAAGTCTATCTGATCGAAGTGAACCCGCGTGCATCCCGCACTGTGCCGTTTGTAGCCAAGGCGACCGACAGCGCGATTGCGTCGATTGCCGCCCGTTTGATGGCGGGCGAGCCTTTGTCGAACTTCCCGCACCGCCCACCTTATGCCGCTGCAAACGACCCGATGGATGTGATGCCGCTTGGTGATCCGTTCACTTTGGCCGATCCCAACACCCCGTGGTTTAGTGTGAAAGAGGCCGTGCTGCCATTCGCCCGCTTCCCCGGTGTGGATACGATCCTTGGCCCAGAAATGCGGTCAACGGGTGAGGTCATGGGCTGGGCCCGGTCATTCCCGCGTGCGTTCTTGAAGGCGCAACTGGGTGCTGGCACGGACCTGCCGACCGAAGGTTTGGTCTTCTTGTCGATCCGCGACACGGACAAGACTCCTGCGATGCAAGAAGCCGCGCAAACGCTAATTGATATGGGCTTTTCTCTGATCGCCACACGCGGCACAGCCAAGTTTTTGACCGATGCGGGCATGACTGTCGAGACCGTCAACAAGGGCTATGAGGGAGGTTTGACCATCGTTGATCGCCTCAAGGACGGCCACATCGCGCTGGTGTTCAACACAACCGAGGGTGCGGCTGCGGTTGAAGATTCGCGCCTGATGCGGTCTGTCACGTTGAACGACAAAATCCCGTATTACACCACGGCTGCGGCGGCACATGCGGCCACCATGGCGATGAAAGAGCGCATCAACGGCGAGATCATGGTACGCGCGCTACAGGGGTAAGCTTAATAATCCGCTATTATGTTGTGCGATGGTCCAAAGTATTACTGAGGACCATCAAATGGCAAACACGATCAAGCTAATACGGATTTTGCTTGCCTCTCGAGGCAACTAAATTGCTGACCGCAATGTAGTTCGAGAAGTTGTGGAGACGATCAATAGAGATAGCGGTCGGCGATCGGGATTTCATGTTGCAGTCGTGGGATGTGAAACACATTCCCGTCCCGCAGCTGAGGATTACGCGCAAGTCCTTATTAATAAACAGTTTACAGACGACATAGATATCTTTTTGGAATTAATGGGTTCTTATTTTGGAACACCAACGCCAAAATATGTTTCAGGCACGGAAGAGGAATTTTATGGAGCATTCAAGGCTTGGGAGAAATGCAAAGCCCCCGAGATCATGTTTTATTTTTCCAATTTGGCTCCCTCAATCCGCGATATTGGCCCCCATCAATTTAAACTGGTCAAAGATTTTAAAACAACAATTGCTAGCAAGGGTGTCTATTACTTTGAATATGAAAACGAACTATCATTACGATTAGATCTCCATCCTCATATTTCGCAGGCAATAAAACGGTCTTGAACAGCAGCGCCCGTTTGGTGACCTTCATGCCTCGGTAGTATCCGCAACAGAGAGTTTTACTGGACTACGCAGCGTATTGAGTGGGACTAATACGGCCTTTGCTGAATGGCCCGACGCTGCAACCGATCTGTCAACACAAAGGAAGTTAGTCACAGCACTTCATGACGATCTACATGTCTATTACAGTGGGGCCATAAAGCGGCTAACCAAATCTAGCGAAACTGTCTCTTACTAAGCTTAACCGAACCTAACATTATTTAACGTGCCGTCACGCTTGGCTTTACGGCGGGTCACCCTTACCGTTTCCCCCAACATAAAGGGGTTCGCCATGTACAATGTCGCCATCACGGGCACTGGGGTTTTCACCCCTTCAGAGGTCATCACCAACGACGATCTGGTTGCAAGTTTCAACGCCTATGCTGACCTCTACAACGCTGAAAATGCAGCCGAAATCGAGAGTGGAGCGGTGGAGGCCAAGACGCAATCTTCGGCCGAATTCATCTTTGCTGCCTCTGGCATCGAAAAGCGGTATGTGCTGAACCGCAGCGGTGTTCTGGACCCGGCCCGCATGTATCCCGCCCTGCCCGCACGTGCCGATGACACGCCAAGTTATATGGCCGAGATCGGTGTGGATGCCGCTGAAAAAGCGATTGCGGCGGCGGGTTTGCAGGCCAGCGACATTGATCTAGTGATCTGTGCCGCCTCGAATATGGAACGCGCCTATCCTGCGATTGGCGTTGAAATTCAACAGCTTTTGGGTGCGAGCGGTTTTGCGTTTGATATGAATGTGGCCTGTTCGTCCGCAACTTTTGGCATCCAGACCGCATCTGACACGATCCGTGCGGGGTCAATCCGCCGCGCGTTGGTGGTTAACCCCGAGATATGTTCGGCCCATCTAGAGTGGCGTGATCGCGATTGCCATTTCATCTTTGGCGATGTGGCGACGGCGACGCTGCTAGAGCGTGACGAAGACCTGACGCGTCCGCATTTCAAGGTGAAATCAACCCGCTGTGCCACGCAGTTTTCCAACAACATCCGCAATAACAACGGGTTTTTACGCCGCACACATGACGCAATGGGCGATCAGCGCGATATGCAATTCATGCAAAATGGGCGTAAGGTTTTCAAAGAAGTGCTGCCATTGGTCAGCCAGCATATTGCCGATCATTTGGTGGCTGAGGGTGTGCAAGCCACTGACCTGAAACGCCTTTGGCTGCATCAGGCAAATAAGTCGATGAACGATTATATTGGCAAACGCGTACTGGGTCGTACACCAGAGGCGGGTGAGCAGCCGAATATTTTGCAGGATTACGCCAATACCTCATCGGCTGGCAGCATCATCGCATTTTCGCAAAACTCAGATGATATGCAGGCTGGCGAAACGGGGCTGATCTGTTCGTTTGGCGCGGGGTATTCGGTTGGATCTGTCATTGTGACACGAGCCTAGGGTCCGTTATGACACGTCACTTATCCGTTTTAGTGACCCGCGCGTGCACCTCTTCAAGGCTCTCGACTCGCTCTGAATAGCGATCTGTCAGATCGGGCCGTCCGCGTGTCAGCAGTGTGAAACGCACGAGTTCCTCCATCACGTCCACGATCCGGTTGTAAAGCGGGCCTGCTTTCATGCGCCCTGCTTCAAATTCGGCCCATGCCTTGGGCACCGAGGATTGATTCGGGATCGTGACCATGCGCATCCAGCGGCCCAAGATGCGCAGCTGGTTGACGCTGTTGAACGATTGCGACCCGCCGCAGACTTGCATCAATGCCAGTGTCTTGCCTTGAGTCGGACGGATACCGCCGATGGGTGCCAGTGGAATCCAGTCGATTTGCGCCTTCATGATACCCGTCATTGCGCCGTGCCGTTCGGGGCTGGACCAAACCATGCCTTCGGACCACATCACCAGATCGCGCAATTCGGCGACTTTGTCATGGGATTCGTCGGCGTCGTCGGGCAGAGGCAGGCCTGAGGGGTCAAACATCCGTGTCTCACAGCCCAAAGCCCGCAATATCCGCGCGGCTTCCATCGCAGCGAGCCGCGAGTAGCTGACGTGACGTAAAGACCCATAGAGCAGCAGGATACGGGGTGGATGACCAGTATCGCCAGCCGCCTTAAGTGCGTCAAAATCAATGGGATGTAGCGCGCCTTGCACGATATTTGGCAGGTCGGACAGGTCCATCTTAACGCGGCTTGCCCTCTTCGAGGTGCAGCTTCATATCGAGCAAAACTTTTTGCAGTGCTGTGGTTTCACGCAACAGGCGCTTGGCCTCGTTCATCGAGATCACGCCATCTTCGATAGAGATGTTATATTCGCCCATCAGCATCGCAAAACGTTGGGATAGCTTGATCACATCCGTGTTGATCCCGCCTTCGGCATTATTCTTTGCCTGATCGTAAGACAATGTAATCCCACGCATTTCAGCCAAAGCGGAGGTCACATGCGGGTAGGATGCCGCGGCCTCTAGCGCTGCCACTGCGTCAACGGGCATAAACCGGTCCGCGTGTTCGTCGGAATCAGAATAGTACCGGCCCAATGTGGCCTTGGACTTGCCTGTCAATTCGCAAGCAGCCTCAATCCCCACATCTTTCACAAGTGCTTCTGTATGCTTTTTCAGATAGCTCCCATAACCGGCCATGTCTTACCCTTAATCTAAAAACCCGCATTCGCGGGGAAAACTTACACGTAGTTCCCATTAATGGCACGGGCGATGTTTGTCATTGATAAAACTGTCCCGTGTGTTGGGACAGTGACCAGTATGATGCCAACATGCATCGCAATCTACGTTTGGGCTTGCTGCATGATGTTGTTTTTCCTCGTGGTGAATGACGTTTTGCCGGTTCCGTGTTTGTGTGAGTTTAGTTTCTTGCGGGGCTGATGTTTTGCGTTTTTGGTGTCTTTAGTCCTGTGAGGTGGTCTTGCAAAAGATCGCCTCGCAGCGATAAAAAGCGATATGGCAAAATTATACTTCAATTACTCGACAATGAACGCGGGCAAGTCGACTGTCTTGCTGCAAGCGTCCCATAACTACATCGAACGCGGCATGCAGACCTATCTGCTGATCGCCCAATTTGATGACCGTGCAGGCCAAGGTCGCATTGGCAGCCGCATTGGTATCGGTGCAGATGCGGATACTTTCGCCCCTGACGAGGATCTTTTTGCCAAGATCAAATTACGGCTTGATTCAGGACCCTGTGCCTGCATTTTCATCGATGAAGCACACTTCATGTCTGAAGATCAGGTCTGGCAATTGGCCCGCGCTGTCGATGATTTGGGCGTGCCTATCATGTGCTACGGGCTGCGCGTTGATTTCTTGGGAAAGCTATTCCCTGCGTCTGCCGCCCTGCTGGCCCTGTCTGACGAGATGCGCGAAGTCCGCACCATTTGTCACTGCGGCAAGAAGGCGACGATGGTTGTGCGCAATGATGCTGATGGCAATGTTCTTAAAGGCGGTGATCAGATCGTGGTCGGTGGCAACGAGCGTTATGTATCCCTGTGCCGCCGTCACTGGCGCGAAGCGATGGGCGACACCGCCTAGGTAACCTGCTGTGGTAACGGTTTGCCCTCATCCCATGCGATGATGTTATCGAGCGCCATTTGGCCCATTTCTGTCCGCACTTCGAGTGCTGCCGTGCCCAGATGCGGCAATAGCACCACGTTTTCGAGATCGCGCAATTCTTGCGGCACAAGCGGTTCGCGCGCGTAAACGTCAAGGCCCGCGCCTGCGATCCGCCCCTCTTGCAGCGCTGCGATCAGTGCGGTTTCATCCACCACATCGCCCCGCGCCACATTCACAAAAATTGCGGTTTCTTGCATTTCGGCGATTGCAGATTCGTCAATCATGTTTGTATTTGACCCACCACCCGGAACGGTCACTACAATGATGTCTGCTTGGCTCATCAATGCGCCCAATGTGTCGACCTGCCGCGCGGGCACATCGACATCTTTTTGCGAGCGGTTGAAATAGATCACGGGCATATCGAACCCGTAGTGGCAGCGCTTGGCGACTGCTTGCCCGATCCGCCCCATGCCGACGATCCCGACCCGCTTGCCGGTCACATGGGTGCCCAGCATTTGCGTCGGCGTCCAGCCCAGCCACATGCCCGATCGCACCAGCCGTTCGCCTTCGCCAGCCCGTCTGCACGTGGCCAAGATCAATGTCAGCGCAATATCGGCGGTCGCGTCGGTTACCACGTCAGGCGTGTTCGAGACAACAATCCCCGCCCGTTTGGCCGCTGCGACGTCGATATGGTTATAGCCCACCCCGAAATTTCCTAAAACCCCTGTTCGAATGGGACCCGCGAAGGCATCTGCGGTAAACTGGTCGCCGAGTGTTGGCAGGATCGCATCGTAATCCGCCAAGGCCTGTGCCGCCTCGTCAGGCATCAACCCTTCGGTGCTTTCGCGCAGGGTCACGTCGAACCGCAGGCGGGCGGCGTCGACAACAGCCTCGGGAATACCGCGAGTGATCAGAAGCTTTTTCAATGCATGCGCCCTCCGGTTGGAACGGGTTGGTCGGGGGCCGCCAAGACGATTGCGCCCTCAGCGTCAGGAAAGCCCAGCACAAGGACTTCGGACATGAACTTGCCAATCTGGCGGGTGGGAAAGTTGACGACCGCCATGACCTGCCGCCCGATCAAGTCCTCAGGCGTGTAATGCACGGTGACCTGCGCCGAGGTCTTGCGCTCGCCGATCTCGTCGCCAAAATCGACCCACATTTTAATCGCCGGATTGCGCGCCTCGGGGAAGGGTTCAGCGCGTGTCACAGTACCGACGCGCACGTCTACTTTGAGAAACTCATCGAATGATATTTCAGCCACGGGCCAACTCCTTAGACCGATCTGTTGCGGCCTTTACGGCGCGGGCCAAAAGCACGGGAAAGCCGCCTTTGGGGTCCATCAGCACCTCTAGCGCGGCCTGCGTGGTGCCATTGGGGGACGTCACATTGACGCGCAACTGGCTGGGGCCTTCATCTGCGGCCTCCGCCAAAGCGCCCGCGCCCGCGACAGTGGCCTTGGCCAATTGCATCGCCATTTCGACGGGCAGGCCCTGCGCCGCGCCTGCCGCCGCCAAGGTCTCAATCAAGTGGAACACATAAGCGGGGCCAGAGCCGGACACGCCAGTGACTGCATCAATCTGGCCTTCGTTTTCCAAATGCACGACTTGGCCTACGGCAGACAATAGCGCATCAGCTAGCGCCATGTGCGCCTGCGTGGCATGGGAATTTCCAACAATCGCCGAAATGCCGCGCCCGATGGCTGCGGGCGTATTGGGCATGGCACGCACGATAGGGGTTTGGGTGCCCAGGACTTCTTCAAACTTGGCGATTGGCGTGCCCGCAGCGACCGACACAAACAACGTCTGCGCATTGCCCAGCGCCTGCATTGATGGCAAGGCATCACCCATCATCTGCGGTTTGACCGCGATCAACGCGATGGCCGGATCATCAGGCACGCCCTCATTTAAATGCACGCCAGTCTTGGCCAACCAATCAGACGGATTGGGGTCCAAAACCCACACCGATGTCGCAGGCAATCCGCCCTCGAGCCACCCGGCCAACATCGCCGATCCCATCTTGCCACAGCCCAGCAACACCAGCCCGCGCGCGGCCACGTCTTCCATAGTCATCAAATGTACCTTCTCTTTTTCGTCAAGCTACGCAACCCAATCATGACTGGCAACCAAGCCTTTTCCGAGTGGAAATATGCTGGGGGGTCTGGGGGGCTAGCCCCCCAGCATGGCGATCAGAACAAAGTTCTGAGCGCAATCAGGCCCGCCCGTAAGCGCCGCCAATCGCGACTTGTACCGCATCGGCTGGCGTCCGCTCGGCCCAGGTCACAAGCTGGATCGCAGGGTAATACTGCTCACAACTGGAAACGGCCGCGTTGATCATTGTATCGACTTGGTCGGGACCCGCGACCTGATCGCCGCTCAGCACCAAGCCATAGCGGTAAACCATCATCTTTTGCTCTTCCCACCACGTGAACGACCCGGCCCAGAGGCGGTCGTTGATCGTGTTTAACGTCTCATATAGCGCAGGCATCCGGTGTGCGGGCGGTTCCATCTCGAATGTGCAAATCAGCCTCAGGGTCTCGTCATAGGCAGACCATGCCAGCGTGATCGCGTAAGACCGCCACTGCCCTTTGACCGACATCGCAATTTGATCGTCGTGAATGCGGTCAAACTCCCATGCGTGATGCGCGGCGATATGCTCGACCAAATCAATTGGGTGCAGATCATCACTTAGCTCAAAGTGTTCAGATAACGACATATGCTCGGCCTCTTTATTTTGCTCAAAGCGTCGGGCAGATCGACGCTTTGACTTGTTGGCAGATCTAGGAAAGGTAGAGTTCTTAAGATGTTCCTACTGCATATGGTGTAGGGTTTACCCTGCTCCTGTAAAGCAATTTCTTGGGGATAAGTCCCGATCGACGCAATTTACATGTGGATAACCATCCATTTGCCTTCTGCGCTTGGGCGTCCCAATATGCGCCGAAAGGAGACATTCATGAACACTGATCTACTCAAGCGTCTTTGTGAAACGCCCGGCGTTCCGGGCAACGAACACCGCGTGCGCGACCTTATTTTGTCGGAAATCGACGGCCTGTTTGACGAAGTCACAACCGATCCGATGGGGTCGCTTTTGTGCAAGCGCAATGCCGACCGCCCCGATCCGCCCAAGGTTATGCTGTTGTGCCATATGGATGAAATCGGTTTTCTGGTCAGTCACATCAGTAAGGAAGGCTACATTTATATGCAGCCTGTTGGCGGTTTTGATCCGCGCAACTTGTTCTCGCGCCGCGTCCTTGTTTGCACCGATGATGGCGACTTTAAAGGTGTGATGAACCCCGGCGGCAAACCGATCCATATCTCGTCTGCCGAGGACCGCAAAAAGATCCCAGAGGTCGGAGAGTTCTTTGTGGATCTTGGCATGGGCAAAAAAGCCCGCGATCACGTCAAAGTCGGTGATTTTGTTGTTATGGACGAGCCCTTTGTCGAAATGGGCTATAAATTTGTGTCCAAAGCCTTGGACAACCGCGTGGCGTGCTGGTTGGGCATAGAGGCGGTCCGTGCATTGGCCGACAAAGGTCGCGGTGCTGAAATCCATGTTGTTTTCACAACCCAAGAAGAGGTCGGCCTACGCGGCGCCCGCACCTCTGCTTACAAAATCAAGCCTGATATTGGCATCGGCATTGATACCACATTGTCATGTGACACGCCGGGAATTCCTGAAAAGGATGCAACGACGACCCAAGGCAAAGGCTTTGGCCTGCATGTCCGCGACAGTTCGTTTATTGCCGATCGCGATCTTGTCAAAGAGATCGAGGCAATCGCGATTGCTCAAGACATTCCCTACCAGCGCACGATGCTGGCTGCAGGCGGTCAAGATGGTGCAGCGGCCCAACAAGCCGCAGCCGGTGCGCGCGCCGTCGGTATCGTGGTGGGCACACGGTATATTCATACTGTGACGGAAATGGTGGAACAGTCCGACTTGGCTGCCGCCCGCGACATTCTTGTCGCCTATCTGTCCACCTTTAAGTGATCCCCCCTGCCCGCCAAAGGTTTGCGCCTGCGGCGGGCGGGTCAGGGGCGCCGCCCCTCGGGCAAATTTATGCTCGGAAAAGGTGGTTTACTTCTTACCTTCTAGTGCGTCGAGCCGCGCCGAGAGGGCCGCATTTTCTTCACGTGCTTTTTGCGCCATCGCCCGTACTGCGTCGAATTCTTCGCGGGTCACAAAGTCGCGCTCGGCCAGCCAGCGATCCATCATGGACCCCATTGCGGTGCTCGCTTCGTCTTTGGCCCCTTGGGCCACGCCCATCGCATTGGTCATCAGCGCACTGATATCGTCGAGGATTTTGTTTCTGGTCTGCATTGCAGTCTCCAATTCATGTCTTTGCTTTATATGGGGCAAGGTGTCTGCGCGTTCAACCTATTGACTTCGACGGGTCGCTTAGAAAGATATGACCCTATGATAGCAGCATTGAATTTCCCCGACATTTCGCCAGAGATATTCGCCATTGATCTGTTTGGCTTTCACCTCGCCCTGCGCTGGTATGCCATGGCCTATGTCGTGGGCATCGCACTTGGCTGGCAGCTATTGAAGCGCGCGCTGAACCGTCCTGCGATCTGGCCCGATGGCGCGCCTATGCCCGCCGCCAAGTTGGAAGATTTACTGACTTATATTGTCGTCGGCGTCATTGCTGGCGGTCGTTTGGGATATGTCTTTTTCTACAAGCCCGCGTATTACCTCGCCAATCCGATAGAGATTCCCCAAATTTGGACGGGCGGCATGTCGTTTCATGGCGGCTTTATCGGCGTTATTGTTGCGGTCTATCTGTTTAGTCTACGTCACAAGGTCCCGCTGGCCCAATTGGCCGATGGTATTGCCCTTGCTGCCCCGCCTGCGATTTTTCTGGTGCGCATCTCTAACTTTATCAATGCAGAGCTTTGGGGCCGCGAAACGACTGTCCCGTGGGCTGTGATTTTCCCGACCGAGGCGGCGCAATCCTGTGCGACCGCTGCGGGTCTGTGCGCCCGTCATCCGTCGCAATTGTATGAGGCGACGCTAGAGGGGCTGTTGCTGGGCACATTGCTGGCGGTTTTGGCGTTCCGTTGGGATGGTTTGAAAAGGCCGTGGCTGCTGACGGGTGTTTTCTTTGCCGGATACGGCTTTGCCCGTTTCTTGGTCGAGTTTGTCCGCCAGCCTGATGCCCAGTTTGTCACCGAGGGTAATCCACTCGGTCTGGCGTTTCATATCGGTGGCTATGGCCTGACGATGGGTCAGACGCTGACCTTGCCGATGATCGTGGTTGGGTTGCTTGTTGTGCGGTGGGCTGCCCGTAGATGACCCCGCTGCACGCATTATTGGCCCAGCGCATTGCTGCGACAGGGCCTATGAGCTTGGCTGATTATATGGCCGATTGCTTGATGCATCCCAAATACGGGTATTATGCGACCCGCGATCCCTTTGGTGTGGCGGGTGATTTCACCACGGCCCCCGAGATCAGCCAGATGTTTGGCGAGTTGATCGGCCTGTGTCTGGCGCAGACGTGGCTGGATCAAGGATCGCCTGCCCGTATCACATTGGCCGAGATTGGCCCCGGTCGTGGCACGTTGATGGTGGATGCTTTGCGCGCCACGCGCGGCGTTGCGGGATTTCATGATGCGTTGGCCGTACATTTTATCGAGACCTCGCCCAGCCTGCGCAAGCGCCAAGCTGAGGCGGTGCCTAATGCGGTGTGGCATGACGACATCAGCGGGTTACCTGATGTCCCGCTCTATCTCATCGCCAACGAGTTCTTTGACGCGCTGCCGATCCGCCAGTTCAGCCGTGATGAGGCGGGTTGGCGCGAGCATATGGTCGGCGCGCAGGGTGATACGCTGCTGCTGGGCCTGTCCGCCCCTGCTCCGATTGATTTGCTGGCGCACCGGTTGGATGACACCAAAGCAGGCGATATTGTCGAACATTGCCCTGCGTTGCCGGGTATTGTGCAGACCATCGCGGATAAGATTGAGGCATTGGGCGGGGCCGCGCTGATCATCGACTATGGCGATTGGCATAGTGTTGGCGATACATTGCAGGCTTTGCAGGGCCATGCGCCTGCGAATCCGTTCGCCAACCCCGGCATGGCGGATTTGACGGCGCATGTGGATTTCGAGGCGATTGCCAAGGCGAGCCATGCCCATACCCGCGTGACCCCACAGGGTGTTTTCCTTGAACGCCTAGGGATTACGGCGCGCGCGCAGAGCTTGGCGAAAGGCTTGACCGCGGCCGCCCTTGAGGCGCACATTAGTGCACATAGACGGCTGACCCATCCCGACGAAATGGGCAATCTGTTTAAAGTCATCGGCCTTTACCCGTCGCGCGCCGCGCCGCCACCTGGATTAGAAGCATGACCCTCGACGTGATTACACATGAATTATTGGATGGCACCACGCATGGGTTCTTTACCCGTTTGGGCGGTGCATCCTCTGGTGTGTTTGCCGGATTGAATTGCGGCTTTGGCAGTTCTGACCAGCACGATATTGTTGCCATCAACCGTGCGCGGGTTGCCAAGCAGATGGGTGTTCCCAGTGACGCGCTGGTGGGTGTGCATCAGTTTCATTCCGCAGATGTGGTGACAGTGACCCAGCCAACAGCGGACAAACCCAAGGCTGATGCTTTGGTCACAGCCACCAAGGGCATCGCACTTTCGGTGCTGACGGCGGATTGTCAGCCTGTATTGTTTGCAGATCAAACGGCGGGCGTTATTGGGGCCGCTCATGCCGGCTGGCAGGGGGCGCTGAATGGCGTTTTGGATGCGACAGTTGATGCCATGGTAGCCTTGGGTGCCCAGCGCGGCGACATTGTCGCGGTGATTGGCCCGTCGATTAGTCAGCGGTCCTATGAGGTTGGCCCCGAGTTTGCCGAGCGCTTTATCGACGAGGATCATGACAACGCACGGTTCTTTGCCAACGGCATCGGCGACAAGATGCAGTTTGATCTGCCCGCCTTTGGGTTGGCCCGTTTGCGAGCGGCGGGCGTGAATGACGCCGCATGGTCGCGCCATTGCACTTATAGTGACCCTGACCGATTCTATAGTTACCGCCGCAGTGTTCACAAAAAAGAAGCCGACTATGGCCGCCTGATTGCGGCGATCTGTCTGTGATCTGGGCAGGAATGGGGCAGATGATTGCCCCATTTTACGAAACAATCACCCTAAATTGCTGCTGATTGTTTTCAGTGCCGCCTGATTTCCCTTATTTATAAAGCGATTTTTCATGGCCTGAATTGCGGCGAAAATTTCTGTCGAATTTTACAAAAAACATTTTGGCCGCCAAATTCTGGCCCCTCTCACCCAGCAAGATGTCTGCAACGCCGCCAATAAAGACGGCAAACATGAGGAGAGCAGACATGGGTTCGAGCAAACGTTGGATCAACAATACGATCACTGAAGCAAACAAGTGCGAAACAAAAATGCCGTGGGAACGTGGCTTGCGTCGTCAAGCGATGATCGCCCGCCGCCTAGAGCAGACAGAGAAAGCGACCACCGTATCCTTGCCTCCGATGCCCGCCTTTATGACGATGGCTGTCGCGAGCTAAGACCGCAGACGAACAACTGGCCCCCCTCGGGCCCGCTTCCCAAGAGCGCTAAGAACCGTGTGGTCCTACCTCCACACGGTTTTTTGCTGTCTTGGTGCTGCGATTCGGACGCAATGCTCACCAAATGTGGCAGCTTTTTCCACAACACGTGAACAATCCCCCCGCGTTAACCAGTATTGATGCCCGTCCCGTGTTAATTTTCAAAATGCTTTGACAGGGTGAACACCTTTGCGCCACATTCACCAACAACAGCAATCATCTCCTCAGATGTTGTCGGTGGGGCCGACAGATGATGTGACAAACCGATAGGTGTGACACATGACATATACGCCCCCCACCACCGCAGGCCTCGCGGTGGAATCCTATACCTCTCTGGCCCAAACGGGTCGGATCGCTAGTCCAAGTGGGCAACTTCGCCGTGTGATGCCTCTCATGCGCAAATATGAAGTTGCCCACCTGACGCCCTCTCTCCAAATTCACGAAGATACCGTATCGGCCCCCGCGCTGCCTGCGTTTGAAGATGCCTTTGCCGCCTTTGGTCGCGGTGCCATTGTGCAAACCGAAAACGGCCCGACAGCCATTGAAGATCTTTTGCCCGGTGATCGCGTGATGACCACCCAATACGGGTTACAGACCCTATTGTGGCGCGGTGTGATGACAATTTCCCCAAATGCGCAAACATCCCGACCGCATATGAATACGATGACCCGCATCACGACCGATGCTTTGGGCTATGGTCGTCCAGCGCCTGATCTGGTGCTTGGCCCTGCCGCCCGTATTTTACACAAATCCCCTGCCGCTCGTGTTCTGACAGGTCAGGATGCTGCCTTGGTCCCTGCCCGCGACTTTATTGATGGTAGTCAGCTGATTGAATTGCGCCCCGTCGCCACGGTCAGTTGTTTCCAGCTTGGGTTCGTGCGCCATTGCACGATCATGGTTAACGGGATTGAAGTGGAAACACTGCACCCGGGCCCTGCGCATGCCCTTGGCTTGCGCGGTGATTTGCAGCATCAGTTTATGGCGATGTTCCCGCATATTAGCAGGTTTGCTGATTTCGTCACGCTGGTTGCCCCGCGTGTCAACCGCGAGGACCTAGAGTTGGTGAGCGCCGCTTAGGCGTTTTGCGCCAGCCGTGCCTCTAGCACCTCAAAAGGCACACCAGGTTCGTCTTTCGCCCCACGGATCACAAGCGAGGTTTTCACGCTGGCCACGTTGTCCGCACTGGTCAGGTCTTCGGTCAGGAACCGCTGGAAGCTGCGCAGGTCAGGTGCCACGCATTTGAGCACAAAGTCGACTTCGCCGTTCAGCATATGGCATTCGCGCACCAACGGCCAGCCTTGGCAGCGGGTCTCGAATGCAGTCAGATCGACCTCTGCCTGACTGACCAGCCCGACCATCGCAAAGACCTGCACTTCGAACCCCAGTTCGCGCGCATCGACGTCCGCGTGATAGCCCCGAATGTAGCCCTGTTCCTCCAAGGTCCGCACACGGCGCAAGCAAGGCGGCGCAGAAATACCGACCCGCTTTGCCAGTTCGACGTTCGTCATCCGCCCGTCGGCCTGCAGTTCAGCAAGAATCATACGATCGATTTCGTCCAGCTTCGTGCCTGGCATTTTGGAAAGTCCCCTTTGGAATATTGCAAAGAATACGCCAAACACAGGCCTTGCGCAATAATGTTTCACATCTGCGCAAGAAAATTAATGCAGCCTGCATGGCTTTCATCTGGTGGGCCGGACGACTATATCTGGCGCAACAGTCGCGCAAAGAGGTCGTACCCATGTCTAACAGCCGTCACACCAAAGTTCTGATCATTGGCTCAGGTCCATCTGGCTATACCGCAGGTGTCTACGCTAGCCGCGCCATGCTAGAGCCGATTTTGATCCAAGGCATCGAGCCAGGCGGTCAGTTGACCACCACGACAGAGGTCGAAAATTGGCCCGGTGATACCGAAGTGCAAGGCCCAGATTTGATGATCCGCATGGAGGCACATGCCCGCGCGATGGGCTGCGAGATTGTCGGCGATATCGTCACCTCGCTGGACCTGTCCAAGCGTCCCTTTACGGCCCTGACCGATAGCGGCACGACATACACGGCTGACGCTGTGATCTTGTGCACAGGCGCCCGCGCCAAGTGGTTGGGCCTGCCGTCCGAAGAAAAATTCAAAGGATTTGGTGTCTCCGCTTGCGCTACTTGCGACGGTTTCTTTTATCGGGGCCAAGAGATTGTGGTTGTCGGCGGCGGGAATACCGCTGTTGAAGAGGCCCTGTTTTTGACGAACTTTGCGTCCAAGGTGACGCTGGTCCACCGCCGCGACGAATTGCGCGCCGAGAAAATTCTGATCAACCGCTTGGAAAAGAACCCCAAGATCGAGACCCTGTGGTTCAATGAGATTCACGAAGTTTACGGCACCGATGCACCGCTGGGTGTTGAGGGCGTGAAGGTCAAGCACACCAAGACGGGCGAGATCACGGATATTCCTGCCAAGGGTGTTTTCATCGCGATTGGCCATGCCCCTGCGTCCGAATTGGTCAAAGACCAGTTGGAGCTTCATAGCGGTGGCTATGTCTCGGTTGAGGCCGGATCAACGCGCACCGCAATCCCGGGCGTTTTTGCGGCGGGCGATTTAACCGATCACACATACCGTCAGGCTGTCACATCTGCGGGCATGGGCTGCATGGCCGCTTTGGACGCTGAAAAGTTCATCGCAGAGCAAGAATAACCTGCCCTTTATGCCTATCCCATATCGCCCGACAGCCCCGCGCTGTCGGGCGTTTTAATTTGAAAGTGATCTGACATGACCCACGATTTTGCAGCCCAAAAGGCCGAAACCTACGATGTGTTTGCCGAAATCCAGAATAGCTCTGATCTGCCTGAAACATCTGACATTGATTATATGTTTGAAGCGTCTGAAGGGGCCGATTGGGACGGTTTTGAGGCAGCTTTGGATGCCGCGGGCTATGACACCGAGCGCGAGGACGGCGACGGCGACGGCACACCTTACCTTGTTGCTATTCTTGTTGATCAACCGATTTCAGCGCTGACCATTTGGATGGGCGAAGAAATGGCCACAAAAATCGCTATGCAGCACGGGTTTTCCCCTGATGGTTGGGGTCTTTTGGCGTAAACCGCGCCGTGAGCCACGCAGCCGTTGCATCATGACAACAGGCTTGGCGCTTTTTGGGCGACCTCACAAAACTTAAAAGTTTGTTCTAGCTTGAACAATCTTTTTGCTGCATGTGTTCACGCATGAACAAACAATGAGTCGCCCCGACATGCAAACCCTTGCGCCATATCGCTCTGACCAAGACGAAGACCAGCTCTTTCGCCTTTTGCGTCAGCTTGACTATGCGCCAGAGGCATCGCAGCGGACCACGGCGGCTGCGTTGAATGTATCACTGGGCCGGCTAAACGCGCAACTGCGCGCGGCTGCCGATGCTGGGCTGATTAAGATCACCGAAAGCATCAACACCGACAAGCGCAAGCGCTTTGCTTACGTTATGACCCCCAAGGGCGGATCAGAAAAGAACCGCCTGACGGACGCATTTCTCAAGCGAAAATTTGCAGAATACGAAGCACTTCACGCCGAATTAACTGGCACCACAACACGGCTTTCACCGTTTACGCTTAGGACAAAACTGATGCAGAATAACCTTTCCCCAATTCCAGAGCTTTACGTCTCATTTGAGAGTTCGCAAAAGATGAAAGTCGAAGCTGGCAATTTGACCAGCCATGATCTGACACCACGTCAGATTTGTGACCTCGAGCTTTTGATGAACGGCGGTTTTAACCCGCTCAAAGGTTTCTTGTCTGAAGCAGATTACAACGGCGTTGTGGAAAACATGCGCACAGCTGACGGCGCGTTGTGGCCAATTCCGATCACTTTGGATGTGAAATCTGCCTTTGCTGACACAATCGAGATCGGTCAAGACATCGCGCTGCGCGACCAAGAGGGCGTAATCCTTGCGACGATGACCGTCACTGACAAATGGGTTCCAAACAAGGCCCGTGAAGCTGAAATGGTTTTCGGTGCTGACGACAGCGCCCACCCTGCCGTAAACTACCTGCACAACCAAGCGGGCGACGTCTACCTTGGCGGTCCTATCACAGGTATCCAGCAGCCGGTTCACTATGACTTCCGTGGTCGTCGCGACACGCCAAATGAATTGCGCGCCTATTTCCGCAAGATGGGCTGGCGCAAGGTTGTTGCGTTCCAAACACGCAACCCACTGCACCGCGCCCACCAAGAGCTGACATTCCGTGCAGCCAAAGAAGCCCAAGCCAACCTGTTGATTCACCCTGTTGTGGGTCTGACCAAGCCGGGCGATGTGGATCACTTTACCCGCGTCCGTTGTTATGAAGCTGTTCTGGACCAGTATCCAGCGTCCACAACAGCAATGTCCTTGCTGAACCTTGCCATGCGTATGGCGGGTCCACGTGAAGCTGTTTGGCACGGTCTGATCCGTAAGAACCACGGCTGCACCCACTTCATCGTTGGCCGTGACCACGCAGGTCCAGGCAACAACAGCCAAGGCGAAGACTTTTACGGTCCATATGATGCACAGGACTTGTTCCGCGAGCATCAGGAAGAAATGGGCATCGAAATGGTCGACTTCAAACACATGGTTTGGGTGTCCGAGCGTTCGCAGTATGAAGCAATGGACGAGATCAAAGACAAAGATGATGTCACGATCCTGAACATCTCTGGCACTGAATTGCGTCGCCGTTTGGCCGAAGGTTTGGAAATCCCCGAGTGGTTCTCTTTCCCACAAGTGGTTGCCGAATTGCGCCGCACAAAGCCTGCCCGTTCCAAGCAGGGTTTCACTGTGTTCCTGACGGGTTTCTCTGGTTCAGGCAAATCCACCATTGCCAACGCTTTGATGGTCAAGCTGATGGAAATAGGCGGTCGCCCAGTAACATTGCTGGACGGTGATATCGTTCGTAAGAACCTGTCATCCGAGCTCGGCTTCAGCAAAGAGCACCGCGATCTGAACATCCGCCGCATCGGTTATGTAGCGTCCGAGATCACCAAGAACGGTGGCATCGCGATCTGTGCGCCTATCGCGCCATATGCAACAACACGCCGCGCGGTGCGTGAAGATATCGAAGAATTCGGTGCCTTCATCGAAGTCCACGTCGCCACATCCATCGAGGAATGTGAACGCCGTGACCGTAAGGGTCTTTATAAGCTCGCGCGTGAAGGCAAGATCAAGGAATTCACAGGCATCTCCGATCCATATGATGTCCCTGCGAACCCTGAGATGGTCATGGAAACAGAGAATGTCGAAGTCGACAACTGCGCCCACCAGATCATCCTCAAGCTGGAAAGCATGGGTCTGATCAAGGCATAAGCCTTAGACAAGAAATGAAAGAAGCCCGCCTTGGTTTACCAACGGCGGGCTTTTTCGTCTCGTTTGTAACTATGTCACCGACAGCCCCTCCTGAACCTGCGATGCTTAGCAAAATGTAATTGCCCAAAAGGACTAGCCCATGGCCTACACCGAGAAATTCCAAGCGATGGCGGACGCCGCACGCGCTGCTGTCAATGAAGTCCAGCCAGAGGACGTTGATGCCTTGATCGCTGACGGCGCGATTGCGCTAGATATCCGTGACCCCGACGAACACGCGGCAGGCCATATTGATGGCTCGATGAACATCAGCCGCGGCAAGTTGGAAATGAACGTCGAGGGCCAGATTACCGACATGGACGCGACAATCATCTGCTATTGCAATGCGTTCAACCGCGGCGCGTTGTCTGCCGCATCTCTCAAAGACATGGGCTATAAGAACGCGACCTTTATTGCGGGCGGGTTGAATGCCTATCGCAAGCTAAAAGTCTGATTTTCTGGACCAGTCGTCGATTGGATCGATATTTCGGTTTTGGCGGACCCTGACAAAGACTTAATCGTCAGGGTCCGCTGTAAAACTCGCGGCTTTGCCGGTAGATTAGTGTAGCGTCACGATCTGCATCGCGTGCTCGTCTGCCAAATGTGTTGCCAGTGCAAGGTCAGCCACGTAGGCGACTTGTTCACCTTCGCCATTATGCACAGCAAAAATCTGGTCTAGCTCGCCCGCTTGCGCACGCACCTCGTCGGGCAGGTCTGCAAGGTTGATCGGCTTGAGGTAAACGAGTTTTGCGCTCATCTCGGTCAGGTCAAATTTATGGTTCATCGTTTATCCTTTCCGAATATTGATTGTTTGTATAACGAGTTCGGGGACCGAACGGTTCAGATCGACGTGTAGAAAGCCGTTTTCGATCAGCGCCTCGCCGACATCGACCCCATCAGCCAGCACAAAGGACCGCTGGAACTGACGTGCCGCGATACCGCGATGCAAGAAAATGCGCCCTTCGCTGTCGTCGACTTGCCGCCCGCGAATGACCAGCGCGTTGTCTTCGACGGTGATCGCGAGATCCTCCATGGCGAAACCTGCAACGGCGAGGGTGATCCGGTAAGAGTTCTCGGAGGTTTGTTCGATATTATAGGGCGGATAGCCCTCGTTACCTGATTTTGCGGTGCGTTCGACCAAGCGTTCCAGCTGTTCAAACCCCAACAGGAACGGATGCGTCCCTAAAGCCAATTTTGTCATCCACACGTCCTTTTACGAAGCGACATCTGTTTTTGCGGCCCCGTTATGGCGACCATGCCTAAAATATGGGGGGCAATGGGCCGTTGTGCAAGAGGAACCACTAGGAGGAATCGCCCTGATCCCCTATATGCAGGGCAATAGCCACAACAAGGCCAGCCAGTTATGAACACCTCTGCCAAAATGGAACAGATGGACGTTTTGCGCGTCGAGCTTGCGATTTTGCGCCAGCAGCATCGCGATTTGGACAGCGCCATCGAAGCCCTGCATGACAAAGGGTCAAATGATATGCTGACGATCAAGCGCCTGAAAAAGCAAAAGCTGGCGCTGAAAGACCAGATCACGTCCCTTGAGGACCGCATTACCCCTGACATTACGGCCTGATTGCCGTTGCGCAGCCCTGCCCGCTGGCTATAGTGCCGCTTCCTTTCATCAAGGCGATAGACATGACACATCCAAAGGTCGGTATCATTATGGGCAGCCAATCCGATTGGCCCACCATGCGGCAAGCAGCAGAAATCTTGGATGCGCTTGGCATCCCTTACGAGAAAAAGATCGTCTCGGCGCATCGCACCCCTGACCGTTTGTGGGATTATGGCAAAACGGCTGTTGATCGCGGATTGCAGGTGATCATTGCGGGTGCTGGTGGTGCGGCGCATTTGCCCGGCATGATGGCATCCAAGACCCGCGTCCCTGTGGTTGGTGTGCCTGTACAAACCCGCGCGTTGTCGGGTGTTGATAGCCTTTATTCGATCCTGCAGATGCCACGCGGCTTTCCGGTGGCCACGATGGCGATTGGCACTGCGGGAGCTGCCAATGCGGGCCTGATGGCCGCTGGTATCTTGGCCCTGCAAGACCCTGCCCTCGCGGCCCGCCTAGACACGTGGCGCGCTGATCTTTCTGCCTCTATTCCGGATGAACCTGTTGATGAATAACGTAAAAACAATCGGCATTCTTGGCGGCGGCCAATTGGGTCGCATGCTGTCTGTGGCGGCGTCACGTTTGGGCCTAAAGACACATATTTTTGAGCCTTCGGCCAATCCGCCCGCGGGCCATGTTGCAGACGTGGTCACCACCGCATCCTATGACGACGAGGGCGCATTAAAGGCGTTTGCCGCGTCGGTGGATGTGATCACGTTCGAGTTCGAGAATATCCCGACCTCGGCGCTTGACCTACTGGAATCAGTGCGCCCGATCCACCCGCCACGCGCGGCCTTAGCTACATCCCAAGACCGTCTGACCGAAAAGAATTTCCTGCAAGATCTTGGCCTGCAAACAGCCCCCTTTGCAGACGTCCAAAACGCGGATGATCTGGCGCAAGCGATTGAAACCATTGGCACCCCTGCGATCTTGAAAACACGGCAGATGGGCTATGACGGCAAGGGCCAAGCCCGCATCATGTCGCCTGCTGACGCAGATACAGCGCTTGCCGATATGGCGGGTGCCTCGTCGATCCTTGAGGGTTTTGTGACCTTTTCCCACGAGGTGTCGGTCATTGGTGCCCGCAGTGCGGACGGTGCGATTTCCTGCTTTGATCCGGGTGAAAATGTGCATGTGAATGGTATTTTGCGCACGACGACGGTGCCTGCCAAATTGACGCCCAGTCAGCGCACGGATGCCGTGCTGATCGCTGCCCGCATTTTGAATGCGCTTGATTATGTAGGTGTGATGGGCCTGGAATTATTCGTGACGCCGCAAGGTCTTATCGTGAATGAGATAGCGCCTCGCGTCCACAATTCGGGCCATTGGACCCAGAACGGTTGCGCGATTGATCAATTTGAACAGCATATTCGCGCGGTCGCGGGTTGGCCTTTGGGCGACGGATCGCGCCACAGTGACGTGACGATGGAAAACCTGATCGGTGACGATATGGACAAGCTGCCTGAGCTGGCAAAAACCGATGCTGCGATCCATCTTTACGGCAAGACTGATGTCAAGGCTGGTCGCAAAATGGGCCACGTGAACCACGTCAAAAAGAGCGCGTAACACCCGTCTTCTTTGGATCTTAAAAAACCTGACGCACGCAGCGCTTGAGGTCTTTATTCCGACCCGAGCATTTGATCGATGCCCGCGCCCAGTGCGTCGCCAAAAGACAGGCCACGGTCAAAGCGTCCGCTTTCCAAAAAGGCCATGACCTGCGCCATGACAAGCGGGTTGTTCATCATGAATGTGTGCGTGACGGGCAGCTCTAAGTGATCGACTTCGCCCAGCAAATGCGTGCTTTCCACCGAGACTTTACCGTCGTCGGCCCCGTCGATCATCGTCGAAAATATTGGGTTCAGTGACCGGTTGCCAGCAACGATACCAACCTCATATTCGGCCAGACCCAGCTGATTTGGCAGGCTGCTATCTTCGGTGCCCAGTTGCAGCCCTGCAGGTCCGTTAAACCATTGGAATGGCTCAAAGTCACCAAATACATCCACCAATTCTGATCCATTGTTCGGCGGCGCCAGCATCACGACCCGCCCCATTTTAGCAGGCCGATCGTTGGCCAACCATGCCCGCGCCAGAATGCCCCCCATCGAGTGGGTCACAAAGTGAACAGTGTTATCGCCGCAAGCGGCTACATCTGCGGGCAGGTTTTCATCAACCAAGGTTTGGATCGTGTAGTCTGTGGACGGATAACCGCTGTTCACGACTGTATAGCCGTTGCTTTCCAAAAACAGCTCCATTGCCGCAAACGAGGTTTCGGACCGCGCCAACCCGTGCAGAAGTACTACGCAGTCTTGGGCCGTGGCCGTCGTTGCCGTCATCATCATTACCAAACTTGTCAAAAATGCTTTCATTCGCTTTAGGTAGCACTGTCGCACCGAATTGTTAGGGGGGCAAAACGTGACCTTGCGTCTATTTGCCAATCCCGTCACCATTGCCATATGACACGCCCTATTCGCCTCGCCACCCGTGCCATTATCCTGCACGACAACCGCCTGTTGCTGGTCAACGCGTGGAAGGATCGGTCTGATCTGTGGTGCGCACCCGGAGGCGGTGCCGAGCCGCATAGCAGCCTGCCTGACAACTTGGCCCGCGAGGTGATGGAGGAGACCGGATTACAGGTCCGTGTCGGCGAGGTCTGTTTGATCAACGAGTTTCACGACCCCAACGGCACTTTCCATCAGGTTGATGTCTATTTCAGGTGCGAAATTGTTGCCGGTGAGGTCAGCGAAGATTGGGTTGATCCTGAGGGCATTGTAACCAAGCGCAAGTGGGCCACGCGCCGTGAGGTCGAGACTTTGCATGTCAAACCAGACAGCCTTGCCGCTGTTGCTTGGGGTGATGAAGATGCTATCAGCTACGACGCTTTGGAGCCCATCGTAAGGTAGATATTCCGATGCCGCCCAGCACCAAACTGCCCGCGACCAGCAGGCGCGGTGACATTGCTTCGCCCAACAGAACTACCCCTGCTGCGACCGCGATCACAGGCACGCTAAGCTGTGCGATGGCGGCGACGGTAACGGGCAATTGCGGCAAGACCGCATACCAGACCGCATAACCAAGCCCAGAGGTAATGGCCCCCGCGGTCACGGCAGTCGCAACGCCCCCGATCTCGATAGCGTTGCCCACCCCCCAGAATAATGGCAGCGCGACCAAGGGCAGGCAGAGGATAAAGTTGCCTGCTGTTGCGGCCAGTGGGTCACGCGCGCCTTGGCCCAGAATGGTGTATGCACCCCAACCTGCCGCCGCGATGACCATCATCAAGGCCCCTGTCACAGAGACGGTGTCAGTCCCGCGAGGCCACAGTAGAATAACGAGCCCGACAAGCGCGATTGTGACGCCGATCCAACGCGATGACGGGATTAAGACTCGTTGAGACGCCGCCCATCCAAACATAAAGACCTGCAAAGTTCCGAACAGAATAAGTGCGCCCAGCCCAGCCCCAATAGTCAAATATCCATAGGAAAACCCGATCATGTAAATTGCCAAAGCCAAAGCACCACGCCAACGCGCGCTGATCCCATGAAATGGGTTCTTGCCCGAAAGCCCGACCAACACTGCGAGCATCACTGCCCCCGCCGCCACACGGATCGCCGCAAAGACGAAGGGGTCCATGCCAAAATGCGCCACGCCAACGCGGCTCAGGACAGAGTTGGCCGCAAAAGCAACCATTGCAATGGCTGTGCCGAGAAGCAGTCTCATGTGTTGGGTCCCTTAATGTCGGATGGGTTCTAAACCCATCACAGCCCGTCGAAAGCAGCAGGGTAGACCAGTTGATGGGTAGGCGCATCTGTGATGCCGCACACCATCGTGTGATCAATAGGATAAGGGCTGTGTAATTGCGCCGCCCCTTCCCGCGTAAAGCCTGTTTTCTCGTAGAACCCTGGCTGGCCCAAGACAACAATCGGTGTTTTGCTCAGCCGCGCCCATTCGGTTAGCATCCCGATCAAACGCTTGCCATAGCCGCGCCGCTGCACGTCGGGCGCGATGGCCACGGGCGCGAGGCAAAGCCACCCTTTGGGTTTGATCATGTAAGACAATGCGTAATAGCCCACGATCTGATTCCCCATCGGCATGACTTGTTCGCCTGCGATGGCTTTGGATTTGCGCAGTTTGGCAACGAGTTGTGCCTCGGCGGGTCCGCTGAAAGCTGCCCTCAGCAATGCGTCAACGTCGTCTTCTTCTCCGCGTTTCAGCTCGCGTACATAATCGGGCCCAATAACCATGAAGTATCCTGTCAGAAATTGAATAATGGAACCTCCGCATCCTACGGGGGTGGGGTTAGACAGCAAGTAGGGAATGAAAAAAGGACGATCCGTGAGGACCGCCCTGATTTGTTGGTTAGCAATGTCGGCTCTCGGTGATTGCTGCGCATTCACCTGCCGCCTTGTCGGAGTTTTGCCCGAGGGCAAAAGCTCCTTACATCATGCCGCCCATGCCGCCCATGCCGCCCATGTCAGGCATGCCGCCGCCGGCGCCTTCTTTGGATGGACGATCAGCAACCATTGCTTCGGTTGTGATCAGCAGGCCAGCAACGGATGCTGCGTCTTGCAGTGCTGTACGCACAACTTTCGCTGGGTCAATCACGCCGAACTTGAACATGTCGCCATATTCTTCAGTCTGTGCGTTGAAACCAAACGTCTTGTCGTCGGACTCGCGGATTTTGCCAGCAACAACGGAACCGTCAACGCCAGAGTTCTCAGCGATCTGACGCAGAGGTGCTTCGATTGCTTTACGAACAATCGCAATACCAACGCTTTGATCAGAGTTTGCACCCTCAAGACCGATCAGAACTTTACCAGCTTGGATAAGTGCAACACCACCACCAACAACGATACCTTCTTGTACGGCTGCGCGTGTCGCGTTCAGTGCATCGTCAACGCGGTCTTTACGCTCTTTGACTTCCACTTCGGACATGCCGCCGACGCGGATAACAGCAACACCGCCAGCCAATTTGGCAACGCGTTCTTGCAGCTTTTCACGGTCGTAGTCGGATGTTGTTTCTTCGATCTGGCCACGGATCTGTGTGACGCGTGCTGCGATCTCGGCTTTGTCGCCAGCACCGTCGATGATTGTTGTTTCATCTTTGGTGATGTTTACGCGCTTGGCAGAGCCAAGCATGTCGATTGTGACGTTCTCGAGCTTCATGCCGAGGTCTTCGGAGATCACTTGACCACCTGTCAGGATAGCGATGTCCTGCAGCATAGACTTGCGACGGTCACCAAAGCCAGGTGCCTTAACTGCAGCGATCTTCAAGCCGCCGCGCAGCTTGTTCACAACAAGCGTTGCAAGTGCTTCGCCTTCAACATCTTCTGCGATGATCAAGAGAGGCTTGCCAGACTGGATCACAGATTCGAGCAATGGAACCATTGGCTGGAGCGAAGACAGTTTCTTTTCGTGCAGCAAGATGATCACATCTTCCAGCTCGGCTGTCATTTTCTCAGTGTTGGTTGTGAAGTAAGGGGACAGGTAACCGCGGTCGAACTGCATGCCTTCAACAACAGTGGTTTCTGTTTCCAGACCCTTGTTTTCTTCAACAGTGATAACGCCTTCGTTGCCAACTTTTTGCATCGCATCAGCGATCTGACGACCGATCTCAGCTTCGCCGTTTGCAGAGATTGTGCCGACTTGTGCAACTTCGTCACTGTCGGACACTGGACGTGCCGCTGCGATGATCGCTTCAACAACTTTAGCAGTTGCCATGTCGATGCCGCGCTTGAGGTCCATTGGGTTCATGCCAGCAGCAACGGATTTCATTCCTTCGCGAACGATCGCTTGAGCCAGAACTGTTGCTGTTGTTGTGCCGTCGCCAGCTTCGTCATTGGTACGGGAAGCAACTTCCTTAACCATCTGCGCGCCCATATTTTCGAACTTGTCTTCCAGTTCGATTTCTTTGGCCACGGATACACCGTCTTTGGTGATGCGCGGTGCGCCGAAGGATTTGTCCAGAACCACGTTACGGCCCTTTGGACCAAGCGTGACCTTAACAGCATCAGCCAGAATGTTGACGCCGCGAAGCATCTTATTGCGGGCGTCAGTGCCGAATTTTACGTCTTTAGCAGCCATTTTCATGTGCTCCTTAATTGAATTTCATCAGATAGCGGTCTTCAAGCTGCCCCTTAAAGGATGCCCAGAATGTCGCTTTCTTTCATGATCAACAGGTCTTCGCCTTCGATCTTAACTTCTGTGCCGGACCATTTGCCGAACAAAACTTTGTCGCCAGCTTTAACATCCATTGGGATCAGCTCGCCGCTGTCCTTACGGGCGCCAGTACCTGTGGACACAACTTCGCCCTCAGCAGGCTTTTCTTTTGCGGCGTCTGGAATGATCAGACCGCCCTTAGTTGTCTCTTCGCTTTCAAGGCGGCGGACAAGAACGCGGTCGTGAAGTGGTGTAAATGCCATCTTTGGAACGTCTCCAGTTCGTGTTTCTCTGTGTTAGCACTCACTCCCTGTGAGTGACAACAAAGGATACCTAAGGACGTGGCGATCCTTAGTCAAGCAGTCTGAATAGGAAAATTTGAGTGGTTTAACCAACGTCGGTTTTTCCGCGCCTGTCGCTGCGCAAATTGGCGTAAAGCACGTGGTTCCGCCACCGTCCGTTGATCTGCAAATACGACTGGGCGACGCCCTCATATTTGTAGCCGCATTGTTCAAGTAATCTGCGGCTTGGCGTGTTCTCGGGCAGGCATCCTGCCTCGATACGGCTAAGATCAAGCGTCCGAAAGGCGTAGTGCACGACGGCCTCTATTGCCTCTTTCATATAGCCGTTGCGCGCGAAGGGCTGACCGATCCAATAGCCTGTGGTCCCTGCTTGTGCAGGTCCGCGCCGGATATTGTCCAAAGTGATCGCCCCCAAAAGCGCATCGTCTTGACGCCGCACCAGAAACAGCGGAACCGCATTGCCGTTCGTGATTGACCGCTGCGCCCAGTAGACGCGATTGGTAAAGGCCTTGCGTGACAGGTGGTCGACAGCCCACGTCGGTTCCCAAGAGGCCAAGAATTCTTGGCTGTCTTGCCGCAATGCGGACCACGCACGAAAGTCGGCGTGCATCGGCGGGCGCAGCGTCATGCGCTCTGTTTCCAATCGAACCTGTCGCCGCCGTCCCAGCATTAGGCCACCAACCGTGCTTTCAATTCATCCAAAGTCGGGGCGTCTTCGGCGGGGCCGTAGAGCGCCATTGCGGTGCCTGCCTGCCCTGCCATTTTGCCTGCGAATTCTTTGACGTCGCCTGTTGTCACCGCATCGATGCGGTCAATGGTTTCGTCCAAGGTCGGGATGCGTCCCCAGATCGACAAGAGCCGTGCCAAGCGTTCAGCCCGATTGGACGGACTTTCCAGACCCATCAGCAACCCAGCTTTCATCTGCGCGCGCGCGCGTGCGACTTCGGCGGCGGTCATATCGTCTGCAGCGCGTTTCATTTCGTCCATTGTCACGTTGGTCAATTCGGTGATCTGTTCGGCGCTGGTGCCAGCATAAATCGTGGTCATGCCTGTGTCTTCATGTGCGCCCGCCTGCGCAAATATCGTGTAGCAAAGCCCGCGCTTTTCGCGAATCTCTTGGAACAATCGCGACGACACGCCGCCGCCCATCACAGATGCATAGATTTGCGCGGTATAGATTTCGGGATCGCAGTAGTTAGGCCCATCAAGTGCCAATGCAAAGTGGACCTGTTCGAGGTCTTTGTTGCGCCGAATTTCGCCGCCGCCAAATTTGGCGGGCTGCATCAGGCTAGGGTCGCGGAGGATCGGGGATAGATGCCCGAAAAGCGCCTCTGCTTGGGCGACGATTTTGTCATGATCAATGCCGCCTGCTGCGGCCAAGATCATTTGACCTGGCCCGTAGTGTTCGTCCACAAAGCTGCGTAGATCGTCGCGATTGAATGCCGATACACGCTCGGCGGGTCCAAGGATCGGGCGCCCGATGGCTTGGTCTGGGTAGGCCACTTCCTGTAACCAGTCGAAAATAATGTCGTCGGGTGTGTCTGCCGCCTGCCCGATCTCTTGCAAGATCACGCCGCGTTCGAGTTCCACATCTGATGCCTCAAATGTCGAGTTCATCAAGATGTCGCCGATCACGTCAAGTGCAAGTGGCACGTCGTCTTGCAGCACACGCGCGTAATAGGCGGTGTTTTCGCGGCTTGTATAGGCGTTCAGGAACCCGCCCACATCTTCAATCGCCTCTGCGATTTGTAGCGCGTTGCGGGTTTTGGTCCCTTTAAAGGCCATGTGTTCCAGAAAATGGGCGATCCCATTCTGTTCCAGCCGTTCATGGCGTCCGCCCACATCGACCCAGATGCCGATGCTTGCTGATTTCAGTCCGGGCATATTCTCTGTGACGATTTGAAAACCGTTGGACAGAGTGTGGTGTTGAATGGTCAAACTTTGATCCGCTCTTTGATTATGGCTTGTAGTGCGCCCATGTCATTTGCGACGCGAGTCACGCGTTCTGGGCGGTCATACAGGTCTGCCATACGCGGGGGAAGTGGTGCCGCAACTCCGCTTGCCGCTTTTACGGCGTCTGGGAATTTTGCGGGGTGTGCTGTCGCGAGCGTGACCATCGGGACCCTGCCCAAGTGGTCTTCCGCGACGTGCACACCAACGGCGGAATGCGGGCAAAGCAGTTCGCCATTGTGCAGGTTGTAAGATTTGATCGCGGCAGAGGTTTCATCCTCGGACGCCCGTCCTGATTTAAAGGTGTTTTGCAGCATTTGGTAGGCCCCTTGCGAAATCTCGAAGCCCCCTGTTTGCAGGTCGTCCATCTGTGCGGCAACTGTGGCCCCTTCGCGCCCGTAGGCGTCGAAAAGCACACGCTCAAAGTTGGAAGACACTTGGATGTCCATCGACGGGCTGATTGACGGGATCACGCCCTCTTTAGTGTAGGCGCCTGTTTGCAAGGTACGGTGCAGGATATCGTTTTGGTTTGTCGCCACGACCAGATCGGCGATGGGCAGGCCCATTTGCTTGGCGATGTAGCCTGCAAAGATATCGCCAAAATTGCCCGTTGGCACAGTGAACGATACCTCGCGATGCGGTGCGCCAAGGCTGACGGCAGCGGTGAAGTAATAGACAACCTGAGCCAATACGCGGCCCCAGTTGATCGAATTTACGCCTGCAAGCCGGACCTCGTCGCGGAAGTCGAAGTCGTTGAACATGTCTTTAAGCATCGCTTGGCAATCGTCAAAGTCGCCGTCCATCGCCAGTGCGTGCACATTCGCCTCGGTGGGTGTGGTCATCTGGCGGCGCTGTACTTCGGAGACCCGTCCGTGCGGGTAGAGGATAAAGACATCGACGTTTTTAAGGCCGCGGAAGGCTTCGATCGCCGCTGATCCTGTGTCACCTGAGGTCGCACCAACGATGGTGATGCGGTCGCCAGAGCGCGTGAGCGATGCTTGGAACATCTGCCCGATTAACTGCATTGCAAAGTCTTTGAACGCCAATGTCGGGCCGTGGAATAGCTCTAACAAGAAGTGGTTTGGTGCCAATTGCACAAGCGGTGCGCGGGCTGCGTGTCCAAAGCCTGCATAGGCGTTTTTGATCAGGACTTTGAATTCATCGTCGGTGAAAGTGTCGCCGATGAACGGGCGCATGACAGTAAAGGCGATATCCTCGTAGGACTTGCCCGCCATGTCCGCGATTTCGGATTTGGTCAGCGTTGGCACGGACTCCGGCACATAAAGCCCACCGTCGCGGGCAAGCCCAGTCATCATGGCTTGTTCAAATGTCAGGGCGTCAGACGCGCCGCGCGTAGAGATGTAACGCATCGTTTAAGTGTCCTTCGAGCGCAGAGTGCGAAAAATCAGAAAAAGGGTCATGATGGCCCACACGATAGCGAGGCCAAACCATGTGACCGCGTAGCTGAGGTGATCGTTTTTGATCCCTGCTGTATCAACGGGCAGCAGCGTGGTGCGTGGATCAGGCTGGGCCATGTCGCGGGCGATCACCATGACGGGTTCGGTGTTCAGGGTGTCGGCCATAGCCTGCACGTCGCGCCCGAACCAGATGTTCTTGGCCATATCCGGAGCGGGCGTGGCGCTGTTCACGTCGTCGGGCCACAATAGCGTGCCGGTGATCGCCCCCAAAGGGGCGTCATTTGGCGGCGTGTCGTCGTCAAGCTGCAGCAATCCCACGTCGATCAGAATACGCCGCCCGTCGCCATCCACAAGCGGGCGGATCACACGGTAACCTGTGCCTGCCGCAGTGCCAGAGGTCAGCACCCGCAGTTCGGGGCCGACAATTGCACCATTGACCGACACGCTAGTGTATTCGTCGCGGGTCTCGTCGGGGGATTGTGGCAATGGAACTGGATCCGACATCAGTCGATTATCGATTTCAGCCAAGATCGCTTCTTTCCAAGCAAGCCGATCCAGCTGCCAAAGGCCAAGCCAGACCAGAACGACCACGCCGCCAATGCCAAGAATTAAGGGGAAAAGAATGCGTCGCAAGGGTGAGTCTCAACTTTCGCAATGAAAAAGGCGCACGCAGGTTCCTACGTGCGCCTCGGTATGTTTTTACAGGGCAGACGGGTCAAGACCCATCATGCGTTTGCTGTATCAGCCGCCCCAGATGTACACGGCCGCAAAGAGGAACAACCAAACAACGTCCACAAAGTGCCAGTACCAAGCTGCGGCTTCAAAGCCGACGTGGTTTTCTGGCGTGAAGTGGCCCTTTTGCAAGCGAATCAAGCAGACCAGCAGGAAGATTGTTCCGATCAGAACGTGGAACCCGTGAAAGCCTGTCGCCATGAAGAAGTTCGCGCCATAGATGTTTCCGGAGAAACCAAAGGCTGCGTGCGAGTATTCGTAGATTTGGAACACTGTGAAAATCGCGCCGAGTACAACAGCGAGGATCAAGCCCCACTTCATGTCTTGGCGGTTGTTTTCGTGCACTAGTGCGTGGTGCGCCCAAGTTGCGGCCATACCAGAGCAAAGCAGGATCAGCGTGTTGATAAGTGGGAGGTGCCAAGGGTCAAATGTCTCGATTCCGACGGGCGGCCATACACCGTCAACCAGTGGCGAGGTGCCGTCCGGGTTCATCGGGTACATCGCATGTTTGAAGAAAGACCAGAACCATGCCGCAAAGAACATGACTTCGGACATGATGAACATGATCACGCCGTAGCGTAGCCCGATTTGCACAACAGGTGTGTGATCGCCAACGTGGCTTTCTACAACAACGTCTGCCCACCAAGCATACATGACGTAGAGAACGCCAACAAAGCCGATCAGCCCGAGGTAAGGACCAGAACCGTGCATCCAGAGCACGCTTCCCAGCAACATGACAAATGCTGCGACAGCCGCGAGCATTGGCCAGATCGATGGTGGCAGAATGTGATAATCGTGGTTCTTTTCATGCGCCATGGCAGTCGTTCCCTATCGGCTTCGTCGTTAGTTAATGTCTATGGCGTTTTGCGGCGCCGTTGTCAAAGTTGTTGGCGTGTCCAACGCGGCCTGAACTTCGTTTTCAGGCAGGTCGATTTGATAGAATGTATAGCCCAATGTGATTGTATGCACATACTGTCCTTCGCGGTCGTTAACGATCGCGGGATCAACAAAGAACGACACAGGCATCATCACCGTTTCGCCGGGCTGAAGCACCTGTTCTGTAAAGCAAAAACATGCAATTTTATCAAAGAATACACCTGCTTCATAAGGTGTCACGTTATAGGCTGCCTGCCCCGCAATCGGCACATCAAGCGGGTTGTGCGCCTCGTAGAACGCCAGCCCGGTCTCGCCAATCCGTAGGGTCATTTCGCGTTGCGCGGGCTTAAATGTCCACGGCATATCGCGGTCTAATGACGCATCAAAGCGCACCTTGATGGTTTGGTCCAGAATCACTTCGGATTCGGCATCTGCGACATTGGTGATTCCGCCAAAGCCGGTAACCCGACAAAACCAGTCATAAAACGGCACTGAGGCCCAAGCCAGTGACCCCATAACAAACACCACACCGACCGTTTGAAACAAAGTGCGTTGCGGGCCTCGGACATTTGGAAAAAGCTTCACTGTGATGCCTCCTCGGCAGGTTCAAGCGCGGGTCGCGCCACGTGGTCAAAGGTTTCGAATTTCTTGGCGTCGCCCAGTTCAAGGACTTTCACGACGGTCAGCGCAAAGACGATCCCAACAAAAAAGATCAACAACCCCAGCACGCCAAAGTTACGTCCTTTACGGCGCTGGTGGATTTCGTGTTCGACGTGAATTGCCATTCTACCAGCCTCCATAACCGTAGGGACGCAGGGCAGCTTCTGCCAGCAATGCGCCAAAGTGCAAGAACAGGTAATAAAGCGAGACCTTGAAGACTTGCTTTTCAACTGCGTAGTTATCCGCGTCAGCGGCCGCGTCATTGCGCCGCCAGATGTCAAAGCATCCTTTCACGAACCAAAGGTTCAACGCGACGGATGTGGCCAGATAGATCGGCCCGCCGATGGACGTGAGCCCGAGACCGATAGCCACAGGCACCAGCAACACCGCGTAGACGATCACGTGCTTTCGCGTTACGTCGCGCCCGTGCGTTTCGGTCAGCATCGGCACACCTGCATCGCCGTAGTCGGTTTTTACGAACAGCGCCAAAGCCCAGAAGTGCGGCGGCGTCCACATTAAAATCAGCGCAAACATCAGCACGGATTCAATGGTTACATTGCCAGTTGCAACGGCCCAACCGATCATCGGAGGGAATGCCCCTGCCGCCCCGCCGATCACGATATTATGTGGCGTCGACCGTTTCAGCCACATGGAATAAACCACGGCGTAAAAGAATATTGTGAACGCAAGCAGTCCTGCAGCCAGAAAATTTGTGGCCAGCGCCAAAAGGACCACAGCGAACCCAGACAAGGCCATGCCGATGCCCAATGCTTCGCCGGGTTGCACACGCCCTGACGGGATTGGCCGTTTGGCAGTTCGTTTCATCACGGCGTCGATGTCTGCATCCCACCACATGTTCAGCGCCCCAGACGCCCCTGCACCAACCGCGATGCAAAGCACACCGACAAAGCCGATGAACGGATGCACCGGAACGGGTGCGACCAAAAGGCCCACCAAAGCGGTGAAAATTACCAAAGACATTACGCGCGGCTTGAGAAGGGCAAAGTAATCGCCCATCCCTGCCTCGTAAGGTGTTTCCTGTGCGGTCATATCGGTCATCATGCTTCCCATGGGGGTGATGGGTAACACCCCATCCTTCTCGGTAGGGAGATAGCGCAGGTCGAGCCCTGCGCCAGTCCTGATTTAGACGCCGTTGATGTCTTTTGCTTCAACAAGCCATTTATCGTAGGCTTCTTGGCTGACAACTTTCACGGTGATTGGCATATAGGCGTGGTCTTTGCCACAAAGCTCGGAGCACTGGCCAAAGTAGATGCCTTCACGTTCTGCTGCGAACCAAAGCTGGGACAAACGACCAGGAACCGCGTCTTGCTTGACGCCGAACGCAGGGATTGTCCAGGAGTGGATCACGTCTGCGCCAGTCAATTGCATCACGATTGTTGCCCCGACCGGGATCACAACAGATGTATCTGTTGCCAAGCGGTATTCGTTTTGTGAATAGCCTGCGTCTTCAAGTTCTTCGCGTGCCAGCATGTAGCTTTCGTATGCGACCCCTTCGTCCACATATTCATAGCCCCAGTACCACTGGTAGCCTGTCACTTTGATTGTGATATCGGCCTCAGGGATTTCCTGCTGCTTGAATAGGATCGGCAAGGAATAGGCACCGATCACAACGAGGATCAGAATCGGCACGATTGTCCACGCAACTTCCAAAGGAGAATTGTGTGTGAATGTCTTAGGCGTTGGATTCGCTTTGTGATTATAGCGCAGTA
Organism: Loktanella sp.; assembly: GCA_024686085.1. Classification (GTDB taxonomy): domain Bacteria; phylum Pseudomonadota; class Alphaproteobacteria; order Rhodobacterales; family Rhodobacteraceae; genus Yoonia. The sequence continues at coordinate 35,947 of JAIBDT010000022.1, forward strand.
CAACCCAAGCCAGCAGGCCAGTCACAAACAGCGTGATCGCTGTAATGATGACCAAAAGCATACCGTCCAGCCAATGCACATCGCGTGCCAGTTCTGTTGCTGCGGGTTGAAAACCCATCAGCCCGTCGACAGGAGCGCCAACAATTTCAAGGTCTTGGTCCACATCTTGACCATACACCGCCGACCCTGCAAGGATCAGTCCAGCCGAAGTCCAAAGTGAAGTCGCAATCGTTTTTAAACGCATATCATAACCTGTCTGTCATGGCGCCTTTCGGCGCGTCTTATGGTGTCACACCCAAACATTGGGCGGAATCCCGTTGTATCTATCCGTTCATGTCCCATATCTTGATGAACAACTCAAGAACTGCAATCGCGGTAAACGGCCGCACTCGTCTATTTTTTCGCCTCACGACAGGAAACTTTATGTCCGCAGACCCATTTCGCCCTTTCGAGACCGCGCTAGACCGTGACACCGCCACCGCACTGCTGCGCGAGGCCACATTAGGGGCCGATGACGGCGAGCTATTTCTAGAGCGCCGCAAGTCAGAGGTGCTGTCGTTTGACGATGGCCGCCTCAAGACATCCCGCTTTGACGCCTCCGAAGGCTTTGGCCTGCGCGCGGTCCGCGGTGAAACCGCAGGTTACGCTCATTCAACCACCATCGACGAGCACGCCTTGCGCCGTGCTGTAGCCACGACCCGCCTTGCGGTGGGTGCAGGTGGTGGCACAATGGCTGACGGTCCTGTTGGCACCAACAAAAAGCTATATTCGGATGAAGACCCGATGCTGCAGGCGACCTTTCCTGCCAAAATCGATATTCTGCGTGAGATAGATCAGTTTGCCCGTGATCTAGACAGCCGCGTGGTGCAGGTATCCGCGACCCTTGCTGCATCGCATCAAGAAGTGTTGATCTTGCGCCCCGAAGGCACGTTGGTCACCGATACCCGCCCTATGTCCCGCCTAAATGTGTCGGTCATTATCGAGGAAAACGGCAAGCGCGAAAGCGGCACTTCTGGTGCGGGCGGTCGGGCGGGTCTGATTGGGTTGATCGCACCCGATCATTGGAAGGCTGCTGTGCGTGAAGCCCTGCGTATCGCCGTTGTGAACCTTGACGCTGAACCCGCCCCTGCGGGTGTGATGGATGTGGTTCTAGGCCCAGGCTGGCCGGGTATTTTGCTGCACGAGGCGATTGGTCACGGGCTAGAGGGTGATTTTAACCGTAAAGGGTCGTCCGCGTTTGCAGGTCTTATGGGTCAACAAATTGCCGCCAAAGGTGTCACGGTTTTGGATGATGGAACGATCCCAGATCGTCGCGGATCAATCACCATCGACGACGAAGGCACCCCGTCTGCCAAAAACGTTTTGATCGAGGACGGTGTTCTGGTTGGATATATGCAAGACCGGCAAAACGCTCGCCTGATGGGCGTAGCACCAACGGGCAATGGTCGCCGCGAAAGCTATGCCCATGCGCCGATGCCGCGCATGACAAACACTTATATGTTAGCTGGTGATGCCGACCCTGCCGCCCTTGTCGCGGATCTGAAAGATGGCATCTATGCTGTCGGTTTTGGTGGCGGTCAGGTTGACATCACCAATGGTAAGTTCGTGTTTTCGTGCACCGAGGCCTACCGTGTGAAAAACGGCGTTGTTGGCGCCCCCGTGAAGGGTGCCACGCTGATCGGCGACGGGGCCACGTCGCTGACCAATATCCAAGGCATTGGCAATGATCTTGAACTTGATCCCGGCATCGGAAACTGCGGCAAAGCGGGGCAATGGGTGCCTGTAGGTGTCGGCCAGCCGAGTTTGAAAATTGGCGGCCTGACGATTGGTGGTGCTGCGGGTTAGTCATACGGTTGATTCGGCTAACACTCGGGCGGCGTTGTGCAGGGCATCGCCGTCGCCAGATTCAACTCGTGATTTTCGTAAAATGCCATATTTTCAGACAGTTTGTGGACGTCTAGCAGTATTCATCACTCGTTAACCATCCTCGTCTTAGGCTTCAGGTGCAACTGGGCGGAGCCGCGGATGACCGAAACTAAACCTTCTTCCTCACCACTCCCCCCCCTACGGAAGACTTTTCTTGCGCCTGCCTCCGCCTGTTGCGATCACGCCGTGTTGGGCCGACGACGTTTCATCGAGTTATTGTCAAATCTGGTGTTTGAGGGATCTCGGTCATGCTGCGATCTGGTCTGTGGTTGTGGCTTCAATTCCGTCTTTGAACGTGACGCCTGTGATGACTTTAGCGAGGTAATCAAAGCCGCGTAGTTTTCGCCAGTTTTGCTCGGCGCATTGGCCCAGTTTGAACATCATGTGTAGCATACCATCGCGTGACAGGCAGCCCTTTGATCGCTTGGTGCGATGGCGGATCGTGGCGAACGCGGACTCAATCGGATTGCTGGTGCGGATGCTCTGCCAATGCTGGGCTGGGAAGTCGAAGAATGCCATGAGTTCGGTCCGATCTTTTTGCAGGCACAACGTCGCCTTGGGATACTTGGCCTCATAGGTTTTGATGAACAAATCGAAGGCCTTCTCCGCATCCTCTTTGGTCTCGGCCTGCCAAATGTTGTGGATCGCGGCTTTGGCCTTTGGCTGTGACAGCTTGGGCAGGCAGTTGAGCACATTCATCGTCTTGTGCTGCCAGCACCGCTGCTGACGGGACGTAGGATAGACTTCTTCCAGAGCCGCCCAGAACCCCATGGCGCCATCTCCGATCGCCAACTTTGGGGCATTCATGCCCCGGCTTTTGAGGCTGAGAAGCACCTCGCGCCAACTCTGGGTGCTCTCTCGCACCCGGTCCTCGATTGCCAGGAACCGTTTCTTGCCACGGGCGGTGACGCCAACAATGACAAGGGCGCAGAGCTTGTCATCCTCGCCCCGAAGGCCGCTGTGGACGCCGTCGGCCCAGATATAGACGATGGGCTCATCATCGAAAGCTGCGTCTTTCCAGCCCTCGTATTCCTTGGCCCAATCGCGCTTGAGGCGCGAGACTGTATTCGCCGACAGTCCAGTTGCATCAGGACCCAGAAGAACTTTGAGTGCCGCGCCCATTTCGCCGCTGGAAATCCCTTTGAGGTAGAGCCAGGGCAAGGCCGCCTCCAGCGTCTTGGTGCGGCGCACATAGGGAGGCACCAAGGCAGAGCGGAAGGTCACAGGCGTGCCGTCTTTTGAGCGAACCTTGGGAATGCGAACACTCACAGGGCCAATGCTGGTTTGGAATGGTCGCTCTGGATGATGTCCATTGCGCACGACGGCCGCGTGACCTGTATCCGTGCGCATGTCAGCGAACTGCGCAAGATAGCTGGCAAGCTCTGCCTCAACTGCTGTCGCGATCAATTCCTGCGCTCCCGTTCTGAGCAATTCCGTCAGCGCATCCGTCATCCCGTCTCGACGCGCAAAATCAATAATGTTAGTTCTTTCCATGGTGGTGTATCTCCTTTGGCTGGGCTGCTGTCTCGCAACAACAATTCAACCAGATACGCCGCCAACCTTCAAACCGCCCAAACACCAGATCCAGTCATAACTC
>JAIBDT010000055.1 GCA_024686085.1 Loktanella sp.
AAATGGCGCAGCCCGTCGGCTGTCGTCTGAAGCCCTAAAGTAGTCGTACCCGCATAGCCGCCCGGATCGCCTTCACCTAAAAAAGATCCGATGCCTATGAACGCTCCAGCACCGCCTGCACCACCCGCACCGCCTGCTCCACCCGCGCCACCGGCACCCCCCGCGCCTCCAGCACCACCAGCTCCGCCTGCTCCACCAAATGCACCCATTGTAAGTTTCTCCTGTGTTTTAAAATTAGGTGATGCTAGACGCCTCCAGCGCCTCGATCATGCGATGTCCGAATTTGAAATCAACGGCAGGGTGGGTCCTGCGATAGCTATCAATCTTAAAATCTGGATGGCGGCGCTTAAGTTCGAGCGCCGACGCACAAGCCGCGTCATGTTGCCCAAGGAAATGTTGCGCCGTAATTTTAGCGCGCCAGGTCGAGATGTGGCGGTCATTTGATCCCAACGACCGCTCGGCCAATTCTAACGCGCGGCCCCAATCACCCGCAGCTAAATACGCCGTCGCGCCAAGGCTATCATAGTAATACGAAAAAGGATCAATCGGCGACAATTGCCGCGCGGTCTGGGTTGCACGAACGGCCGCTGCCCCATCATCCTGAAACGCCATTAACGAACCTCGAAGTAGCCAAGACAAGCTTTCATTGGGATTGATCTCAAGAGCGGCGCTGTAACGATTATTTGCGACGTCCATATTTTTCAGCAAGTTATTGTTGGCAAAGCCGTCAATCGTCAGGCTGAAACTGCTTTCCGGATTTATGTCCAACGCACGAGCTGTCGCATCTAGTGCGCGCTGGGTATCGCCCACGGTATCGGTTGTAAAACCTTTGAAGACGCTCAAAACGAACCATTTTCCGAGCCAGGCATGAGTTTCGGCCGTATTGGGCGAGCGGCGTGCCGCTTCGATCAGGAACTCGCGTGATCGCAAAAAGTCGCGCATGGGTTGGCGGTGCATCAACGACACGCCGGCAATTAAAAGCCTTTCATCTTCGATTTCCAGCAAAGGTCTGTCGCGCACATAGTCAATAGCGGCGTCGGCAATTGACCGTCCGATTGAGCGAATGACGTTGACGAGATGGTCTTGAAGCTCTTGGGTGAAATAGTTTTCAGGACAGGACACATGCCTGTTCCATAAAATATCGCCGTTGCGGGCATCAATAAAATCAAAGTCAGCGATCAAATTGCCATCTTGACGACGCAAAGTTCCGGTCACAAGATAATCAACGTCCAAGGTTTTTTGAACCTCGACGACATCAATCATGCGTTTGGCCATTGCCCGACTAGACAGATGCGAAATCACCGACAATAAATTTGATCGTGATAAAGACCTGCAAGTCTCTTCTGCGACCCAATCACCGAGAACCGCCAAATGCGGATCGGCATTCAAAACCGTCAGCGGCAACGCCGTTATTCGCGGACGCGGGCGTCCTTTACGGGTCTGTGGCGATATCCGGTAAAGAGCGGCAACCTGATCGGGGTTGGCTCTGATAGACTGTACCCAAGCGACAAAGTCTTTCTCGACCACGTTCAAGTCTTGCAAAAAAGTGCCGCCTGACGGGTTTCCGACATAAACAACATGGCTCAGATCCAGTTCGACATCGCTATTTGTCGTGTGAACCAATGTATCAAAGTCAGGACCTATCAGTTTGCGCAAATCCGACAAAGCGCGACGCAGATTTTGGTGTCCACTATCGTAACCCGCGTAGCCCCAAAGGGTGTTTTGCAGATACGTGCGCGTCCGCCTGCCTAGGGGAGCCGTTGCAAGCATCGCGAACAAGGCCAGATGCTTTGCACCACGAATATCGACAGGCGGTGTGCCTGCAATCTTTACGGCACATGTGCCAAAAAGAGATATTTCGACGCGTGTTGTCACCACTAAAACTCCCCAGTTTCACCTAGACGTTAACATTGGCTTTCGCTGCGACCAAGGACTTCACAGTTTATTCACACGCGCCGTCGGTCGGTCCGTGTCTAAGATGATTGTAGTTGGAACAAACATACGGTGAGTAAGGCGATGACGATGGTTAAAGCACGCACATCACAAGACGACATAGAAGACCTTGTGGATTTTTATCAAAGATGGCCGGACCTTCGCACTACAGCGATGATTTTATCTCGGGATGGACGACTAGACCCGAAAGAGCGGACCATTTTGCAATGGATGGTGCGTGTGGTTGACCGGGTTGGGCCTGTTGACCTGACTTAAACGATCAAATCAGATCAGATTGGGGATGTGACGATGATTACGAATATGCACACTACAAAATGGACGCCAGTTGACCTTGTGGGTTGGACACGGCGAGCATACGGACGCCAGATTTTTTTTGAATCCGACGGCGGTACTTTGCGCAGCACTTTAAAAGTTGATGAGGTCGGATCAGGTCAACTTTACCTGCGGCTTGAAGTCGATGGGCGGATGTTGGTTCAAGTTTTTGCAAACGGACAACAAGTGTTTGAAGATCTAGTTGCGCATGGTGAGGTTGATCAATTTGTCGACCTGAAGTTGTCGCCGAAAACCTCTATCGCCGAGGTCGAAGTACACTTGATCCCTGCAACGTTTGGGACGGTTAAAATCGCGCAAGACTTGCGCCATCTACCAGTTGCGACACCGATCAAAAGAGAACCTGCATCAGTTGCTTAAACAGATCGGGCCTGCTTTTGCACGGCCCACCCTTCTTTGGCGCTGACCACACATGATGAGTGTACCCAAGATCGCAGACAGTGGCACGGTGTCTCCCCCGTGTAACTAAGATCAAGGTCAGCGCCAAAGCCCGTCCCGAAACGACGTGAACCCCTTGCAGGCATGACGATTTCGGCCTATAGCAGCGGTGTTGAAGTGTCGAGACAGACGCGAACATGAGAATTTGAGCGGGGTCGATTTGTATCGGCCCTGTTGTTTTATGTTCGTATATGGGGCTTTAACCAACATGAAACCCAAAGACCGGCGGAGACAACCGCGCGGCCCGTATAAAACAAACGATTAGGAAATAGACGCCACATGGCAAATACAATGGAAGAGTTTGAAGCACTCTTGAACGAAAGCTTCGAGATGGACACACCTGCAGAGGGTTCCGTCGTCAAAGGCAAGGTTATCGCTATCGAAGCTGGCCAAGCGATCATCGACGTTGGCTACAAGATGGAAGGCCGCATCGATCTTAAAGAATTTGCAAACCCAGGCGAAGAGCCAGAGTTGAACGTCGGCGATACCGTCGAAGTGTTCCTCCGTCAGGTTGAAAACGCACGTGGCGAAGCTGTGATCTCTCGCGAGATGGCACGCCGTGAAGAAGCATGGGATCGCCTTGAAAAAGCTTACGCTGATGAAGAGCGCGTCGATGGCGCAATCTTTGGTCGCGTGAAAGGTGGCTTTACAGTTGATCTGGGCGGCGCTGTTGCGTTCCTTCCAGGCTCCCAAGTTGACGTACGCCCAGTGCGTGACGCTGGCCCATTGATGGGTCTTAAGCAGCCGTTCCAAATCCTCAAGATGGACCGTCGTCGTGGCAACATCGTTGTGTCCCGTCGCGCAATCCTCGAAGAGTCCCGTGCAGAACAGCGCGCCGAAGTTATCGGCAACCTGACTGAAGGCCAAGAAGTTGACGGCGTCGTCAAGAACATCACCGAATACGGTGCGTTCGTTGACTTGGGCGGCGTAGACGGCTTGCTGCACGTCACAGATATGGCATGGCGCCGCGTCAACCACCCATCCGAGATCCTCACAATCGGTGAGACAATCAAGGTTCAGGTGATCAAGATCAACAAAGAAACCCACCGTATCTCCCTCGGCATGAAGCAGCTGCAAGACGATCCATGGGATGCTGTTGAAGCGAAATTCGCGCTTGATACAGTTCACACAGGTCGCGTGACCAACATCACTGACTACGGCGCATTCGTTGAGCTGGAAGCTGGTGTTGAAGGTCTGGTGCACGTGTCCGAGATGTCTTGGACAAAGAAAAACGTACACCCAGGCAAAATCGTTTCCACTTCCCAGGAAGTAGAAGTGATGGTTTTGGAAATCGACAGCACAAAGCGTCGCGTTTCCCTTGGCCTCAAGCAGACACAGCGCAACCCATGGGAAGTGTTCGCAGAGACACATCCTGAGGGCACCGAAGTTGAAGGTGAAGTCAAAAACATCACTGAATTCGGTCTGTTCATCGGCCTTGAAGGTGACATCGACGGCATGGTTCACCTGTCCGACCTGACATGGGAAGGCCGCGGCGAAGACGTCATCGGCGATTTCCGCAAGGGCGACATCGTGAAAGCCAAGGTTGCTGAAGTTGACGTTGAGAAAGAGCGTATTTCGCTCTCCATCAAAGCACTCGACGGCGATCCGTTCGCAGACGCAATCGGTGGCGTTAAGCGCGGTTCTATCATCACTGTTGAGGTGACTAAGATCGAAGATGGCGGCGTAGAAGTTGTATATGAGGGCATGACATCGTTCATCCGTCGTTCCGACTTGTCCCGTGATCGTGCAGAGCAGCGTCCAGAGCGTTTCGGCGTTGGCGACAAGGTCGACGTCCGCGTCACCAACATCGACAGCAAAACACGTAAACTTGGCCTGTCGATCAAGGCACGTGAAATCGCTGAAGAAAAAGAAGCAGTCGAGCAGTTCGGTTCGTCCGACTCTGGCGCGTCTTTGGGCGACATCTTGGGTGCTGCACTCAAGGGCGACGAATAAGCCTTTCCCTTAATGGGAAGAAAGTTGAGCCGGCGCGAGGGAAACTTTGCGCCGGCTTTTTTATATTTCACCGCTGCGAATCAGATGCGCAATTTCACCGACCTGAGGGGCAACGCAGTTAGCGCTTCCCGAAATGGGCAAGAATGCCGCTCCGAAATGCGATGATTGAAGGTTTTTCTCAATTTCATTCAATCGAAACAGTTTCCCGATCTACACAATCTCCCTATAGTCATTCCAAACGCGGGGCCAACCCGCTGCGATAATTGTGAACTTATGAATAGGGACCACTGCCATGATCCGCTCGGAACTGATCCAAAAGATTGCTGACGAAAATCCACATCTTTATCAACGCGACGTCGAAAACATTGTGAACACGATCTTCGAAGAGATTACGGGCGCAATGTCCAAAGGGGATCGCGTTGAATTGCGTGGTTTCGGTGCGTTTTCGGTGAAGAAACGCGATGCCCGTATGGGCCGTAATCCGCGCACCGGCGAAAGTGTCGCGGTTGAACAAAAACATGTTCCGTTCTTTAAGACTGGTAAGCTCCTGCGCGACCGGTTGAACGGAAATTAAGAGGTACTCTATGAAAACGCTACGCTATGCTTTTTGGGCAATTGTTGCCCTTTGTCTGATTCTTGTCGGGTTGGCTAACCGTGGCGTTGTGACGGTGCGGGCAATGCCCGTTGCCTTTAGCGATCTTCTGGGAATATCCCCTGACATCGAACTCCCGCTTTTCGTTGTGATTTTCATCGGCGTTGGTGTGGGGCTATTGCTTGGGTTCGTGTGGGAATGGATCCGAGAATACCGCCAACGCGCAGACGCGCGGGCCAAAGCACGTGAGCTTGATGCGCTGCGTCGTGAATTGGCGGCCCTAAAGTCATCGGACACACCCAAAGGTGATGATGTCTTGGCGTTATTGAGCACCTAATGCCAAAAGACACGAGGGTTAAGATTTGCGGGCTGTCCGATCAGGCAGGCTTACAAGCCGCAGTTGACGCGGGTGCTGCCTATGTCGGGTTTGTTTTCTTTGAAAAATCGCCACGGAATGTTTCAATTGAAACTGCCAAAGCGCTTGCGCTGACCGTGCCTGTTGGCGTGGCAAAGGTGGCGCTGGTTGTTAATGCTGATGATGCATTTCTTGATGCGTTGACGACCGAAGTCCCAATTGATGTCTTGCAATTACATGGTAGCGAAACACCTGATCGGGTCATCGAAATCAAAAATCGTTATGGATTACCGGTGATGAAGGCTGTCGGTGTTGCTGACGCCTCTGATATCGCGACACTGGAAACATATTTGCAGGTTGCGGACCAAATCCTCATCGATGCGAAGCCACCCAAGAACGCGGATCTTCCGGGTGGAAATGGACTTTCGTTTGATTGGACGTTGATTGCAAAGCGTCGCTGGCCCGTGCCGATGATGCTGGCAGGTGGGTTGACGCCGGAGAATGTGGCCGAGGCGATAGCGCTGACCGGGGCATTACAGGTCGATGTGTCATCGGGTGTTGAACAATCTGCTGGTGTGAAAGATGCCGTCAAAATCAGGGCCTTTATCGACGCTGCGAAGGCCGATTAGGCACTAGAACATTCGCCCGCTTCGTCGTAGAAATTGCAGCGGATATAAGGGGACGGAAAAATGGCAGACGATCTTTTCAACAGTTTCATGAACGGCCCCGACGAGAACGGGCGCTTTGGGGATTTTGGCGGACGCTTTGTGTCCGAGACATTGATGCCGCTTATCCTTGAACTGGAAGAGCAGTATGATTTTGCCAAAACCGACGATAGTTTTTGGGCCGAGATGCATGACCTGTGGACGCATTACGTTGGTCGGCCTTCTCCGCTTTATTTTGCCGAGCGTCTGACGGAGCACCTCGGTGGTGCAAAAATCTATCTTAAGCGCGACGAACTTAACCACACTGGTGCACATAAAATTAACAACGTGCTGGGGCAGATCATCCTCGCGCGGCGTATGGGCAAAACCCGGATTATTGCTGAAACGGGCGCGGGCCAGCATGGCGTGGCGACCGCAACCGTCTGTGCAAAGTTTGGCTTGAAATGCGTTGTCTATATGGGCGCGCACGACGTGGAGCGCCAAGCGCCAAACGTTTTCCGTATGCGCTTGCTGGGTGCCGAAGTGGTGCCTGTCACCTCTGGTCGCGGCACGCTGAAAGATGCGATGAACGATGCGCTGCGCGACTGGGTTACCAACGTGCGCGACACCTTTTATTGCATCGGCACTGTGGCCGGGCCGCACCCATACCCTGCGATGGTCCGCGATTTCCAAGCGATCATCGGCAAAGAAACCCGTGAGCAAATGCAGGCCGCCGAAGGGCGTTTGCCTGACACACTGATCGCAGCCATCGGCGGCGGCTCAAACGCAATGGGTTTGTTTTTCCCGTTCCTTGACGATAAATCTGTGAACATCATTGGCGTAGAGGCAGGCGGCAAAGGTGTGAACGCGAAAATGGAGCATTGTGCGTCTCTTACAGGCGGTCGACCAGGCGTATTGCATGGCAACCGAACGTACCTGTTGCAGGACGACGACGGTCAAATTCTTGAGGGCTTCTCGATCTCTGCGGGCCTCGACTATCCGGGTATCGGGCCAGAGCACGCTTGGCTGCATGAAATCGGTCGCGCACAATACGTTTCGATCACCGACGTCGAAGCGCTGGAGGCTTTCCAATTGTCTTGTAAACTTGAAGGGATCATCCCTGCGCTTGAGCCATCACATGCATTAGCGCATGTCATGAAGATCGCACCGACCCTGCCAAAAGATCACCTGCTGGTGATGAACATGTGCGGGCGCGGCGACAAAGATATCTTCACGGTTGCAAAGGCGCTCGGGTTTGAAATGGGCGGATTCGCTTAAACATTTAGTTTAGGCGCTTTGGTCTGAGGTTTACGTTGGGCCAAATCAACTTGAGACCAATATAACTGCAAGGATGGTTCCTGTTGTTTTGGGTCGACGTTTCGCACCGTGCGAAGCGCAGATCACAAGGAATCATGTCCATGAAACGTTCAATAAAAATCTCTGCCATCATGCTTGGCTTGGCCGCCCCCGCCGCGCATGCTCAAACAATAGCTGATCAGGTTGTGACGCAATGGACCGGGCAAGGGTTTGAGGAAGTCGAAATTGAGAATGGTCAAAGCGAAATCAAAGTCGAAGCTATTCGTGGCGGAGTAAAGTACGAAGTAACCTACGACGCCGTGACAGGAGCAATTTTGAGCGAAGAATCATCTCCTGTTAATCGGAATCGCGATGACGACGATGACCGCGATGACGACGATGGCGGCGATGACGACGATGGCGGCGATGACGACGATGGACCCGATGACGACGATGGCCCCGATGACGACGATGGCCGCGATGACGACGACGACCGTGATAAAGACGACGACGATGATGAAGACGACGACCGTGATGAAGATAACGACGATGATGAAGATGACGACGATGAAGATGACGATGATGACGACGATGATGATGACGACGACTGATAGTCTGCCTTTGTGAGGCCGAAACCCGCACTTTAGCCCTCGCCGCTTTGGCGAGGGCGCATCCTTTGAGGACACCATGATCCGATCATTAACTCTGTTCTTATTGCTTATTGTCGCCGCGCCAGCGACCGCGCAATCTGTGCAAGATCAAATCGTCTCGCAATTGCGCAGCCAAGGTTTTGAGCAGATCGAATTGAGTCGAACGTTCTTGGGGCGGATTAGAGTCGTTGCCGTCAGCGACACATTGGAACGTGAATTGGTTTTCAACCCGACGACTGGGTAAATTTTGCGAGACTACTGGGAAGAACGCGATGGACCGAACGCCAGAGTCCCACGCGTCTTTTCACCGCCGCGGGATAAAAGTAGTCAACCAAATAGCGGCGATCGTATTGATGACGACGACAGAGAAGATGACCGAGACGCGGACGACGACAAAGACGCGGACGACAAAGACGAGGACGACAAAGACGAGGACGACGATAGAGACGAGGACGACGAGAGAGGCGAGGACGACGATAGAGACGACGATGATGACAAGGACGACGATGATGATTGACGTTTGGACCTTTAGGTATCCTCAATGATCTCCCGTGGGTTGATCATGTCGTTGATTTTGATTGTACAGGTCTTTTGCGCGCTTTTCTTTCTGCTCAATATCCTGTCATCAGTCCTAGGCTTTGTGCCAATCAATTGGCAAGTAATTCATTGAACTTGGTGCGGCTTTGGGGCTGCTTATAGGGGTCGCGCTGACGGCGACTGTTCTTTACCGCACCCTCAAAAGAAATCGGCACGTGGAAGGGCAACTGCGGACTGCATCCGGTGCTTTCATGGAGTTGCTTTACGAAAGATTTGATGAATGGGGGGCTCACGCCAGCCGAGGCTGACGTTGCATTGTTTGCGATCAAAGGCTTGTCGACCCAAGAAATCGCGACGCTTCGAGGGGTGTCTGAAGGTACGATCAAGGCACAAACCAACGCGATTTACCGCAAGGCCGATGTGTCAGGGAGACCGCAGTTACTCAGCCAGTTCCTCGAAGACCTAACACATCTGCCTAGTTGTTAACGCGAGTCAAATACAGCAGATCAAACAGGCTCTCGTTTACAGGTGCAGGAAACATGATCCGCGCCGTATTTAGGCTGGTTTGTTCGACGATCCCGACCTGCGGTTGGTAGATCCCATCGCCAAAGTCTTCTGGCGGCAAATCTGAATAGAGCATCGGATCGGCATCCGCGACATGGCCTACACCAAGATAGATAATTGCACCGTCCTGCAGTGTTATCCGTCCAATGCCGCGCTGTGAGCCTGTCGATTTTACAAAGTTGAATGCAGTACCATCTGGTGTAATCTCACATTTGAACGGCGCGTAAACCGTCAGCGGGGTTAAGCCGCCAAGTTTTATCGTGCGGCAATCCCACTGACCTGCCAAAGATGTCCCAAAAGCAGGCAGAGGAGACCCTGAAAGCGCCTCTTGCAGCAGGTCAACATCACCCAAAGTCCCACCAGACATCGCCTGTAAAACCGCGCGTCCAGCGCTTACGTGAAATTGATCGAGTCTTTGTCGTTCTTGCGTACGCATCTGAGTAGTGTCTGAAATTGCAGGAGCCGCCAAAACGGTGGCAACGATCAGGGCGGTAATCATAGCGGCTCAATCGAATATTGACGCAGTACGTCGATGGGTACGATTTCCAGTGCCCGAACGTGCGTCGCGAATAAATTAACCTGAGGGGCGCAGCCTTCGTCATGTGCCTGTAAAAAACGCATGGCACAAAGACACCACTGATCACCAGTCTTCAGGCCGGCAAAACCATATGCTGGGTTTGGTGTGGATAGGTCATTTCCAACATATTTGGAAAATGCCAAGAACTCCTCTGTCATGATCGCGCAGATTGTATGACTGCCCGTATCGCCGGAACATGTGTCGCATGCACCTGTGCGAAAGTAGCCAGTAAGTGGTGACAGCGAGCACAGCTGCAATGCACTGCCCAAGGCGTTAAATGAGGGATCTTTTTCCATATTAATCAAGGCTTTCTGCGATTGCGCGGAATATTGCGGTATTTTTCTCTGACACACCGTTGTCACGGAATTTTCTGTCTGCACCATGTGTTGCGATCACCACATTGCGGGGCATGTCGATATAAATATATTGCCCGTAGATACCGCGTGCCATGAATTGTCCGTCGGTAGAACCCGCAGGAATCCACCATTGATACCCATATCCAAACGCGTCCGGTTCTGTCTTGGCACTTGGACGCGTGCTGTCATTGATCCAGATACTGGGGACAATTTGCTGCCCTTCCCAAAGCCCGCCCTGCGCGATCATCTGACCAAACCGCGCATTGTCGCGTGTAGTGGTGTTCAACCCGCCCAAAACAAATGCAACACCGTAGCCATCGGTCAGGTAATATGGGTCGGCTTCCAGACCCAGTGGACCGATGACTTTTTCGGTCAACAGATCCGCAATCGTACGGCCCGTGGCGCCGCGAATGATCATACCTATGACATGGGTGTCAATTGAAACATATTGCCAACGCTCACCGGGCGTGGCCTCAGATTGGGTCAACCCAGCGGTGAAGTCGTCCATTGAACCACCCAATGCGAGGACACGACCCATCTTGTTGATGTCAGATGACTGATCCAGATAGTCCTCGTCAAAAGTGACACCTGACGACATCTGTAGAACGTCTTTGATGCTTGCCTTCGCATAAGCGGAACCTGCCAAACTTGGTGCATATGTGACGACAGGATCGTCGATGCTTGCAATGGTGCCTTCATCTAGCAGAATACCAAACAAGATTGACAAATAGGACTTGGAGACTGACCAGTTAATACGAAGATCGGTCGGTTTCGTTCCAAGAAAATAGTCTTCGGTAACGATGGCGCCGTCTTTCAGCACAACCAGTGATGTGACGCTGCGGTCTTCGATCCAATCGGCCACGCTGGGCGGCATGACAGCGCGCGTTCCAATTGGGAACGGGGCAGGATCGTCCACTGCGCGCGGTAGCATCGTGGTAAGGAATGCCTGATCCATGTTGGAAAAATTGCGAACGATCTTGGCTTGGGAGAAAAGGCTATTCACCGCCAGAAGGCGTGTGATTTCTTCGCGTTTCCATAGCCCGATGCAAACAGCAAGGATCGCTAGAATACCCAAAACACGGGCAACCCATTTCAAAAAGACTGTCATCGTGTCGCTTTCCATTTTATCCAGCGGTCATGAAAATCAACCCGCCCTAAATCTACCGTCACATCCTGTGGCCAAAGGCGCAAGACCATCGCGGCACCCGGGGCTTTACCATCTGACTCCATGCCAAACCATGCAAGTGGCGCATTGTCCGTGGCACGGGCCCCTGCAGCCTCGATAAGGGCCTTGCCTCTGGCTTGCACATCTGGCGGAAAATACTGCCACGCGACCGTATGATAGATCAGATGGGTCGTGCCAGACGCTGAATTCAGCTGACCTGCCAGCCATTCAATTGCATCTCCCTGATCCACGGTTGCATCGTAATTTGCGATTGCTGCTTCTGTGCGGTGTAGGCGGTCTGGTTGGTCGGGCCATAGATAGGCCCGCAGGCGTAACGCATCATCAGGGTCTTTTGGATCGAGAGGGTTTAAGTCAACGCCGCGCCGCCCCACGACAACGGGATCGGCAATTGGCGGCAGGGGGCCTTCCCAATCGGGGTTCAGCATTACCTCAGCGCCCGAGACACCATATTGCTTGTCCTGAATATCCAGCCCATAATGATCCCACATCAGGTTCAGTCCACCACTTGCGCCCAGTTCCGTAAGGCGCAATGGAAACCCATATCGATTTGCCAAAACGTGACCCACGGCAATCAAGACTGCTGCGCGACGAACCTCATTGGTCTGCGGCGGGCTGTTTACCCAAGAGTTCAAGAACGCATCCTTACGCAGCATCGTTCCACAGACCGCGTCCCATAGGTCGTCGTCGCTAACAACATGCGGCGGATAGTAGCCGGCAAGCACATCGCCAGTCAAAACCAAAGCATGTAACCCTCCTGCAAGTCGTAGAGGTAATGATTGGGCTTTGGGGCCGATATCGCCCGCCCATGAGAAATAGCGGTCCCGCAGATGGGTGTCCGGCCAGTCACGTGTGGCGAGCAGGTTACATAACTGCGCCATGAAGGGGGATCCAAGTGCGGTGCAGGAGCCAGCTTGAAAAACAAAGGCCGCGGCCAATGCCTGCGGCATCATTTGAAACGGTCCGCTAGTTTCTGAAGGGCGGTTCGCGTGTCCTCGACCGGTTTGGGAGCCACAGGTTTCGTCGTGGCGGGCTTCTTTGGGGCGGCTGTAGAGGATCGGGCAGGGGTTAACCGCAACCCGATTGCATTAAGGAACTTTGGAGCGTCGCCGGCCACCAAAAAGGCAATGCCGTCAGAAATTCCACGTAATTCGTCATCAATCCACTCGGCATCCGCTTTTGGAAAGTCACGTAGAACGAAACCTGGAACGGCGTCTTTGTGACCGGGATGTCCGACGCCCATGCGGACACGATTATATTCAGGGCCAATATGCGCGTGGATTGATCGCAGCCCATTGTGACCCGCATGACCACCACCTGTTTTGCAGCGAATTTTAGCGGGGGCCAGATCTATTTCGTCGTGAAAAACGATGACATCGGCAGGGGTTAGTTTGTGAAACCGCATGGCTTCGCCAACGGCCTGACCGGACAAGTTCATAAACGTTTCGGGCTTCAGAAGGATCACCTTCTCTGATCCAAGCCTGCCTTCGGACACTTGTCCCTGAAACTTGGCACGCCAAGGGCTAAAGCCATGTGCAGACGCAATTTCATCTACGGCCATAAAGCCGATATTATGTCGATTGCGCGCGTATTTTGCGCCCGGATTGCCAAGGCCAACGATGAGTTTCATGCGCACAGTCTACGGGGCATTTGGGGGGCATACCAGATGCGGAGAACGAAAAAGGGCGTCCCAAAACAGGACGCCCCTCGATTCGTCTGAAGACAGAGAATTACTCTGCTTCTGCTTCGTCGCCTGCAGTTGGAACTTCATCCGCTGCAACTTCTTCGCCTTCGTCTTCATCGTCAGCCGAAAGAACACGTGGTGCGCCAACAGATGCGATAACAAAATCACGATCAATCGTTGGTGCTGCGCCTTCTGGCAAAGTCACGTCGCTGATGGAAATCGTATCACCGATTTCAACAGTCGCCAGATCAACCTGAATGCTTTCTGGAATATCACCAGCAAGCACTTCAAGCTCAACTTCGTTACGTGTCACCGTCAGAACGCCACCAGCTTTCAGGCCGAGGCAAGTTTCTTCGTTCAAGAACTCGACAGGGATGTTCAACTTCACACGGCTAGTGCGCTTAAGGCGCATCAGGTCGATGTGTGTTGGCAAGTCCTTCACAACGTGACGCTCAACTTTACGGCAGATAACGCGAACGTCGTCGTGCCCTTCAATTTTGAGGTTCTGCAAAGTGGACATAAAGCCACCCTTGCGCAGACGTGTCAAAAGGTAGTTGAACGGAATGTTGATCGCGATAGGGTCTTCACCACCACCGTAAACCACACCCGGTACAAGTCCATCACGGCGTGCTTGACGGGCGGCCCCCTTGCCTGTCCCCGCGCGTACCGTGGCTTCTAGATCAGGGATTTTCCCAGCCATTTGTATTCTCCAATAAATAAGGGGCCGTCCTCCAAGGGTGAGCGGCCCGGTTAGTAGGGGGGCTATAGGCGCGAATCGCTCGTGTGGGAAGCACTTTGTCACCGCAAAGCCCCTTATTCCTATGATTTTATCAATCTTTTCTCGGATGCGGGGCTAGCGTTAAGCCGATATCGAATTAGAGCACGGCCCAGACGTTGGTTTGGCAAGCAAACCACGACAAAGTGGAACCCGCTTCAATGCGCGGGATTTGTCTTATCTAGCTCCCTATGTCTTTATATTCACTTTCTTGAATATAGCTGTTTCCAGTACAAACAAGACAAAGGACCACATTCATGGGAAATTCACTGACCTTCGCCGCCTTGATTGCATTCATGGCGCCGCCTGTTCTTGCGAACCATGGCAACCCTTGGGCGGGCGAAGATGACGTCGTTCTTAGCAAATACCACGATGCCAACCAGCTTAAAAGCGTCGGCACCCCGGTGAAGAGGAGATGAAGGGTGTAGTGGCCTAAAACGGAGCCGCAAGGACTGCACGCGCCAGTGACTCTAATGTGCGGGGAACGGGTGGATCACGTGGTTCCAAAGCGGGAGGCGGGATACAAAATGGTAAGCAAAGTGAACGTCCTACCGGTCGAAACTGACTAAGCATACTAGGCGGTTGGCCTGATCTTGACCCCGCCTTTTTCTCTTGCAGCCGACGCGCCAAATCTCCGTGTCGCGTCACCTTCACTTTGAAACTTGCTTTGGATCGCAAACTCGGTCAGCACTCGCTGCATGTCAATTCTCAGCGCTCTCAAAATTTCTCGCCGTCCTGCCGCAGCCTTTGTGGTCGTGGGATTGTTCTGGGGCTGCTTTGCGGCCTACGTGCCTGTTATCAAAGCACAGCTTGATGTTAATGACGCGCTTTTTGGGACGCTATTATTGGGATCGGCAACAGGTTTGGTCTCGTCGATGTGGTTGGCCCCCAAGGCGGACAAAGTATTGGGCGCGCGGTCGATGCAGGTGGGTATCATTCTACTGTCACTGGTCTGGCTGTTGCCCGCCCAAGTCACGGTGCCTGTCGTTTTTGCAGCCACAATGGGATTGGTTGGCATGGCTTCCGGGCTGCTTGACGTGGTTATGAATGCCCGGGTGTCAGAGCTAGAGGCCAAACATAACCGACCACTTATGAACGCAAATCATGCTATGTTTTCCGTGGCTTACGCAGCCGCCGCTACCATCACAGGACTGGCGCGCGAGGCTGAGATCACACCGTTGTTCGTTTTTGCGGGCTTTAGCGCCTTTTCTGTTTTGATGGCACCCTTCCTGCGGATGGAAGTCGCTAAGGTTGACGCCGACGCGGACACTTCGGGCGATTATCCGCTGTGGCCGATCCTGATGGCAGGTTTCATCGTGCTGGTCGCATTCATGTCCGAAGCCACAGTCGAGGCATGGTCGGCGCTGCATATTGAACGTACGCTGGGGGGAGGGGCGGCTGAAGGCGCGCTTGGGCCTGCAATGCTTGGATTTACAATGGCGTTCGGGCGGTTCTCTGGGCAGGCGATTTCAGAGCGAGTACGCGATGTGACAGTCGTCGTTTGTGCAGCAACCATCTCGGCCACAGGCGCCATCATTGCGGCCTTGGCCGTCAGTCCAATGATGGCCTATGTCGGCTTTGGGGTGCTTGGGCTTGGGGTGTCGGTGATCGGCCCGATTGGGCTGGCACTGGTCGGGCGGATCGTCAAACCACACTTGCGTACAGAGGCGATCAGCAAGGCCGCCGTTTTAGGCTTTTCTGGCTTCTTCTTTGCCCCTGTGCTGATGGGGTTGGTTTCGGAGGCATATGGATTACGGGTCGCATTCGGTTGTGTGGCGGCACTGATTATGATCGCCGTGCCTTTGGCGATTACAGTTGGTAGAATGCCACGCGCCGATGGGAAACCCTAAGCCCAATCGCCCTCAAAATCTTTCGGGACCAAAAGGTTATCGCGGTTCAGCGTTGTGACGTCACGTCTGCCGCATAGCGCCATCGTTGTGTCTAATTCCTTGTGGATCACCTCCAGGGCTTTGGTCACGCCTGCTTCTCCCATCGCTCCTAGACCATTCACATAGGCGCGTCCGATATAGGTACCTTTAGCCCCTAACGCGAGCGCTTTCAGTACGTCTTGGCCAGACCGAATGCCACTATCCATGTGCACCTCGACTTTGTCGCCGACGGCGTCAATGATAGACGGCAAAACACGGATAGAAGACAGCGCACCATCCAACTGACGCCCCCCGTGGTTTGAGACGATAATCGCATCTGCACCCAGTTTGGCTGCCATCTTGGCGTCTTCGACGTCCAAAATGCCCTTCAAAATGACCTTGCCGCCCCACATTTCCATCAACTTGGCAACGCGGTTCCAATCAAGGGCGTGATCAAATGCCTCTGCGGTCCAAGACGCGAGCGACGATGGATCAGCGACGCCCTTTGCATGGCCGACAATGTTGCCGAAAAAGCGGCGCTTGGTGCCTAACATACCCAAGCCCCAAGTCCATTTCGTCGCCAGATCAGCCATCGATGCGACGGTAAATTTTGGCGGGGCAGAGAGACCATTTTTAAGATCTTTGTGGCGCTGGCCCAAAATCTGCAAATCAAGCGTAATCACAATTGCCGAACAGCCCGCGGCTCGGGCGCGCTCAAACAAACGGCGCATAAAGTCGTCGTCCTTGAGTGTGTAGACCTGAAACCAGAACGGTTTGGTTGTATTTTCGGCAACGTCCTCTATCGAGCAAATCGACATGGTTGATAACGTGAACGGGACGCCAAACTTTTCAGCCGCTTTGGCCGCTTTGATTTCGCCATCTGCAGATTGCATCCCCGTCAGGCCAACTGGCGCAAGGGCGACGGGCATTGCGACATCTTGGCCGATCATCTGGGATTTCGTCGTACGATTGGTCATGTTGACCGCAACTTTTTGGCGCAGCCGAATTTTATCAAAATCAGACGTGTTCTCTCGAAAGGTCTGCTCGGTCCAACTGCCGCTTTCTGCGTAGTCGTAAAACATCTTTGGCGTGCGGCGCTTATGCAGGCGTTTGAGATCAGCGATAGTTGTAATCACGGGCATTTGACGACCTTTCGGCTAAATTGGTATGTAAGTATTACCAATTTGACGAAGTTCGCGCAAGAGCGACGATTAAGCCCGATGTGTGCCATCCGCCAGAGATTTTACAAAGGCCAAAACATCGGCCACGCTGTCGCCCGCGCCGATCCGTTCCACGATCGCAGAACCTACTACTGCGCCATCCGCAATCCGCGCGATATCTTCAGCTGCCTGTGGTGTTTTGATGCCGAAGCCCACAATAATGGGCAAATCTGTCTTAGATTTGATGCGCGTAACTTCTGGCGCCACATCGCCCGCTTGTGCTGAAGCGGTGCCTGTAATCCCTGTGACAGACACATAGTATACAAACCCCGATGTGTTGGTCAGAACTTTGGGTAGACGCTTGTCATCTGTCGTCGGTGTCGCAAGCCGGATAAAGTTGATGCCTGCTTCCTGAGCAGGCAGGCAAAGCTCCGAATCTTCTTCTGGCGGCAAGTCGACAATAATCAGCCCATCAATACCCGCAGCAACTGCGTCGACAAGAAACTTGTCCACACCGCGCGAGTAGATTGGGTTGTAATAACCCATCAATACAATCGGAGTTGTATCATCGGTTTTGCGCAGTTCGCGCGCGTATTGTAATGTCTTTTCAAGGTTTTGACCGTTCGCCAAAGCGCGCTGTCCCGCCAATTGGATGGTCGTGCCGTCCGCCATCGGATCGGTGAACGGAATGCCAAGTTCGATGATGTCAACGCCGGCCGCCGGCAACCCTTTGACGATCTTAAGACCCTTTTCATAGTCAGGGTCACCCGCCATTACATAAGCGACAAATGCTTTATTTCCAGCAGCGTTCAGTTCAGCGAATTTGGCGTCGATACGGCTCATGGTTGCCCCTTTGGAAAATGTCACCGCAGGTTTGCGTTAAAGGATGACGAAAGGCAATCCCATTCCGTGCGAGGCAGACCCGCCAATGCCAAAAGCAAAGGGTCAGAAAGCGCAAAACCGGAACAAGGCGAAAGCTGGAAAGATAAATTGCGGTGTGTGCTGTGCATTTCTTTACAGAACACGGTTCAGCTTGCAGCAAAGCTGTTCTGACCATAGAAGTGCCGCCAAGCAAATAGGAGAGTGCGTGATGGGTTTCAAAATGGGTATCGTGGGTCTGCCAAACGTTGGCAAATCGACTCTGTTCAACGCGCTGACGAAAACAGCCGCCGCACAGGCTGCGAACTTTCCGTTCTGTACCATCGAGCCCAATGTCGGTGACGTGGCCGTTCCCGATGCTCGCCTTGATAAATTGGCCGCGATAGCGGGATCCAAGCAGATCATCCCGACACGTATGACATTCGTCGACATTGCGGGGCTCGTCAAAGGCGCGTCCAAAGGCGAAGGCCTTGGCAACCAGTTTCTCGCCAACATCCGCGAATGCGATGCGATTGCCCACGTTGTGCGCTGCTTTGAAGATGACGATATTACCCACGTCGAAGGCCGCGTTGATCCTGTTGAGGACGCGGAAGTTATCGAGACCGAACTGATGCTTGCAGACATGGAATCAATTGAAAAGCGCCTTCAGGGCTTGCAGCGCAAGGTCCGCAGCGGCGACAAAGAAGCCGCCGACCAAGACCGTTTGTTAAAGGCCGCGCTTGACGCCTTGAACGACGGTAAACCCGCTCGCACCGTGGCAGTGGACGCCGATGACGCGAAACAATGGCGCATGCTTCAGCTTTTGACTTCCAAGCCGGTTCTGTACGTTTGCAATGTCGAAGAAGACAGCGCTGGTAAGGGCAACGCACAATCGGACGCCGTTGGGGTCATGGCCGCTGCGCAAGGCAACTCTCACGTTGTAATTTCGGCCCGCATTGAAGAGGAAATTAGCCAACTTGATGCAGAAGAAGCAGAAATGTTCCTTGGTGAAATGGGACTTGAGGAACCAGGCTTGGACCGTTTGATCCGCGCAGGCTACGAACTTTTGCACTTGCAAACCTATTTCACCGTCGGCCCCAAAGAGGCACGCGCTTGGACAATCAAAGCAGGCACATCTGCGCCGCAAGCCGCAGGTGTGATTCACGGCGACTTTGAACGCGGCTTCATCCGCGCCGAAACTATTGGCTACAATGACTTCGTGACCCTTGGCGGCGAACAGCCATGCAAAGAAGCCGGCAAGATGAAGGCTGAAGGCAAAACATATATCGTAAAAGACGGCGACGTAATGCACTTTTTGTTTAATACTTAGGTGCATCTGTTTCGTTTAAGAATTTAAAAACAACCTCGGTCACTTCCACTTGTGGAAGATGCACGACGCCCGTAAGTGTATCAAATCGATCTGGCCCTATGAGTTGGCTGAGTGACTTGCACCGTTTTACGGGAACCCAAGGGTCATCTTCCCCCGGAAACAACTTGAACCGGGCAGCGATTGGCGCCGAACACTGGCTCGACTTCTACGGTATATTTCTCGTTGGCTTGAGCAAATTGACTGTAGAAACTCATGGTACCTTCGTTGGTTTTCCAAGGCGTTGTTAGAGCAGTGAAATCTGTATCTGACAAATCATTGACCAAAGCCCCCTTGAAATAGTTGTCAACAATGGCGCCATGAATATTTGGTGGCAACCCTTGGAATGTCGCCACATGCTTGCCCAAGTGATTAAAGAAATCTGCCCCCCAAGACCGCGTCGCATCTACGTTCATCAGAACGTATCTCTCTAAAGCGCATCCGTGTAACAGTCGGGGATGCAGTGTCACGGCACCACCAAAATCATGCGCGATAACAATTGGCTTATCCAAGCCCCAATGGTTCGTCATCTCAACAAATACTTCCCCTTGGGCGTCAAGCGAAGTGCGTTAGCGAGTGGTCATCTCGGATTGCCGAAAATCAGACATGTCATACCAATGCACCTGATAATGCTGAGCCAGTTCGATGATTACAAGGTGCTATGAAATTGATGACCACGGGCACCCATGTGCCAAAACCAAGGCAGGACCACGACCGCACCGACCTTGCCTACAGGCGCTTGATAGTTTTCACCTAGATGCCAATCAATCTTATTTGAAGACCTAGCTATTATCAAAATACCATTGCCCCATTTCTCTGAGAACGAAAGCGTTTTAGAGTTATGGTGACGTCACAGAAAATAATGAGGCGCACCAAGACGTTGAGAAGTTATTCAATGCTGATGAGGATTCTGAAAATCGGTCTATCGCTTCTGCAACAGAAGCAATAACTAATCCCGTCCTTATATGTTCTTCTTTTGAATTTGCGCAAAGAATTTGGCTGTAGCCGATAAGAGATACACCTCGCAAAGATGACACCTCTTTCGCTATGTCTCGCGAAGAATTAGAATGGCGCGACGAGCATACGCAATCCACAGTGATTCAATTTGAAAGTGCCGACAAATCTGCTTGTGGCAATTCGACATAAGACTAACACCGAATTACACCACTTTTGCCCCTTGCCCCCCCGCAAACCTATCGCTAAACGGGTCGACGGAGACGTGGCCGAGTGGTCGAAGGCGCTCCCCTGCTAAGGGAGTAACGGGGTAACTCGTTCGAGGGTTCGAATCCCTTCGTCTCCGCCAGAAACCCTAAATTTTATTATATATATTAGACATTTAGGGCTTCTTGCTGTTGTATTGTGCCCCATTTTGTCCGCCATTTCGTTTCTGAGTGATTGGAATGGTGGGATTACCAGAGGTCTTCCAT
>JAIBDT010000038.1 GCA_024686085.1 Loktanella sp.
GTTGACTGGGTTGTTCTGACCGCCGCTATCGTTCTTTTGGGCGTTGCTGTTGGCAACTCTGTTGGTGGCGGTGCTAAGACACTTGCGACTGACGTAGGCGCAGACATCGCGGCAATGGCGACTGAATAATCCAACCGGATTGATTTGGCTGGCCGCTCCTTGGAAACATGGGGCGGCCACTTTTCGTTAAGACTATGGTCATAAGATATCACGGTTAAATCATGCCATCGCCACTAATACGCCGCAAACCAAGGCTATTTGTAAACTAGCAGTATATTTTACAGGATTGGAACCTGATATGTTCAAACTATTGGGACGTTTCGCAAAGACCGAAGATGGTGCAGTCACCGTTGACTGGGTTGTTATTACCGCTGGCATTGTCTTGCTCGCGTCACTCGTCGGCAACGGCATCCACGACGAGACAGTCGACCTGGGTGAGCGTGTCGGGACCCAAGTAGCCGAGATGAAAGCGAAAGACTGGGAGTAACCAGTTTTCAAAGTTCACCAATAGATCCGCTAATTTCAGCAAGCGGGTCAGCAAAAAAAGAAATTGAGGTACAAAATGCGTTCAGTATTTGGACTGGTTCTCCTCCTTGGCATGGGCCTTGCAGGCTTTGCCGTCTATATGGTTCAGGGCTTTGTAAGTGAGCAGGAAACTGCCCTTGCACAAGAACGCGCCCGCGCCGCACAGAGCGTGCCGACCAGTAAGATTTATGCCCCAACCCGCACGATCCTTTACGGTGAGCCGATCACTGTCGATGACGTCGCGTTGATAGACTATGCGATCAAGCATATCCCAGAGGGCGCATTTGCAACATTCGAAGAGTTGTTCCCAGAAGGCGAAGACACCCCGCGTGTTGTGTTGCGTCAGATGGAAAAGGACGAACCGGTCCTAGCGATTAAAGTGACCGAACCAGGTCAAGGCGCCGGTATTACGTCGCGCTTGGACCGCGGCATGCGTGCGTTCACAATCAAAGTTGATGTCGCCAGCGGTGTGTCGGGCTTTTTACGCCCAACCGATACTGTTGACGTCTATTGGAGCGGGAGTGTCCGTGGCGAAGGTCAGCATAGCTTTACCCAGCTGATCAAGTCCAATGTCGAGATTATTGCGATTGACCAATCCGCAAATGGCGAACGCAACGAAGCATCTATTGCCCGCACTGTCACGGTTCAGGTATCACCGCAGGATGTGGCCGTTTTGGCCCAAGCGCAGTCTACGGGCGCCTTGTCCCTGTCGCTTGTTGGTGACAACGACGATACCGTAACCGGTGAAATTCTGGTTAATCAGCGCAGCTTGCTAGGGCTTGCAGAACCTGTTGTCGCCCAAGTTGAAGAAGTTCAGCAGCGAGAAGTTTGCACAATCATCACCAACAAGGGTGGTGAGCGGGTTGAAGTTCCAATCCCCTGCACAAACTAAAAAACCTTTGTTTTAAAGGGGTGCACCACTGCAAATGTGGTGCACCCCTTTGGTATGTGTACGTCTCACGCCGTTACGCATCTGCATCACTTTTGCACTGTAAGCTATTGATTCTTGAAATAAGTCTCGTTTCGGTGCAGTTTCAAATAGATGCGGGCAAAAAGACCCGATAAAATGAGGCGTGATCGGAGAGGCAGGTCACCATGACATGTAAGAACTTTATCAAAGCTGTTGTAACCAGTTTTGCAATGACAGCTATATTCGCACCAGTTGCGACACAGGCTGAAACCTTGCGCGTGATGCGCGGCGCGCCGTCGAGCGCATTGAACGTCCCGATGAACAGGGCGGTTGTTGTTGAAAGCGACACCCCATTCACCGAGCTATCGATCGCAAATCCAGGCATTGCGGATATTTCGTCATTATCGGACCGCACAATCTACGTATTGGGCAAGGAACCAGGCCGCACGACGCTGACGCTATTGGGTGGCGATGGCCGCCTGATTACCAATGTCGAAGTCCACGTCACCCCTGACATCGCAGAGTTCAAAGAACGTCTGACCCAAATTTTGCCCGGTGAGAACATCGAAGTCCGTACCGCTAACAACGGCATCGTGCTTTCCGGCACCGTCAGTTCCATCGCCCGCCTTGATCGTGCAATGGAATTGGCGCAACGGTATGCCCCTGAGCGCGTTTCCAACCTGATGTCGGTCGGCGGCACACAACAAGTTATGCTAAAAGTGCGCTTTGCCGAAATGCAGCGCTCTGTGAGCAAGTCGCTGTCGTCCTCTATTGCATTGCAGGGCACTGGCCTTGGCGGCAATCTGGGCATGTCGGGCGGATCAAATACGCTGAGCAACTCTGGCGCGGTCACAAACGCCTTCACTGGCTCGATCCCAACCAACAACGCCAATAACGGCGCTTTTCTGTTCGGCTTTAATGCTGGCGGCGTCGAAGTTGGCATTTTGCTCGAAGCTCTGGAATCCCGCGGCGTTGTCCGCACCTTGGCGGAACCAAACCTGACTGCATTGAGTGGCCAAGAGGCAAAGTTCCTTGCAGGGGGCGAGTATCCGATCCCTGTGTCCCAAGATAACGGTGCGATCACCATTGAATACAAGCCATTCGGTGTTGAATTGAACTTCACCCCGCGCGTTATTGATAACGATGTGATCAATCTCGAACTTTCCGCTGCTGTGTCATCTATCGACAGCACAAACGGCTTTACCGCCAACGGATTTACCATTGACGCATTTAAGCGCCGCGAAACATCAACAACTGTTGAAATGCGCGACGGGGAAAGCTTTGCGATTGCGGGCTTGCTGCAAGACGACTTTATGGATCTCAACGGTCAAGTGCCTTGGGTTGGCGACATCCCGATCCTTGGATCGTTGTTCCGCAGTGCTGAATATGCACGCAACCAAACCGAGCTGGTCATTATTGTGACGCCACATCTTGTCACACCGACACGTGGTGAAGTGCTGGCATTGCCAACTGACCGTGTGCAGCCGCCATCCGAGCGTGATCTGTTCCTATTTGGCCGTGTTGCCGCAGACAAAGCCCCACAAAAAGGTGGCGCCGGCGAAGTTGCACGCCAAGACTTTAGTGGCTCTTACGGCTATGTGTTGGATGATTGATAAGGATCGCAGGACAATGAAAACTGTACTGATCGCGACGACAGCTTGTCTGATGTTGACCGCTTGCGGCCAATCTAATGATATCCGCCAAGGCTTTAACAGTCCTGCTGGCTCGCAAATTGACGATGGTCATTTCGGCGCGGCCACAATGAATAACTCGCTTATTCAATCAGGCGATGCCGATTATACCATCAATTTGGCGCGCCGCTTTGCCGCAGAAATCAATTCGACCATCACCTTCCCGTTCAATTCCACCGCTTTGGATGAAACTGCCCGTTCAACGCTGCGTCAACAAGCAGCTTGGATCAAACAGTTCCCTGAAGTGCGCTTTAAGGTCTTTGGCCATACCGATCTTGTCGGTAGCCAAGCCTACAACCGTCAACTTGGACTGCGCCGCGCACAAGCAGCCGTGATTTACCTGACCAGCCAAGGTATCAGCAAATCCCGCCTTGAGGCAGTGGTGTCATTTGGGGAAACCCAACCGATTATCGTGACTGAAGGCCAAGAGCGTCGCAATCGTCGCACAGTGACTGAAGTATCCGGTTTCGTGAAGAACCACCCGATGGTTCTGAACGGCAAATACGCCGAAGTCATCTTCCGCGAATATGTTGCTAGTGCGGTTCCAGGCACTGCGGTTACTGCCGCCACAGGCGAGTAAATCGTTAAAATTTGATTGTTCACGCGATGCCAATGCGTGAACACCCCCCCCCGAAAAGTCGTCATCGTCCCAAAATATCAAACAATGACGATCTTTTTGACCCAATCTTGACACGATTGCCCCCCACAAATGGTCCAAAGGGTTAACCACGTTCATCGAGTCGGTGCACATGGGGCAGCTGTTTGGGTCTTGTTGACGTGATTTTCACTCATATCGGACATCTTGCGACTGCGGCCCACAAACAAAGGACGTATCGTTATGAGCAGCGCAGTTTTAAAATCAGACCAACACCCTATCGTGGCTTGCACAATTAGCCGCGATGTTCAGATATTTGATCTTTTGATCGAGGATATGGAAACCGCCTTGGGTGAAAACTGGGGTGATCTTTCATTCGACGACGCCGCCGCATATTTGCAGCAGCCAGAAGCACAAGATCTTCAGTTTGTAACCATCGCGATGGACCATGAAGATGAAGAGCGGATCGCTGATATTACGCATATCATCTCGGTTGCGAAATCACGTGAAATCAAGGTGATCTTGATCACCGAAGACGTCAGCACAGCCGCCTTGCACCAGTTGTTGCGCGAGGGTGGCGATGAATTCATCCCCTACCCTCTGCCAGAGGCGGAATTGTCCCGTGCGATTGAACGCGTTTTGACCCCGATCGAACAGGTCGTGGCACAGCCAGACGACGAAGTTAAACTAAAGCCGACTGGCACCCATGATGGTGTTGTCATTCCTGTGCACGGCATGGCTGGCGGTACTGGTGCTACGACTTTCGCAGTCAACCTTGCGTGGGAGCTGGCCAATATCAGCAAGACCGAAACACCGCGCGTTTGCCTGCTCGATTTTGACCTGCAATTCGGGACAGTATCGACCTATCTTGACCTGCCGCGCCGCGAGACAGTTTTGGAACTGCTCAGCGATACAGAAGTCGTCGATAGTGAAGCATTTATGCACGCCCTTTTGCCCTATGAGCAGAAGATACATGTGTTGACCGCACCAACCGACATGATCCCGCTCGACATGGTGACACCAGAAGATGTCGGACGTTTGATCGGCATTGCACGTGCCAATTTTGACTATGTGATCATTGATATGCCATCCACAATGGTCGAATGGTCCCAGACCATTCTTGAGGCCGCGCATGTTTATTTTGCAATTCTCGAACTTGATATGCGCTGCGCCCAAAACACGTTGCGCCTAAAGCGAGCGTTACAGTCCGAAGATCTGCCGTTTGAAAAGTTGCGCTTTGTTCTCAATCGCGCCCCCGGATTTACCGATCTGAACGGCAAAAGCCGCGTGAAGCGACTGGCCGACAGTTTGGGCATCGGCATTGAAGTGATGCTACCAGATGGCGGCAAACAGGTCGGTCAGACAAACGATCACGGCGCACCTTTGGGTAACGCCGTTCCCAAAAACGCCTTGCGCAAAGAGATCGCTAAGCTTGCAAAGTCTGTTCACGAGATCAACCAAGCGGATGAAGCCGTCGCAAAAGGGTAAGGACTAAACCTATGTTTTCGAAGTATAAAAAGTCAGGCACGCTGGCAACAGCCAATGAAAAGCCAACCCTTGCCGCAGTTCCCACAGCCGCCCCGGCTGAGGCGGAACGAAAGTCTTTGATGCGCGCAAAGCCGAATGCCGCAGCAGAGGTCGCCCCCGTTGATAAAGAAAAGCGCCGCAAGGAACGTTTTGGCGAGATCAAGCTAGAGCTTCACAAGGCCCTGCTGGATAACTTGAACCTTGCTGCCCTCGAGACCGCTTCTGAGGCGGACTTGCGCGCCGAGATCAACGCGATTTCGCAAGAGACTATGGAAGAACTGGGCATCGTTCTGAACCGCGAAGAACGCCAGACCCTCAGCCAAGATCTATACTTTGAAGTGACGGGCCTCGGCCCGCTTGAGACCCTTTTGAAAGACGAAACGGTCAACGATATTCTTGTGAACGGTCCACAGCAAATTTTCGTGGAACGTGATGGTAAGCTGGAACTGACCGACGTCACCTTCAAAGACGAAAAGCACCTGTTGCGCATCATCGACAAGATCGTATCTGCGGTGGGTCGTCGTGTTGACGAAAGTAATCCCTATGTCGATGCGCGACTTGCTGACGGCTCGCGCTTCAACGCGATGGTTGGCCCGATTGCCGTTGACGGCAGCCTTGTTTCCATTCGTAAGTTTAAGAAGGAAAAGCTGGGCATTGACGAATTGGTCAAGTTTGGTGCCTTTACCGAAGAAATGGCCGCTTATCTTCAAGCCGCGGTTGCCTGCCGTTTGAACGTCATTGTGTCAGGCGGTACGGGTTCTGGTAAAACGACTACGCTGAATGCGTTGTCATCGTTCATTGATAACCACGAACGCATCCTGACGATCGAGGATACGGCCGAACTTCAACTGCAACAGACCCACGTTGGCCGCATGGAAAGCCGTCCGCCAAACGTCGAAGACAAGGGCGCGGTTACTCAGCGCGACTGTCTCAAAAACGCGCTGCGTATGCGTCCAGACCGAATTATCGTTGGGGAAACCCGTGGCGAAGAAGTTATCGACATGTTGCAGGCCATGAACACAGGTCACGACGGATCAATGACCACAATCCACGCCAACTCTGCACGAGATGGTGTGTCACGTTTGGAAAACATGATCGCGATGGCAGGCATTGAGATGCCAATCAAAGCGACACGCAGCCAGATTTCATCAGCTGTGAACCTGATTGTGCAGGCCTCGCGCCTGCAGGACGGATCCCGCCGCATGACGTCGATTACCGAGATCACCGGCATGGAAGGTGATGTTATCTCTATGCAGAAAATTTTCCGCTACCAGCGTGTTGGTCTGACCCCAGAGAACAAGATCATCGGCCATTTCACGGCCACAGGCGTGCGTAGCCACTTCTCTGATCGCTTTAAATTGTGGGGCTATGACCTGCCGCCGCAAATCTTTGAACCTATGGTCGCGGAGTAGTCACTATGATTTCGGCAGCACCTATCATTTACATCGTCATCTTCGCCGCGGTTATCGCGATTGTCCAGGGTGCCTATCTTGTCATCTTTGGCAAATCGATCAGCCTGAATGGTAAGGTTAATCGTCGCCTAGAGTTGTTGGAAAAAGGCGGCGGTCGCGAACAGGTTCTGGAACAGCTCCGCAAGGAAATGACCCAGCATATGAAATCGCAGAGCATCCCGCTCTATTCGATTTTGGCAACCAAAGCGCAAAAAGCAAACATCGCCTTTTCTCCGGCCCAACTAATCATGATCATGGGTGTCGTCAGCGTTGTGGCATTTGTCGGTCTGACAGTCGGCACGGGCGTCGGTACCGAAGTTCGCGGCGTTTTGGCTGTTTTGATGGGCGTTGGCGGTGTCTTTGTTTGGATTTCCAGTAAGGCCAATAAACGGATGTCTATGCTTGAGGAACAACTGCCTGAGGCAATCGAATTGATGGTTCGGTCATTGCGCGTCGGTCACCCGTTCTCGTCTGCGATTTCGATCGTAGCCCATGAGATCGCCGACCCGCTTGGCACCGAAATGGGCATTATCTCGGATGAATCGGCTTATGGCCGCGATGTCGGTGAATGTTTGAAAGCGATGGCTGAACGTCTCGATATGCAGGATTTGCGCTTTCTCGCGGTTGCCGTGACGATCCAACAGACATCGGGTGGTAACCTGGCTGAGATCCTCGATGGATTGGCTAAGGTGATCCGGTCCCGTTTCCGCCTGTTCCGCCGTGTGAAAGCGATTACTGCCGAGGCAAAATGGTCAGGCAAATTGCTGTCCGCATTCCCCGTTGTCGCTGTGATCGGGGTGAACGTCGTCGAACCCACATACTTTGACGAAGTCATGGAATCTTCGGTCTTCATTCCCGCCTGTTTAGTCGTCGGATTTCTATTGGTGTTGAACCTGATCGTCATGCGCGCACTTGTGAACATTAAAGTTTAGGAACCAGTCAGATGCAAAAATTGAATGCGATGATCGTTGAAATGTTGGGGCCATTCGGGCCGCTGATGCTGGTTGGGCTTCTGGGTGTTTTCCTGATCCTTGTGACCTTACCTGTCTTAATGAAAAAGACTGTAGATCCATTGGATCGTCTCAAGGCGGCCCCACGAGCCGAGGCCAAAAAGAGCGAGAAACTGCGTCAGGCGCAAAGCAGCGACAAGCTGGACAAATATGCAAACTTTCTAGAACCGCAAGACCAAGAGGAATACTCTGCGATCAAGCTTAAGTTGGTCCAAGCGGGCTATCACTCTAAGAATGCCGTACGTAATTACTATTTTGCTCAATTCGTGCTGGGGATTCTGGGCCTTGTGCTGGGCGGCTTGTATGCGTTTATGAAAATGCAGCAGGGTGATGTTGAAACCCAAGACCTGATCATGATGATCGCTGTGCCCGCAGGTGCCGGTTATATGGGACCAAAGTATTGGGTCACTCGCCGTCAGGCTGCCCGCAAAGAAGCTATTACCAACGGCTTTCCAGATAGCCTTGATATGATGCTGGTCTGTGTGGAAGCAGGTCAATCCCTTGACCAATCCATCATCCGCGTGGCCCGCGAGCTAAAGTCCGGTTTTCCTGACCTGTCTCACGAGTTCGAGGTTGTGGCCCATGAGATGAAAGCCGGTAAGGACAAGACAAGCGTGTTGAAAGACATGTCCGAGCGCGCTGGCGTGCAAGATGTCAAAAGCTTTGTCACCGTTTTGATCCAGTCGCAGCAATTTGGTACGTCCATTGCCGATGCCTTGCGTGTCTATGCCAGCGAAATGCGTGACAAACGTGTCATGCGTGCCGAAGAGGCCGCAAATAAACTACCAACCAAGATGACTTTGGCGACGATGATGTTGACTGTGCCGCCTCTTCTGATCATTTTGATCGGGCCGTCAGTCTTTGCAATCACCCAAGCCCTCTGACGGGGCAAGGAAGCCGTCAAATGATACACAAGAGGGTCGTACTAATCTTGACCCTGACGTTCCTAGCCGCCTGTTCATCTGGCGGTTTTGGACGTTCAGAAGACCAAGTATTCGCACCCGGTGTCGCTGGTGAATCCGATATCGACGGACTGCTTGTCGGGCACCGTCTTATGAAGGCTGGCGAATACGAACTTGCCCTGCGCGCTTATACCCGCGCGGCGGCTCAGCAGGGATTGAACGTTGACACGCTGTCTGCGTTAGGATCGGCCAATTTACGGCTAGGGCGGTTAGGTCAGGCAGAGAGATTGCTGCGCCGTGCCACTGACGAAGAACCCAATTTCCCCGCTGCATGGAACAATCTGGGCGTCATTTTGATGGAAAAGGGCGAGTATTCCGAAGCCGCAGAGGTTTTTCGTCGCGCATTTGCCACGGATAACGGGAATTCAGACCAGATCAGAGAGAACCTGCGGATATCTCTCGCCCTGATAGAAGATCCGTTTTACGATACTAGTCAAAACCAAGATGTAAAATTGGTGCGACGGGGTACGGGCGATTATGTAATCCTGACCGCACTTTGAGGTAAGAGCAGTAAAGGACGCAA
The DNA here is from genome assembly GCA_024686085.1 of Loktanella sp. Classification (GTDB taxonomy): domain Bacteria; phylum Pseudomonadota; class Alphaproteobacteria; order Rhodobacterales; family Rhodobacteraceae; genus Yoonia. The sequence goes on from JAIBDT010000038.1 coordinate 9,195, forward strand.
AAATGCGCCACCCTATCATGTTTACAATGGTCGTTTCGGCCATCGTTGGGCTGAGTGCCTGCGAAAAATCTGGCGAAGCGCAAGTCGAACGCGCATTGCAGGATCTCAACGTCGTCGACGAAACCAATCTTAACGATGTGATGCTAACGATTGGTGACCCTGATGAGGCAGTGAACTATTTCGCTGGCGCGAATGAAAACGACCCGGGTCGTATTGATCTTCAGCGCGGTCTTGCAAAATCATTGATCCGCGCGGGCCGCTCTGCAGAGGCGCTAAATGCTTGGAAAATGGTCACCACACATGCCGAAGCAAACAACGACGACCGTGTTGAACTGGCCGATGCATTTATCCGCAACAATCTTTGGGATGACGCAGCAGACACGCTGAATACCATTCCGCCGACACATGAGACATTCAAGCGCTACCGCCTAGAGGCAATGGTCGCAGACAGCAAAAAGCAGTGGGATAAGGCAGATAGCTTTTACCAGACAGCTGTTGGCCTGACGACGACGCCTGCAGGTGTTTTGAACAACTGGGGTTACTCTAAGCTGACACGCGGTAGTTACAAAGAGGCCGAGCGGCTGTTTTCGGATGCCCTGCGTCACGACACCGGCATGTTTACCGCCAAGAACAACCTTGTTCTGGCCCGTGGTGCGCAGCGCAACTATGACCTGCCTGTGATCCCGATGTCCCAGATCGAGCGCGCGCAATTGCTGCATACGCTTGCCCTGACTGCGATTAAGCAGAACGATATTACGACGGGCAAAGGGTTGCTACGCGAAGCCATCGACACACATCCACAGCACTTCGAAGAGGCCGCCCGTTCGCTGCGCGCCCTTGAAGACAACGTCACGAATTAACCCATGGAAATGACCGCGAACGCCGCTGCTTGGCTTTTGATTGCCGCCCTGCCTATTTCTGTCTTTGTCGCTTGGAATGACATGCGTGCGATGAAAATACCAAACGTTGCTGTTGGTGCGCTTGTGCTTGCCTTCGCCGTGCTTGGGCTTATCGCGTTTCCATTTCCCACCTATCTTTGGCAATGGACGCATTTGGTTGTCGTGCTTGTAATCGGCTTTGTTTTGAACGCCGCGGGGGTTCTGGGCGCAGGTGATGCAAAATTTGCAGCGGCTGCGGCTCCTTTTGTTTTACTAGGTGATTTGGTCGTGCTGGCCTGGGTTTTCATCGCCTGTGTTATCACAGGGTTCATCACCCACCGCATCGCTATGCATAGCCCGTTGCGCCGCCTCGTCCCCGAATGGGAAAGTTGGACCGCTGGCCGCCGTTTCCCGATGGGATTGCCATTGGGCATGACCTTGGTGTTTTATTTGCTGCTAGCGCTGACGCAAAACTGGTAAAAAGGCACAATGCCACGAAACCTCGCCGCTTTATCCATCATTTAGACACAAATTGCCGCAATAGTTAACTCGAACACCATCCGCATGCGGGTGGCCGAGATTAAAGGCAGAACACTATGAATATGCAAACTTCGAGCGTGATGGCACCGCCAGCACCTAAGACGCTCGCGCAGATGCAGCTACCGTTAGCCATGATGCGCGATATTTTGATTAAATCCATGTTCCGTATGAACGCCAGCTTGGTCACAGAAATGGCCCGCGTCATCTGCCTGCCCGTCAATGTCGTCCAGGAATTAGTTGATTTGTGTCGCGGCCAACGTCTGATCGAGGCGACTGGCACCATGGCCGCTGGCAGCGGCAATGAAATGGGGTACCAGCTCACCGATCAAGGCAAAGCGCGTGCGCAAGATGCACTGGCCCAATCAGAATACTTTGGTGCTATGCCAGTGCCGTTGGACATCTACCGCCAACAGATCGAGCGCCAATCGATCCGGAATCTTTCCATCACCCGTGATCAGCTTTCCAACGCGATGGGGCATCTTATTTTGCCACCCAGCCTGTTGGGCAACCTTGGCCCTGCGGTTGGCGCAGGTCGATCCATTTTGATGTACGGCCCTCCAGGTAATGGTAAGTCCTCAATTTCAAACGGTATTCGTGACGCTTTGGGAGATAAGATCTATGTCCCTCGTGCCATTGAATTTTCGGGTCAGGTTATCACGGTTTATGACCCGATCGTGCATTCCGCTGCCGAAGAAGATGTGGACGATCCCAACAGTCTTCGCCGCACGTCAGGTCGTTATGACACCCGCTATGTCCGTTGCGAACGCCCGACCGTGATTACGGGCGGTGAATTGACGCTGGATATGCTTGATCTGGTTTATAACCCCACGGCGCGCACCTATCAGGCCCCGCTGCAGCTAAAGTCCACTGGCGGCATCTTCATTGTCGACGACCTTGGTCGCCAAGCCGAGCCACCGCAGACTTTGGTCAACCGCTGGATTGTTCCACTGGAAGAAAACAAAGATATTCTTGCCCTGCAATCGGGCGAGAAATTCGAGGTGCCGTTTGACACCCTTGTGATTTTCTCGACCAACTTTCACCCAAATGCGATCTTCGATAAAGCCGCGCTACGTCGTATTTTCTTTAAGATCAAAATTGATGGCCCGTCGCAGGCTGATTTTCTAAAGATCTTTGCGATGGTTGCCCGCAAGAAGAAAATGCCATTGGACGAGGCGACGCTCATTCACTTGCTGAACAAGCGTTATCCTGAAATCGACAATGTCTATGCCAACTATCAGCCCATCTTTTTGATCGACCAGATGATTGCGATCTGTGAATTTGAGGGTATTCCGTATCAGATGACCCCAGAGTTAATTGATCGGGCTTGGGCCAACATGTTTGTTGTCGAAGAAGACATTGTCCGTTAATCGCCCTTGACCGCAGCGGGTTTAGCAGCAGGTTAGGTCCATGACCAACCTGCCCGCCCCTTTAGAGACTTGGTTTGCCGCACGCGGGTGGTCGCTGCACCCCCATCAGCGCGATATGCTGTCCCACGCGACTGATCCCGCTCTTTTGCTGATTGCCCCGACAGGTGGCGGCAAAACACTGGCGGGGTTTTTGCCGACCCTTGCTGAACTTGCTGATGGTGACCACGCTGGACTGCACACGCTTTATATATCGCCCCTGAAGGCGTTAGCGGCGGATATCAAACGTAATCTGCGCACCCCTGTGGACGAGATCGGCTTGCCCGTTCGGATCGAGGATCGCACAGGCGACACCTCTTATACCCAAAAACGCAGGCAGCGCGCCGATCCGCCGCATATTCTGCTGACGACACCGGAAAGCCTCGCCCTGCTGACAAGCTATGAAGATGCGCCCCGCATGTTTGCAGGATTGCAGCGGGTGATTGTGGACGAAATCCATGCCCTGTCAGAAAGCAAACGCGGCGACCAATTGATGCTGGCCCTCAGCCGCTTGCAGGCGATTGCGCCTGACATGCGCCGTGTCGGATTATCCGCCACCGTTGAGGACCCAGATGCAATTGCGCATCTGCTCGCGCGTCATCCTGATCCTTGCCGTATTTTGCACGCCGACGCCGGTCCCGGCCCCGATATTTCTATGTTGATTACGGATGAGCCGCCGCCTTGGTCAGGTGGTGGTGCAAAGTACAGCATTCCTTCTGTCCTTAAGGAGATAAAAAAACATAAAACCACACTTATCTTTCACAACACCCGTGCGCAGGCCGAGGTTTATTTTCATAATCTTTGGCTGGCGAATGATGAGAGTTTACCGATTGCCATCCATCACGGCAGTCTGGACAAGGCGCAGCGCGAAAAGGTCGAGGCCGCCATGATCTCGGGTGCTTTGCGCGCGATTGTCTGCACGGGTACGCTTGATCTGGGGATTGATTGGGGCGATGTCGATTTGGTGATCCAAGTCGGCGCCCCCAAAAACGTGAAGCGGTTGGTGCAGCGGATCGGGCGAGCGAACCATCGGTATAATGCGCCGTCCAAGGCAATGCTGATCCCCGCAAACCGGTTTGAGGTCGTCGAATGTGTTGCCGCATTAGAGGCCGCAAAGGACCACGATCTAGATGGTGATCCGCGCGGCGACGGCCCCAAGGACGTGCTATGCCAACACATCCTGATTGCGGCCTGTGCGGGTCCATTCGATGCGCTCGACCTATATCATCAAATCAAAACGGTCGGTGCCTATAGCAGTTTATCCCGCGCCGCGTTTGACGATTGTTTGGATTTCTGCGCGACGGGTGGCTATGCGCTGCGGGCCTATGACAAGTGGAAACGCCTGTTGCAGCGCCCTGACGGGCAATGGCAATTGCGTGACCCGCGTGCCGCCCAGCGTATACGCATGAATATCGGCACGATCCAAGACACCGATATGCTGAAGGTCAAATTGAAGGGAAGCTTCAAGGCGTTAGGTGAGGTGGAGGAAGCCTTTGCCGCGACGCTGACGGTTGGGGATACCTTTCTGATTGGCGGGCAAATCGTGCGCTATGAGGGGTTACGCGAGTTGACGGTTCAGGTGACCCGTCGTGCAGACAAAGCGCCAAAAATTGCAACCTTTTCAGGGACGAAGTTCGCAACCTCGACCCAGTTGTCTGCGCGTATCCTTAAGATGTTCAGGCAGGATACATGGCCCGCGCTGCCAGCGCATACCCAAAGCTGGCTGGCCTTGCAACGCGAGGTGTCGCAACTGCCACAGGTCGATCGCATATTGGTGGAAACCTTTGCGCATGATAACCGCCATTACGCTTGTTTTTACGGGTTTGCAGGCCGCAATGCGCAGCAGACGCTGGGGCTTTTGCTGACACAGCGCATGGAGAACCAGCGCCTGCATCCGCTTGGATTTGTCGCCACAGATTACGCGACGCTTATTTGGGGCCTAGACCTTGTGACCGACCCTGCTGCCCTACTTGACCCGATTGTGCTGCGCGACGGGTTGTCGTCGTGGCTGGCGGGCAATGCCGTGATGAAACGAACCTTTCGCAGCTCGGCCACGATTGCGGGTTTGATCGAACGTAACTTGCCCCAAGCCCGAAAGTCCGGTCGTCAAGCGACGTTTTCCAGCGATATCTTGTATGACACGCTGACAAAATATGACCCTGATCATTTGATGCTGCGCATTACGCGCGAGGAGGCGATGCGCGGTCTTGTTGATTTTGGCCGCGTGGAGGAGATGCTGACCCGCACGCAGGGCTATGTTGACCACCAAAGGCTGAATCGGATTTCACCACTAGCCGCCCCCATGTTGTTAGAGGTTGGCCGTGTTCCTGTGGCCGGTGAGGGTCGCGAAAAAATGCTGAAGGACCAAGCGGACGCACTGATGAAGGCCGCGGGATTGGGTGAGGTTGAGGGTTGATTTTGATCTCTGATAGCCTCACTTCACCCACATGACCGATCATGCTTTCACATTCTCCGATGTATCCCTTGTTGCGACGGCGCGCCGCGCCTTGTGGTTGCCCGATACGCAAACCCTTTGCGTGTCTGACCTGCATTTGGGAAAATCGGGTCGCATCGCACGGCGGACGGGAACGATGTTGCCCCCATTCGAGACGACGGACACGCTGGCGCGCTTGGAGGACGAGATCAATCGCTTTGATCCCAAGAGCGTGATTTGCCTTGGCGACAGTTTTGACGATCTTGATGCCAGCAAAGAGTTAAGCCCGCAGGCCGCCGCAACCTTCGCGCAACTGCAGGCAGGGCGCCGATGGATTTGGATCGAAGGCAACCATGACCCCGGTCCGATTGAGATTGGCGGCAGCCACCACGACGCATTTCAAATCAGGGGATTGGCGTTTCGCCATATCGCGACGAAAGCCACGGGCGAGGTATCGGGCCACTATCATCCAAAACATGGGTTGCGCGGATCGGGCCCTGCGAGGCCGTGTTTTCTATATGATCATGATCGCCTGATCATGCCCGCGTTCGGGACATATACGGGCGGCTTAAGCAGTCTGGCAGAGCCTTTGACAAACCTGTTTCCCAATGGTGCCATCGCGGTCATGACAGGCAAAACCGCGATCCCTGTCCCAGTTACAAGAACCCTGCGGAAACCACGTTCTGTCGGTAGGTCTTACTGATCGGAATACGCTCGCCCGAGGTTAGGATTGCAAATTCCTTTTGCCCATCTTTCACCGCCTGCGCGACCGCATCACGGGACACCCAATGCGACCGATGAACGCAAAACCCATCAGCGTCATCCATCTCATTGACTGCATCTGAAAACCGCATCAGCAAGCGATGGGAACATCCGTCTGATAACCGCACATCGACATAGTGATCTTGCACCGTGATCCGCACGATTGTGTTCAGACCAACATCCGGCAAACGCGCATAAAGTCGAGCGCGCTCTTTGGGTTCTTCGCCAAACAAGACTGCTTGCTCGCCAAACAATACGCCCCAAACACCCAAGACGCAGGCAAATGCAAAGGCCGTTGCAAGCACATGTGCTAGTGAGATCGGGTTGGGCAGATTTCCGATAAACCCCGAAGACGCGACCACGAACATGATTGGCGAGAAAAGGATGACAAATACGCCAGAGGAAATCAGCACATGTTCCGTTTGGTTGCGGCAAGGCAGCCATTGCAAAGCTATCGCACAGCTCAGGCCGCTTCCTAACAGCGCAAGTGCCACGAGCGGTCCCCAGTAGATCGCTCGCCCAAGCAAAGGAATCTGCTCGTAGGTTCCGAATGGTCCCAAAAAAGCACATATTACCCACACCAGAAAAACTGTAAAAAAGTTTTGGTTCGTAAATGTGATACGGCGAAAGTTGGACCAAAAATCCTTCACGTAACCCCCAATGCATATTCTTAATCAATCGTTATCCAATAGGGTTAACCTACAGATATGAAAGTAAGAAAGGGGGAAAATTTTCGAAGGTTTTACCCTACGTCACTTATTTGTGATCCGGTTATGCAGTCAGCCCTTCTGGCTCGGGCAAATTGTTTGCACGGCAACATGCGGTGATTGTATTTGCCAACAAACACGCGATCGTCATTGGCCCGACGCCACCAGGCACAGGTGTGATCGCACCGGCGACTGCCGCGCAGCTTGCATAGTCTGCATCGCCGACCAAACGTGTGCCACCTTCGGGCTTTTCAATCCGGTTGATGCCCACGTCAATGACAGTCGCGCCTGGCTTGATCCAGTCGCCAATCACCATCTCGGGGCGTCCTACAGCAGCAACGACGATGTCTGCACGGCGCACGACCTCTGGCAGGTCCTTGGTGCGGCTATGGGCGATTGTGACGGTGCAGCTGTCACCCAGAAGCAGTTGCGCCATTGGTTTGCCAACGATGTTAGACCGCCCCACAACAACCGCATTTAGGCCTGACAGGCTGCCGTGGTGGTCGCGCAGCATCATCAGGCAGCCAAGAGGTGTGCAAGGCACCATGGATTTCTGTCCGGTCCCCAGCAGGCCGACATTCGAGATATGAAATCCGTCGACATCCTTTGCAGGGTCAATTGCATTGATAACAAGATCGCTGTCCAGATGTGCAGGCAACGGTAGTTGCACCAAGATGCCATGCACTGACGGATCGGCGTTCAATTGTGCAATCAGCGCAAGAAGCTCATCTTCGGTGATGTCGATATCACGCTTGAATTCATAGCTTTGCATGCCAACTTCGACTGTTTGCTTACCTTTGGATCGCACATAAACTTGGCTTGCGGGGTCTTCACCGACCAAGACAACCGCCAATCCCGGAGTGATGCCATGCTCTTCTTTCAAGCGGGTCACGTGGGCTGCTACTTTTTCACGGACCGTTGCGGCAAAGGCTTTTCCGTCAATTACTGTCGCTGTCATGTGTTTTCTTTCGAGGTTAAATTTCGCGCTAAAAGCGTGACGCGGGCGCTCAGGGCTTGATGCCCTCCGCGCCCGCATATGGTTTAGAACAAGCCTTCGATTTGGCCGTCAGCGTTCAACATGATATTTTCAGCGGAAGGCACACGTGGCAGGCCAGGCATCGTCATGATTTCACCGCAGATCACGACCACAAAGCCCGCACCTGCAGACAGACGGACCTCGCGCACGGGCACAGAGTGGCCTGTAGGTGCGCCGCGACGTTCCGGGTCGGTTGTGAACGAGTACTGAGTTTTCGCCATGCAGATTGGCAGGTTGCCGTAGCCCTGATCTTCCCATTCTTTCAACTGGTTGCGGATCTTTTGATCGGCTAACACTTCATCCGCGTGATAGATGCGCTTGGCGATCACATTAATCTTGTCCAGCAAAGCCATATCATCGGGATAGATTGGCGCAAAGTTGGATACGCCGCTCTCCGCGATTTCCGCAACTTTCTTGGCAAGCTCTTCAGACCCTTTGGACCCAAACTCCCAGTGTTGGGACAGCACAGCCTCGGACCCTTGGGTTTTCACATAGTCCTTCACCGCCTGCACTTCCGCGTCCGTATCGGTCACGAAGTGGTTGATCGCAACCACAACAGGCACGCCGAAAGACTTGAGGTTACCGATGTGACGGCCAAGGTTGGCACAGCCAGAGTTGACCGCATCAACATTCTCGGACCCAAGGTCGGCTTTTGCCACCCCACCGTTCATTTTCATCGCACGCACAGTTGCCACAAGTACAACACAGTCAGGCGACAGCCCTGCTTTGCGGCACTTGATGTTCAAGAACTTTTCAGCGCCGAGGTCGGCCCCAAAGCCAGCTTCGGTCACAACGTAGTCCGCGATTTTCAACGCAGTTGTTGTTGCCGTCACAGAGTTACAGCCGTGTGCGATGTTTGCGAACGGTCCACCGTGCACAAACGCAGGGTTGTTTTCAAGTGTCTGCACGAGGTTCGGCTGCATTGCGTCTTTCAGCAGCACAGTCATCGCGCCGTCGGCCTTGATATCGCGGCAATAAACTGGGGACCGGTCGCGACGGTAAGCCACGATCATCGCGCCCAGACGCTCTTGCAGGTCTTTGAGGTTCTTGGCGAGGCAAAGGATCGCCATGACTTCAGAAGCCACAGTAATATCAAAGCCCGCTTCACGTGGAAATCCGTTTGCGACCCCTCCAAGGGACACGTTGATCTGACGCAGGGCGCGGTCGTTCATGTCAAGAACTCGACGCCAAGCAACCCGACGAATGTCGATTTCTAGCGCATTGCCCCAATAGATATGGTTGTCGATCATTGCAGACAGCAGGTTGTGCGCGGATGTGATTGCGTGGAAGTCGCCTGTGAAGTGCAGGTTCATGTCTTCCATCGGAACGATCTGCGCCATACCGCCGCCAGCAGCCCCGCCCTTCATACCGAAGTTCGGCCCAAGCGATGCCTCACGAATACAAACAGCGGCTTTTTTGCCGATGCGGTTCAGGCCGTCACCAAGACCAACTGTTGTCGTTGTTTTACCTTCGCCCGCAGGGGTTGGGTTGATCGCTGTCACCAAGATCAGCTTGCCGTTCGGGCGGTCCTGCACCGAATCAATAAAGCGCTGGCTGACCTTCGCTTTGTCATGGCCGTATGGCAGCAGGTCGTCGCTACCAATTCCAAGCTTTGCGCCAATCTCTTGGATCGGTAGCTTGTTCGCGGCGCGCGCGATTTCAATATCAGTTTTGTAAGCCATGTGATGTTTTCCCTGTGCGTGGACGTAGCGCCCATGTGTTCTGCACCATGTCTAACCAGCCGACCAGTCGCGCCACACTGCGATTGCGACATTTTGACCTTCGGAATCGTCGGGAGCCGTAAAACCGTTTCTGATCAGAAACGAAAGTGACCCATTAAGGTCTCCATGCGCGTTGATCAGGGACATGCAACCGTAATTTATCTCCAACCCGGAACACGCCTTCACGTTCGACCCAGGCGGTCACTCCGCGTTTTCCCGCTGCCGCGGCCTTGAACGGCTTGCCGTGGGTTGGGTGATCCGCCTCGATCTCGCGACCGGGGAAATTGCAGGGCCGGTTTTCCATGTCGATAACGATTGTTGTCCCGTCAGGTGACTGAAGTCGCGAAGACGGCGGCACATGGGTGAAATCAGAGATTCCTTTCACGACAATCGAGCAGCCCAGCAAGGCTGGATCAAGAGCATCCAAGCCGCAGCCTGCCGCAATTGCGTCAATCTCTTCTTGGGACATGACTGAAAGCTGCCGCACATTGCGGATTTCGGTACATTCGGGCCATTGCGATTTCACGCGCACGCACGACGCGCGGGTCAGTCCACTGTGCGCCTCGCCTTCTGCCCCTGCATAGCTTAGCGACAATGCATCCATCTTAGAGCTGCGCAGCCCCTCATCGGGGGGCACGCGTCCGAGCCAAACGATTTCGCCGTATTGTTCTGTGGGCGCGAGTGCAGGCATGGATGTCTCCTATCGGTTTGGGAATTGGTAACGCGACAGGTAAGCCTAGGCAAATGCCTTTTCATGACATCACACATCAATGAAAAACGCCGCCCCAGTGAAGGGGCGGCGTAATTATTATGGTGTTGGCTCTGGCTCTAGGCCCGCGTCGGGGGCCTTGGGCTTTTTCGGCTTGGTTTTGGGGATCGCCGTGACCGAGCTGCCGCTTTCAGGTGGCGTATCATCCGCGTCATCGCCACGGTTCAAAGCCTCGCCTGCGATCACGCGTGTGATCTCGTTGCCGGTCAGTGTTTCATACTCGAGCAGGCCTTGGGCCAAGCGTTCAAGATCATCGGCCTTTTCGGTCAAGACCCGTTTTGCTGTCTCGTAACCTTCGTCGATAAAGCGGCGCACCTCTTCGTCGATCAGTTTTTGCGTTTCAGCAGAGTGAGTCGTCCCACCGCTATAAGCCCCCAGATGTGACTGCTGTTCGTTGGCATAGTCGATATGACCGATCTTTTCAGAGAAACCGAACTGCGTGACCATCGCACGGGCAATCCGTGTGACTTGTTGAATGTCAGAGGTCGCACCTGATGTGACGTGATCGTGCCCAAAGATAAGCTCTTCTGCAACCTTACCCCCCATCGCCATGGCGATTTTGGACTTGTACTTGCGGTAGCTGACGGACAATTGGTCGCGCTCTGGCAATGACAGAACCAGACCCAGTGCACGGCCGCGCGGGATGATCGTCGCCTTGTGGATCGGATCGTGATCGGGCACGTTGAGACCCACAATTGCATGGCCTGCTTCATGGTAAGCTGTCAGTTTTTTCTCATCGTCAGTCATGACCATAGAGCGACGTTCTGCCCCCATCATGACCTTGTCCTTGGCGGACTCGAAATCATGCATCGTGACGAATCGGCGACCAATACGGGCAGCCATCAGCGCAGATTCGTTAACCAAGTTTGCCAGATCAGCCCCTGAGAAACCCGGTGTGCCGCGTGCAATAATCCGCAAATCAACATCGGGACCAAGCGGGGTTTTGCGGGCATGCACGGCCAAAATCTTTTCACGGCCTTTGATGTCTGGGTTTGGTACCTGAATTTGACGGTCAAAGCGACCGGGACGCAGCAAGGCTGGGTCAAGAACGTCAGGTCGGTTGGTTGCCGCAACAATGATGACACCTTCATTGGCATCAAACCCGTCCATCTCGACCAAGAGTTGGTTCAATGTCTGTTCGCGTTCATCGTTGCCACCGCCGTGGCCTGCGCCACGTGACCGACCGACCGCATCGATTTCGTCGATAAAGATGATACATGGCGCGTTCTTTTTGCCCTGCTCGAACATGTCACGCACACGGGATGCACCGACACCGACGAACATTTCAACAAAGTCAGAGCCGGAGATCGTAAAGAACGGCACGCCCGCCTCGCCTGCAATCGCACGCGCAAGCAGTGTTTTACCGGTCCCTGGAGGGCCCACAAGCAGAGCGCCTTTGGGAATTTTACCGCCCAAACGGCTAAATTTCTGCGGGTTCCGCAGGAATTCAACGATTTCTTCGAGCTCTTCTTTCGCCTCATCAATGCCCGCCACGTCGTCAAATGTGACGCGCCCGTGCTTTTCGGTCAGCAGCTTGGCTTTGGATTTACCAAAGCCCATCGCACCGCCCTTACCGCCACCTTGCATACGGTTCATGAAGTAAATCCAGACCCCGATCAGCAGAACGAATGGCAGGAGGCCAACAAGGAAAGTCTGCAAACCAGACTGCTCTTGCGCTTGGGCGACAACTGGCACGCCTTTGGCGATCAACATCTCGGTCACCGCCGCATCACGCGGCATGATGGTGACATAGTCTTTGCCGTCGGTGCCACGGTAGCGGATTTGTTCGCCATCTAAGGTCACTTGCGCAACGCTGGCCCCGTCTACAGCCGAGACGAATTCAGAATAGCTTTTGGAATTGCTCATGGTGCTATTGGTCGAGCCGCTAAATAAATTAAACAGCGCGAGCACCAGCAGGAACAAGACAACCCAAAATACGACGTTACGTGTGTTGCCCAAGGGGACACTCCTTTAATATCGGGAAAGAGAGGCGACAGAGTCGCGTCAGACGTTTCCTCTAAAATAGAGGCAAAAACCTAATCTTCAATGCGCAACCAACCAAGAATGGAAATCCGCGACAATCCGCGCCCTCCATTCGGGGTTAAATCCGGCTAATGGGGCAGAAATAAGGGTATTACCGTCCCAAACGGCCGGTGAGGCCATCAGCGTGGCACGCGCAATCCCCGCATCTCGCCAGTTCGGGCAGTCCAAAATGCCTTCACCCAAGGGCCGTAGCTGCAAATTGGCGGCATGTGGCCCCTCAAATTGCCAGCGTCCGTCCCAAATTTGGTCGGTCGGGCACACCAAAAGCCGCACTGCATTCGCTTCACGCATGATCCGCATTTGCCCGTCTTGGAGCGTCACGATACAGCCCGCGAGCGTATGTTTACCCTCTAGCGATAGCCCTTCCATCAGGTGCTGCATCGAGGTTAGCCGTGGCGGATAAGGCATCTGGCCCATCCATTGAATGGCTTTGGTGCGCAAACGGCGAGTGATTTCAACGGGCAAGTCAGGCTGCAATGGCATCACCAAATCACCCTTGTCTGCAGTCACATGGCGGGCGGCCTCGATTGCAGTGTAGTGATCGAGCGCGTCACGCGATTGCCGCATTGCCATGGCGGTGTGTTGGAGCGCGTCGGACCCGACGCCAAGCTTGGCCAGTTCGGCCAAGGCTTTGCGTACACGGATACGTTCAAAGTCGATGTCGTCATTGGATGGGTCATCCACCCATTTTACGTCGTGGCGGGTCAGGTAGCCACGCAGTTCCGCACGGCTGCACATCCAAAGCGGGCGGGCAAAGGCCATCCCGTTGCGGATAAATTCTTTGTCCATTGCTGCCAGACCGTCAATTCCCGCCTTGCGCGCCAAACGCATCACAAAGGTCTCGGCGCTGTCGTCTTTGGTATGCCCGATCGCAATGCCGCCCACGCCGTTTTCGCGGGCCCAGTCGGTCATTAGGCGGTATCGGGCGTCGCGAGCAACGGCCTGTAGGTTGCCGTGCCCGTCCCAATCGGTCCAGATAAGCGTCTCATGCGGTACGCCGATTTCGGCACAGTAAGCGGCCACGCCGGCGGCCTCTTTGTCGGATCCATCACGCAGACCGTGATCAACGGTCACAGCCGCAATCGGGTGTCCCGTCTTTTCAGACCAACGCGCAAAAAGATGCAGCATCGCCATTGAATCGCCGCCGCCCGACACAGCGATCCCGATCTTTTCAGGGGTATTGGTAAAGGCTTTGCCGATCCAATGAACAAGCCGGATGTCCTCACCCGAAATCGGGCTTAGCTGCATGCGAATTGCACCATGGCAGATTGGGCATCGCTTGCCGCCACGCTACCTGGAAAGCGCACGCCGACCTCGGCCAATGTCAAACACGCGTCTTGCACTTGTCCGATAGATGCCAGTGAGAAGCCGAGCTTGAACAAAGCGTCAGGGGCCTTGTTGCCCACAGGATTCGCTGAAAATGCCTCCAGGTAGGCACGTGCAGCGTTGGTCATCTCGCCCAAACCTTCCAATGCTTCGCCGCGCAAATACGCAGCCTCTGCCGCTATTGGAGAGCCGGGGTAGGACGTGCCAAAGGTCGCAAGCTGGTCAGCGGCGCTGCGAAAGTCACCTGATGCGAGCGCCTCCTGCGCCCGCTCAAAGTCTTGGCTTTCGCCGATTGCCAATGCAGGGCCGCCTGGTGCGGGCGCTGGTGTCGCGACAGGCACGTTATCGGCACTGTCCACACCGCCCAAACTGGGCGTATCGCCAAGCGATGCGATATCGCAACCGTCTTCCAATTCACACAGGCGAAATTCGAGGTCACCCATACGGTTCGTGCCATCCACCGTAATCCGGTTGACCCGAAATTCGACTTCTTCGGTCTTGGCTGTCAAGCGGACCAGTTCCGCCTCGATCGCATTTAAACGATCCAGCGGCGTATTGCCCACCGCCCCCGTCGTCAGCGCGCCCGTGGTCGACAATTCGGTGCGTAACCGCTGCACGTCAGTGTAAAGCACAGTCAATTGCTGACGGATATCCGCCAAGGTTTGATCTTGAGCAAAGGCCACAGGTGCGACCCATCCAAGGGCAATGATCAAGGCGAAGCGGTGCAACATAGTGTGGTCCTTAGCTGAGTGATGCGATAGAAATGACAGTCACCGCACGACGGTTTTGCGCGTAGCAGCTTTCAGCAGAACAGACCTGAATTGGCCGTTCTTTCCCGTAGCTTGTCACGCGCAGGCGGTTTGCAGGCACACCCTGTGACACAAGGTATTCGCGCACCGCATTGGCACGGCGGAAGCCAAGACCGATGTTGTATTCACGTGTTCCCTGCTCGTCGGCGTGCCCTTCGATGATCGCCAGATAGTCAGAGTTGGTTTGCAGCCAACTGGCCTGACCATTCAAGATTGCCTTACCTTGGTCGGTCAGCGTCGATGTATCGACCTGAAACAGCACCCGATCACCGATGGTCTGGTTGAAATACAGCGGACTTTTGGGATCATTCGCCCCCGTCATGGCTGCGTTTGGATCAATCGGCGCAATAGAGCCTGTGTTCACGCCGTCGCCCGCGCCTGCCCCGAAACGGTCAGGGCGCGTACATGCGGCGGTTGTGAGAACCAAGCCAATGACGGCTACTTTGGTCAAGATATTCATAGTGTTTGTCCCATTTTTAACTGCTCTTTTGCGGCTACGCTAACACGTAATTCACCGCCAAGGAAATAACGGCTTGTTACGGCTGTAACGGACCCCATGACGGATCAGATGCCCCGCCGTTAATCGCCACTGGCTGCAAGTTACGGCCTGAAATATCGACGGAATACAGCGATGATGTGCCTACAGCCCCTTGGGTTTCGCGCATAAACATAAGTACGCGTCCGTTTGGCGACCACGTTGGTCCTTCATCCAAGAACGACGCGGTCAAAAGCCGTTCTTCGGACCCATCGGTCCGCATCACACCGATATGAAACCGACCTGCGTTTTGTTTGGTGAACGCAATCAGGTCCCCGCGCGGCGACCAGACCGGCGTGCCATAGCGGCCATCTCCAAAGGAAATCCGACGCGCATCGCCGCCATTTGCAGACATAATGTAAAGTTGCTGTGTCCCAGACCGATCGCTTTCAAAAACGATCTGACTGCCATCAGGCGACAGGCTGGGTGCGGTTTCGATTGACGGCGCTTCGGTCAAACGGATCGCCGCACCAGAATTCAAGTCGGAACGGTAGATGTCGGTGTTGCCGCCATTTGCGAGGCTGTAAATCACTTGGCTGCCATCACGTGAGAACCGCGGACTAAAGGCCATTTCACCCGGCGCGGTGGTCAACTGACGGCGCCCTACGGAGGCCACGTCGAGGATATTAATGCGCGGAAAGCCTGATTCAAAGCTAGTGTAAAGAACGCGGTCGCCTGTAGGAGAAAACCGCGGTGCCAGTACCAACGCCGCGCTGTCAGTCAGGAATTGCACGTTTGCGCCATCGTAATCCATCACGGCCAGACGCTTTTGACGCTGATCTTTCGGGCCGCTTTCGGCGACATAGACCACGCGGCTATCAAAGTATCCGCCTTCGCCTGTGATCCGGCTGTAAACAGCGTCGGCAACTTTGTGACCCATGCGCCGCCAGCCATCAACTGTACCTGCAAACTGCAAACCGCCGCCCATTTCAGCGCCCGAAAAGACGTCGAACAAGCGGAACTTTACGATCAGCTGGTTGCCCGATACTGTCACCGCACCTGTGATCAAAGCCTGCGCATTGATTGCACGCCAATCGGGGTAGGCTACGGATTGCGTGAACGCGCTATTCTGGCTGATAAAGGCAGAGCTGGGAATTTCGCGAAACAGTCCGGTGCCTGACAAATCCTTTGCCACAAGGCGGCTAAGGTCGTTTGCAACTTGTGTTGCTTCGGTGTTTTCGGCCTGAAATGTTGGCAGAGCATAGGGCAGAGGTTCGATGACCCCATCTGTAATCGTCAGCCTCAAAGGCCCACTTTGCGCCATCGCAGAGCCGCCCAGCAAGACAGCCAACATCACAACCATTAATCGCTTTAACATCGCCTAGCCTCACTTCAGTTTACCCGACTTCACGCCGCGCTTGTTCATACCTGTTTATGGCACAATACAAAGGGGAATTCACCGCCTTTGCACGCACCACCGTTTAACGCATTCGCATCCCTGACGGGTCAAACGTGATCTCGACATCCCGCCATTGGTCGTATTTGTCCGCTGGCAGATCGTAACCGTTTGCACCGCAACGCAAAATCGCACGACGAGCCGCTTGGAAGGCGATGTTGGTCGCACTTGCGTCCCCACCTGTCGCCGATAATTGCTGCACGTCACCGTCGACTTTTCCTGCCTGTGTCAGCCGGAACCCGACGGTCAAAGTCACCCGCGCCGCCTGTGACCCCGGATCGACGTTCCAACATGCATTAACCGCGACGCGAAACCCTTCTTTTTCAGATCCCGTCATAGGCGGGCCTGCAGGGACATTAGGGCTGGACGTGGCCGCCAAAGCATCTGCCAAAGCGGCCGCGACCGCTGCGTTCTCGGCGTTTGTGCTGCTTGCTGTGGTCGTCGCCTCGGGCGTCTGCGGAGGGGCAACAGGTGCGGGTCGATTGGGTCGGGTCTGCGGGCGCAAGGACGTGGTGACAGCGCCTGATGGCGTTTCATCCGCGATCACAATCTCTGCGGCAGCCTCTTCGGGTGCGGTGGCCTCCACGGCTGGTTCAGCAACTTCTGTGGCTGCAGTCTCGTCTGGCACAACGGCCTCTTGCACGACTTCGGCCACTTGTGCGTCTGCAGGTGGCGGCGCGACAGGCACTGGCGCCACACGCACGGACGGGCGCGGCTGCGGACGTTGATCTATTACCACATCAGGTTCCGCAACTTCAGGCGGCGTTGGCTGCGCGGGTGCGACATCCGTCACTTCGTCGGGCGCGACAGGTGGCGCGAGTGGCTCTGGCGGTGGGATCTCTTCTACAGGAGGCTCGGACGGTTCAGGCGTTGGCTGCACCTGCGGCGGGGCTTCATCTACAGGTGGTGCGGGTGGTTCGTCCACGATTGGCGACACGGGCTCTGTCGGCTCTGCGGTGCTGGGGTTCGGCGTTGAAGCTGCAACAAGCGCTGCGTATTCTTCGCCAGAGACAACCGACACCTGTGCAACCTCAAAATCCAACGGATCAGAGCTAAGACCCCACCCAAGGATCAGCCAGCCAATCAGCCCGACGTGGCCGATTGCAGAAATGTAGGTGCCAGGGGTCTGCATATTGTTACCCGTCATCGCCTGACGGCGAAGGTCCTGCAATATCCGTGACAAGCCCGATATTCGAGAACCCGCCCGCGTTCAAAGCGCCCATGATTTCGGCCACCGTATTCCATGCATTGGCCCCGTCAGCACGCAAGAAAATGCGGTCTGATGTGCGCTCTGCCGCAATTGCTTGCAGTTTGACCACAAGCTCTGACGGATCGGTTTCGGTGTTCTGAATCATGACGATCCCTTCACCAGTGATCGTCACTGTCAGCGGCTCTTCTTGGTCGGACGGCAAGGCAGTGGCTGCGGTTTTTGGTAGCTCTACTGGCACGCCGACCGTCATGAGCGGCGCGGCAACCATGAAGATGATTAACAAGACCAACATGACGTCCACGAAAGGCGTGATGTTGATTTCAGCCATCGGCTGCACCCTGCGACGACCGCGGCGACGACCGCCCCCGCCGCCCTCTGATTTAATGACACCCGCAGCCATTCAGCTATCCAACTGACGACTAAGGATGGTTGCAAATTCGTCGGCAAAGGCCTCGTAGCCAGAAACGACGCGGTCACTATCGGCAGACAGCTTGTTGTAGAAAATAACGGCAGGGATCGCGGCCATCAGGCCAAGACCCGTCGCAAGGAGCGCCTCGGCGATACCGGGGGCAACCACAGCGAGGTTGGTAGTTTGCGATTCTGCGATTTCGATAAAGGCGTTCATGATGCCCCAGACCGTCCCGAACAGACCGACGAACGGCGCGGTCGACCCAACTGTTGCAAGCACGGGCAAACCCTTTTGCAGTTTGGCTGCTTCTTTATTAATCGCCACGTCCATGGATCGGTCGATGCGCGCTTGCGCGCCTGCAATCAGCCCGCCATCTTGGCGATGTGATCTGCGCCATTCCAACATGCCTGCTGCGAAAATCTTTTGGCTTTGCCCCTGTGGGGTCGTGCCGATCTGGTCAAACAACGCATCCAGCGGCTCGCCCGACCAGAAGGCACGGTCAAAGATCTCTGCCTCGGCGCGCGCTTTGCGGTATTGGATCATCTTGTCGATAATCACGGCCCAGCACCAAATGGATGCGGCCATCAACATCAGCATGACCAGTTTCACGGTCAAAGTCGCGCGGGCGAACAACGCCCACATCGTATAATCGGTTGCTAGTTCCATAATGCCTGCTCTGCCTATTTGGCCCATTTGGGCTCTGATTAGGACCAGATTAGACCATTTGACAGATGAAATCTATCAACTCGACGTGATTTCAGGGCTGATCTCGGCGGAAGTTTGCTGGAAGCCGCGCGGCAGCCCCATTTGACGCGATTGCAACGATGGTTACAAGCGCCTCGAAAAGCGGCACATCATCACGCAGAACGGTCTGTTTTAAGACCAAACGCGCACCGGTTTGTCTTTCAACCACTGTGCACACGATCAATTCGTCGTCGTAATTGGCGGGCATCAGGTAGTCTGCTTCGACACGGCGCACCGCAAATACAACGCCGTCATTCGCTTTCATCGCCGCTTGGTCGATCCCAAGGCTGCGCACCCATTCGCTTCGGGCGCGTTCAATGAATTTGAAGTAGTTCGCATAATATACGAATCCGGCTAAGTCGGTGTCTTCGTAATACACGCGCACAGCGAATTCGTGGGTCATAGTGTGATCCTTGCGCCCAAGCGCAATGCGTGACTGGCGTCGTGGGCCACGTCTGGCATGATTGGGTCATAGGCGGCGGCAATGATTGCCGCGACTTCAGGGCGAATAACGGCGTTCCCATTGATCAGCGCCAATGGTGGCACTGTTGCAAAAGCGGCATCGGACCAAAGCAAGATCACCTGTGCTGCCTGAGAGAGTGCGAGTGTGTCAGCTGGGGCCTCGGCCAAGTGGTCGTCCATTCGCAAGAAAACAAAGCAGCCGCAGATCGCGCCCGCCTTATCGAAACGGAAGATGCGGTATTGATTAGCCTGCGCAGATTTAAGGCGGCCGACTAGCGGCCCGATGTCTGGAATCATCTGTTCCAGATGCGGCACCTCGGTCAATTCGTCCCATTCACGGCAAAAAAATACCATCAGGTTAGCCCCGAGGTTGGGATCAATCTCGGCCATCTTATGCCCAGCAAGTGAGACAACCGCCTCAAACGCGCCTTTAAACAAGCCCAGCGTCTGATCGTCCACGCCAAAGACCACGGGCACAATCGGAGTCCCCCAACGGGCGAAAACATAGTCACCGTCTACGCGGGTGAAATACGGGGCTACATCCATCATCTTAGTCACCAAATAAGTCTGTCTGTGATTTGGGTGGGTTCAAGCCCAAGTGTTTCCATGCTGCCTGCGCCAACATGCGGCCACGCGGCGTTCGCTGGATTAATCCTTTTTGCAACAAATAAGGCTCGATCACGTCCTCTAGGCTATCGCGGCTTTCTGAAAGGGCCGCCGACATGGTTTCAATCCCCACGGGGCCGCCGCCATAGCTTTCGGCGATAAGGCGCAAATACCTGCGGTCTGCGTTGTCTAGTCCAAGGTGATCAACGCCAAGACGTGTCAAAGAACTATCGGCAATGGCTTGGGTTACTTTGCCATTGCCCTCAACGACCGCGAAATCCACAACGCGCCGCAACAATCGCCCTGCAATCCGTGGCGTGCCGCGGGCCCGTTTTGCAATCTCGCGTGCGCCCAAATCCTCGGCTGGGGCGCCCATCAGGCGGGCACCACGTGTGACGATTTCGTGCAGTTCGTCCTCGGAGTAAAACTCTAGCCGTGTTGGGATACCAAAACGGTCGCGCAAAGGCGTCGTCAAAAGCCCCATGCGTGTGGTCGCGCCCACAAGCGTGAAGGGCTGCAATTCAATGCGCACGGTCCGTGCGGCTGGTCCTTCGCCGATCACAAGGTCGAGTTCAAAGTCCTCAAGGGCAGGATAAAGCACCTCTTCGACGGCGGGGTTCAGACGGTGGATTTCGTCGATAAAAAGCACATCGCGGGCTTCGAGGTTCGTCAGGATCGCCGCCAAATCGCCCGCCTTGGCAAGTACAGGACCAGATGTCATACGAAAATTCACGCCCAATTCGCGGGCCATGATTTGTGCAAGAGTCGTTTTCCCAAGCCCCGGAGGACCGTGGAACAACACGTGATCCATCGCCTCGCCACGCATCTTTGCGCTTTCGATAAAAACCTTCAGGTTGGACCGCGCTTCGCGTTGCCCAATAAATTCATTTAGCGTCTGCGGACGCAATGCGCGGTCCGCATCACCAGCCTGTGGCTCGGGGCGAAGATTGGGATCAGATTCCATGACGCACCTTTACCCCTTTGGGGCCAATAGCTTCAAGGCCGCGCGTATCAGAGCAGAGGTGTCGAGATCCGCATCTGCGCCCATTGCCTCTGCCACTGCACCAGCGGCATCGCCCGGCGCGTAGCCAAGGTTTGTGAGTGCGGAGAGTGCTTCGCCTTGTGCGGGGTTCGCTTTTGGGGCGGGCGCGCGGCGTTTCGGTGCGGGTTCATTGTCGATGACCTCTTCTCCCAAAGCTTCGGCGATTGATCCACCCATTGCCATCACGGCGGGCGCTTTGTCTTTAAGTTCGATCGCGACCCGTTGTGCGGTTTTGGGACCAACGCCTTTGGCCTTTGCCAGCGCGTTCCAATCGCCCAGCGCAATCGCCCGACTGACGCCATCTGCCCCAAGTGCACCCAAAATTGCCAAGGACGCTTTGGCCCCTATGCCCTGCACGGACATCAACAAGCGGTGCCACTCTTTTTCAACCAGCGTGGTAAAGCCAAACAGTTGTAAATTGTCTTCGCGGACTAACAGGTCCGTATAAAGCGCGACAGCCTCGCCGTTACTCGGTAAACCTGCGAGCACACGGTTGGTCACATAGACGATGTAGCCGACCCCGCGTACATCGATCAAAACGTGGTCGGTTGCGCGATATTCCAAAATGCCTGCGATCTTGCCAATCATGCTGATGCCCTCGCCAATGCCTCGGACAATCTGCCCGCTGATTGTGCATGGTGAGCGTGACAAATCGCAATGGCAAGCGCATCTGCAGCGTCCGGCCCCGCCAGTTTCACACCAGGCAATTGCAGGCGGATCATATGATCAATCTGCTTTTTGTCAGCATGACCGACCCCAACGACGGCTTTCTTGATTGCGTTGGGGTAGTATTCGCCAATCGTAAGGCCTGCTTGTGCTGGGACCAGCATCGCAATGCCGCGTGCTTGCCCCAATTTCAGGGTGCCCGCGCCATCCTTGTTCACAAAGGTTTGCTCAACGGCGGCGGTATCAGGGGCATAGGTATTGAGGACATGGGTGAGCTGTGCGTGCAAGGACGACAAGCGCGTGCCCAGATCGTCAGATCCGAGCGACGTGCAAATCCCATTGGCGATATGCGTGATCCGTGACCCTGCGACCTCGATGATACCCCAGCCCATGTTCCTTAGACCGGGATCGATTCCCAAAACTCGCATTGCGTGCCCCTCGATTTGCCGCGCTATCTTACGCTTACGGACGATTTAGCACAAAACGCGAACAAAAACCAAGTCGCTAAATATGGTGGCATTTTTGCTGCACCTGCAAAACGGCCTAAAACCGACACTCCAGAAGTAAGTCACGACGCTGATAGGCCTTATTTACTTGATGTTAACGCCGATTTTCATCTTTTCCGACATATGTCAAAAACGCATACGTGACATGCAAAATAGACACTAGTCGGGGCCATGTTGCGCGACTAGGTGGGCCTCATAGATTAAACCGCTGCCGAGCAGCAATTAGATAGGAAATGGCCCATGGCTTTCGTCACAACACGTCCAATCACTGCGCCGTTCGCAGGTCGCTTCACACATTTCGTCAAATCCGCACAGGCATCATTTGTCGCGTGGAATGACTTGCGTTTGACACATAAGTCCCTGTCCAAATTGTCAGCACGCGAATTGGAAGACATTGGTTTGTCCTACAGCGACTTCGACGGCATCGCCAAGCGTATCACTCGCTAAGAAATCGCGTAATAGATCACGCAAAATGCCGCATCCGATAACTCGGGTGCGGCATTTTGTATTTCAAAGGTATTGGTCACAACGCAGGCGCGTTAAACGCCCAACTGTTTCCAAAACCCTGCAACTGTTGTTGTACCAACATCAGCTTGCATGATCCAAGCCCCCGCCTTTTCGACCGAAGAGCCTGCCGCTAATTCGGCAACCCGCAGGTCAAAGGTTTCAGCGCCGAGGCTTGCATAAAGAAAGCCCTTGAAGGCAAACATCGCTACAACGGCCAACAATAGGCCCCTGAGCGGGAATTTTGGATTATAAAGCCGTGGCCGCGCCACGATCAAACCGTTACTGTTCACCGAATGCACGACACCGTGGCTCATGCGACGGTGGTTACGAACGATCCGCTTCAAACGACGGTCAAATGGCATACTCGCAAGGGACATAATAAGTCTCCACATGAAGCCCCCACCTCATGCGTGTCTAAGTTCGGCCACAATTGTGGCAGGAATAAGGCAAACCGGTCAAATCCCAATGAATTAAGGTTTTTTAGAGAGCGTTAGGGTCGTCCAGTCAACAATACTATCGCGCTGCACCAGATTAAATCCATTTGCGCAATAAAC
>JAIBDT010000040.1 GCA_024686085.1 Loktanella sp.
AGTGTCACACTTCCCTGTCTGAGGCAGGATTGGAGTCTGACCGTGGGATTAGTGATTATGAGCGAACGCGAGCTGAACCGCATTGAAGTACTGAGCCAAGTCACGCAAGGCCGGATTACGGCTGTGACAGCGGCCAATCTGCTGGACGGTATAGCTGGCAGTACAGGTGACCGTCGCATTCGGGGCCACGGGACCAACGGGACAAGTGGCGCCACCGGTCAAGGCATCGGTAATCACAGGGGCCTGCGGCCATGTCATGATGCCCGTATTCGTGACCTTGATCTGGTAATTAATGACATCCCCGACAGCAGCATAAGTCAGGGTCGTGGACAGCTTTTCTACCGTCAAAGCAGGCAAGACATCGGGGCCGATAATAGATTCCACAGCCGTCGCAGTGACAGCCTTGTTCTTTGGGTCGCGGGCCGTGGCACTCGCCGTGTTGTCCAAAGGCAGGCCTTGGTCAGCACGATCAATATCTGTCTGCGTGACGGTGTAGGTCCCCTGACAGGTCGCAAAATTCACCGTATTAGACGGGCTTAGCGGGGTCAGCGTCGGGGCAGTACAAGACAACGATGGCAACTTGGGGTCCGTCACCACCACATTGGTCAGCGTGGTATTGCCCGTGTTACTGACCGTCAGCGTATAAGTGACCTGCTGGCCAACAGCGCTAAATGTCTGCGGGCTTGCAACTTTTTCAAGCGTAAGTTGGCTGTTATACGCGGGGCCGGTCAAAGTGACCTGATCTTGCAGCGCGCCAAGAGAGCCAAATTCTGGCGTCCCCGTCGCAACCGCAATGTTGGTCAACGTGCCGCCATCAATATCGGCCTGCGTGACGACATAACTGGCGCTACAAATCGCCTCTTGAGCCGTCCCACCGGTGGCTGTTTTGGCAAGGAACGTCGTGTTACAACTGACAGTATTGGGCGACGTGATCTTGTCATCGACGACGCTTACGTCCGAAATATCAACAGACCCGATGTTGCGAACAATATATTCGTAGTTGATGGTCTGGCCGACCGTGGCATAAGTCAGATCAGCAATATCACGCGATTTCTCCAGCTCGTAACCCGGCGCAATTGTGCGCAACGTCTCATCAGGCAAGCTGTTACCATAGCGGAAATCCCAATAGTTATCGTCAGGGTCACGGTCAAAGACTTGTGTTGTCGTTTGCCCCGTTGCCAGAATATTTCCCAACATGGTCGCATTGGTCGAACTAAACCAACCCGTGTTCAGTGTGTTGTTACCAAAACCAGTTCGAAAACCATCATTGCTCCCAATCGAAGATGTACCAGTCTCATTGGTAACTTGGGTCGTCATACCAGACCAATTGCCTACACTGACGCCATTGATGATCAGGAAAATGTCGTTCTCATCAAAGCCGTTTCTTTGCGTGTCACCGTCGTAGGCCGTAAACCGGATATCCGCGCGGGCGATCGCACCGCCAAAATAATCGGTACAGGTGCGAAAACCGCAATCCAGCGGGATCGGATCATTGATTGTAAACGGGTTGCCACGGAAAGCGGCAGGACTTCCGCTGTATTGAAAGCCAAAAAACGCGCCGGTCGGGTCCGAAAATTGGTAATAGATGTTGCCGTTCACACCCGTAAGAACAATGGCAACGCCGCCCGCCTCTGGGTATTCGCCCGGCAAAGCCACGCCAGTTCCTGGAACTGTCATTGTAAACGGGGTCGCCATTGCACCTGTGGGCAGCAAAAGAAATAGCGTAACTATTTGTAATATATAGGTAATTTTTACAAACAACAACTTAAACATATCAACCCTTAACCGCGCGCGCGCGTCTCTTCGCCATGCGCCACCAGCAGACCCACGAACATTCGAAATTTGCACTCAACTTATAGGTTAGATCATAGGGGAATACAGCGAGATTGTGCGCATAGACCTCCTCATCGCCCAAATCGTCAAAAATGTTGCACGAGCCACACGCCTCCAAGCGACTAACCTCTGCTGGCGCGAATTTGTATTTCCAGAGCGCCTCGTGTTTGATGGGGCCATTCTTGGTTTTGGGGGTTCTATGTTGAAAACGATGATATGCGTCTGCTTGCTCTGGCTGGCCTTGCTGCCAACCGATGCGGCCGCACAGGACCGTGCGGCGATTGCCCAAGACTTTCAGGTCTGGCTGGCGCAAACAATTTGGCCAAAAGCGCAGGCAAGCGGCGTGGATCGCGACACCTTCGAAACCGCGATGGCTGGCGTTGCGATCAACTGGGATCTGCCCGATCTGGTGATCCCGAACGCGCCGCAGGGCGGCGGTGACACCCAAGCCGAATTCAGGCCCCCTGCCCGCTACTTTGCACCGTCAAGCGTGAACACCGCCACCAATATCGGGCGCAGCCTGCTGTCAAGTCACGCCCGCACGCTGGCGCAAGTCGAACGTAACACAGGTGTGCCCGCCCGCATTTTGCTGTCAATCTGGGGCCGCGAAAGCAGCTATGGCCGCGCCAAAATCCCCCATGATGCGTTCGAGATTCTGGCGACCAAAGGCTTTCTTTCGACCCGCGCCGACTACTTCACCGACGAACTGATCGCCGCATTTCTTATCCTCGATAAGGGTTTCGCTACCCGCCGTCAGATGCGCAGCAGTTGGGCAGGCGCCTTGGGGCAACCGCAGTTCATGCCCAGCAACTACCTGACCTATGCGACCGACGGGGATGGCGACGAGCGGGCTGACATCTGGGGGTCGGACGCCGACACGCTGGCCTCAATCGGGGCATACCTGCAAAGCCACGGCTGGCGGGCTGGCCGCGACTGGGGGTTTGAAGTCACCCTGCCCCGCGCTGTTAGCTGCGCCCTTGAAGGCCCCGACAACGCCCGCGCGATCAGCGCGTGGGCAGACATGGGCATCAACCGTGTAAACGGTAAACCCTTCCCCGCAACCGAGCTGCGCGAGGACGGGTTTCTTTTGTTACCCGCGGGGCGGTTTGGGCCTGCCTTCGTGGTGACCAGCAATTTCTCGGTGCTCAAATCCTATAACGAAAGCGACGCTTACGCGCTGTTCGTGGGGCATGTGGGCGACAGGATGCAATAAGGGTCGGGTGATTTCAGCCGGGGCTGGGACCAGCTTGACACCATGCAACGCCGGGATATCGCGGCGGCACAGCGCGAACTGATCGGACTGGGCTATGACGTGGGCGGCGCGGACGGGTTGATCGGCAACAAAACACGACGGTCCATCGGCGCGTGGCAGACCCAAAACGGCCAGCCCGCAACCTGCTACCCAGACAACAAAACGCTGCGAGCGCTGCTACAATAGGCCCCTGCCCGGCCCCATTTACACCCCCAACGAATGCACTAAGTTGCCACCATTCAACTTCGCCAACTAGGACGACCACATGACATTTTACGCCAAGACATCTATTGCCGCAGCCCTTTTGGGCTTTCTCACGCTCTCTGCTTGCGTTGCAGACGACCCTGAATACCAAGCGGAAAAAGCCGCGATGCGGGCCAATGCATCCAAGACCAACAGCCAAACAGCTCAGACCGAATTCGGGCCATTGATTCCGATCTGCCTTGCCGCCATCGAGAAGGGCAGTACCGTGGCAGACGCCCAAATGGCGCAACTTGGGTTCTCACCGACACCTGTCTTCGGAGACCTAAAAGGCTATAAGAAAGCACGTGGCGAAGGGGCGATGGACCGGATCAATTTCACCAACACAACCTTCTCCGTGGGGCGCAATAGCTGTAACTTTGGCCTCGGCAACTCGGCAGCGCTCCAAGAAGGCGGAGCCGTTTTGCGAAACCTGCTGGCATCCAACGGCTATCAAGCGATCGGCCAAGTCAAAGGCGGCGCACAGTTCCAAAAGGGCGGCACAACAGTAGAGCTAAACGGCTTTTCAATGTCAGGAACTGTATCGCTGAACATCAAAGCGATCCGTTAATTCAATCACTTAGCCACAAAAAGCCCCAGATGTCAGTGACATTACATCGGGGGCTTTTTTGTTTTCTGAGGCTATGAGTGGATGGGTAGTCATTCCCAAAACCTTATCCGCGGATAAGGTTTTTAGTCCAAGCCATCGATCAGCGCCGCAATCGCACGTTCCAGTCGGGCGCGGTCCATAGTAGAAAAGTCGCGATCAACTTTGATCTCTAAGCGACCAACGGCTGCCGTACACTTCACCCGCCCGCGCGAAGTGCGCAAATCAAAGGTCGTTTTGGTTTTGGCAGGATCGGCGCTGGAGGCCCCTGCCCGCTTGGCTGGTTTTGCCGCCTCTAGCGGCAGATCAAAACCGTCCGTCTGTGCAAAGCGGCGCAGCACATCCAGTTCCTCTTGGACGCTACGATTGTCCCAGCCTGTCAGTTCGGCGTTAATCTGCGCCGCGAGGGTCGGGTTGTCTTCCAACTGACGCGCTAAGGCCACGCCAAGCGCACGCGGCAATTCGGTCGGATAATTCAGGCTAGGCCCGATCAAGTCCAGCATCCGCGCAAAGGCACGGATATAGCTGCGCTTGGAATAAGGCGCGGACTGGAACAGCGCCTTAACCGCGCCCTTGAGATCGTCGATCCCTGTGGCGGGATCAGCGGCAAAGTTATTGGCAGCGGCAGCCATTTCGGCAAAGGACAGATCCTTACGGATGATATTTTCGTCGACCATACGCCGATAAAGCCCTGCCACATCTTCCCCGCGGGGAAGAACCAATGCGGGCACTTCACCCCATTGCGTGTCACCCGTTTCAGCCAACAGACGGCGATAGGCGCTCAAGCGACGGAAGCCTTGGATCAGCTCGTATCCTGTCCCGTCTGCACGCGCCTCGACACGGATCGGATTGGACAGCCCCACATCGCGCACGGACGTCATCAGGTCGATCAGTTCCGCATCATCACCGGGAAAGCGGTCGCGCACCAAAAGATTGGTGAACACCTGATCGAGCGGCAGGTTCTGCACAACCTGACCCGCGTCACGGAGCGCCACGAATTCATGCGCCAGCGCGTCGTTTTCATCGCGGATCGCTTGGGCCGCTGATTGGCGTGTTGCCAAGGCCTCGGCGTTTTCGGCAATGGCGCTGGCCATCGGTCCGCGTCGCGCAGGTGCGGTTTCAACCGCTGGCTCTGCGATGGGTTCATCTGGCATTTCGATATCAAAGATGCGTTTCTTACGGCTCATTGGTCATCTCCTTTGCGGCAAAACCTTATCCGCGGATAAGGTTTTCAGGATTGGCGGTCATTCATATTATCCCACGCGGTCAGCATGGTCCCACGGAATTCACCATAGGCTTGGTCAAAACTGGTGCGCGCGCGCCGCCATGTTTCACGGGTCATATCGCGGTAATCCATCTCGTAGACGGACGCGAGGAACCGTCCGGACTGTTCGACCGCCCGCGTCATTTCCACAGGGTGTTCGGCCAGTTTGTCACCAAAGACCTTACCAAATGCATCGAACATCGCACGGTGCAGATCGTTCCCCGGCTCGTAGCGCGTCAGCAAGAACCGCACGTCCTCAAAAACCTTGGGCAGAGAAACCTTATCCGCGGATAAGGTTTTGCCGAACCCGTGCGCCAGATCTTCCAGCGCCTCGGACAATTGCCCGATGAAGGATGTGGTGCTGTCATATTCCCAGTAGCCTGGCCCTGAGGGGATATAGAGCATGTCCGCCGCAAAAACCGCGTTCATCGACTGGTAGCCAATCGCGGGTGGGCAGTCGAAAATGATCAGGTCCCAACCGTCGTCGGGCAGCTGATCAAGGTAGCGCGACACGGCCGCAAAGAACGACCACTCGGGGTTCAGGTGCCTGTATTGCGCTGAGGCGAATTCGACGAAGGCCGCGTTCGCACATGACGGGATGATGTCGATGGTCGGCCATGCGGTCGGCTGGATAAAGTCTGCGATCCGCAAGTCTTGTAGTCCCATGTCGGTGATCGAGCTGGGGATCGACCGGCGGGGCAGGGCGGTGCCGCTGGCCGCTGCAACGGGTGCTGCGTTGGCGGCCTCGGTTTGCTTGACCAAGTCCCGCGCCATGATTCCCCAGACAGTCTGTTCCTCAGACACGTCAGTCAGCCCCATCGAGTGGCTCAGTGTTGCTTGCGGGTCGAAGTCCACGCAGAGCACCCGGTAGCCGTCCAAAGCTGCCGCATGTGCAAAGTGGAGGGCGACGGTCGACTTGCCAGCGCCCCCTTTGAAGTTAGCAACAGCGGTGCGGAAGGCGCGGCCCTTTGGACGCGGTGGCATCAAGGATTTGCCTTTGACCTTCAGCTTGCGGCGCAGCATGTTGACCTCTTCCAAGGTAAACCAGCGCTGCCGCCCATCCGGTTCAACCATCCCTGCGGGTAAGGTTGGGTCGGAGGCGAGGCGACCACGGAAAGTGGATTGGTTCATGCCCAAGATCAGCTCGGAGACCTCCCATGACGAGAAGCGACGCAAGCTTTTAACGTTCTCCGGAGAGAAGGTTTGCTGCCTGATCCAGCTTTGCATCTTAAGCGACTTGTTCTGCATTTCGCGTAGGTCTGCGTGAGTAAGCATATTACCTCGGACGTTAAATCTTCGTTATTTGTGATTTACGCTGAAAACGGGTGTTTTGTCTATTTCAAAGTTTCAGGTATAAAACCTTATCCGCGGATAAGGTTTTTGGCGGCGGCCCCTTGAGGCAAAGGATGCGCAGTGATTCGGGGCTGAGGTCTAGGTCCCACCATATTTGGGGGACATGCTTCATCGGATATCTACCCATTGGGGGGACATCTAGCCTAAATAGGGTGACGCCCTGTATGTCCCCCAATACCATTAATATACCTATATTGATTTTTAGGTTTAAGGATCAGGGGGGTGCTGAAACCGAATCCTTGACAAGGATGGGGTTCACAACGCTAATGACGACAATGTTTGGAAAAGCGTTGTGTTGAACCTCAACCATCGTCTAAAGATCGATCAAATCGGCATCCGAATGTGAGGCAACGATTCTCTGGCACTTGACCAGATTGGGAGAGCGGTATGCAAGTCAAACGCGCGGTAGGGCAGGGCGCACATGTCCTGAAGTATGACATCCTGTCGGCGCTGTTGGTCTTGGCGGCGCAGGGTGACGGAGCGGATGCACGATTGGCGTTGCGCCTGTCATTGCTGATTACTGCACGCTACGACTGGCAACGTGACCGGTTCAATGTTGGCCTACGCGAGATTGCGCGGATGTGGGGTGTCACAGAGCGCACAGCCAAACGCGAGATGGCGCAACTGCGCGCAATGGGATGGATCACTGTGTCTCGGGCTGCGGCACGGGGCAGGGTGACCGAACACCGCATTCACATGGACAAGGTGCTGCAAGCGACGATGCCCTATTGGGACCAGATTGGCCCCGACTTTGTGGCACGCCTGTCCAAGACGCCAGAACCCGCGCCAAGCAATATCGTTCAATTGCATCAGACTGCCGCCCCGCCAGCAGACGACAGCCTTTGGGGCAAGGTGGCGCAGCGGATGCACGGGCTTGATCCGCAGACTTATCAAGCATGGTTTGCGCGTTTGCAGCAGGCCGAGCATAGCGGGCCAGAGCTAACGCTGGTGGCACCTTCGGTGTTCATTGCCAATTATATCAAGACGCATTTCGCCACATATCTGCTGTCGCATGTGGTTGCCGAGGATCGCGCCGTGCGGGCGGTTCATGTGGTCGCAGGTTAGATGTCGCGGCTGAAGCCTTCGATCAATTGACGCAAGCCGATATAGGCTCCGGCCACGATGGCCCCAAGGGTCAAAGGTGCGCTGATGGCCAGCACAGAGAACGCAGACATACCTTGGCCAACGCTGCACCCTAGGGCCACAACAGCGCCGATGCCCATCAACACAGCACCCAAGATTTGACGGCGTAATTCGCGAGGGTCTTCGCAAGCTTCCCAGCGGAAGTGTCCTTTGAACAGGCTGCCGATAAAAGCCCCGACCAACACCCCGAAAACAGAGCCGACAGCAAAGCTGATTGTGCGCCCTGATGCGGTCATGGCGTAGAGCATCGTCTCGCCGATGGGGGCTGAAAATGTATGCGAAACCACAGCAATAGGGTCGAATCCTTGGGCTGCGACATAAGATGTCCCGACCCATCCAGACACGATTGCAAGGCCCGCAACGGCCCCCCAAAAGATAGCTGGGACGGGCAGGGGGCTACGCCGGAAAAATACGGTGACGCCAAGGATCAAACCGCCGATGGTCATACCGACAAGGTTGACGCTGATCCCCGTGCCTTGCCCGATGATATGGGCGATGCCCGCGGCGTTGTCAGGTGTCGGGTAATGGGGGAAAAGCGTGATGCGTAATTGCGCAAGTGGGCCGCTGAGTGTGATATAGGCGCTAAGCCCCATCACTAGTACAATCACAAAAGATCGCAGGTCTCCGCCGCCCAAACGCGCCAAGGCCCCAAAGCCGCAGTTGCCTGCAAGTGCCATGCCGTAGCCAAAGACCAGCCCGCCAATAATGGCCGCAGGGATGTTGAGGGATTGTGACAGGTAGACTGTGTTCGTCAGGTTGACCCAGCCCAAGGCCGACGCGCCAAAGCTGCCGATCACCGCGACGCCGATTGCCACGCCCCACATCCGCAGGCGTGCGCTGCTATCGCCGTAAAAGAAATCTTCGAGCGCCCCGAGGGTACAGAACCGTCCCAACCTTGCCGCGAGACCTAACAGGATGCCACCCAGTCCCCCGACGAATGCCGCGAGCATCGAATCGCTAAAAAATTCTGTCACGGGGTTTCCTGTATTTTTGGATTAGTCGGTTTTGCAGAACAGATCATAGACGACTTCCATGATTTGTTTTGGCCGGTCGTCGGTCAACCTGTAGTAAATGACTTTGCCCTCGCGGCGCGGTGTGACCAGTCCTTCGAGGCGCAAGCGCGAAAGTTGCTGGGATACAGCCGCTTGCCGCGCTGATAGCAACTCTTCGAGTTCGGTAACCGATTTTTCGCCCGTCGTCAGATGACACAATATCATCAACCGTCCCTCGTGGCTGATCGCCTTGAGGAAGTTGGACGCGTCTTGCGCGGACTGCATCATTTTGTTGATGTCGTCTTCGCAGAGCGTTTCGTCAAAGACTGGTAAGCCCATCATGGTGCCTCGTATCTCGGTTGAACTGGCGTCTTCTAATAAATTCCAAATTAAAGGTCTATCTCAACCTTATGTTTTAGCCATTTGTCTCTAAGGTGGTGCCTGATTGTTCCAACATCATGCCCAAAAGCCCCCAAAAGAAGTCTTCCCCAGGGTATCCTTCGATCCGGTTAACCTCTGTCCCGTCGTCCAGAAGGATGAATGTCGGTGTGAAGTGTGGCGAAGTTTTGAGTGTCAGATCATCGGGGATCGGGTCGTGGATGTCGATCCTGCGCAGCGGTGCTGCTTGCCCTTCGGGTGTCTTTGGGTAGATCGGTCCGATTTCCGCATTCCATCGTGCGCACCACATGCAGCCCTGTTCTTCGACCATCACAAGCGCCATTTCGGCCTGCACGGGTGCGGCCAAAAGTGTGAGTGCGAGTGAATAAACGAGATTGCGCATGTGACCCCGATTGACGGTTCAATTGAAGGAACGTATTCATATTACATAATGTGATTATATGAATTACTCAAGCCATAGGCGGATCACCAATGTTTGATATCACGGTTTCAGGTGCTTTTATCGCGGGGCTTTTGTCGTTCCTGTCCCCCTGCATCTTGCCGATTGTGCCGTTCTATCTGTCCTATCTGGCGGGTGTTGGCATGAACCAGATCAGCGAAGATGCCACGATTTCGCCTGCTGTCCGCAAGCGCGCATTTCTGGCCGCGCTGTGTTTCGCCGCAGGTGTGATCACGATTTTTATGGCACTGGGCGCGACGGCTAGTCTGTTCGGCCAAGTGGTCCGCGAGTGGTTTGATGTGCTGCGTTGGGTCGCGGCGGCGATCATCATTGCGATGGGTCTGCATTTTCTGGGCGTGATCCGCATTGGTATTTTGTATCGTCAGATGCGCGCTGATGCTGGCAACACCAGTAACCTGAGTTATGTTGGTGCTTATGTGATCGGCTTGGCGTTTGCCTTTGGCTGGACCCCATGCGTGGGTCCAGTGCTGGCCGCGATCTTGTTTATGGCGGGCGGTAGTGGCACGGCGGGGCAGGGGGCATTTTTGCTGTTCTCTTATGGCCTGGGTATGACGTTGCCGTTTGTGATTGCGGCGCTGTTCATCGGCCCGTTCATGAAATGGATGAAGAAGTTCCGCAAGAATCTGGGCACCATTGAAAAGATCATGGGTGTCTTGCTGATTATCTTTGGTGTGCTGATTGGCACGAATTCGGTCAACTACATCGCCCAGTGGATGTTGGAAGTGGCCCCTAACCTTTGGATACTGAAATGATGAGACGTTTTATTGCAGCTTTGATGATGGTGCTTTTTGCGGGAGCCGCCCACGCGGAATTGGGTGATGACGGTCTGCATAAATCCCCGTGGATGCGCGACACGTTCAAAGATCTGTCCGAAGATCTGGAGGAAGCCAATGCAGAGGGCAAGCGCCTGATGGTGATCATCGAGCAGCGCGGCTGTATCTATTGCGAAAAGATGCACACCGAGGTTTTCCCCAATCCGACGATTGCCGATTATATCGAAGAGCACTTTTTTGTGGTGCAGCTGAACATGTTTGGCGACGTCGAGGTCACCGACTTTGACGGCACCACATTGTCCGAGAAAGATATGGTCAGCCGTTGGAATCTGATGTTCACGCCCACGATGATGTTTTTCCCTCAGGACGTTGCTGCTGATTCGACGGCTGTGCAGGCTGCGGCGGCCGTTGTGCCGGGCGCATTTGGGAAATGGACCACATATAACATGCTGCGTTGGGTCGTTGAAAAAGGCTATGAGACCGACGAGCCGTTTCAGAAATACCATGCCCGTATGATCGAAGCGGGCGGGTTGACCGATTAAATTAACCCTTTGTTCATTTGCTGCGCCGCAGAAACATGCAATAATCTGAATTTGTATTTGCGTTTTCAATGCGTCGCGGGTTAGTTTGATCCGATAACAATGCGAACATGCAGGGGAGGTGTCATGAAACGCACTCTAATTCTTGCCGCAGCTATGATCGGTTCAGGTGCTATTTTAGCTGCCGAGACTGTTTCATCAGCAGATGTGGTTTACGACGAATACGGATCAATCGCAGCGTCTTTGTCGGGGACGGCTGGCGATCCGGTTAATGGCATCGAAGTGATGTCGAGCCGTAGTCAAGGCAACTGTGTTGCTTGTCACCAAGTGTCCGATCTATCGGCTGCCTTCCAAGGCAACGTAGGTCCAAGCCTTGATGGTGCGGCGGACCGTTGGGATGAAGCGCAGCTGCGCGGCATCGTGGCAAACGCCAAGATTACATTCCCTGACTCGATCATGCCAAGTTTCTACAAAGAGACCGGCTATATCCGTGCAGGTAATGCTTACACAGGGAAGGCCGCAGGTGACGAATTGACCACGCTGCTGACCGCCCAACAAATCGAAGATGTCGTCGCATACCTTGCGACGCTCAAGGAATAACGTGGCCGAAAGGAGTGGCGACACAATGAAATTTACACGCAGAAATACAATGCTTATGGCATTTGGTGCGACAGCGGCGGCAATGCTGCCCGCGCGCGCAATGGCCAGCGTTGAAGATATCGTAGCGGCCTTTACTGGCGGTGCAGATGTCGGCAGCGAAGGTCTGACACTAACAGCCCCAGAAATTGCTGAAAACGGCAACACTGTGCCTATCGAAGTATCCGCGCCTGGTGCGGTTTCGATCATGGTTTTGGCGACTGGTAACCCGACACCGGGTGCGGCCACGTTTAACTTTGGTCCTTTGGCTGGTTCACAGGCGGCATCGACACGTATCCGCCTTGCGGGCACTCAAGATGTGATGGCGATTGCAAAGATGGCCGACGGTAGCTTTGTGCAGGTCACCCAAGAGGTGAAGGTCACAATCGGCGGCTGTGGCGGCTGATCAGGAGAATATGAAAAATGGCAGATAACGTAAAACCAAAGGTCCGCGTCCCCAAGACAGCAACAGCTGGCGAGGCGTTCACGATCAAAACACTGATTTCGCACCCAATGGAGTCCGGCCAGCGCAAAGACGGCGACGGCAATGTGATCCCACGCTCGATCATCAATCGCTTTACTTGCGATTTTGAAGGCGAGAACGTCATCGACATGACAATGGAACCTGCGATTTCCACAAACCCATACGTCGAGTTCGAAGCCATGGTGCCCGCAAACGGCACGATGACCTTTACTTGGTATGATGATGACGGATCGGTCTACACCGAAACGAAGGATATCGAAGTCAGCTAATCGCTGCGAAAGAAAGGGAGGATTAAAATGAAAAGAACCGGTCTTTTGCAAGCCGCTGGCCTGATTGGTCTGATCGCAATGGCTACGACAGCCACCGCGCAGGACGATAACCAGCTAGTTGTTAACGGTGAAATCGAGATGATCACGGACGCCCCTGCGCCCGAGAACATTGGCGGTCTGAAGACGATCTATTCTGGTTGGCGTTTCCGCCAGTCCGAAATGCAAGCGCTTCAGATGGATGACTTTGAAAACCCTGGTGCCTATGCCATCGACGAAGGTGTCGAGATGTGGGCCACAGCTGAAGGGTCCGAGGGCAAGTCTTGTGCCTCGTGCCACGAAGATATCGAAGATTCCATGGCAGGTGTCCGCGCGGTTTATCCCAAGTGGAACGAATCCAAGGGTCAGGTCATGACTTTGGCGCAGCAGATCAACGACTGCCGCACCGAACAAATGGGCGCCGAAGCTTGGAAGTACGATGGTGGCGACATGACATCCATGGAGGCCGCGATTTCTTTGCAGTCTCGTGGTATGCCAGTGAATGTTGCGACTGACGGTCCTGTTGCTGAAACTTGGGCCAAGGGTGAAGAAATCTACTACACCCGTTACGGTCAACTCGAGTTGAGCTGTGCGAATTGTCATGAAGACAACTATGACAACTACATTCGTGCCGATCACCTGAGCCAAGGTCAGATCAACGGTTTCCCAGCGTTCCGCATCAAAACGGGCAAGCTGACACAGACGCACAACCGTTTCAAAGGTTGCGTTCGTGATACCCGCGCTGAAACATTCAGCCCAGGTAGCGACGAGTTTGTTGCGCTTGAACTATATGTTGCCTCACGCGGTAACGGCCTGTCGGTCGAAGCGCCGTCCGTCCGTCCATAAACAAAACGTAAAGCCCGCCTCGGTTTCCGAGAGCGGGCTTTCATCTATCCAAAAATATTCACAAAGCTGCATGTGTTGTGTTCAAAGGACTGTCCCATGATCTCTCGCCGTCATTTTATGCAAGCCAGTATGGCCACCACCGCCCTTTACGGTGCCTCTGGGTTTGGGAACTGGGGTCGTTTGGCCGCCCAGCAAATGCTGACCCAGAACGATCTGCTGGACTTTGAAACCTCGGGCAATGTCACGTTGATCCACATCACCGACATTCATGCCCAGTTGATGCCTGTCTATTTCCGCGAGCCAGAGATCAACATCGGTGTCGGCGAAGTGATCGGCAAACCGCCCCATGTCACGGGCGCAGATTTCCGCAAGATGTACGGGATTGAGGATGGCACGCCGACCGACTACGCCCTGACTTACGATGACTTCACGGCCCTTGCCGGCACTTATGGCCGCATGGGTGGCATGGACCGTATCTCGACTGTGGTGAAATCAATCCGCGCTGATCGCCCCGATGCTTTGCTGCTTGATGGCGGTGACACATGGCAGGGCAGCATGACTGCGCTACGCACCAACGGCCAAGACATGGTTGATACGTTCAACGCGCTTGGCACCGATGCGATGACGTCGCATTGGGAATTCACCCTAGGCATCGACCGCGTCATGGAGATTGTCGAGAACGAGTTGAACCACCCGTTCCTTGGCGCAAATATTTTCGATACCGAATGGGATGAACGCGCATTCGAGCCATACAAAATGTTTGAACGTGGCGGCGTGCAAATCGCTGTGATCGGCCAAGCGTTCCCGTATATGCCGATTGCGAACCCAAAGTGGATGTTCCCTGACCTGTCCTTTGGTGTCCGCCAAGAAAACATGGCCGAACTGGTCGCCGAAGTCCGCGCCAAGGGCGCCGAATGTGTTGTGCTGTTGTCGCACAACGGCTTTGACGTGGACCGCAAGCTGGCAGCGAATGTCGATGGGATCGACGTCATTTTGACAGGCCACACACATGACGCGCTGCCCGAACCAGTGCAGGTCAACAACACCTTCCTGATCGCATCCGGTAGCCACGGTAAATTCGTGACCCGACTGGATCTGGATATTCGCGACGGCGAGATGAAGGGCATCAAGCACCGTTTGATCCCGATCTTCAGCGACGTGATTGCGCCCGATCCTGAAATGACCGCAATGGTCGACGCGATCCGCGCCCCATACCAAGACGAGCTGACAGAGGTGATCGGTAAAACGGATTCCTTGCTGTATCGTCGTGGTAATTTCAATGGCACGTGGGACGACCTGATCTGTAACGCCCTGATTTCTGAGCGCGAGGCAGACATCGCCTTGTCTCCTGGTTTCCGTTGGGGCGCGTCACTGTTGCCCGGTGATGACATCACCCGCGAGGATATTTTCAACGCCACCGCCATGTCCTATCCAGAGGCATACCGGTCCGAGATGACGGGTGAAACATTGCACGTCATCATGGAAGATGTGGCCGATAACCTGTTCAACCCTGACCCATATTACCAGCAAGGCGGCGACATGGTCCGCGTTGGTGGCATGGGCTACCGGATTGATATCAACAAGCCACAGGGCGAGCGCATTACTGAAATGACGCTGCTCAAAACTGGCGAATTGATCGACCCCGCTCAAACTTATGTTGTCGCTGGCTGGGCCAGTGTGAATGAGGGCACCGAAGGCCCCACAATTTGGGATGTGGTTGAAGACTTTGTCAAACGGAGCGGCACTGTGACCGTTGACCCGAATACGTCCGTAAAGGTTGTGGGCGCTTAAACTAACTGACGTTTCAAACGAAAGAGACATCTGATGATTGATCAATTTAAAGGCATGAAGCCCTCTCGCCGCGCGTTCCTGCGCGGGGCCGCTGCGACGGGTGTCGCGGCTGTTGGCACAAAGGCCGCCGCAGAAGGCGAAGCCGCAATTTTAGAAAAGCAGCCATGGTCCCAGTTTCTGGGCAAGGGCGTGGATGAGGCCCCCTATGGGATGCCGTCTGCGTTTGAGGCTGATGTAACGCGTAAGACCGTGCCTTGGCTGACGGCGGAGTCGATCTCGTCGATCAACTTTACCCCGCTGCACGAATTGGACGGGATCATCACCCCGAACGGTCTGTGCTTTGAGCGTCACCACGGCGGCACCGCCGAGATTGACCCCGCAGAGCACCGCATCATGATCAACGGTCTTGTGGACCGTGAATTGGTATTCACGATGGAAGACCTGATGCGTTTTCCCCGTGAAAATCATGTCTATTTCCTAGAATGTGCTGCCAATTCTGGCATGGAATGGCGCGGCGCCCAGTTGAACGGCTGTCAGTTTACCCACGGTATGATCCATAACGTGATGTACACGGGTGTGCCGCTGCGTCTGTTGTTGGAAGAAGCAGGCGTTAAGACCGAAGGCAAATGGCTGCTAGCCGAAGGTGCCGATGCCGCTGGCATGACCCGTTCCATCCCGATGGAAAAGGCCCTTGATGATTGTCTTGTCGCGTTCAAAATGAACGGCGAGGCCTTGCGTCCAGAGCAGGGTTATCCTGTCCGCTTGGTTGTTCCCGGTTGGGAAGGCAACATGTGGATCAAGTGGCTGCGCCGCTTGGAAGTGGGGGATCAGCCATGGCATCACCGCGAGGAAACATCCAAATACACCGACCTTTTGGGTGATGGTCAGGCCCGTCGTTTCACATGGGAAATGGATGCCAAGTCTGTCATCACCAGCCCAAGCCCGCAAAAGCCGATCACACATGGCAAAGGTCCATTGGTCATCACTGGCGTTGCATGGTCTGGCCGCGGCATGATCCCGCGCGTTGATGTGTCGATTGATGGCGGTGCTACATGGGCCGAGGCGCGCATGTCCGGTCCAAGCATGGATAAGTCGATGCACCGCTTCTATTACCAGATTGATTGGGATGGTTCGCCGCTGCTGCTGCAAAGCCGCGCCCATGACAGCACAGGCTATGTGCAACCGACCAAAAACCAGCTGCGCGAAGTGCGCGGTCTGAACTCTATCTACCACAATAACGGCATCCAAACCTGGGCTGTAAATTCTGACGGGGTGGCTGAAAATGTCGAAGTTTCTTAAAGTTATCGCAGGCGCTGCCCTGCTATCCGCCACATCGGCACATGCTGAAATGGGTCTTGGCCGCGAAGCCACGCCTGAAGAAGTCGCCGCGTGGGACATTGATATTCGCCCTGACGGCATGGGTCTGCCTGTTGGCAGCGGTGACGTTTATACAGGCGAAGAATTGTGGCTGGAAAACTGTTCTGTCTGTCACGGTGATTTCGCCGAAGGGACGGGCCGCTGGCCGGTTCTTGCAGGTGGCTTTGGCACGTTGGAGGGTGATCGCCCTGTTAAGACAGTCGGGTCTTACTGGCCGTATCTGTCCACTGTCTATGACTACATCTACCGCGCGATGCCGTTCGGCAATGCCCAGTCGTTGTCGCATGATGATGTCTATGCGCTGACTGCGTATCTGCTATATTCCAACGATCTGGTGGATGACGAGTTCGAGTTGTCCAACGAGAACTTTACCGATGTGGAAATGCCAAACGCGCCTAACTTCTTTATGGACGACCGCATGGAAACAGAGTTTCCATTGTTCACGGTCGAGGCCTGTATGGAAGGCTGTAAGGATAACGTCGAAATCACCGCACGTGCGGCTGTGATCGATGTGACCCCTGACGCCGCTGGTGGCGATCTTGAAGGCGGCGGTGAAGCCCCAGCAGCGGCCGAAGAAGCCCCCGCCGAGGAAGCGCCGGTTGTCGAAGAAGCAGTGGTTGAAGAACCCGCCGCTTTGGACATGGCTTTGGTCGCTGAAGGTGAAAAGAATTTCCGCCAGTGTAAGTCTTGCCACCAAGTGGGTGAGGGCGCGAAAAACCGCACTGGTCCAGTTTTGAACGGTATCGTTGGCGCGACGGCAGGTATGGTTGATGGCTTCCGTTATTCCGGTGATATGGCTGACGCGGGTGCGGGCGGTCTGGTCTGGACACCAGAGGAATTGACCGCATTCTTGGCGGATCCAAAGGGCTATATGTCCGGCACCAAGATGACGTTCCGTGGCGTACGTGATGAAGAAGACATCGCGGGCATCATCGAGTATCTTAAAAGCTTTGCCGAATAAGTAACTTGAAACGGGCAAGCGGCGGCATGATGTTGCCGCGGCCCACCACCAAAAAGGGGATCGTCGTGAAACAGTTTCTGTTAGCCGCCGCTGTCGCAGTATTTGGTCAAAGTGCTGCCGCAGAGAATGAAACCCACTATGTCTTTGATGGCAGTTTTGATGACGCCACTTTTAGCGTCGAAAGTGCCATTGTTGGTCGCGGTCTGGTGATTGATTACATCAGCCATACAGGCGAGATGTTGAACCGCACGCAAGGCGATATTGAGGGCGCTGTCGCCCTTTATGATGGCGCCGATATTTTTGTTTTCTGCTCGGCTGTTCTGTCGCGCAAAATGATGGAAGCAGATCCGTTGAACGTCGCTCAATGTCCTTACGGGATATATGTGGCTGACCGCGCGGGCGAAGTCACAATTGGTTACCGCCATTATCCTGATGGCGTCATGCAAGAAGTTCAGGCCCTGCTGGACGATATCGCGCGCGAGGCTGTTGGCGAATAATGATCTATGAAGACTTTTTTGCCGCGCAGCTGACCCAGTTGCGCGACGATGGAAACTATCGCGTATTTGCCGATCTTGAACGTCATAATGGTGACTTTCCCCATGCCACGAACCGTGTGGGGGAGGCTGTGCGCGAAGTCACGATCTGGTGCTCGAATGACTATCTGGGCATGGGCCAACACCCCGCTGTTTTGGCTGCGATGCACGATGCGCTGGATTCTAGCGGCGCGGGTGCTGGTGGCACGCGCAACATTTCCGGTACGACCCATAATCACGTCTTGCTAGAACGTGAGTTGGCCGATTTGCACGGTAAAGAGGATGCGCTTTTGTTCACCTCTGGCTATGTTTCGAACTGGGCAGCGCTTAGCACGCTGGCGTCGCGCATCCCTGATTGCTTGGTGCTATCGGACGCGCTGAACCATGCGTCGATGATCGAAGGCATTCGCCATTCCCGCGCCAAATGTCAGGTTTGGCGTCACAATGATGTGGAACATCTTGAGGAACTACTGGCCGCCCAACCGTTGGATCGCCCCAAGCTGATCGCGTTCGAATCCGTCTATTCGATGGACGGTGATATTGCACCGATTGCCGAGATTTGCGCGCTGGCCGAAAAGTATAACGCGATGACCTACCTAGATGAGGTTCACGCCGTTGGCCTATACGGTCCACGCGGTGGGGGTATCGCAGAGCGCGAAGGTCTGATGGACCGCATCACCTTGATCGAGGGCACGCTTGGAAAGGCGTTTGGCGTGGTTGGCGGTTACATCACGGGCAGCATCGCAATGTGTGATTTCATCCGTAGTTTTGCCAGCGGGTTTATCTTTACGACGGCTTTACCGCCGGCGGTCGCGGCGGGGGCTGCGGCGTCTATCCGTCATCTTAAGACCAGCGCTGCGGAACGTGACGCCCAGCAATCGCGGGTGGCCGAGGTTCGTGAAAAGCTGACAAAAGCGGGTATTCCCCATGTAGAGAACCCCAGCCATATTATCCCCGTCATGGTCGGTGATCCGGTGAAATGTAAGTTCATTTCGGACACGCTGATGGACGAATTCGGGATTTATATTCAGCCGATCAACTATCCGACGGTGCCAAAAGGGACCGAGCGTTTGCGCATCACCCCGTCGCCCGTGCATAGCCCCGACGACGTAGATCGCTTGATTGCGGCCTTGGGAAATTTGTGGACCCGTTGCCAATTGTCCCGCGTGCAGATGGCTGCGCAATAGAAGTTTGATACACATCAACGTCCGCCCGTCATTAGCGCGGTAATGGAGCTGTATGATGGAACAATTGATTACGGTTTACGGTGAAGATGCGGTCTTGATGGCCGCAGGTGCGCTTGTTGGCGGCTTGTTTGGCGCCACGGCGCAACATTCGCGGTTTTGCTTGCGTGCCGCCACCGTCGAGCTGGCCGAGGCCAAGTTTGGCCCGCGTATTGCGATATGGTTGATCGCCTTTTCGGCCGCTGTGGTCAGCGTGCAATTTGCGATTTCGCTGGGGTGGCTGGATGTGTCCCAGTCGCGCCAACTGGCCGCGGCGGGTAGCATGTCGGGCGCGATCATAGGCGGGGTGATGTTCGGTGTTGGTATGATTTTGGCACGCGGCTGTGCCAGTCGGTTGCTCGTGTTATCAGCCACTGGAAACCTACGCGCGATAGTCACGGGGCTGGTGTTGACGCTGGTTGCGCAAATGTCGTTGCGCGGCGTTTTGGCCCCCGCCCGCGAGGCCTTGGCAACGATCTGGATGGTGCCGGGCGGTGCTGCGCGCAGCATTCTGGAGCAGGTGCATATCGGGCATATGCTGGCGGGTCTGATCTCGCTGGCTGTGTTGATTTCGGCCTTGGTTCTGGCACGTAGCAAGGCGGTGAAAACGTCCCATGCGGTTGCCGCTGTTGGCGTGGGCTTGGCCGTCGCCTTGGGCTGGATCGCGACCTATGCGGTGGCGTCCAATTCGTTTGAAGTCGTGGCGATTTCGTCGGTCACATTTACCGGACCGTCCACTGATACGTTGATGGGTCTGGTCAATAATACGCAACTGCCCTTGGGCTTTGGCGTTGGATTGGTGCCGGGTGTTTTTGTGGGCTCTGCCGTGATGGCGATTGTCAGCGGCGAGTTCAAGATCCAGCGTTTCGGCGCGGACAGCCCGATGGAGCAATATCTGTTTGGCGCGGCCCTGATGGGGTTCGGAAGTATGCTGGCCGGCGGTTGTGCGGTGGGGGCTGGCATGTCGGGCGGCGCGATCTTTGCGCTGACCGCGTGGATCGCAGTGGGAGCGATGTGGGCGGGTGCTATGGCCACCCACATCCTTTTAAATAAATTGCCAAAGCCTGTCTTGGCCTAGCTATTCGAATTCCATTTCTTCAAAGACCCGTCCTGCGTTTTTTGTCGCCAACTCGTCATATGTGTCTAGGTTGAGGTAGGGCGATTGGTCGACGTAATAGGCCTCTGCCAAGCTGCCGCCGTCGTCCAGAAGTGTGCCGATTTCACCGCGCAGGTGTTCGAGATACCCTTTGGTGTAGCGGCGCACCTGGTCCATGTTTGTCGGATGCCCGTGACCCGGAATGACATAAGTTGCGTTGAGCGGCTCAATCGCGGTGTCCCATGTTTCGAGCCAATCAAGCGTGCTGGTTTCGGGGAAAAGCGGCAGCATCCGTTCGT
This sequence comes from Loktanella sp., assembly GCA_024686085.1. Taxonomy (GTDB): domain Bacteria; phylum Pseudomonadota; class Alphaproteobacteria; order Rhodobacterales; family Rhodobacteraceae; genus Yoonia. Next base: position 20,407 of record JAIBDT010000040.1, read on the forward strand.
GGAATGCCGCATCGCCTGCGATCAGTAGGCTTTGGTTTGGCAGCCAGATGATGATGTCGCCGACGGTGTGCGTGGGGCCGACGTAACGCGCCTCTATCTTGAAATCCCCTAGGGTGACGATGTACTCTTCATCGAACGTCTCGGTCGGGCCTTGCAAAAATGTGCCTTCGGCCTTTTCGCGGTTCACGCGCTGCATTGCATCAAGGATGTTATAGCCGCGTTCCTCAAATTCGTGCGCTGCGTCCACATGTGCCACGATCGGCACGCCTTGCTCGACCCAATAGGAATTACCAAGCATCGCGTGGCCTTGGCCGTTCTCGTTGAAGACCAAAACCACAGGCTCGTCGGTGACCGCCTTGATTTCGTCGTGCAGTGCTTTGGCAAGGATATAAGCTCCGCCCCCATTGATCACGACGACCCCTTCGCCTGTGACGATGAAGTTCAGGTTGTTGTTATGGCCCGAGTTTTCATAGGTCGGTGGCGCGGTTGCCCCTGTGGCCGAGAACACATGCGGGATGAATTCGACGGGTTTGGCATAAAGCGCGGACTGCGGATATTGGTCGGCGATGTCTTCGCTGGCAAAGCTTGCCGTGCCTGCGAGGATCAGGGCCGTGGTCAGTTTAAGCTGGGACAAAAACATAGTTGTCTCCTTGTTTTTCAGCGCGTCCAATACCGGGGTAGGGCAGGTGGAAACCGATCAGGTGCATCTGCTCGGCGGCCAGTTGATCCAGTAACATTGTGCGGGTTTTAATGCCCAGATCGGCGTCTTGATCCGACCCCGAGGCCCAGTCTGGCCGCGCGAATGCCACGTGGTGATTGCCGATGCAATCGCCCAAGATCATCACGCTGTCCGTGCCTGCGCCCAGTTGGAACGCCATGTGACCGGGTGTGTGCCCGAACGTGCCGCGCGCTGCGATGTTTGGGAAAATTTCTTCGCCGTCGTTGAAAAACGTGATGTTGTCTTCCAGCGTTTCCAGCCGCCGCTTGGCCCCGACTGCAAATGTGGTACGCCCAGTGTCGATGGTATCAACGGTGTTCGGATTGATCCAATAGTCCCATTCGGCCTTGCCAATCAGATAGGTCGCATTGGGGAAAACGGGGTCATCAAAATCGTCTAACAACCCCCAAAGGTGGTCGGGGTGCGCATGGGTAAAGACGACATGCGTAATCTCGTCGGCGCTTACCCCAAGTGCGTCAAACGCCTCCGCCAATTTGCCTGCACTGGACATAAAATCAGGGCCTGCGCCCACGTCAAACAAGATCGTACGCTCGCCATCGCGCACCAAGGTCACGTTGCAATCGGGGGTTAGGGTTTGGTCGGGTGCGATCCCGTATTGTTGCAAGATAGGTGCGAGTTCTGTCGCGGGCAGATCGCCGAATGTCATCGCAGGCGGTAGGGTCAATTGCCCATCGCTGAGCGTATCAATCTGCATCGTGCCGATGGTCATGGCGGCGTTCGCCCAGACCGTTTGGGGTAGCATCAACGCGGCGCTGCTTGCTGCGGCGTTGCGGATAAGGGTCCTACGGGTGATCATGGTGTCCTCCTTCACATTCTTTGAATTGAATGTGAAGGAGTCGGTGGCTTTGCGCAAGTGTTGCTTAGCTATTTGCCTTAACTGCATCGAATTGGGTCAAGAACACACGTCCTGTTAATTCGTCCAAGAAATGCGCGCGTTTCAGGCGGTCCATGACGGGGCCTTTGACTTCTGACAGGTGCAATTTGACGTCCATTTCGCCTAGGCGCGTGTTGATCGCTTCGAGCGATTCAAGTGCGCTAAGGTCGATGGCATTGATCGCGGTACATTGCAGGATCACGTGTTTGATCGCCTTGTCTGCGGTCACGCGGTTGTAGATTTTGTCCTCAAGGAACCGCGCATTGGCAAAATACAGGCTTTCGTCGACCCGCAAGGTTACGATCTCTGGCTTGGTCTCGACGCTGTGGCGCAGGATGTTGCGAAAGTGTTCAGTGCCCGGAACAAGGCCAACTTCGGCGATGTGCGGCTTGGAGGATTTGTAGAGGTGTAGCAGGATCGACAGGCCAACACCTGCGGACACGCCTGCCTCGACGCCCATCGCGAGGGTCAGCAGAATCGTTGCCAGAACCGCGGCAAAGTCGGCCTTGGAATAGCCCCAGCTACGTTTCAGGATCGAGAAATCCACAAGGCTAAGGACCGCGACGATGATTGTGGCGGCAAGTGTTGCCTTGGGCAAAAAGAAGATCAGCGGTGTGAGCGCAAGCGCTGCGATTGCCAAGCCGATTGCAGTGAACGCACCCGCTGCTGGTGTTTCCGCGCCCGCGTCAAAGTTTACGACAGACCGCGAGAAACCGCCCGTTACTGGGAAACCACCCGTGAACGCCGCCCCAAGGTTGGCCGCCCCCAGACCGATCAATTCTTGGTCGGGATCGATGCGCTGCCGTTTTTTGGCGGCTAAGGTTTGCGCCACTGAAATGGATTCCACAAAGCCGATGATCGAGATCAGGAAGGCAGGGAGTAGAAGTTGCTTGAGCAGCTCAGGCGAGAGCGATGGCATTGTCAAAGGTGGCAAGCTTTGCGGCACATCGCCCACGATTTTCACGCCGTAATCTGCAAGATTGAACAACCAGACCGCAAGGGTGGTCAGGACCACAACGGCGACTGGCCCTGCTTTGGTAGCCACGTCCGCCATTGTTTTGCTGACGCCGTTTTTGAGCAGCAGAGGCTTGAGCCCCTTGCGCACCCAGAACAGGAAACTTGTGGCAATCACGCCGATGATCGCAGTGATCCAGTTGATTTCGCCAAGGTGTTCAAACAGCGAGATCACCAGCTGCAAAAGGTTGTGACCCTCGGCGTTGATGCCGAGGATGTGCTTAAGCTGGCTGGCCGCAATGATTACGCCCGACGCTGTGATAAAACCCGCGATCACAGGGTGCGACAGGAAGTTTGCGATAAACCCAAGCCGGAATATCCCCATGCCAAGCAGCATCAGTCCAGAGAGCAAAGCCAGCGACAGCGCGGCGATTGCATAGCCTGCGGTCCCTTGGTCCACGATGTTGCCCAATGCCGCAGCCGTCATCAAGGACACCACCGCAACTGGCCCCACGGCCAGTGCCCGACTGGTGCCGAAAATCGCGTAAAGGATGATCGGCGCAATAGAGGCGTAAAGGCCCGCCTCGGGCGGCAGGCCCGCCAGCAATGCATAGGCCAAAGACTGCGGGATCAGCATGATCGTCACGATCAATGCCGCGATCATGTCGTTGGTGAATGCGGATTTATTGTAAGTCCGTCCCCATGTCAGGATGGGCAGATAACGCGAGAATGTGCTGGGCATAACAGAGGGCCTTGTATGGTGCCCGCGCGTCAGAACGGCGCGCAGGCAAGGAAGGGTTTAGGCGTTGGTTTTTTCGGGTTTTGCCATCCATTCGCGGCCTTTAAGCATGGCCTGCCAATAGATCGGCGGTAGCATCTTTTCTTTCAGGAACCATGCCGCACGTGTCGGTTTGGTCCCATCCAAGAGAAACTTGGGGAAGCTTGGCAGCAAGACGCCACCATAGCCGAATTCGGCCAGAACGATTTTGCCGCGCTCGACGGTCAGCGGGCAAGAGCCGTAGCCGTTGTATTGGCTGACGGCTTCGCGCCCGTTGATATCTGCAATGACGTTATCGGCCACAACAGGCGCTTGGATGCGCGCAGCAGCTGCGGTTTTCGCATTAGGTGCGTTCATGACGTCACCCAACGCCCAGATGTTGTCATAGGTTTTGTGACGCAGGGTGGATTGGTCCACGTCGACCCAGCCTGCTGCGTCTGCAAGCGGAGAGACGCGGATAAAGTCGGGCGCGACCTGTGGTGGTACGACATGCAGCATGTCAAAGTCCATCTCGACCCGTTCGACAGGCGTGTCTGGTTTTGCCACGTCGAACCATGCCTTTTTCGCAGGTCCGTCAACCGCCACGAGGGTGTGGAAGAAGTTCAGCGTTGCGTCGTATTTCTTTACGTAGTCCATCAAGGCTGGCACGTAGTCTTTGATCCCGAACAACACGCCGCCTGCGTTGTTGAATTGGATGTCGATATCTTTGAGCGCACCGTTGCGGAACCATGCGTCGCCTGACAGATACATCGCTTTTTGCGGCGCACCTGCGCATTTGATGGGCATCGGCGGCTGGGTGAAAATCGCGCGGCCTTTTTTCAAGCCTTTGACAAGCTCCCACGTATAGGGCGCAAGGTCGTAGCGGTAGTTCGAGGTCACGCCGTTTTTGCCCAAAGTTTCGGGCAGGCCTTCGATTGCGTTCCAGTCTAGTTTCAATCCGGGCGTGACGATCAGGCGTTTATAGCCGATGACGCGACAGCCCTCTAGGATCATGGCATTATTGGTAGGTTCAAACGCGGCAACCGCGGCTTTGATCCAATGTACGCCTTGCGGGATCAGCGAGCCCATTGTTTTGACGGTTTGGGCGGCTTCAAAGATTCCGCCGCCAACCATGGTCCAACCGGGCTGGTAATAATGAATCTCGGCGGGATCAATGATCGCGATGTTCAAGTTCGGGTCGCGGGATTTCAGCGAAGCGGCGGCGGAAATACCGCCAGCACCCGCGCCAACAATCACGATGTCATAGGTCGCGTCCGCGCTATCGGTGGGTGTCTTGCCACCGTTTGCGATACGGCGCGAAACGCCGCCCATGTCGTAACCCGCTGCTTTGGCCGTGGCCAAGATGGTCGCCAGATTGGCGGTCTTTGCTTGGCTGAGCGCCCAAAGCGTTGTTGTGCGTGTCCCTGTGCGGCAAAACCCTAACACTGGACCGGGCAGTTCTGTCAAAGCATCGCGGAATGCATCGACATCCTGATCGGAAATTTTGCCCGGAGTCACAGGCATATAATGCACTGTGAGCCCGTGTTTTTTGGCAGCTTTCTCGATCTCGGTGACTGTCGGCTGGTCAGCGCCTTCACCGTCGGGACGGTTGCAGATGATCGCCTTAAAGCCTTGGTCTTTGATGTCTTGCATATCCGCAACTGCAATTTGCGCAGCAACCGACAAGCCAGGTGTGAGGGTTTTGATATCCATGGGTTTGCTTCCGTTTTACAGTTTGTTGACGGGCACTTTGAGCATCGGATTGCCATCCTCATCCGTCGGTACATGGCCTGCACGCATGTTGACCTGCAAAGACGGGATGATCAGCTTTGGCATGTCCAACTGCGCGTCGCGCTCTGTGCGGAACTTGATGAAATCATCTCGGGTCTTGTCGCCGCCGACGTGGATGTTCTCGGCCTTTTGCTCGGCTACTGTAGTTTCCCACGCAATCGCACGGCCGTTTGGTCCATAGTCGTGGCACATGAACAGGCGGATATCGTCAGGCAATGACAGAACTTTCTGGATGCTGTCATAGAGCGTCGCTGCATCCCCACCCGGGAAATCGGCGCGCGCAGAGCCGCCGTCTGGCATGAACAATGTGTCGCCTGTAAAGACCGCGTTGCCCATCACATGCACGTTGCACGCAGGCGTGTGGCCGGGTGTGTACATGGCAAAGCCCTGCATGTTGCCGACCATATATGTGTCGCCATCTTTGAAAAGCGCGTCGAACTGCGATCCGTCGCGTTCAAATTCGGTGCCCTCATTGAAGATTTTACCGAATGTGTCCTGCACGACCAGAATCTTTTCACCCACACCGATTTTGCCGCCAAGTTCGCGCTGCAAATATGGCGCCGCACTGAGGTGGTCGGCGTGCACGTGGGTTTCGATGATCCAGTCAAGGACCAACCCTTCGGATTTGATCTGTGCGATCAAGGCGTCTGCGTGGTCGTATGTGATCCGCCCCGCCGCATAGTCGATGTCCATCACGCTATCAACGATAGCGCAGTGATTGCTGCTGGGATCGCGAACGATATAGGTGATGGTGTTTGTCGCCTCGTCAAAGTGGGCGGTGACGACTGGGGTTACGTCCATGTTCACAGGGTAGGTCATGTGGTGCCTCCTAAAGCGCTGATTCTTTCAAGTTTCATCGGGATAGATGATTGGTACACAAGTTTCGGTGACAATGTCACTAAAACATTTCATTTTTGTTATGTATTCCGCTGCGCGAGGTTTTCTAGGCCTTTGCGTTGCAAAATTGCGATTTTTCCACGTGACTGTTCGATCCAGCCGCGCCGTTGGAACTCTTGTAGCTGCCGCGAGATGACTTCGCGGGCGGTGCCTAGCTCGGCGGCAAGGTTCTGATGGGTCGCCGCGATTGTGTCCGCGCCTGCGGCCAGTTCCACAAGTTTATGCGCGAGCCGCACATCAAGCCGCTGAAACGCCACCTCATCGATCATCAAGAACAGATTGGTGATCCGTTTTGAGAACGCCGCAAACACAAAGTTGCGGAACCCGTCAGAGGTTGCGACCAATTCGTCAAATACTTTGCGCGGAATCGCGGCGGCGCTGACGTCGGTCTCGCTGATCCCTTCTGCAGAATAATCCTCGTATGCCAAAAGGCAGGCCGTGGTCAGCACGCAGCTTTCGCCTGCATGGATGCGATACAGCACGATCTCGTGGCCGCTGTCAGATGACTGTTGCACGCGCACGGTCCCATCAAGCAAGAATAGCATGTTTTGTGGTGATTTGCCTGGCCCAAAGATCGTGGTCTTTGCGGGCACTTTCACGACTTTGCTGTTTGCTGTCAGATAGTCGCGTGTTTTGGGGTCTAGTTTCGAAAGGCCGTCAAAGCGGCTGGTCCAGTCCAGATCGGTCATGATGCGTCCACCTTTGGCATTTCGAGCGGCGCAATCCGGTTTAAAAGCTGTGCTTTGTTGGCCGAGATATCCGCGATGGTCAGGTCGTCCAGCACGTCCATAAACGCTTTGGTTGCTTCTTGAATTTTGCGCGACAGGGTGCAGACCCCCAATAGCGGGCAGGTGTTGGTGTCGGGGTTAAAGCATTCAACCAGATCAAGCGGTCCTTCGGTGATCCGCACCACGTCGCCCACGATAATCTGGTCCGCAGCCCGCCCAAGGCGGAACCCGCCCCCGCGTCCGCGCACGGTTTCCAAGAACCCTGCCTTGCCCAATTCATGCACGATTTTGACCACATGCGGCCGCGACAGATTGTGGATTTTCGCCACATCATCGACCCGCACCAAAGCAGGCGCCTTGATCGCGGCCAACTGCAAAGAGCGCAGCGCGTAGTTGGTATAGCTGGTCAATTTCATGCTGCGTCCCGTTGTCACAATCAAACTTATATTCAAAGTATTGATTTTGTAAATGTGTTTCGTGTAGATGTCAATTAAAGATACATCCTGAATATAAGGTTTACGCCATGACACAGATCAAAACCCTCGCTCTCGCCCTGACTTTGGTTCCGGGAATCGCATTGGCCCAAGCTGCCAAGCCCGGATCGCATTTCTTGGAAAACTGGGATTTGAATGATGACGGTGCGATCACAGTTGAAGAGATCACAACCCGTCGTGCTGATGTGTTCTATATGTTTGACGTGGATGCAAACGACGCATTGGACGCGCAGGAATACGTTCTATTTGACGAAACCCGCGCCGCTGACATGCAAAACGCGGGCGAGGCTGCGGGCAAAGGCGCGCATAAGGTCCAGATCGGTCTGACGCTCGCATTCAATGATTTTGACGCCGACGGGCAGGTGTCCAAGGACGAATTCATCGCCCGTTCGCCCGATTGGTTTGCGACGATTGATCGCAATGCGGACGGCGTGATCACCAGCGCCGATTTTGGCCCGATGAACTAGGGTCCACTGCCAAGAGGTCGTAAGACAATGTTTGAAACCTTCACCGCCGAGACGCTTGCACGAATGCAATTTGCATTCACCGTATCGTTTCACATCATCTTCCCCGCCTTCTCGATTGGGGTCGCAAGTTATCTTGCGGTCCTCAACGGGCTTTGGTTGTCGACAAAGGACGAGGTCTATCTGACCCTGTTCAACTATTGGAAAAAGATTTTCGCGATAGCCTTTGGCATGGGCGTCGTGTCGGGCATTGTGATGTCCTATCAATTCG
>JAIBDT010000069.1 GCA_024686085.1 Loktanella sp.
CTTGGCTCAGTACTTCAATGCGGTTCAGCTCGCGTTCGCTCATAATCACTAATCCCACGGTCAGACTCCAATCCTGCCTCAGACAGGGAAGTGTGACACTTCAACTTTGCAGATGTGGGACATTCTAACTTTGCGCGTACAGCTATTTAGCGCATAATTGGCATTATGTTAAATATCTAGCTGCCGCGATATGTCGAGAATGAATATGGCGATAGCAGCAGTGGCACGTGGTAATGGGATGCCTCTGACATGCCAAAGCGGATTGGAATCAGGTCAAGGAACTTTGGCGCGGTCAGTGCGATTCCGCAGCCGTCCAGATATGCGCCCGCGTGAAACACCAGCTCGTAGGTGCCAACCTCGAACTTGTCGGCAGGCAGGATTTGACTATCGGTTCGCCCGTCCGCGTTGGTGTGCATCGTGCAAAGCAACGTCCGCGTGTCGCCGTCGATTTTGAATAGCTCGATCTTCATATCGGGCGCGGGACATCCGCGTGCTGTGTCTAGGACGTGGGTTGTGAGGAATCCGCTCATGGTAATCTCCTTTAGATATCATTCCAGCTTGCCCGTTCTATGTGCTAATGGCACGGGGTAGTTGCAGGAGGTTCTTTCAAAAACTTTTTGAAAGATAACCATTATTCGTCGCGATATACAGTGCAAAAAGGGACCGAAACACGATGCCGATAGACTTGCAGATGAACTGGCTGACCGCCGTCGACTTCGCCCCATACGGCGATGTGATCGAATGTGCGGGCGCGCCTGACAAGATGATTAATGCGGGCATGTGTGGCCGTTTTCATGACCGTGCCAAGATTGATATTGTCGATGGTGCAACAGGGATCAGCCTCTTTGACGCCAAAGCCCGACAGCTGCCTTACCTGCTGGACATGGTCGAGCGGCATCCGCTGGGTAGCCAAGCGTTCATCCCGATGTCGCAGACCTGTTTTATGGTGATTGTGGCCGATGATCAGGACGGCGTGCCTGTGAACCCGCGTGCGTTTTTGACCAAGGACGGCCAGTCAATCAACATCTACCGCAATATCTGGCACGGGGTGCTTGCCCCGCTTGGTGCGGCGGGCCAATACGCGGTTGTTGACCGCATTGGGACGGGCGCCAATCTGCAAGAGCACTACTTTGAGACACCCTATCTGATTAGCGCCGCACCCGTTATTTCGTAAAACCGCCCGAGAATTTCATGTGTCGGTTCACGTCTTTGTATAGCAAATAACGGAACGGGCCTGGCCCACCCGCGTAACAGGCCTGCGGGCAGAAGGCGCGTAGCCACATGTAGTCGCCTGCTTCAACCTCGACCCAGTCTTGGTTCAGGCGGTAGACCGCTTTGCCTTCCAGCACATAAAGCCCGTGTTCCATCACATGGGTTTCCGCGAACGGGATCACACCGCCAGGTTGGAACGTTACGATAGTCACGTGCATGTCGTGGCGCATATCGGTTGCGTCCACAAAACGGGTCGTCGCCCATGCGCCGTCTGTCTCGGGCATCGGTGTTGGGGCCACGTCGTTGTCGTTGGTCACAAAGGCGTCGGGCGCGTCTAGCCCATCGACATATTCATAGGCTTTGCGGATCCAGTGGAATTTGGTCAGCGCATCCGAATGGTTGCGGATCGTCCAGTTGCAGGTTGGCGGCAGGTAGGCATAGCCCCCCTCGCCCATCACATGCACGGTGTCGTCGATGGTCAGGGTGACCTCGCCCTGCACGACAAAGATCACGCCCTCGGCGGCCGCATCCGTTTCGGGTTTGTCAGAGCCACCATTTGGGGCAAGTTCCGCGATGTATTGCGAGAAGGTTTCGGCAAACCCAGACAAAGGCCGCGATAAAACCCAGAACCGCGCACCGTCCCAGAATGGCAGAAAGCTAGTCACGATATCGCTAAACGTGCCCTTGGGAATCACCGCATAGGCATCGGTGAACATCGCTCGATCCGTTGTGATCTGCGTTTGTGGCGGCAAACCACCGGCGGGGGCGTAATACGGGTTCTTGGACATCATATGACTTTCTAGACAGAAGGACTTGGGTCTAACAGACCCGCTTGGCGTTGTTTTTCCAACAACAAAGCGACATGATAGCCCCTAAGGGTCTATCTTGGTAAAATTGATAATCAAATCGCCAGCGTCTATGGGTCGCAGGAATTTTGCCCAAACCACACCGCGCCATTGTAGACGACGGTATACAATTGGTGTATTGCGACACCAAATCAACCAAAATGAAGCGAGACATCATCATGGCCGATATCATCTACACCAAAGTTGACGAAGCGCCGCAGCTTGCGTCGGCGTCCCTTTTGCCGATCATCCAAAAATTTCTGGGCGCTGCAGGTCTGAGCGTTGAAACGCGTGACATCTCGCTGGCGGGCCGCATCATTGCAACATTCCCAGAGGTGCTGACCGCTGAACAGGCGCAGTCTGATGACTTGGCGGAACTGGGCGCGTTGGTGAAGACACCCGCCGCCAATGTGATCAAGCTGCCAAACATTTCCGCCTCTGTGCCGCAATTGGTCGCTGCTGTGAAAGAACTGCAAGCCCAAGGTTACAAACTGCCCGACTATCCCGAAGATCCGCAAACTGACGCCGAAAAAGACGTGCGCGCACGCTATGACAGCATCAAAGGGTCAGCTGTGAACCCTGTTTTGCGCGAGGGTAACTCTGACCGTCGCGCGCCATCTGCCGTTAAGGCATTCGCAAAAGCCAACCCGCACCGCATGGGAAAATGGGTGTCCGACAGCAAGACACGGGTCGCCACGATGGACGCGGGCGATTTCCGCTCGAACGAGAAATCCGTGACCTTGGCCGATGCCGCGACACTGCGCATCGAGCTGGACACAGGCAACGGCGTAACTGTGATGAAAGATGGCCTAGCGATGCCAGCGGGCACAATCGTTGACGCCACATTCATGTCAGCCAAAGCCCTGACCGCGTTCTTTGACAAGACGATTGCGGATGTTGCCGACGAGGGCACGCTGTATTCGCTGCATATGAAAGCCACGATGATGAAGGTCTCTGACCCGATTATCTTTGGCCATGCCGTGCGCCAGTATCTTGCCCCTGTATTTGCAAAGCATGGTGCGGCGTTTGATGCGGCGGGTATCAGCCCGAATGCGGGTCTTGGCGATATGCTGAACAAAATCGGCGAGATGGAGGGCGGCGCTGCGATTGTCACAGAAATCGAGGCCACGCTTGGGACCCGTCCCCCGCTATATATGGTGAACTCTGACAAGGGCATCACCAACCTACATGTTCCGTCTGACGTGATTATTGATGCGTCGATGCCTGCCGTGATCCGCGCAGGCGGCAAGGGCTGGGGCCCTGACGGGGCCGAGGGCGACACGACTTGTGTGATCCCTGACAGTTCCTATGCGGGCGTCTATTCTGAAACGATTGACTACTTCAAAGAGACAGGCGCGCTGGACCCGGCGACCGCAGGCACCGTGCAAAACGTCGGCCTGATGGCGCAAAAGGCGGAAGAATACGGATCGCATCCGACCACGTTCGAATTGGCCCAAGGCGGCACAATGCGCGTGATGAATGGCGATACTGTTCTGATGAGCCATAACGTTGAAGCGGGCGATATCTGGCGTATGGCTTCAGCACGCAAAGACCCGATTGTGAACTGGATTGACCTTGCGATTGAACGCCAAGCGGCTGAAAACTGCCGCGCGATTTTCTGGCTGGATGCAACCCGTGCGCATGACGCCGAGTTGATCAAATACGTCACGCCAATCCTGGCTGCCAAGGGCGTGTCCGACAAGTTCGAGATCATGGCACCGATCCCCGCGACCCGCGCCTCTTTCGAGGAAATCCGCGAGGGCAAGACAACGATTGCTGTCACAGGCAACGTGCTGCGTGACTATCTGACAGACCTTTATCCGATCCTAGAGGTCGGCACATCTGCGAAAATGTTGTCGGTTGTGAAGCTGATGCAGGGCGGCGGCATGTTTGAAACCGGCGCTGGTGGCTCCGCGCCAAAGCACGTCCAGCAGTTGATGGAAGAAAACCACCTGCGTTGGGACAGCCTTGGCGAGTTTTGCGCATTGTCCGAAAGCCTGCGGTTTGTCGGATCAGACAAAGCCCGCGTGATGGGTCAGGCCGCAGATGATGCGACCGAAAAGCTGTTGTCGAATGGCAAAAGCCCGGGCCGTAAAGTTGGCCAAGACGACAACCGCGCGTCACACTTCCACTTTGCAATGTATTGGGCCGAAGCCTTGGCTGCGCAAACGGATGACGCTGATCTTGCGGCAACCTTTGCACCGCTTGCAAAAGCACTGGCCGACAATGCCGACACCATCTTGGCAGAGTTGAAAGCAGGTGCTGGCAAGCCCGTTGATCTTGGCGGCTACTTCCACGGCGACGACGCCAAGACCGCTGCAGTGATGCGTCCGTCAGCGACATTGAACGCGTTTATCGACTAAGCAATCGACCCCCAGCGGGTGACTGCTGGGGGTCTCTACCCTTCACGGCTGATGCCGCCTATAAGGTGGGCATGAGCGCGATTGAAACCTTTTCCCAGCACCCTGAAAGCCACGTTCTTGGTACGCCCGCGCAGGGCATGGCGCAGCTATTGGCCGCTGTGGCGGATCGCGCCACGATCCATGCAGGCGGCAAATTGGTTCGCGTCATCGACGGGCCACGCCAATGGCTGATGGTCGAGACATCAGGCAGTAGCGGCGCGCCTAAAACCATTCGCCGCAGCCCGCAATCATGGATTGCCAGCTTTGCGGTGAACGCCGATTTGTTCGGGGTCACGCCCGCCGATACCTACGCCACGCTTGGGCCTTTGGCGCATTCTCTGACACTATATGCGACCCTTGAAGCGCTGCATTTGGGGGCCGACGTTCTCGCCCTCGCGGGGCAAAACCCGCGCAACCAGGCGCAGCAGATTGTTGGGCATGACGTGTCAGTGATCTATGCAACACCCGCGCAGTTGGGTCTTTTGCTGCAAGGGTTGCAAGCCGCGAAAATCGACACTGTTGCGGGTGTTCAGCAGGTTTTTTGTGGTGGCGGTACCTTGCCGCCCGCCCTGCGGTCAAGCATCGCAAGCGCTTTTCCGTCCGCGCAATTCATCGAATTTTTTGGCGCGAGCGAGACCAGTTTCATCACCATGTCCGACGATGCCACCCCTATGGGATCAGTCGGCAAGCCCTACCCCGCCGTTGATCTGACTGTTCATGCGGGCGAGATTTGGGTGCGCAGCCCCTATCTGTTTGACGGCTACGCGACAGGAGACGCCAGTGATACGCGCTGGGATGGTGATGCATTAAGCATCGGCGAAATGGGATATCTGGACACGCAGGGCTATCTGTTTTTGCGCGGGCGCAAGTCGCGCATGGTCACAGTCGCCGATCACAACGTCTTCCCCGAAGAGATCGAGGCGCTGATTGCGACCCACCATACCTGCGCAGTCATCCCGATGCCTGACCCGAAACGCGGCCACCGTATCGTTTGCGTTTTGCAAGGGCACGCCACCCCCGATGTTGCGGCACTTCGCCAGCTTTGCCAGATCCGTCTCGGCGCACATGCGGTCCCGAAAGAGTTCGTGATGATAGACAAAATTCCGATGTTACCCGCGGGCAAACCCGACACCGTAACCCTGACCCAATGGTTAAAGGATCGCGCATGACCGTCTCGTATTTGCTATCGGCGCGCCGCAGTCCTGTCGCCCCGCGCGGCGGCGCTTTGGCCCATTTGGACCTGCATGAATTGGCCGCTCCTGTACTAACCGCAGCCTTGCACGACGCGGGCCTCACCCCTGATGATGTGGGCGAATTGATCGTGTCGAATGCCTTGGGTGCGGGTGGCAATCCGGCGCGGATTGTGGCCTTGGGCGCGGGCTGGCCTGACCGGATCGCAGGGCTGTCGGTTGACCGGCAGTGTGCGGGCGGGCTTGATGCGTTGATCATCGCGGATGCGCTCATCAGGTCGGGACAGCATGACATTGTTGTGGCGGGCGGCGTTGAAAGCTATTCGCGCAGGCCGATGCGGTCGCGCACATTTGCCGACGCACGCGCGCCCGAACCCTATGATCAGGCCGCGTTTACGCCTTGGGCCGACCGCGACCCAGATATGGCGGATGCGGCGGATCAGCTGGCGCAAGATTTGCAAATCAGCCAAGCCGACCAAGACGCTTGGGCCATTGCCAGCCATGCCAAAGCGCAACCCGACCCCGCGATGACGCAAGTTGCGGGGCTGTCGCATGATCCATTTACGCGCGCCCTGACTGTTCGTCATTGTGCGCGTGCGCCAAAGGTCAGCGGCAGCATCACGGCCGCCAATATGGCGGTCGCAGCGGATGGGGCGGGCTTTGTTGTGATGGCCTCGGCGGCTTATGTCGCCAAGCACGGTTTGGACGCGGTCCCCTTTGTTGGCGGTGTCACCTTGGGCGGTGATCCAACCCGGCCCGGCCTCGCGCCCATCGCTGCTATCAAGACGGTTTTAGCATCAGCGGGCATAACCGCGGCCGACCTGACAACGGCGGAAATCATGGAGGCCTTTGCGGTGCAAGCTATTGCCTGCGTAGACGGCGCAGGCATCCCGCCCGCAATCGTCAATCTGCAAGGCGGTGCCTTGGCGCGGGGGCATCCCGTGGGTGCGTCGGGCGCGATTTTGGCGGCGCGGTTATTTCATGCAGTGCGCGACGGCGGTACGGGGCTGGCCGCGATTGCGGCGGCGGGTGGACTGGGGTCTGCGATTATTCTGGGTCGAAACCGCGAAAACTTGTAAAATCTGCAAGCGGCGCACGATCGGTTTTGAACTGGTTTACTGCCGCGTCAGGGTCAGCCCGACCAAGGGCGATCCCGCAAACCACCATCTCGTCCGCGGGCAGGTCCAAATGCTTGCGCACAACGCTGCCGTAATTGGCAATCGCGCCAATGCCCGAGGTGCCATAGCCCTCTGCCTCGGCGGCTAAAAACAACGCCATCATGGATAGCCCAAGGTCCATGAAACAGCCTTTGCCCATGTCCCGATCTATCGTAACGATGATGCCAACGGGGGCATCAAAGAATCGGTAATTGCGGTCGAAATTGGCGCGGCGGGCGGCCACATCGCGCCGCGCGATCCCCAGCGCGTTATAAAGTGCAAAGCCCGCAGCGCGTTGGCGGGCCTTCAACCCGGCGGACATGGTGGGGGGGAAGTAAGAGTATTCGGACTCAATCTCGGCACCGTTTGTGACGGCTTCTGACAGACAGGTTTTCAAGCCATCCAACGCATATCCTGCCAGCACATGAAACTTGCCCGGTTGCAGGTTGGCACCGCTGGGGGCCATGCGCGCGGCGGTGCAAATCCGCGCAACAGCGGCACGCGGCACAGGGTCAGGCAGATAGGCCCGCACCGAGCGCCGTTGCGCCAAAAGTTGCGTCAAATCAGGCTGCATAACGCGACAGAACGCTTGCCGGGCGGGCTTTGAACAAGGCCGCTGTCAGCATCCCCGCGATCACCGCTTTGATCAGATCCCCGGGGATAAATGCGGTGACAAGGACCGCAGCCTCGACCAAGGATTTGTCCAAAGCGACCGACATACCCGCGACCCCGAAGGCATACATCACAACGATCCCACCGATAACTGACGCCACACCTGCGACCACAGCCAACGAGCCCCCGCGCCATTTTTCAACGATCAGACCCGTGACAAGCGCCGCGAAAGGCCAGCCCAGCAAGAACCCTGCCGAAGGGGTTGCAAATACGCCCAAACCGCCACGACCACCCGACAAGAGCGGCAGACCAATGGCGACCAACAGCAAAAACAACAGGACCGACAGCGTTCCGCGTTTTGACCCCAAAACGGTGCCGCATAGCATGACCCCAAGGGTTTGCGCAGTGATCGGTACGCCAAAGCCAAGCGTCAGTTTCGGGATTAAACCCAGCGCTGCAATCAGGGCTGCAAACAAAGCGATCAGGGCGACGTTCTTTTCCATCTAGTCTTCTTTCATAGGTGTGAAACCGCCGCGTGCGCGCAAGGCTTCGGCAACGTGATCGGCATCATCTAACGCCAAAACGGTGAAAGGTAAAAGGATTTGCCACGTGGGTTTGCGCGGTGATCTTGCCCGCCATGCTTGAGTCAGGTTGCCGCCCTTTTGTGCCAACACAGGAGTCAAGCGGATCACCAAGGCAATCGCCATTTCCAAAGCGGCGGGGTTTAGGCCGAGCCGCGCCAGCGGTGCGGTTAACACCCGCACGACGTCAATCATATCGGTCAGCCGCGTGGTCATCGTAACCAAATTAGCAAGGGCAAGCGCCGAGACCAGCCGCAAAATCACCGTGCCGCCCGTGATGATGTCGCCCGTCCAGATGTGCCAGATTGCCACGATGGCGATGAACACCCAGATCAGGCGCAGCTGGCGCAGGCCTGTTTTGAAAAACAACGGTCCCGCCGAGGCATAGATTGCCACGATGACGCACAGGATACCCGCGTGAACCGCTAGGTTTTGGATAAAAAACAAGCCAACTGTCGCCGCACAGAGGCCCGCCAGTTTTAGGCCTGCAGGCCAGCCGTGCGCACGGGTTTTAACTGGCGATGTCAGCGATATCATCCGTCCCCCCGATCGCGGTCATGGCATCGACATAAGCGTTCAGAACAGCAGGCGCGTCGCCCGTCTGGGCCACCTGCCCCGCCTCTAACCAGATCACATGATCATAGCCCGCAAGGTCGGCCGGATCATGCGTAATATGCAAAAGATTGCCGTGATACTGCGCAAGCGCGCGGGTCAGTTGCGCCTTGGTTGGAATATCTAGGCCCGTGAAAGGCTCGTCCAAGATGATCAACTTCGGTGTCATGGCCACAATCGCCATCAGGCAGACCAAGTGCTTTTGCCCCTGCGACAGGCTATGCACGTGGGCGTCGATCCAGTGCGATTTTCCGAATTCCTCAAGTGTCGCTTGGGTCATCTCATCGGCGCGGGCTTTTGGGTGTCCTAGCTGGCGCAGGCCAAAGCTGATCTCTTCGCGCACCGTCGGGAAAATGATCTGCTGGTCGGGGTTTTGAAACAGGATGCCGACGTCGATCAGCGCTTGTTTACGATCTTGCGACAGGTCGTGCCCGTCAATCGATGCGGTCCCAGTCGTCGGCGGGACCAGCCCCGCGATCAGCCGCGCAAGTGTCGATTTGCCCGATCCGTTACGCCCGACGATACCTGTGCGTTTAGCAGAAATGTCATGGGTGATGCCGCGCAGGATCTGCTTGCCATCCACCGCAAAGCACAGATCGGTCAGCGCGATTTGAACGGGATCAGCGGGATTGCGGGTCATGTCAGCCTTGCCAGTGCAGTTACACCTGCGGTCTGACATGTTGCGGCAGTTTTGCCAACTGTCTTAGCTGGCGTTTGCCGCGCGAAACCATGCGACAAGGGCGGCGCGGGCCTCTTGGTCCATTTGGATCGCATTGGGCGGCGGCATGGCGTTGCTGACGCCTGCGTGCAGATAAATCTGCTTGGCGTGGCGGGCAATATCAGCGGGAGTTTCCAACACGACGCCTTTGGGCGGCCACTGGATGTTGCCCCAAACAGGTTCGCGGGCGTGGCACATCGAACAGTTGCCAATCACCGTGTCCATCGCCAGATCAAAGCCGTCCGCACTTGCGAATTTCTGCTCAAAAGGGGTCAGGGTGCGGGCCTCGGATTCCTCATAGGTATCCATCGCGGGGATCGTCGACAGCCATGCAATGATCACCATCAGAATCACTGTCACACCCCATGTCCATGATGGCCCTTTGCCTGTCGCATGCATGGTGTTGAAGTAGTGGCGGATCGTGACCCCCGTCAGGAAGATCAGCGATGCGATCACCCACGCATATTGCGTGCCAAACGCCAGCGGATAGTGGTTTGCTAGCATCAAGAACACGACGGGCAGCGTCAGATAGTTGTTGTGTGTGGACCGCAGTTTGGCGATTTTACCGTATTTCGGGTCTGGTTTACGGCCCGCTTGCAGGTCCGCCACCACAATGCGCTGGTTCGGCATGATGATGAAAAACACGTTTGCGGTCATGATCGTCGCGGTGAACGCGCCAAGATGCAGCAAAGCCGCGCGCCCTGTGAAAATCTGGTTATAGCCCCATGACATCACGACAAGCAGAGCAAACAGCAGCACCATCAACAGGGTCGGATATTCCTTCAGCCCGCGCTTGCACATCTGGTCGTATAGCAACCAACCAATGGTCAGCGAGCCGCCAGAGATCACGATGCCTTGGAACAGCGACAGATCGGCCTTGGTCGGGTCAAGCAGGAACAATTCGCCGCCCACCCAATAGACAATCATCAGCAAAGCCGCACCAGAAACCCATGTGATATAGCTTTGCCATTTGTGCCAGATTAGATGTTCGGGCATATTTTCAGGGGCAACCAGATATTTCTGGATGTGGTAAAACCCGCCGCCGTGGACCTGCCATTCTTCGCCAAAGGCACCCTCGGGCATGTTCGGGGCTTGCTTGAGGCCAAGATCAAGCGCGATGAAAAAGAACGACGCACCGATCCACGCCATCGCGGTTATCACATGCAGCCACCGAACCGAAAAGGCGATCCAGTCCCATAAAATCGCTAAGTCATACATCTGTGGCCCCTTATTTCTGCGCGTAATGGCACCCTAGCCGAGACGCTATTCTTCTTGTATGATAAACAAACACCAAGCAGCATCAAAAAAAACAGAATAATGTCATATCTCGATAATATCCGAACATTTGTGCGTGTCTACGAATTGGGGAGCATGTCCGCCGCAGGGCGCGACCTGCGGATTTCGCCTGCCGTGACGTCGTCGCGAATTTCCCAGCTTGAAGAGCACCTCAGCGTACGCCTGTTCCAGCGCACCACACGCAGCCTGACCCCGACCGAGCAGGGCAAAGCATTTTACGGCGGTGCGGCTGAAATCTTGGACTCGGTGGATAAGGCCGAGGCCCGCGTGGTCAATATCACCGACAATCCCAAGGGCTCGCTTTATGTGGCGGCCCCTTTGGGTGTGGGTCGCCGCCTGATCGCCCCGCTGGTGTCTGGGTTTCTGGAGCAATACCCAGAGGTCAGCATCCGCCTGCGCCTGACCGACCGCAAGGTGGACCTGACAACCGAAGGGCTCGACCTTGCGTTTTTCCTAGGCCAACCAGAGGATTCGACCCTGCGCATCCGCAAAATCGCCGATGTGGACCGCGTGCTATGCGCGTCCCCTGCCTATATCAACGCCTTCGGGATGCCTGTGTCGGGCGATGATCTGATTACAGGCGCACATGAATGTCTGAACCTGCGGTTTCCCGGTGCGCCCGAATTTCAATGGCGGCTGCGCACCTCCGACGGCCCGAAACGGTTCCGTGTGACGGGCCGCTATGAAAGCGACGATGGCGATGTACTGACCGATTGGGCGCTGGCGGGCAACGGCATCGCGATGAAGCCGATTTTTGAAGTCGCCGATCATATCAAGGCGGGGCGCCTTGTGCCTGTGGCCCTGCAAACCCCGCCAGAACCCATTCAGATGGCCTGCTTATATACCCACCGCCGCAGGCAAGACCCCAAAACGCGGCTGTTTATGGACTATGTGATCGAACGTATTAGCGCCGCCGTGCGCGACAGCGCTGGACAATCCTGACGCGACCCGCCAATTTTTACCAAAGCGTAAAAATCAGGAACTCTACCGTGACAGATCATAGCAATCGCAAGACCTCTCTTCGCACTCGCGTCGCCCAAGCCCTTCACTTTGTCGAAGGAGACACAGGGGCAGTTGTGCCCGCAATCCAACCCGCCGCAACCTATGCGCGGGACGAAAACTATGACATCCGCAAACCCTATTTTTACCGCCGCGATGGCAACCAAGCGACCTGCCACGCCGAGGCAATCATTGCCGAACTGGAAGGCGCTGCCGACAGTCTGCTGTTTGCCTCTGGCATGTCGGCGGCCACCGCTGTGATAGAGCATTTGCCAACGGGCGCGCATGTGGTCGCCCCGCGTGTTATGTATCATGGTGTGCTGCACCAGTTGCAGACCTACGCGAAGAACGGACGCATCACACTGAGCGATTATACCGCTGGCGATCACGATGAACTTGCCGCCGCCGTGGCCGCGCAAAAGACTGCGCTGGTCTGGATCGAGACCCCCAATAACCCCAATTGGGAAGTCACCGACATCGCGGCAGCCGCCAAAATCGCCCATGACGCAGGCGCGAAATTGATCGCCGACTGCACAGGCACGCCGCCCAATATTACGCGAGCGCTCGACTTTGGGGCTGACATTTCATTTCACTCGGCCACCAAATATTTGAACGGACACTCCGACATTACCGCAGGGGTTTTATCGGTGCGCGAGACGGGCGATTTTTGGTCCGAGATCGAATTGATCCGCAAATTACAAGGCACGGTGCTGCATTCGTTTGACGCTTGGATGCTGATCCGCGGGATGCGCACGCTGTTCCTGCGGGTCGATAAATGCTGCGCCAACGCGATGGCCGTGGCCAAGCATTTTGACGGGCACAAACACATCGAGGTTGTGCATTACCCTGGCCTGCCCTCCGATCCGGGACATGCGATTGCCAAGGTACAAACTGACGGGCAATTTGGTGGCATGATGTCGATTGTCGTCAAAGGAACCGAGCAAAATGCGATTGACGTGGCGCGGTTCTGCGAAGTCTTCTACCCCGCCACATCGCTTGGTGGCGTCGAAAGCTTGATTGAGCACCGCAAAACGGTTTCGGGGGAAGGGTTCCCCGTGCATCCCCGCCTTTTGCGCCTGTCCATCGGAATCGAAGATGCCGACGACCTGATCTACGATCTGGAACAGGCGCTTAGTCGCGCGATGTCATAAAAATCAGGTTTCGTGACCTATGTCACATACGGCGGTGGCCAAATGTGTTAACCTTGTCTTAATGAAACTTAAGAAAGAGTGATTAAAATGATTAAGAACGTTGGCTCCCCCGACCGGATCGCACGGCTTGTGATCGGCGCATTGCTCGTCCTTTTGGCCCTGACGGGCACCATTGGTGTTTGGGGCTGGATCGGCGTTGTCCTGATCGCGACAGCGGTGCTGAACTTTTGCCCACTGTACCGCATCCTTGGGATCAACACCTGTAAGCTTTAAGATTTGACCGAACCCGCCGCGAGAGGATATCTCGCGGCGGGTTTTTTATTGTTTTATAAATAGATAACGGTGCGGATCGCAAAGGCCATCACGCCCAGCAAACCGACACCCATCAGCCAAATCCCCACAAACCACGCCAGCTTGCGCATCAGTGATACCCCTCGTCTGGGTCAACTTTACCGCGGAACACCCAATAGGCGTAGGCGGTGTAACCCAAAATCAGCGGCACCAGAACCACCGTGCCTACCAGCGCGAATTTCAGGCTGGAATCTGGGGCGGCGGCCTCGACGATGGTCAGGCTGGGTGGAATGATGTTGGGGTAAAAGCTGATCGCGATGCCGATAAAGCTCAGGACAAACAGCCCCAGCGATGCAAAGAACGGCTGCGCGTCGCGCCCCGCATTCAGCCCTGCGAACAACGCCCAAGTCGTGATCGCAACCAAGACAGGCATGATCACGCTGAACGCACTGCCGGGCAAGTTGAACCAACGGCTAAAGTAGACCGGATCCTGAAACGGGGTCAGCACCGACACCAACCCGATAAACGCTAATGTGCCCACCGCCAAAAACCACGCATAGCCCTGCATTTGGCGCTGCAAATGGTCTTCGGTTTTCATGATCAACCATGTGGCGCCCAGCAACCCGTAGCCCACGACAACCGCAAGCCCCGTCAGCACGGAAAATACCGACAACCAGTCCCACCAGCCGCCCGCATAGGCACGGTCCGCGACCTCGATTCCCTGCACCAAGGCACCAAGCGCGATGCCTTGCATGAACGCCGCAGTGATCGACCCGCCAAAGAATGCGAGATCCCAAAACGGTTTCCACGCCTCGTTGCGCCACCGATATTCGAACGCCACGCCGCGAAAGATCAGCGCCAGCAACATCAGGATGATCGGCATGTAAAGCGCGGGCATGATGATCGCATAGGCCAGCGGAAACACCGCGAACAAGCCGCCGCCGCCCATCACCAGCCATGTCTCGTTGCCGTCCCAGATCGGCGCAATCGAGTTCATCATCGTGGCGCGGTCTCGTTCGGATTTAGCGAAGGGGAACAAAATCCCGATCCCCAAATCGAACCCGTCAAGGATCACATAGGTCAGCACCGCAAAGGCGATAATCCCTGCCCAGATGAAAGATAGTTCCATGCCCAAGATCATTTGCCCGCCTCCAGTCCATCTTTGCCGACAAGCCCAGTGGTCCTGATCGGTCCGTCACGCAGCCCCAATTTGATGGTGTCCGCAGATTTGTTCATCATCAGCAGGATGTAGATGGTCCCTGCCCCGAAAACGAAAAAGTAAACAACGATAAAGGCGATCAGCGATGCCGCCACCGCAGGCGCGGCCACAGGGGCCAAACTATCCGAGGTGCGCAGCAACCCGTAAACCGTCCAAGGTTGCCGCCCGACTTCGGTCGTGATCCACCCCGCCAGCACCGCGACAAAGCCCATTGGCCCCATCGCAATCGCGGCGCGTTGCAGCCATGGGCTATCGTAAAGCCGGCCGCGCATCCGTTGC
>JAIBDT010000095.1 GCA_024686085.1 Loktanella sp.
CGGTCGGGCAGGGCGCTTGGTCACTTGCTGTATGGACCCAGACCCATGAAGCGCCCGCCGTTTTGGCCGCGACAGAATTGTTCGGCTACACGCCCGCTTTAACGCCACTGCAAATCCGCACAATGTGGCACATGATAGAAATACGCGCATGGGCGAAAACCCGTGCGCTGGCGCAATCTGATGCCACATCGCTGCGCCATGACGCGTGTGCGGGCGATGTGACTGTGATCAGCCAAGCGCCGCCAGTAGGCACGTTTTTTGGGCTGCAATCCATACAAGTGCGCCACAAACAATGCGACGGGACGCAAAGTGCGGTTTTGCCCCGCGAGGTCTTTGTCGGGATCGATGCTGTGCTCGTGCTGCCCTATGATGCCAAGCGCGACCGTGTTTTGTTGGTCGAGCAAATCAGGATGGGGCCGGTTGTGCGCCATGATCCGCAACCTTGGGTGTTGGAGCCGATTGCGGGCATGGTGGATGCGCGCGAAACACCCCGCGAGGCCGCAATGCGCGAAAGCCTAGAGGAAGCGGGGCTTGCGTCATTGGACCTACAAGAGATCGCGGCATTCTATCCGTCCCCGGGGTCGTCAACGGATTACTTTCATAGTTACTTGGGCCTGTGTGACCTGTCCGATGATCATGCCGGCTTTGGCGGACTGGATGAAGAGGCCGAGGATTTGCGCTTACATGTTTTGAGCTTCGATAAAACCATGGCCTTGGTGCAAAGCGGGGAAATCAACGCAGGTCCTTTGATTATGATGCTGTTTTATCTTGCAGCACAGCGCAGCACATTGCGTGCGAAGGCGTGACGCCTTAGATGTGGACCTAACAAAACAGAGGACGACCCATGCATATCAAATCAGACTTGGCCGCAAGCGTCGGCAACACTCCCTTGATCAAATTGCGCGGTGCGTCTGAGGCGTCCGGATGTACGATTTTGGGCAAGGCCGAGTTCATGAACCCCGGCCAATCGGTCAAAGACCGTGCCGCCCTGTTTATCATCAAAAACGCAATCGCGAATGGGACATTGCGCCCAGGTGGCACGATTGTTGAGGGGACGGCCGGCAACACCGGTATCGGCCTTGCGCTTGTGGGCGCGTCTATGGGCTTTAAAACCGTGATCGTAATCCCCGAGACCCAGTCGCAAGAAAAGAAAGACATGTTGCGTCTTGCGGGCGCGGAATTGATCGAAGTGCCTGCCGCCCCATACCGCAACCCCAACAACTTTATTCACTATTCGCGCCGTTTGGCCGAAGCGATGGCGCGCGACACCAATGACAGTGTGATCTGGGCCAA
Organism: Loktanella sp.; assembly: GCA_024686085.1. Lineage (GTDB taxonomy): Bacteria > Pseudomonadota > Alphaproteobacteria > Rhodobacterales > Rhodobacteraceae > Yoonia. Next base: position 1,294 of record JAIBDT010000095.1, read on the forward strand.
CCAGTTTGACAATGTTGCCAACCGCCAAGCCCATATCGAGGGCACGGGGCCGGAAATCTGGGAACAGACCGACGGCAAAGTTGACGGGTTTATCTGTGCTGTCGGCTCTGGTGGCACACTTGCGGGCGTTGGCATGGCTCTGCAACCAAAAGGCGTCAAGATTGGTCTGGCCGATCCTGACGGGGCGGGCTTGCATAGCTTCTATACAACAGGCGAGATTGCGATGTCTGGTGGTTCGATTGCGGAAGGCATCGGTCAGGTGCGCATCACCAAGAACCTCGAAGGGTTTACGCCCGATTATAGCTATAACATTCCAGATACCGAAGCGCTGCCCGTGGTCTTTGATCTGCTGGCAAATGAAGGTCTGTGCATGGGCGGGTCCAGCGGTGTGAACATCGCAGGTGCCATCCGTATGGGCAAGGAAATGGGGCCAGGTCATACGATCGTGACGATCTTGTGTGACTATGGCACGCGTTACCAGTCCAAGCTCTACAATCCTGAATTCTTGCGTGAAAAGGGTTTGCCCGTGCCTGCTTGGATGGACAAAGCGCCATCCAATTTGCCGATCATGTTCGAGGACCAATGATTTTCCGCACGATTATCGGCGCGATTGCAATTTGTGGCGCCAGTTTGGGGGCTGTGTCCGCACAGTCCTTGGCGGATGTCGAGACCGAGGCAACATACGAGATGCCCGCAGAGACGGCGCCACTAATTCCGAATGTTGATTTGGCTGCGTGGAAAGACTTTGCAACTGCCGTCGAAGCAGACGTCGAAAGCGACGATAGAACGGCGTCTGAACTTAGCGAAACCCGCTCTGAACTTGTGATTTGGCGGGACCTGTTTTTTGACGGGCTAGACGTAAACGAGGCACGCCTTGCCACACTTGCCAAGCAGATTGCAGCAATTGCGCCCGCCGAAGGCGAAGAGTTGGCTGATCCCGTCCTGCAAAATCGGATGTCAGACCTTTTGGCCGATAAAGAGCGCCTTAGTCGTCCCTATATTTTGGCCAATGAAGGCTATGTTCACGCGACGGGCCTGATTTCGGAAGTTGACGCACAAATCCGTAACCGCGAGGCGCTGCGCTTGGCAACCCGCAACCCGTCACCAGCAAACCCAGCAAATTGGGGTGATGCAAAGTTAGCGATTGGCGGCTTTGCCGCTGTGCTACACGCTGAAACAGCACGCACCTCTACGGCACTTTTGCGCGATGGCAAGTTCTGGTCGCGGCTCTTGATCGCAGCTGTCAGTACATTGGTCGCATTGTTCTTTGTGATGCGTATCCGAAAGTGGGTCAGCGCGCTGAAAGATCTGACAATAACGAAAAGCCCTCGTAGCGCATTCATTTACCGGTTTGTCCTGTCTCTCGCCAGCTTGGTTTTGCCGATTATCGGGCTGTCGATCCTCAGCGCCATTTTGATTTATGCAGGGTTCTGGGGGCTAAGAGGGAAAGGTTTAATCCGCGCCATACCGATTGCAGGTGGATTTATATTTGCAGCAAAATGGCTGTCAGATTGGTATTTTCCAACGGCTTTGATGAACGACGGACTGTTGGGTTATGATCGCGCTACGCGTGCCAATGGACGCTTGTTGGTTGCGCTCATTGGCTGGACCTTGGCGGTTGGCACATTCGTTGTGACGGCCCTAGAGATGGCGCGCGCGTCTGACTTAGCGTCGGAAGTCATTGGCTTGCCTCTCCAAATTGTCATCGGGTTTTTGATGTGGCGATTAGGTGCATTGATCGCTAGAGACGCACGCGCGGAGAGTGACGCGGACTTCAAGCAAAATAGGATACGCAAATTTGTAAGCCCGCTGGTGCAGTCGTTTGCTGTGCTCGGGCCGCTTGCATCTGTCTTGGGTTACGCAGCAGCGGCGCAGTCGATCACCGGACCCGCAGTTTTGTCACTTGCCCTGTTTGCGACCCTTATCGTTTTTCAGCGCTTAAGCTTTGCACTTGCCAGCCCCGCAGAGACGCCCGCCGCGCAAGACGTCCTTGACGACGCGATGATTGACGACGCCCCAGTTATCGAACCTGATACCACTGGGTTGCTGTCGTTGTTGATTAACACAGGTCTCACGCTGGCTTGCTTGCCGTTGTTGGCGCTTATTTGGGGGGCCAGTGCAGCGAACCTTGTAGATGTCTGGACGCGGTTCCGCGTCGGGTTCAACGTGGGTGACATCACCGTTTCACCGTCAAGCTTTGTTACTTTTGTCGTGGTTTTGGTCTTGGGGTATTTGCTTACTGGTGGGCTAAAAACCACGTTGAAAACATCCGTCTTGCCGCGCACCCGTCTTGATATCGGCGGGCAGAATGCGGTTGTCGCAGGGACAGGCTATGTCGGGATCAGCCTGTCTGCACTTGCCGCGTTCACCATTGCGGGCATTGACCTGTCGTCGCTTGCGATTGTCGCAGGCGCCTTGTCGGTAGGTATCGGTTTTGGCCTGCAAAACATCGTACAGAACTTCGTCGCTGGGATCATCTTGCTGATTGAGCGTCCCGTTAGTGAAGGCGATATGATCGAAGTTGGTGGACAAATGGGATATGTGCGCGATATTTCGGTCCGGTCGACGCGGATCGAGACGTTTGACCGCCGCGATGTGATTGTGCCGAATGCGGATTTGATCAGCAATCAAGTCACAAACTGGACGCGCGGAAACTCGATCGGGCGGGCAACTATCCCTGTTGGCGTGGCGTATGGGTCAGACACCAAACGTGTGGCCGAGATTCTGCAAGAAGTCGCCGAGGCCAATCCGTTGGTCTTGCTTAACCCGCCACCTAATGTGTTGTTGATGCAATTCGGTGCCGACAGTATCGACTTTGAAATTCGCGCAATAATCCGTGACGTGAACTTTGTGATGGTTGTAAAATCGGAGATTTTGCACGAGATCGTTGCGCGCTTTAATGCCGCCGGGATTGAAATTCCGTTCGCGCAGCGCGATATTTGGCTCCGAAATCCAGAGGCGCTGCACCCGAAAGGAGAACAGACATGACCCAATTGCTGTTCCGCGATGATGCTTATTTACGAGAGGCCAAGGGCCGTGTGACCGCGATCACGTCCGAGGGCGGCATTATCCTTGATCAAACTGTGTTTTACCCGACCTCTGGCGGACAGCCTGGCGATAGTGGTGTGATCAGTTGGGACCGTGGTCGGATGGATATTGCGACAGCAATCAAGGGTGACAATGACGACGTGATCTTGGTGCCCGCCGAACCAATAGCATTGCCGGAAGTTGGCCAAATTGTGAGCCAAAAAATCGCATGGGATCGCAGGCACCGGCACATGCGGGTGCATACGGCGCTACATTTGTTGTCGGTGGTCATTCCGCTGCCGGTTTCAGGCGGGTCCATTGCCGTCGACAAAGGGCGGCTGGACTTCGACATGCCTGACGCGCCAGAGGACAAGTCGGCGTTGGACGCGACCTTGAACAAGCTGATCGACTGTAATTTTGCCATATCGGATGAATGGATTTCGCAAGCCGAACTAGATGCGAATCCGAGCCTCGTCAAAACGATGTCTGTGCAGCCCCCGCGCGGGCAAGGGCAGATCCGGTTGGTGCGGATTGGTGTTGGGGACAACACCGCCGACTTGCAGCCCTGCGGGGGAACCCATGTTGCCAATACAAACGAGATTGGCCGTGTGCGCATTGGCAAGATCGAGAAAAAGGGCAAACAGAATAGACGCGTCTATTTGCACTTAGAGGACATTTGATGTTCCGACTGGTCGCCATCGCGGTCTCTTTGATCTGCGCGCTGTTGTTCTTGCTCTTGTTGTTTCTGCCTGCAACTTACGTTCAAAATTATGGCGTGCCTGCGGATAATGGCGCGATCTTCATGGTGCGGCGGGCGTCACCGATGTTTGCCGGTCTGGCGTTGCTGTTATGGCTGGTGCGGGACGCCAAGCGATCCCCCGAGCGTAATGCGATCTGCTGGATGATGATTGTCGTCTTTGCGGGGATCGGTGTGCTGAGTGTCTTTGAATATATGGCTTCCGTTGCAGATGCGCGTATTCTGATTGCGGCATTTGGTGAATTCGGGATCGCGGTGCTGTTTGGGCGGATTTTGCGGGTTAGCTAAACAAATCGTGCTGGCGCTGTTGATCCAACATCTTTTCGCTTTCGGGCAGGCCTTCGCGGGACAACAAAATTGCAAAGGGCCGTAGGGCTGGCACATGGCTGCAAACGACCATAAGCATCACCATGATAGGCACGGATAAGAACATACCCGGAATGCCCCACACCGCCCCCCAGAACGCCAGCGACAGAATAATCCCAAAGGCTGACAGACGCAGTGCACGGCCCATAAGCAGCGGATCAATGATGTTGCCGTTTACGAACTGAATGACGCTTGAGCAGAGGAAAATGATACCCGTCGTGGTCGGGTCCCCCAATTGCACATGGGCGACCAATGCGATCAAGGCAGTGGCGATGATTGATCCCACGTTTGGGATAAAGTTCAACACAAAAGTGATCACGCCCAGCGCGGTTGCAAGTTCGAGCCCGAAGAGTTTGGATACCACAAACACCATCGCGCCTGTGATGGCAGAAATCACCGTTTTGACCAAAAGGTAATAGTTTACGCGGTGAATGATCGACGAAATAATCCGCCCGACCCGTTCGGCTTGGGCGCGGTCGCCGATGAAGTTGTGCAGCTTGGTGCCAAACCAGATGCGTTCGCCAAACAAGAAACCCACAAACAGGATCACAAGGACGGTGCCTTGGGTGATATTGCCTGCCTGACCTGCCATGGTGCGCAGCGAACTGGACAGGTTTACTGATTGCAACGAATTAAGGATGGCGGTTTCGGTCTTGGGGCCCATAAAGCTAAACAAGGACGCGACTGCAGAGGGCGCACGTTCTGCATAAGACAGGGTTGTGACCAGAACCGTATTCACCTGCGCCAGCAAGATAGAGGTGAGCGTCAAAAGTGCGGTCGCAATCAAGATGACCGCAACCAAACTTGCGACAACGTTGGGAATCCGAAATGGTCCAATGCGCTGACGGGCGATAAAGTTAATAATATCCGACGTGAGTGAAAACAAAATAATCGCGCTGGCCAACGAGATTAGCATGAACCGCGCCTGCACTAGCAAGAACAGCACCACCGCAAATGCAATGATGATCAGCGCTCCTGTCTGAATACGCTGCAGATCAGTTGATGTGGCGGACATAAGGGCAGGGCGGTCGGGCTTGTTCATAGGGCAATTCTTTGACTTTGGTTTGCCCAACTATGGGCCGAACAGGCCAGAGTGACAACGGGATGCGAAAACATAAATTTCGGGTCTTGCCATTCCCATATAAGCCGCGCTAAACGACGCACAACGGACAGGTGGCCGAGTGGTCGAAGGCGCACGCCTGGAAAGTGTGTAGGCGGGAGACCGTCTCCAGGGTTCGAATCCCTGTCTGTCCGCCAATTAACCCCACTAAGAGTA
>JAIBDT010000100.1 GCA_024686085.1 Loktanella sp.
CTAAGATATGCAGAAAAAAAGTGGTTTCTAGCCTACCACTTTGGGGGTGTTTCGCCTTTATTTTTGCCATGAGCGATCTCACTGGCTTGGTCGCGCAAGACAAACTTTTGTATCTTTCCTGTGGATGTGCGCGGGATCGGCATGAATACAAACTGCCCTGGCACCTTATAGGGAGCAAGCTGGTCCTTGCACCAAGAGCGTAAACTGGCAGCATCCGTGGTTTGACCCTTGACCAATTCCACAAAAGCACAGGGCGTTTCACCCCATTTTTCGTGGGGCATGGCAACCACTGCAGCGAGCTCAATCGCAGGATGACGGTAGAGCACCTCTTCCACCTCGATGGACGAAATATTCTCACCGCCTGAAATGATGATGTCCTTTGATCGATCTTTGAGCTGGATATAGCCGTCTGGGTGCCGAACGCCTAGATCGCCGGAATGGAACCAGTCACCGGCAAAGGCGTCTCGCGTAGCCTTGGGGTTGCGGAAATAGCCTTTCATTACGACATTACCCCGAAACATGACCTCGCCCATAGTTTTCCCATCGCGTGGAACAGGTTCCATGGTCTCGGGGTCCAGAACATCCAGTCCCTCAAGTGGCAGATAGCGAACCCCTTGGCGTGATTTCAATGCAGCCTGTTCACTGGGTGGCAGATCGGACCAGTCCTGATGCCAGTCATTCACCACAGCAGGGCCATAGGTTTCGGTCAGCCCATACAAATGTGTCACATCAAAGCCTGCAGTTTTCATATCAGCCAGCAGTTTTTCCGGGGGTGGTGCGGCAGCCGTGAAGAATTGCACGGTTTGCTCAATCTTGTGTTTCTCTTCTTCGGGGGCCGATATCATCAGAGACATGACAATGGGCGCGCCGCAAAGGTGGGTGACGCCTTCATCTGCCAAGGCGGCCCAGATTGGCTCTGCACGCACCTGACGCAGACAAACATGGGTTCCGACAATCGCCGAGAGTGTCCAGGGAAAACACCACCCATTGCAGTGAAACATTGGTAGCGTCCACAGATAGACCGCATGCTTCGCCATTGACGTCGTCAACGCATTGCCTTGTGCCAACAAATAGGCTCCGCGATGGTGCGAAACGACACCCTTTGGATCACCTGTGGTTCCCGAGGTGTAATTGATCGAAATGGCATCCCATTCATCCAGTGGCATCATCCAGGCAAATTCAGTATCGCCCATCGACAAGAATGCCTCGTAATCCTGCGCATCAGTGGCGGTATCAGGCCCGCTAAATTCGGCATCATCATATTGGATGACCAGTGGTCTCACAGTGGTTAACCTCAGTGCTTCCTGCATCAATGGCATGAATTCGCGGTCGACGATGACGACTTTTGACATCGCATGGTCTAGCTGAAACGCAATCACCGATGCATCGAGGCGAGTGTTTACGGAGTGCAAAACACCTCCGCACATGGGCACACCGTAGTGGCATTCAAGCATTGCAGGCGTATTGGCCAGCAGGGCCGACACAGTATCACCGCGCCCGACGCCACGCTGTGCTAAGGCAGATGCCAACTGTCGCGATCGTGCATAGAATTCTGCATAACTGCGCCTAAGTGCACCATGCACGATTGCTGTGTGATTAGGGAAGACTGAGGCCGCACGTTCCAGAAATGTCAGTGGCGTCAGTGGCTGGTGGTTTGCCGGATTCCGGTCCAGATCGGTGTTGTAGGGGTTCTCATTCATGGTTCAGGCGTCCTGCCATAGGGGCGCACGCTTTTCGAGAAACGCACCGATACCTTCTTCGGCGTCGAGGGCCAGCATGTTATTGACCATCACACCAGAGGCGTAATCGTAGGCGTCGGATAGCCCCATTTCTCGCTGTGCGTAATAGGCGCTCTTGCCTGTTGCGAGCGTCATACTGGATTTTGAGGCAATCTTGCGCGCCATCTCCATCGTTTTTTCTTGCAGCTCTTCGGGTGCCGCGACACGGTTCACTAGGCCAATCTCTGCAGCGCGTTCGGCTGATGTCATGTCTCCCGTCAGTAGCATTTCCATCGCGTGCTTGTCGGTTACGTTGCGTGATAGCGCGACCATCGGGGTGGAGCAGAACAGTCCGATGTGCACGCCCGGTGTGCTGAACTGTGCCGTATCCGCTGCAATGGCCAGATCACAGCTTGCGACTAGTTGGCAGCCTGCAGCCGTGGCTACGCCGGTAATTTCAGCGATCACGGGTTTGGGGCAATTCACAATTCCCTGCATCAGGCCTGCGCACATCGCCATGACTTTTGCAAAATAGGCTTTGCCACCATCTTCATTCAAGCGCCCTGCGGTCATTTCCTTAAGATCGTGACCCGCACAAAAGGCAGGACCTTTGGCTGCCAGAACAATGACTCGCACTTTTGTGTTAGCTCCTGCATCTTTAAACGCATCACCCAGTTCCGCCAGCATTGCCTCAGACAAGGCATTGCGTCGCGAAACATCGTTCAAGGTCAGGCGGAGTATGCCGTTTTCGTCCAGATTGGAGAGCAGGATGTCAGATATGGTCACGGGGCTGTTCCTTTTGAGTGCTAAAGAATGTTGATTTCGACACTGTTGGCCAAGGTGTTCGCGATAAAGCAGTAGCGGTGCGCACGGTCCTGCATCTGCGTCATATCCTCGTCGCTTACCGAAAAGCCAGTATCGAAACGCACCACCGGATGCAGATCGATCCGCGTCACCGACATCTGGCCTTTGGGGTTCTTGCCCAAGTGGGCTTCGGCGTAGTCGTGGTAACTCGCCACGGGCCAACCCGCTTTTGCGGCCAGTGCGAGAAAGGTCATCATATGGCAACTGGACAACGCCGAGGCTAGGGCCTGTTCGGGATTTGTATTGTCTGGGTTTCCGCCCCAATCAGGGGCGGAATCAACAAGCAGATCGTAGCGGTTATTATACTGCACTGTGTGTTCGTTGGAATATGCGCCAGTTTCAAAAACAGGTGTAGCGCGCTGCCAATGCAGTTCGATAGCGAGGTCTGACATATCGTTTTTCTTTCGTCTGGTAGGGCGTTAAGCGGCCGCGATTTGCTTTTTGGGATCATAGAATGGACGCTCACAAATCGTTGCGCCGATGGGGCCAGACTTCGTAATGACCTCAACCTGTGCACCAATCTTGGCGTGTTCTGCTGACACCATGGCCAAAGCGATGTTCTGCTCCAAACGTGGGGAGTAAACTGCGGATGTGACTTTTCCGATTGCCTCGCCATCCAAATTGATTTCCCAGAACGTTGTGTTCGGCCCCGTGAGTGGCGCACCGTCGATGATCAGGCCGATTTGCTTGCGGCTGACACCTTCTTCCTTGATACGGCACAGCGCAGCCTTTCCGATGAAATCAGCCTCCATGTTGAGGTTGACCAGCCGGTCAAAGCCGAGCTCAAAGGGGTTAGTGCTAATGTCGGCATCTGCGTGATAAGACAACATACCACCTTCGATGCGGCGAATGGACGATGTGTGCCCTGGCTTGAGGCCGAATTCCATACCGGCGGCCATTATGGTTTCCCAAAGCAGATCACCTTTGGAGCCGTCACGCAGGTAAATTTCATACCCCAACTCACTCGACCAACCAGTACGGGAAACGATCAGTGGGATGCCATTCAACTCTACTTCGCGCAGCCAGTAGTAGCGCAGATCCATAAGGTCGTCGCCGAAGAGCGCGCGCATGATCTCGCCAGACTTGGGGCCCTGCAACTGCAAGGGAGACACATCCGGCTCTCCAATCGTGACATCAAGGCCGGAGTTGATCGCAACCCCCTGTGCCCAAAGCAGGATGTCGCTGTCAGCCAACGATATCCAGAAGTGGTTTTCTGCAAGGCGCAGCAGGATTGGGTCGTTCAGAATGCCACCATCCGCATTAGTGATCAGGATGTATTTGCACTGACCTACGGCCATCTTGGAAAGGTCGCGACAGGTCAGAATTTGAGTGAACTTGGCCGCATCTGGACCTGTGATCTCAACCTGACGTTCAACAGCCACGTCACACAGGATCGCATGGTTCACGAGGTTCCAGAAGTTCTGTTCAGGGTCTCCGAAATCGCGTGGGATATACATGTGGTTATAGACGGAAAATCCTTTGGCGCCCCAACGCACTGTTGCGTCAAAATAGGGCGACTTGCGGATTTGTGTGCCGAAACCGAAATCATCTGCTTGCATTGAAACGTCCTCCCGTTTGTGTGTGATCCTCCCGACCACAAACCAAAAATTCTGTTCCACAAATAGCTCGGGAATTACGAAGAAAGCAGTCTAAAGATTCTCCATGCATAGTCCAATGGAGCCGTTTTTCATGGTCTATGAGGACCGTTTGGTCCAGTGTCCTTATTTAAGATTTGAAGTTGCTAGCTTTGATATGTTGGGCAAGGCTGTTTTCACCTGGCGTGTTGCGAAGTGGGTCATGTAGCGGTCAATGCCAAGATCTTCGGTGTGGAGGTCTTCCACAAAATTTTGAAACTCAGTCAGGCTGGAGCTAATGACCTTCATTATGTAATCGACCCCGCCGCCGGTTGCGATGCAATCAACTATCTCGTCACGTCCGTTGATATAAGCTTCAAAACGGTCAAAGTCTGCCTTTCGATGACGGCTCAAGGAAACGGTCACAATCACTTGGGCGAAATCAGCAAGTCGGCTCAGTTCAATATCGGCGTGATATCCCCGAATATACCCTGCAGCTTTCAAACGAGTTAGTCGTGCCCAGCAGGGGGTCGCGGAGAGGCCACTTATTTCGGAGAGCTTCGCTTTACTTAACTGCCCATGGTTCTGCAGTGCGCACAGAATGCGGATGTCTGCGGCATCAAGAGCAAGTTTTTTCATTCACATTTTTCTCTCATGATATGATCGCACGGCTATAAGTCGCACAGCCGTATGTTAGATTAGGATTTATCTATCTGAAAGTCCTCCGTTAGGGGGCTAATTTTGCGATCAAAACAAAAAAATCTATTTCTCGACAGCTGGGTTCCTAGCCAAGATGGGTTATTACTGTGCGATATTAACCAGTCGCAGTATGTCTATTGGGAGAAGCAAAGCGATGTACGAGCTCTTTATTGCAGCCCTCAAACGTGTAACGCAATCGGGTGAGTGAGGGATGTGCAATAGGATGTCCGGTCATTTATCCATTGCGAAATGGCCTTTGGTTCCGCAAAGCAAGCCTGAGATCTTGGCACAAGGCACAGATTATTGCTTTGAGGTTATACATAAACGGGACCGCTTTCAGGACCACTTCTGAGTTTTGCGCTATCTCTAACCTACTGCAATACAACGATAATTGTGAAAGTACGACGTCCTCTTCTGGGCACCAAAATATCTCGTAAATTGTCAATAAACTAAGCAAATACAGTAGTATATTGAAGTGGTCGGGCAAATTCGGACAGCGTGCTGAGATGTATCCAACACGAACGAATGGATGCTAGAATGACAAAGAGACGGAACTTTTCAGACAAGTTTAAGGCGACTGTGGCCCTTGAGGCGCTGCGTGGTGACAAGACGGTTCAGGAGATTGCAGCGAAGCGCCAGTTGCACCCTACGCAAGTGAGCACGTGGAAACGGCAGGCAATTGAAGGCATGGCGAACGCGTTCTCAGACCAGGTCAAAAAGGCTGAGAACAAGGACGGCGAGATCAAAGA
>JAIBDT010000086.1 GCA_024686085.1 Loktanella sp.
AACTGTGTTGCGGCAACGCTATAAGCAAGACGTGGGTGCGTGATATATGATCCGATAGTGGACTGGCTATTGGTTCCCAGTCCTCGGGCCTAGGCGGGATGGTCGAGGAACCCCGGGCCAGGTTTCATGTGGCAAATGGGGAGTGTTTCGTCATTGGACGGGGATGCAAACCCGTCCTGTGCGTCTTAAGTGGATTCATTTTAAAACGCCAACGAACAGATTTTTTATTTATATCTTTTTTGATCTCACCAGACAACTCACGGTCAATTCGAGACCACTCCCAATTATGAAAACTTCTCAATGTGAACCCACAAGAGTCGAATGGGGGGGTCGCCATTCGGTATGCCTTGTAAAACCGAAAGTGATGATAGCGTACAAACACGTCATAAATAGAGAGGAGTAATCGATGAGGTTTGGTTTTGTTGGATTAGGACAAATGGGAGCGCCAATGGCGATCAACCTAGCTCACGATCATGATGTATTGGTCTATGACCAAAATGCAAGCGCCATTGCCAAAGTTGAGCGATACGGTGCTAAAAGAGCAGACAAGCTCGACCAATTTTCTGACGTTGATGTCCTGATTACATGCCTTCCTGCTGCAAAGATCGTCGATAGTGCGCTGTTCGATTCAAATACAGGATTGGCGCAACACTTGAAACCAAACGCGGTCGTTGTTGACACCAGCACCATTGAATATGGCGCGACGTTGGAAATCAGGGACCGCCTACAGACTGCTGGCCTACGATTTCTCGACGCGCCGGTTTCCGGCATGCAAAAGCGAGCCGAGGACGGTTCGCTGACTATGATGGTTGGTGGTGACGCAAGCGATCTGGCAGAAGTTCAGGGAGCGCTCTCCACTATGGCATCCAAGATTCTGCACATGGGCGATGCGGGCGCAGGGCAGCTGACCAAGCTGGTCAATCAGCTGTTGTTTGATATCAACGCGGCGGCCCTCGCAGAGATTCTGCCTCTGTCGGTTAAATTGGGGATTGATCCCGAGCAGGTTGCAGAGGTGGTGAATTCCGGAACCGGCCGGAGCTATGCCTCGGAATTTTTCGTTCCAAATATCCTGCAAGGCGATTTCAGCAAGGGTTACCCCATGCAGGCTGCCTACAAAGACCTGATCAGCGGCTCAGAGATTTCTGCACGCCACAACTTCCCCACACCAGTTTTGGCCGCAGCAACGGCAACCTATCAGCAGGCCCTGTTGGAAGGCCATGGCGACAAGGACAAAGGTGGAATGATCCTAGTGTTTGAGCGTTTGCTCGGTACGGATTTTCGCGCGACCACATTCAAGGAGCACAAAGCATGAGTGAAGAACACGGCATTCGCGGCGGATTGACCAATTACGGCGATAAGGATTTTGCCGAATACCTGCGCTCATCCTTTGCGCGGTCCATGGGCTTGTCAAAGGAAATGCTGCGCAAGCCGATTGTCGGCATCGCCGAAACGGGATCAGGTTTCAACAACTGCCATCGCACAATGCCCGAGCTTGTCGAAGCAGTTTCGCGGGGTGTTCTGGCGGCGGGCGCATTGCCAAGACCCTTTCCCACAACATCCCTTGGTGAGGTTTTCCTGAACCCCACCAGCATGGTCTATCGTAACCTGATGTCCATGGACACCGAGGAAATGGTGCGCGCGCAGCCGATGGATGCTGTTGTGCTCATCGGTGGCTGTGACAAAACGGTGCCCGCTCAATTGATGGGTGCCGCATCGGCCAACATCCCAACTGTGCAACTGGTTACAGGCCCGATGATGACAGGTCGCCACAGGGGTGAGCGGCTGGGTGCCTGCACAGATTGCCGCCAGTTTTGGGGCAAATACCGCGCGGGCGAGGTCGAGCGCGAAGAAATCGACGTTGTTGAAGGGCGTTTGGCGACAACTGCCGGCACTTGTGCGGTCATGGGTACGGCCAGCACAATGGCATGCATTGCAGAGACGCTAGGTATGTCGTTGCCTGGAAGTGCGGCAATCCCAGCAGTGCATTCGGATCGGCTGGTCGCGGCTGAGTTCAGCGGTAAAACAGCAGTCGATCTGATAACTAATCCGCGCCTGCCCAGCGAGATCATTACAGGAAAATCGGTCGAAAACGCCTTTCGGGTTCTGATGGCCGTCAGTGGCTCGACGAATGCGATCGTGCATTTGACCGCGGTGGCCGGGCGCTTGGGTATTCGCATTCCAAACGCGCGTTTGAACCAGATTTCAGATGAGACGCCTGTGCTGGTGGACCTGAAACCAGTAGGCGACGGTTATATGGAAGACTTCTTTGCAGCCGGGGGAGTGGGCGCAATCTTGCGTGAAATTCGCCATCTGCTGCATCTTGATACGGTCGATGTGACCGGTCAGGTTCTGGGGGATCGACTGGAACCAGAAATGGATTGGGTCGATCGCCGAGTGATCCGAGAATTTGAGAAGCCTGTCTCGGATCAAGGCGGGTTAATCTCGCTCAAAGGCAATATCGCCCCCGATGGTGCCATTTTCAAACGCGCGGCAGCAACACCCGCTCTTTTTGAAACCGAAGGTCGCGCCATCGTTTTCGAGGGTCTGCAAGACCTTGCCAAGCGCGTTGATGACCCTGACCTAGATATCAAAGCGGGTGACATCATGGTGCTGAAAGGCGCGGGCCCGATCGCCGCAGGCATGCCCGAGGCAGGTTATTTGCCGATCCCAAAAAAACTGGCGCGGGCTGGTGTAAAAGACATGGTGCGCATTTCGGATGCGCGTATGTCGGGTACCGCCTTTGGCACAATCGTTCTGCATATTTCTCCCGAGGCAGGAGCCGGCGGGCCATTGGCGGCTGTTCGAAACGGCGATCGCATTCGCCTGTCGGTGAAAGACAAATCCATTAACCTATTGGTACCAGATCAGCAAATCGCCAACCGACTTGGTGAATTCGCTCCACTCGAAGGGCACAAGCGCGGCTATCGAGCGCTTTATGAACGAGCAGTCCTTCAGGCTCCTGATGGCTGTGATTTCGATTTCCTCACGCAATCCGGCAAAACCAGAAAATAAGGTGACCCCATGAATCTTTTCAAGAAATTGCAGGAACGCGCAGCCCTCGGTAACCCTATTCGGATTGGGATGATCGGGGCTGGAAAATTCGGCACAATGTTTTTGGCGCAAGCCTTGCGCATCCCCGCCATTCACATCGTGGGTGTGGTTGACCTCATCCCGGCAAACGCAAAATCCAATATGAAGCTGGCTGGCTGGTCCGATGAAGCCCACAGCGCGGTAAGCCTTAATGACGCTGCTATCTCGGGCAAAACCTATGTAGGCGATGACTGGCAGGCGATGATTACCCATCCGGCAGTCGACATTGTCATCGAGGCAACCGGCAATCCGCTGGCCGCTGTGACGCACTGTCTGGCAGCCTTCGCGCAGGGCAAGAACGTGATCAACGTCACCGTCGAAGCGGATGCGTTCTGCGGTCCCGGTCTGGCCCAGAAAGCGGCCGAGGCCGGCGTGATTTATTCAATGGCTTATGGCGACCAGCCTGCGTTGGCCAGTGATCTGGTCGATTGGGCGCGCACCTGTGGCTTTAGCGTAGTGGCTGCTGGCCGCGGCCACAAATGGTTGCCACATTTTCGCCAATCAACACCCGACACGGTTTGGGAACATTGGGGCCTGACCAGTGAACAGGCCGAGCGTGGACGCCTGAACCCCAAGATGTTCAACGCCTTTCTTGACGGGTCGAAACCGGCCATTGAATCTGCTGCAATTGCCAATGCGACCGGGCTGGAAGCACCCGAGAACGGGTTGATCTTCCCTCCAGGTGGGATCGACGACATCCCCACCCTGATGCGGCCAAAATCAGAAGGGGGCGTGTTGGAGCGCAAGGGACTGGTTGACGTCGTGTCCTGTCTGACCCGCGAAGGCGAACAGATCCCCTATGATATTCGCAAAGGCGTCTGGGTCGTGTTCGAGGCCGATACCGAATATCTGAAAAACTGCTTCGAGGAATACAAGGTCGTGACCGATCCCTCGGGAAAATATATGACGCTCTACAAGCGCTGGCATATGATTGGTTTGGAACTCGCTGTGTCGGTTGCGTCGGTGGCGCTGAGAGCAGAGGCAACAGGTGCCGCAATTTGCTTTAATGCCGATTGTGCCGCAGTTGCCAAGCGCGATTTGGCCGTGGGCGAGATGCTGGACGGAGAAGGCGGCTATACGGTATCGGGCGGTTTGCGGCCCGCAGTATCTTCGGTACGGCAAGGCAATGTGCCGCTGGGACTAGCACATAATGTGCCACTGATCCGGGCCGTAAAGGAAGGTGCAGCAATCACCTGGGATGACATCAAAATAGACAGAACCACGGATGCCTATAAGCTGCGCACCAGCATGGAAGAACAATTGTTGAAATGAGCAGGTTAAGCACCGCATATGTCATGATCAGGAGCTATCATGGTCAGTAAGGCAGATACCTTTGATTATATAGTTGTCGGCGGTGGCACTGCTGGGTCGATCATGGTGAACCGTCTGAGTGCAGATGGAGCTTCGGTCTGTTTGCTTGAGGCAGGCCCCAAGGATCGACATCCGTTCATCCATATCCCTGCTGGGTACATCAAGAACATTTACTCACCCAAAATGACATGGAACTTTAAATCCAAACCAGAACTTGCAACCGCAAACCGAAGCTTCCCCTTACCGCAGGGCCGTGTGCTTGGCGGGTCGAGTTCTATCAACGGATTGAATTATGTGCGCGGTCAAAGTGCGGACTACGACAACTGGGCGCAGATGGGCAACACGGGTTGGAGTTACGGCGATGTACTGCCCTATTTTAAACGCTCCGAGCGGCGCATTGGGCCAGGTGACGACGCGGTGCGTGGGCGCGACGGTGAGATGCCGATCACCGATCTTGATCTGATCCATCCCGTCTGTGAGGCGTTTATTAAAGGTGCCGCCCAAATGGGCATCCCGCGCAATCCTGACTATAACAGTGGCGATCAGGCTGGAACCGGGTATTTCCAGCGCACTATCCACAAAGGCTATCGCTATAGCGCGGCCAAAGCGTTTTTGCGTCCAGCCCGCAAGCGGCCCAATGTTGATATACACACTAATGCGCAGGTGGCTGAAATTTTGTTCGAGGGCACCCGCGCCAATGGTGTGCGATATCTGCGCGACGGGCGCGAGGGCAATGCAGTTGAGGTGCGTGCACGGCGCGAGGTGATCTTGTGTGCAGGAGCGCTGAACACGCCCAAACTGCTGCAATTATCAGGCATTGGTCCTGCCGAAGTTCTTGGCGATCTGGGCATTAAGGTACGGGTCGATCTACACGGCGTCGGTAATAATCTGCGCGACCACTATGGCGTGCGCATGGTATCGACCCTGAAGGGCGTCAAAACTTTCAATTCAATGGCGCGGGGTCTCCCGTTGGGGCTTGAGGTTGTGAAATGGCTTTGGGGCCGTCCCAGCCTGTTGTCTGTCAGTCCATCTCTGACACATCTGTTCTGGAAATCCTCAGATGCGCTGGAAACCCCGGATCTTGAATATGTGATGACGCCTGCCAGCTTCCGCGAAGGTACCGTTGGCCTATTGGACAATATGCCGGGGATGACTGTTGGCGTCTGGCAAATGCGTCCAGAAAGCCATGGGTATGTACGACCTGTGTCGCGCAATCCGTTTGATCCGCCAGAGATAAATCCGAACTACCTTTCTGATCCGCGCGATCAGCAGGTGCTGCTGCGCTCAATCCACTTGGGGCGCAAGCTGATGACAACAGCGCCTCTGCAGCCTTGGCTGACAGGCAAAACCAACCCTGATCAAGATCTGCAAAGCGATGACGAGTTACTGGATTGGGCGCGGCGCGAGGGCATCACGGTCTACCACATGATCGGAACTGCTCGAATGGGGCCAGATGGGGATCCGGGTGCCGTCGTCGACAGCCAGCTTCGGGTGCGTGGCCTGCAGGGGCTGCGCGTCGCGGATGCCTCGGTCATGCCTGTCATGCCTTCAGGCAACACCAATGCACCTGTGATGATGGTCGCGGAAAAAGCCGCTGACATGATCCTGGGCAAAACACTTAAACCCGCGGACCTCTGACGGGTTTTCAATCGGAGAGAATACATGAAAACCTACCAGATGTATATCGACGGCGCGTGGACAGATGCCGCGGGCAAAGAGACATTCGAAAGCAAGAACCCCTACACGGGTGCGCCTTGGGCCGTGATCCCTCGTGGGCAGCAAGAGGATGCAGATCACGCTGTTGCAGCGGCGATACGTGCCTTTCGCTCGGACGATTGGACGGGCATGACGGCCACCAATCGCGGACATTTGTTGCGCAAGCTGGGTGACCTGATTGCCGATAACGCCGAGGCGCTGGCCCGCACCGAGGTTCAGGACAACGGCAAACTGTTCAACGAAATGTTCTTTCAGCTGAAATACGTGCCCGAGTGGTTCTATTACTACGCGGGTCTTGCCGACAAAATCGAAGGCAGCGTAATCCCGATTGATAAACCCGATATGCTGAACTTCACCCGTTATGAGCCTCTGGGTGTCTGTGTTGGTATCACCGCGTGGAATTCGCCGTTGTTGTTGTTGGCCTACAAACTCGCTCCGGCGTTGGCGGCTGGCAATACGTTTATCGCGAAGCCGTCGGAATTCACCTCGGCCTCGACATTGGAACTGGCAAAGATCGTGGATCAGGTTGGCTTGCCCAAAGGTGTATTCAACGTGGTGACAGGATTTGGTGCAGAAGTCGGTGCCAGCCTAGTCGAACATGAAGATGTCGCCAAAGTGGCCTTCACCGGTTCTGAAAAGACAGGAAGGCTTATCTCAGAGGTCGCCGCGCGGACGTTCAAGAAGGTGACGCTGGAACTGGGTGGAAAATCCCCCAATATCGTCTTTGCCGATGCTGAAATGGACAATGCTGTTAACGGCGTAATCTCAGGCATTTTCGCCGCCTCGGGCCAAACATGCATCGCCGGATCACGCCTGTTGGTCGAGCACAGTGTCCATGACGCGTTCCTCGACAAATTACTGAAGCTCGCCAGAACCGCGCGGATAGGTGACCCGATGGATACTGACACCCAGGTGGGTCCGGTCACGACCGAGCAACAACTGGAAAAGGTTCTGGGCTACATCGACGTCGCCAAAGGCGAAGGCGCGGAGACCCTGATGGGCGGCCGCAGACCCGACCGGCCAGAGTTGGGCAATGGCTGGTTTGTGGAACCCACCATCTTTGGCGGAGTACGCAACGACATGCGCATTGCACAGGAAGAGGTATTTGGCCCAGTTCTGTCTGTCATTCCCTTTGACAGCGCTGATGAAGCGCTGAGCATCGCCAATGACAGCAGTTATGGCCTTGCTGCGGGGGTGTGGACGCAGGACATTCGCAAGATCAAACATTTCTCGGAACGACTTCAGGCGGGGACCATTTGGGCAAACACCTACCGCGTGATCAGCTACATGACCCCGCTGGGCGGTTACAAGAATTCCGGACTGGGTCGTGAGAACGGCCAGAACGCGATTTACCAGTATCTACAAACCAAGAGCATTATGATTTCAACGGCTTCCGCGGTCGCCAATCCCTTCATCATGCGCTAATCCGATGTCGCGTTTAAGCAAATATCAGAATGACTGTGCTGGCCATCAATGCGGCCATCAAAGTCATAAAAGCGCGCCAAACATTTTCGGAACGCAAGAAATCAGAAAGCAAATGGCCAAGTGTTGTCCAAAACAGGCACACACCCAAATTGATGCCCGCGAAAACAACGAACAAGCGCAGTGCTTCTTGATGGGGGGCAAGCCCAATGCCAAATCCTGCTGAGGCCGCAAGCGTGATCGCCCAGACTTTGGGATTTACGGCCTGAAACAGAACTGCCTGACGAAAAGTAAATGGGCACCCATGGTCTTGTGTTCTTTCGGTGCGCCCTGCCAAGGCTGTCTGCCATGCCAGCCACAAAATCCAAAGAGCGGCCCCTATTTGAAACAGCAGTTTTAGTGCCGGTAAGGTCAGCAAAAGTGTGCTCAGCCCAAGTGCGCTTCCAGCGGCCAGCATTCCAGTCCCAAACGGAACGCCCAGCAGGTGTGGAACCGTAGCCCTGAACCCGAACCTTGCACCCGATGCGGTCAGCATGACGACATTCGGGCCAGGCGAAAACAACCCAGCCAGTACAAACAGAAACAATGGAAGAGTTTCG
>JAIBDT010000067.1 GCA_024686085.1 Loktanella sp.
GCTTGAGGCGCTTCGTGGAGACAAGACGGCGCAAGAGATTGCAGCCAAGCACAAAATCCACCCAACGCAGGTCACGACGTGGAAACGGCAAGCGATTGATGGCCTGACGGGCGTCTTTTCTGACAAGGTCAGGAAAGCAGAGGACAACGAAGCCGAAGTGAAAGAACTCCATGCGAAGATCGGATGAAGTGGGGCTGCAATTTTTTCAAAATTAAAACAAATGGATGCGGGTCGTTTTGGTTCAATATGAAACGTGTCTACTCTTTCTTACCATCGCTCGGCACAACTTCATCGGCGCCTAGAAGAACAACTCGCCCAATCTTTGTGTTTGGTCCCCAGTCCCGACTCTTTAGCATGCCGTCAGCTATATATAAGTCTTCAATATCGTAACGGGTCCATGAACCTTCTCCATCAGACAAACTGATAAACGCTGGGATAGCGTTTGTTACAATTCGAAAATATTCGGGGTCGGCGTGTGCTGCAAAAGATTCCATTACCGCCAGGACCTCTTCGTATTCAGTTATTCGCTCATCCACCAGGAAGGCGCACACCGCCTCAAACCCACCACCACCTACGCCCACAATTGCAGCAGGGACCCAGACAAATGGATTTAGAATGACAGCTCCAGCCGTCCCTATTGCGCCACCAGTTCCAGCAATAATGCCAATTGTGCCAGCGCCCGAGGCTCCGGCCATAGTCGAACCTAGCATTGTCAAACCACTGCCAGCATTTACCAGCGTATAAACGCCCATCGCTGTGGCTGCCCCTGTGGCTGAAGAAACAACCGCGCCACCACCAATAACTGTTTTGCTTCCAGTGTCGCCAAGAATGCGTGACGGACGATAATCGCAGGTATCAGCAAAAACGGGCGCAACACTAGCGCAAATTCCCGTCATTGCGGTCATCAAAATATTGCGAATGTGCATTTTCCTATCCTCCACCTGACACTCCGAAAATGGTCTGTCTAACTTTGATACTGTCGCGTCATCAAGTCTTGGGATCAAGCGTCTTTAGCCTCGGATTGTAGCCGGCGTTCCAGCAACGCCTTAAGGACGGGTTTTCATGTCGCGAAACCGAGGTGAAGTTTCGATAGAGCGGCACGGTAAAGTTCGATACGAACGAACGCTCTCTATCATCAGTTCAGGTGGTCAAAATGTAGGTGACACTTCGGTTGCTGAAGATCTTGCTCGGTATTGGCCTTACTAAAACAGGAGGCCGTTTATCTCCACGAATTGCAGGACGGCTTCCAAGCCAAACGCGCGATCAAAGGCTGGATCAGCTTCTACAATAATGAACGGCCACACACAGCCCTCGACCAGCGATCCCCCAACGACGCAATCTTCGACACGGAACGAAGCCAAAAGGCGGCATGAAACCAACCCGATTACATCTTAGCTGAACCGCAAAACTGTCCGAATTAGTGGGACCACTTCAGTCACGGATCGAAACCGATTTTGATAGATGCTACTATAACTAAATGCATATACAACTGGCAATTGCATGGAGGCTGAAGCCCAGCAAGATAATTGAAGCCGGCTGGATTATCCAAACTTCGCTGTCCAAATGGACGCCACCGCTGATGAGAAAGGGCATAGTGGCTATGACAGCGAATACGATTGATGTTGGACGACTATTGCGGATTTTTGAATAACAGAACCTGGCGCACGTTGAGCGTCTGCTCGATTTAGCAGTCTTACTTTTCATTTCAAAGTTGTTGCTAAACTTTTGATCACGTAGTCGCTTCACTGCACTTAACGCCGTGAGCAATTGATTTCCCAATGCGAATAGGTTCTTTTTAAATTTCATACCTTTGCGCCCATTTCTGTTGGAAGTAATATTTCTTGATCAAACTCATCCATTCATCTGACCTGCACCTTGGCAAACCTTTTGGCCGCTTTCCTGAAGATGTTCGGGTTCGGCTGCGGCTTGCGCGTGCGGATGTGTTGCCACGACTTGCCGCATTGGCGAAGGCGCATGACGCCAGTCACATCTTGTTGGCGGGGGACACGTTTGATCAAATGACGCCTGCGCCATCCGTGGTCAGGCAAGCACTCAATGGTATGGGCGCTGCAGAGCATGTGACGTGGATCCTGATGCCCGGTAACCATGACCACGCAAATGCGACGGAGCTTTGGCGTCAGATTGCGCAAGATGCTCCTGCGAATGTTGTCTTGGCATTGGACCCCGAGCCAATTGTTTTGAACGCAGACACTGTTTTGCTCCCTGCGCCGCCGACTGAACGGCATCCGGGGCGTGATCTGACGGATTGGTTTGATGATGCTGCGACAAGCCAGAAGATACGGATCGGGCTTGCCCACGGATCAGTCACCGATTTCAACAGCAGTGAGGAGGGTGGGTCTTCGGTGATTGCACCTGATCGGGCACGGCGCGCGCAGCTGAATTATTTGGGCTTGGGTGACTGGCACGGGCAGCTGCAAATCGGTCCAGAGACATGGTATTCTGGGGCCCCTGAGGCAGATGGGTTCAAACACGATCACACGCCGTCCGCGCTCCTTGTTGAGATTGCGGATGCCAACGCGCCTGCAAAGGTCACATCGCTGCCGACCGGCACTATTCAATGGCGTCGTGCTGTGCTGGATTTGATGGGTGTTGAAGATTGCAGTGCCGCGCTCGCTAAAATTTTGCCGCCGTTAGCTGAACGTCAACTGACGTTGTATGATCTTATCGTCACTGGTCGGGCTGGGCCCGTGGGTCGCGTGGCGCTTGAAAAAGAAAGCGCCAAGGTCGCACCAGACTTTTTGTGGCACCGTGCAGATTTTGGACAATTAGGTTTGGATCACGACACGTCTGATCTTGATATGATTGACCGGCAAGGGGCGATGCGCGCGGCTGCGGAAAGCTTGGCGGTCGAGGCCGCCGATGAAAACCTATCGCCCGATCAACGAAAAACTGCCCAAGCAGCGCTTTCCATTCTCTTTTCTCTTTCACTGGAGGCGTGAATGAAACTTCTTGCACTCCACCTGACCAATGTTCGCAAATTCACCGGAAAACGCGCCTCGATAACGGGGATTGGCAAAGGGATCACCGTTGTCTCTGAAGCAAACGAGTTCGGGAAGTCCACATTCTTTGATGCGATCCACGCGCTGTTTTTTGAGAAATACAGCTCTTCGGCAAAGCCTGTGAAATCGCTTCAGCCCTATGCGGGTGGCGCGGTTGAGGTCGCGGCAGAAGTAGAGACCGATCAGGGCACATTTCGCGTTGAAAAACGGTTCCTGTCCAAGAAGGCGGCCAAGATATCGCGCCTATCCGACGGGGTAACGATTGCACAGGATGACGAGGCCGAGCGCTGGATATCGACCCTTTTGGGAACGGCTCATGATGGACCTGCGGGGCTTTTGTGGGTGCGACAGGGATTGCTGGGGTTGGAGGCGGATAGTGCCAAAGAGAAATCACTACTGATGGAAACCCGCCGCGATCTGTTGTCCTCGGTGGCCGGAGAGATCGACACGATGACAGGCGGCAGACGTATGGACCGTGTCATGCGCAGTGTTGCGGAAAGCCTTGCGGAAATTGCGACCAAGACGGGCCGTAAGACAGGTGCTTGGAAAGCGGCGTCAGACGCGGCGGAGGCGCTAGATACCGAATCGCAGAGCGTTACTGCGCAAGTTCAGACGCTCGATAAAGCGCTACGTGATCGCAAGCAGGCAGAGGCCACTTTGACGCGTCTTGAGAACCCCGACGCCAAAGCGCGACGAGATGGTGCGTTCTTGGCGGCAAAAACCGCGATGGAAGACGCGAGCGCACATGTAGGTGCTGTGAAAGCCGCGCAACAAGAACATGATTTGGCCAGCCTGAAGTCGCAGAACGCCAAGGCGGACTTGGATGCATTCTTAAAGGCAATCGAGACGCTTCAAACGGCGAAGATGCACGCTAAGGATAGCCTTGCTAAGGCGACTGAGGCCAAGATTGAGGCGGGGCGTCTAAAGCAAATTTTGGACGCGGCACAGACCCATCATACCACGGCAACCCAATCCGTTGCTGCTGCACGCAAACAACTTGATAATACGCGCAGCCAATTGTCGGCTCGTAAGGCGAAGACCGAGGGCGCGCAGCTTGCCGATCAAATCGCCAAGGCTAAGGCTTCGTTGGAAAAGCGAGACGGTGCGCGTGCTGTTACTAAGGCCTCAAGTGCGACGTCGGACTGGCTGCGGCGTGCTGAAGAGGCTCAGAGAGAGGCAACCAAACGCGCCGCTTTCGTTGATGCGCAAACCACGACACTGAGCATCGCGTATGAGGGTAAAGCACGCATCACACAAAACGGTGCACCCCTTTTGGGGGATCTACCCGTTGTTCTTGATGGTGATACTAAACTGGATTTGCCGGGAATTGGGACGATGACAATTCACGCCAAGGCCGTGGGCGACGATGGCCGGAAACGGTTGACCGCAGCACAAGAAGATCTCGATTCGATCCTCTCTGAGGTGGGTGCCAAAACGATGCAAGATGCCCGTGCATTTGCAACCACGCGAGCCGAAGCCGCTGCAAAAGTGGACTTGGAGCAGGCGATATTGGACACGCTCGCACCAAATGGGATCGAAGCGCTTCAAGCCGTCAAGGCCGAGGCCGATCTGGCGGCGATCGATGCGGATGACGCGGTTTTGCCAACGATTGCCGATTTAGAGGCGCTGCTTGCACGAACCGACGAGGCCGAGGGCGCAGCGCGCCAAAAACTGACAACCGCGGATGCAGATTATGCGACCGCGCGTGACGTATCCGCCAATCGACAGGCGATAGCACAGGCCGCGAAAGACGCGTTGGAGCGCGCGCAAACAAGTGCGGGACCCGTCGAAACGCGCGAGACCCGCCGCGCTGATCGGCTGCGATTACAGGCGCAAGAGCACGCGGCGTTGCAAAAGGCTGAGACCGATTTGCAGGCCGTGATTGCCGCAGCACCTGATCTGGACACGGCTGCGGCCGAATTGAAACGCGCCGAAGATGCAGTGGCCGGTGCACGTCAAGAACGCGCGCAACTTGGCGAACGGCTTGCAGCGCTTTCCTCTGAAATTCGCACATTGGCGGGGAACGGGATCGAGGAACGGCGTGATGAACTGGCTGGCGAGCTCGAAGCGGTCAGAGCATCTGAGGCCCGCTTTGCGCAACAGGCTGCGGCCCTGACGCGACTGCAAGCCGCATTGGACGCAGAACGGGATGCAGCTCGCGATACCTATTTCGGGCCTGTCCAAGAAGAGCTCAAGCCGCTTCTATCGATCTTGCACCGCGATGCCGCACTCAGTTTTGACAGCGAAAGCCTCTTGCCGACGGGGCTGATGCGGAACGCAGAAGAAGAAACGCTCGACGACCTGTCGGGCGGCACAAAAGAGCAGATCGCTATTCTAACGCGGCTGGCTTTTGCACGTCTATTTGCCCGCAAAGGCCGCCATATGCCAATTATCCTAGACGACGCTTTGGTCTACTCTGACGATGACCGCATCATCAAGATGTTCACGGCACTGACACGGGTCGCCCAAGACCAGCAAATCATCGTGTTCTCCTGCCGACAGTTGGCGTTCCAAGATTTGGGCGGTGCGCGGCCAAAGGTCGAGATCCTAGACGCGTAGTGGTGGCCACTGAGAATTTGACGTTCTTCAATTTCTATGAACGGTTCATGGGTTACTTGCCCCCGATATATTCTGGCTTATCAATAAGAAATCGTCCGAAGAGAACTTACGCTGCCGGCCAAACCAGACATTCGTGACTATAGCAGATAACGACTAGGTCGCAAAACCTTCATCCTAGCGGTCAACCGCTTTGCGTGAGTTTTAAGCGATGGGGTGCGTCCAAGCTTTGAAGATTGGTACGAATGGGCGATATTTCAGCATGACATAACGCAGATATGACGAGCGCCCCAACCAGTCGGAGAAAGCGGTCATTGGCGCAGGCGCAGCGAACGGCTGCTAAACGTTCTCAAAGCAGAACTTTTGTGCGCTCATTGAGGAAATCAAAAAGCGTCCCGAAATCGCAATAGATCAGACGGGTTCAATCGATCTTGTCACTGCCACCAACAGATTGGGCATAGGACAACTAACATCATAACCAGAGACATTGACGGGGTTTTGTTCGCTAGTCGAAGAGTTGGTGATCCGACGATCAAAACTTATTTTTCTTGCATTGCAGCCCAAAGGAACCAAGGATCATCCTTAAGTTGAGATTTTTACCGCAGGATATTTGCCGAAACGCGCCGATTGATTGGAGTTAAATTGCTAGTCTCATTTGCTATACACGTGTGCTTGTTTTCCGGGTTTGCCTTAGCACTCGCATTTCTACCAAAGCCGTTTCGGGCCGTCTTCTTTTATGCCTATCTAACCATCATTTTAGTCATCGGCGGGTTTTTGGGGAACCTATACTCGTTGCCAATAGCCGAAGGGCTCGTCGTCAGCGGTGGAAACCTCGCCTATGGCGCGTTCATGATGACCTCCATTATTTTCGTGCTGATCGAGCGAGACATCTTTGTTTTACGACGGATTGTTTTGCTCGTTATTGCGGTGAACATATTCAATATCACACTGATGTTTTTGATCGCAGATACGCTTTCGTCGCCCGATACGCTTAATCCCCATAACACATCAATGGCGCTATTCGCGACATCAATCCCCTTCATCATCTTGGGGGGCATCTTGATCGTTTTGGAACTGGGCATCATGCTGTATGTTTTCGAACTGCTCAAGCGGGCCACTCAGTCACCAGTCGTTGGCTTGATCTGTTATGTGATCGTCTTTGTTTTAATCCTGTGCATCGATGGGATCGCGTTTCCGCTGATTGCCTTCGGCACGTCCCAAGAAGTCATCAAGATAGTCGCAGGCGGCTTGTCAGGTAAGCTCTTGACGGCCACGGCCTATAGTTTCGCACTTCTGATCTTCTTTGCAATTTTCCCAAGCCGGTTTTCAAAATACCTCAACCAGCGCGTTTTCAATTGGACCACTCTGCTATGGTCCAGCAGTGAAATCATCGACAAAATGGATCGAAAAGACGCGCAACTCAGCCGGACGATTTCGCGGATTGCGCATTCGGCTGAACTTGCGGGGCTTGGCTATGCGATGTCGAACCGCAGGACGGGCAAGATCGTCGAGTGCGACGCGGCCTACGCAAAAATGCACGGTCTGACAGTTGAAGATTTTGATGCGCTCGACATCGATGGCGAAATGATCGGCAAACTCGTGCACCCCGACGACCGGCAGAAAGCCATGGAAGATCGGGACAGGGTTTTTGGACGGCAATCGGCGATTAGTGAGTTGCGCTATACGCTCCCAAGCGGGGAAGTTCGCACACTGCGGAAAATCTTCACACCGATCGAAACGGCGGGTCCCGACGGTCATCTCTATGAAGTCGTGGGGCAGGACATCACCGAGACCAAGCGCCTTCAAGAACAATTATTCCAAAGCCAGAAAATGGATGCGATCGGAAATCTGACAGGTGGTGTCGCGCATGATTTTAACAATCTTCTTGCAGTGACCTTGGGAAATCTGGAACTTCTTCAAGACGAACTGACAGACGACGATCAAAAAGAGCTTGTGCAGAACAGCATCGCATCAACGCTGCGGGGTGCGGAATTGACACGAAACATGCTGAGTTTTGCGCGCAGGGCGCAGTTAGAACCCACGACTGTCGATCTCAACAGCCTTGTGCGCAATATGAAAAACTGGATCGGGCGCACGCTGCCGTCGAACATCGAGGTTGAAACAACCCAATTTGCGGGGCTTTGGGACGTCGAGGTCGATGCCAGCTCAGCAGAAGCCGGGCTTCTAAATCTCATTCTGAACGCGCGTGACGCAATGCCCAATGGCGGCAAGCTGACAATTGAAACGTCCAATATTCATATCGATCAAAACGACACAACTTTTCACGATGAAGACCTGGCCTACGGTCAATATGTGTGTGTGGATGTCAGCGATACCGGCGAGGGGATTTCGCCCGAGAATCTGAAATCCATTTTCGATCCGTTCTTTACAACCAAACGTGTCGGCGCGGGGTCAGGCTTGGGGCTGTCCATGATCCAAGGCTTCATGACCCAATCGAAAGGTATGGTGCGTGTCTTTTCCACGCTGGGGGGCGGCACCACGTTCAAACTCTATTTCAAGGCGTCACAGACCGCCATGGCGACCGCGATTGACGCTCTTGCCCCGATACATAACACCCAAGCAGAAAGCCGCGCCACGATCCTGTTGGTCGAGGACAACATCGAGGTGTTGGCCGCCATTCAATCGACCCTGTCCAAACTCGGGTATGGCGTCATTCAAGCAACGTCAGGTGACGCCGCCTTTGAAATCTTCCCGCAGAGACCAGAAATCGATTTGCTGCTGACAGACATTGTCATGCCAGGAGAGTTGCAAGGCACAACCCTTGCAAAAGCACTGCGTAAATTGCGGCCCGACCTGCCTGTTGTCTTCATGTCTGGCTACGCAAGCGAGGCCACCGTCCATGGCAATGACCTACGCCCCGAAGACACGCGGTTGATGAAGCCCGTGCGCCGGGAAGACTTGTTACGCGCCATCAATAAAGGGCTTTCCGCATCAAAAGGCCGTCAAACTTAAAGCTGTCTTTTGTTGCAGGGGCGCCACCTTGCTCTCGTCGCGGAATGTTGCCCATGTCTGGGGTGACATGTCTCCGTCGCCCGAATTCTCTTGCCAATAGGTTGAATTGTTCCTATTTTGTTCCCAGAGCGCAATCGAGGAATCGGACATGCTAGACTCAGACGAAGTCACTGAAAAAACACACTATATCTGTCAGACCTATCTCGCCAAAAAGGGCGGCGGCCTACAGGTCGATAAGCTGCTGCAATACACATCAGCGGCCCAAGCCCAAGAACGCGCCGAGCGTGAAAGCCGCGCAGAGGGCTGCGTCGGGGCTGACGCTTATATGCTGATCGAGGACGCAGGCAGCGGCGAAGTCAGCGCGCCCACATTTCTGGCGCGCTTCGGCACGGTGCCAGACGATGACGACTACTAGCGGGGAATATCGAACCCGGCAGGCGCAAGGGTGAAGCCCGAAAACTGAAATCCTGGCGAAACCGTGCAACCCACAAGCGTCCAATCGCCTGTGGTGCGTGCTGCTTGCCAGTGGCCCGTGGGAACGATGATCTGCGGGGCTTGATCGGCTGCCAGATCAGGACCAAGCATGTGATCCACCGCAGGGCCAGCATCCGCAGACGCCATCGACAAAACCAACGGCGCGCCCGCATAATAATGCCAGATTTCAACAGCATCGACATGATGCCAATGACTGGCCTCTCCATCTTTCAATAGAAAATAAATGCACGTTCCAGCAGGGCGGCCAGCGTTATCAGCAACCCACGTCTGACGATAATAGCCCCCCTCGGGATGGGGGGCTAAATCGAGTTTTGCGATGATCTCATCTGCTGTCATTATGACTTGAGGATTGACCGACCTGCGTAAATCGCGGTCTCGCCGAGCAATTCCTCAATACGGATCAACTGGTTGTATTTCGCCAAACGGTCAGAGCGGGATAGCGAGCCGGTTTTGATCTGGCCGCAGTTGGTCGCCACTGCAAGGTCGGCAATCGTTGCGTCTTCTGTCTCGCCAGAGCGGTGCGACATGACGTTGGTGAACCGTGCGCGATGCGCCATGTCCACGGCCTGCAATGTCTCGGTCAGCGTCCCGATCTGGTTCACTTTGACCAACATAGAATTGGCCGATCCCTTGGCAATTCCATCGGCAAGGCGGGCAGGGTTGGTCACAAACAAATCGTCGCCAACCAGTTGGATTTTGTCACCGATCTTGTCGGTCAACATCTTCCAACCGTCCCAATCGTCTTCGTCCATACCATCCTCAATAGAGATGATCGGATAGTCTTCGCAAAGCTGCGCAAGGTAGTCTGCATTCTCGGCAGAGGTCAGCGATTTGCCTTCGCCCTTGAACTCGTACTTGCCGTCTTTGTAATACTCGGACGATGCACAATCGAGCGCCAGATAGATATCCTCACCCGGCTTGTAGCCTGCTTTTTCAATAGATTTCATAATGAAATCAAGCGCATCACGGGTAGAGCTCAGGTTCGGGGCAAAGCCACCTTCATCGCCGATACCTGTGTTGTGACCTGCCGCTGATAGTTCTTTCTTCAGCGTATGAAACACCTCGGCGCCCATGCGGATCGCTTCTTTGATGTTCAGGGCCGACACAGGCATGATCATGAATTCTTGGATGTCGATCGGGTTATCGGCATGTTCGCCACCGTTGATGATGTTCATCATCGGCACAGGCAGAACGCGGGCAGATGTGCCGCCGATATAGCGATAAAGCGGCTGGCCAGAGAATTCGGCCGCAGCCTTTGCCACAGCCAAGGAAACGCCCAGAATAGCGTTTGCGCCAAGACGGGATTTGTTCGGCGTGCCGTCAAGTTCGATCATCGCCATGTCGATGGCAACCTGTTCCAGCGCGTCAAGACCCACGAGGTTTTCCGCAATCTCGCCGTTCACGGCCTCAACCGCGTCCAACACGCCTTTGCCCATATAGCGGGACTTGTCGCCGTCGCGCTTTTCAACTGCTTCATGCGCGCCTGTGGATGCACCCGATGGCACGGCGGCGCGGCCCATTGTGCCGTCTTCCAAGATCACGTCGACTTCGACGGTCGGGTTGCCACGGCTGTCAAGAATTTCGCGGGCGTGGATATCAATGATGATGCTCATGAGAGGCTCCTAATGGGATGTTAGCGGTAACGCTTGTGTCTATAGTGTTGAAGTTGCGGTTTGGGAAGTGCGGCGAAGTCGGGCCTCGCGCAGCAGGGTATATGTGCCAGACCCGATGATAATCGCGGCCCCCAGCAATGTGTAACTGTCCAGCGTCTCGCCAAACACAATCAGGCCAGCCAGAAGGCCGAAAATGATCCGGCTATAGCGGAAGGGCGAGACAAAAGAGATGTCCCCGATCCGCATCGCCGCGATAATGCAATACAGCGACGGCACCCCGATCGAGACTGCTGCAATCAGGTAGATGAAGGTTTGCGCTGTTGGCATCGTAGGGGACGAGCCCGCAATGACAAAGCCCAGCAGCCCTGCGGGCACCGTCGCCATAAATCCGATCACAGACAGCTGCAGTGTGCTGATCGTCTTGGTGATTTGCCGCGTTGCCAGATCACGCGCCGACATAAAGATCACGCCCATGACCGCAAACAGCGCCGCAGGTTGAAAGGCGGTGCCAAACGGACGCAGCACGATCAATACGCCCACAAGGCCAATCGCAATCGCCATCCAGCGGCGCCAACCGACGGATTCTTTGAAAAACAGTGCAGCGCCTAACGTCACCAATAACGGGCTGGCTTGGATAATGGTGGTGACCAGAGAGATTGGCACAAGCGCCAAGGCGGTCACGAACCCAAGAGCCGCAAAACCTTCGCAAACGGCACGCATCCCCGAAAAACCCGTCAGCATCCAGAACCCGAACGGCTGTTCGCCTTTGGCCTTGGCTGCAATCGCAAAGACCAACGCACCGCCAATCCCGATCATGATCAGAACTTGCCCCGATGGTATTTGAACAGCCATCAGTTTGATCAGGCTGTCCTCAACCGCAAAGCCGAACATGGCGATGACCATTAAGATCGCGCCGCGAATGTTATCCATTGGTGGTCTTTCCATAGCTGATGGCGCTAACAAGGTTGAGAATGGTCGTGATCGGGTGCAGCGCAAGAAAAACACCCAAGAAACAGGCGTTTATCCGGTGCAACTTTGTGATCATGACTTGTCTTTCAACGGCACGCCATACAGCTCCAACCGGTGACCCATCAGCCGGTACCCCAGCTTGGCGGCGATCTTCTCTTGCAAGGCTTCTATTTCGGCGTCGATAAATTCGATCACCTCGCCAGAGTTCATGTCAATCAGATGGTCATGGTGTTCGCGGTCCGATGTCTCGTAGCGGGCGCGTCCGTCACCAAACTCGTGCTTTTCCAGAATTCCGGTTTCTTCAAACAGCTTCACCGTGCGGTAAACCGTCGCCAGCGATATTCCCGGATCAGCCGCAGAGGCGCGGTTATACAGCTCTTCGACATCAGGGTGATCCGTCGCGGCCTCAAGCACGGCAACAATTGTGCGCCGTTGCTCTGTCATACGCAGGCCGTGCGCCTCGCAGCGCAAAAGGATGGTAGATGTGGTCACGCCAAACCCTTTGATCAAAGTGTTAAACCCCGTTTAAGGCGGGGCCTAACGCTTGACCAGAGGGAAGGGCGGTTTTTTAGTGGTAGATTGCTGGCACGCCCAGTTTTGCATGGATTGCGTTGATCTGACCCTTAGGCAGCCCAAGCGCCGTTGCAAGCTGGTGCAAATACTGCGCCTCGGCTTGGGTATCCAGATCAATGCCCATCACAGACATGGTGTAGATCTGCTGCTCTAGACCGCGCGGGGTCTGTTGTGCCAGCGCGTCCACATCAACAGGGCTGTTCAGTTCGTTTTGCACAAACGCCTGTTCTTCGCGGCTCGCGTCACCCAGACGCGACAGCAGCTTTTGACGCTCGCCCTCGTCAAGTTTGCCGTCTGCTTTGGCCGCTTGGACCATTGCGCGGATCATCAAGGCAGCAACCGCCTCTTGGCCTGCGGATGCCTTCATTTCGCGGGCAGGGTTGCTGTCAAATTGCGAGTTTAGCACTTCGCCAAAGCTGCCATCGGGTTGCGATTGACCGTCCTGCAACTGCTTGGCCAAACCGCCCAGCAGGCCGCCCAGTCCACCACCCGCGCCACCAAGTTGGCCCAGAATGTCGTTCAACCCACCCGATTGCTTTTGTTGTTGCTGCGGCGCATTGGCTTGCGTCAGGCTTTCCAGCAGCCCGCCGATACCGCCGGTATTTGCCTGTTGCTGTTGCTGCTTTTGGCCGCCGCCAAGGATACCGTCCATCATGTCCTCAAGCCCGTGCATGTCGGGCTTTTGGGCGGCCTGCGGCGAATGTTGGCCGCGAAAAAGGCCATCATCGGCCTGCTGGCCACCGCTTTGGCCGCCTGCATTCTTGGCCATATTCGCCATGCCTTTGGCAACAGCAACACCAATTGCGACTTTCGCCAGCGTTTTCATCAATGACATAATCTAGGTCCCCCAAAAAGTTATGGCACCAATTAAGCGGTGCTTGGACCAAAATTGCGAGGGGAAACCTGACGCCTTTGCGTCATATCGCTATAGCAACTCAGGGGTGCGGCCAACGCGTTCGGACAGTTTTGCAACCGTCAACCCCTGCACAATAATCGAGAAAATGACCACGATATAGGTCGCCGTCAGGATCAGCGGCTTCCACTCGCCCTCTGGCAGCGACAACGCCAAAGCAACCGAAATGCCGCCCTTTAGCCCGCCCCACGTCATGATCGGGATCACGCCCTTGGAAAACGTACGGAACGGTTTCAGCATCAACACAGGCACCGCCACAGCGGCCAAACGGGCGACCAGTGCCAGCGCAATCGCGGCAAAGCCTGCGACAAGATAATTGGCGTCAAAGGCCACGGCAAAGACTTCGACCCCGATCATCAAGAATAAAACCGCGTTCAAAATCTCGTCAATCAGCTTCCAGAACGCATCGACATATTTGCGGGTCTCGACGGACATGCCGTATTTTGCACCAACATCGCCGATCAGTAGGCCCGCACAAACCGCCATAATCGGGGCGGACACATGCAGATAAACGGCCAGCTCATAGCCGCCAAACGCGAGGCCCAGCGTGATCAGCACCTCCAGCGAATAATCATCAATGCGGCGCATCACGCGAAACGTCAGCCAGCCCAGCGTGATGCCCAGCAAAGCACCACCCAAGGCCTCGACCACGAATAGCTCTAGCGCACCGCCAAGGCCCGCGCCGTGACTGCCCGCAACAGGGAACGCCAGACCGACAAGGATCAAAAACACCACATAGCCGACCCCGTCGTTAAACAGGCTTTCGCCCGCGATCTTGGTTTCCAGCGACTTTTGTAGGTTTGCTTCGCGCAGCACACCCAACACGGCCAAAGGGTCAGTGGGCGAGATCAGCGCGCCAAACACCAGCGCAATGATCAGCGGCATCCCCGTGATCCAAGAAAAACCAAAGCCCACAATCGCTGTCGACAGCGCGATGCCAATCGTCGCCATCAAGGCCACAACGATCCATTCGCGGCGCAGATCCGCCAGCTTGACGTGCAGCGCACCGGCAAACAATAGCAGGCCCAACATGCCCTCTAACAAGGCCTCTGAAAACTCGATCTCCAACACAGTTGCGCGCACTTTGTCTGTTAGTCCAAAGGCAGGGAACACAATGTCAAACAGGATCAGCGCAAAGGACGCAAACAGTGCGACCACCAAAATGCCAATCGCCGATGGCAACTTCAGGTAAAGATAGTTGATGGCCCCGAAAGCGCCCGCAAGCACGATCAAGAGCGATGCGATCTGAAGAATTGTCATGGCGGTCCCTTAATTGTTAAAGGTCCATAACACGGACTTTCGGCCTGCGCATCCCGAACAGGCGACGCGGCGCAATCCACGTGCCACCCAGCTTGCGAGCCGCAGCCCCTGACCGCAGCTTGAACCGTGCCAAATCAATTGCATTCTCGGTATCAATCATCCCAAGGTCCAACCGCTGATGGCCATTCGCGGTGAAAATTGCAGTCGCTTCACGCAGCAAGCGGTGATGGGCGCACAGGCTACGCCCCGCTTCATTGGCCCCGCCGATTTGATAGGTCACTGTCGGGCCATGCTTTAAGAATAGCATCGCAGCCACAGGGGTCTTGCGGTCAAGCGCGACGCTGATCTGCGTCTCATGGGCAGGCCAGTTCTGGACAATCGCATGGGGCATGGCGCGAAATTTCTTGGCACGTTGTTGCGCCATGTCATTGGCCAACAGCCAATAATCTTTTGCCATATCAAACGAACGGTGCAGCGTTTTCAGCGGTCCATCTTGCGCCTTTTGCACCGCATGGCGCCATTTGGCGTGCATCTGCATCGGCTGCGTGAGGTCCAATTCGGCGACTGTGGCAGGGGTCATGACTTGACGAAATCCGGCGGCACGGGCGAATTGATGGTTAACGGCATCCAAACTTGCCACGCAAATCGCAGTTTTAGGCGTGTTCCGAACTGCACCCAGCGGGGCATCTGCGTCCAAACCGGCAGCGTAAAGCACGGGGCCTTTGCGGATCAAAATAGCGCCAGTTTCATGGATAAAAATATTAATACCAGCTGCTTGCAAGGCATTGGTAAAGTAAATGTGCTGTTGCAACGGGACAAGTTTCATAACCGCGTTAAACAATCATAAACCTAATGAGGGGTTAATGATGTCATGAAAA
>JAIBDT010000063.1 GCA_024686085.1 Loktanella sp.
GCGATACGACCTTTTGGTCAGTCTGGAGCCAACATATATCCTTCACCGCGCACAGTTTGCAGATAGCGCGGCTGTTTGGGATCAGCCTCAATCTTACGGCGCAAACGGGTAATTTGAACATCGACCGCACGCTCTTGGGTTTGGCTACCAGAGCGGCTTAACTCCTCAACCAATGTGGCGCGGCTGATCGGGGTGGAGGGTTTGGCCGAGAATATTTTCATCAACTGACCTTCTGTTGCGGTCAGGCGGACCTGTGCATCCCCATGCCACATCTCGCCGCGCTCGATGTCATAGCGAACGTCGCCCAAGTTCAGAACCTTTGGCGCAACCACTGCGGGCTCAGCGGCAGGCACACGGCGCAATATTGCATTTATGCGGAGCAACAATTCTTTCGGCTCAAACGGCTTGGACAGATAGTCATCCGCACCTGCCTCTAACCCGGCAATCCGCTCGCCCGTCTCGCCTTTGGCGGTAAGCAGCATGATCGGGGTCGTTATTTTCTGACGCAAATCACGGCACAACGTAAGACCATCTTCTCCGGGCATCATGACGTCGAGCACGATCAAATCAAATTCGAGCCCTGACAGAATACGGCGCGCATGGGCGGCATCGCGTGCGGTAGAAACCAAAAAACCCGACCGAATCAAAAACTTTTGCAACAACCCGCGAATACGCTCGTCGTCGTCAACAATCAGCAGGTGCGCGTCATCAGCCATCATTCCGTTTTATCCCTCATCGCGACATATTGCAGGCGCATATCTTCATCCATCATGGCCTCGAGAACCTCGCGAAACCCCGCAACCGCCTCTGGACCAGCAGCACGATATGCACTGCGCATTCGGTCACGTTGGGCATCCGATAACTCACGCTCTAACGCGGCACCTGCATCGGTCAGATGCAGATGGCGTTCACGCTTATCAACACGACCCACCGTGCTGGACACCAAACCGTCTGCGATCAAAGTGCGCAACACACGATTAAGCGACTGTTTTGTAACACCCAAGATCGCCAACAGGTTATTCACCGTTGTTCCAGGACTGCGGTGAATGAAATGCACGGCACGGTGATGCGCGCGACCATAGGCCTTGGTCGCCAAAATTCGGTCAGGATCAGCGGTAAAACCGCGATACGCAAAAAACATTGCCTCAATGCCCACGCGGACCTGTTCATCCGTCAAGAACAGAAGGTTCTGCCCCGTACTGGGTTGTCCGCTTTGGGCCATGGCTTTATTCCTTGCGCAACTCTTGCCCGACAATACGTCAGCTTTGTTGACATTCCAACAATCAAGAGTTAGCGATTTTGGAAAATATCGTAACTTTATGTCCGTTTCGGACCTTTTTACGTAACTATTGCAAATTCAAACGGGAGACGACCAATGGCTGGTGCATACGACGACAGAGACGGCAAAATCTGGATGGACGGCAAACTGATCGAATGGCGCGACGCCAACGTCCACATCCTGACCCACGCCATGCACTACGCCTCATCCGTATTCGAGGGCGAACGCTGCTACTCTGGCAAGATTTTCAAATCCCTTGAGCACACCAAACGTCTGCACACATCCGCCAACCTCATCGACTTTGAAATCCCGTTCTCCGTCGATGAAATCGAAGCCGCCAAACGTGCAACACTCGACGCAAACGGCCTGACAGACGCCTACGTGCGCCCCGTCGCATGGCGCGGCTCTGGCGAAGACATGGGCGTGGCGGCAAAACGCAACCAAGTCCACCTTGCCATCGCAGTTTGGGAATGGGGCAACTACTACGGCGACGCAAAAACCAAGGGCGCGAAACTCGACATCGCCAAATGGAAACGCCCGTCACCCGAAACCGCACCATCGCAAGCCAAGGCCGCTGGCCTCTACATGATCGCGACAATGTCCAAGCACGCAGCAGAGGCCAAAGGCTGCTCTGACGCGCTCATGTTCGATTACCGCGGCTACGTCGCAGAGGCGACAGGCGCCAACATGTTCTTTGTGAAAAACGGCGAAGTGCACACCCCAACCCCCGACGCCTTCCTCAACGGCATCACCCGCCAAACCGTCATCGACATGCTGCGCGAGAAAGGCATCAACGTGATCGAGCGTCACATCATGCCAGAAGAACTCGAAGGCTTCGAGCAATGCTGGCTCACAGGCACCGCCGCCGAAGTCACGCCAGTCGGCCAAATCGGCGACTACAATTTTGAGGTCGGGGCAATGGCGTTGGATATTTCAGCAAGCTACGAAAAGCTGGTGCGGGCATAGAAATCGGGGCGCTTCGGCGCCCCCTTGCCTTGCAGAAGATGGCTACGATGCAAACCTATTGAGGAACTACGTACGTGGCTTCGCATGATTGGCGAAAAAAGCTGTTTCCCGATCAATACCATCCTCAGAACCAGTCTGGTTCCTAATGAAGTTCAGGTATGCATCCCAATCTAAATCAAAATCCGACCGCGACGACGCCTTTGCTTGTATCAGATCATATAGTTGTCCTACCGTAAAAACGAATTCAGTCTCGTCATCATCTAACTTTATTCCAAAATGCGCTTACACAGCATCGACCAACTCAATCCCGTCCATGCAATCGACAAAATCTACAGTATTCAGTCTCCTCGTGACCCTACGGTCTGCCAGAAATTGCCTCGCTTTGTCCCAAATACTCACGCTTCTACTTCCCCCCAACGTGCCCCATCGCCTTGCGCTGCTGCGCACGTTGCAATCCAAGCTTCCGCTCGCGCCAGATAATCAAAAGCCCCGCAAAGATCACCACACAAGCCCCCGCGATCATCGTTCCCGTCGGCACTTCGCCAAACACGAAAAACCCGACGCCCAGCGCCAAAATCATCGACGTATATTCAAACGGTGCGACCAAAGACGCATCCGCATAGCGATAGCTCGACGTCAGCAAAATCTGCCCCACGCCCCCCAGCAATCCCGCCAAGGCGAGCATCAAAAAAGTCGAAACGCTCGGCATGGCCCAGCCCCAAGGCAAGCTCAACAACGACATCAACGTCGCCGTGATCGAAAACCAAAACACAATCGCCGCCGTGCCTTCGGTATTCACCAACTTGCGCACAAACACCTGCGCCAACGCCGCACAAACCGCGCCCATTAGAACAACAACCGCGCCTAAGGTTTCCGCCGTGCCCATTGCCGACCCAACAGACAACCTTGGCGAAAGCACAATCATGACGCCGACCATGCCCAAGGCAACGGCAGACAATCGAAACGCCTTCACTTCTTCGTTCAAAAACATCGCCGCAAACACGACCACGAGGATCGGCGCGGCATAGCCAATCGCCGTCACCTCAGGCAGCGGCAGCAAACCCAAACCCGCAAACCCCAGACCCATCGCCGTCGTGCCAACAACCCCACGCCACACATGGCCCATCGGGTTCTTAGTTTTCAAACCACCACGCAATTCGCCACGCATAACGAGCCAAGCAACAATCACAGGCAGCGCAAATATTGATCGGAAAAACACCGCCTCGCCCGGCGGCACTTCGCCTGACGTCGCCTTGATTAAACTCGCCATAACAACGAACACACAGACCGACAAAACCTTGAACATAATCCCGCGTAACGGTTGCATCACGATAACCTCTCTACTGCCCAAGCTGCCGCATCAGCCACCGCCTCATTCGCATCATTCACCAGTCGTAAAACAGACCCTAAAAAGGCCTTGTCGCCAGAATTTCCAATCGCATAGGCCACATTGCGCACAAAGCGATCCCGCCCGATCCGCTTAATCGGCGACCCCGAAAACTTCTCTCGAAACGCCGTATCATCCAATCCCGCGAGCTCCGCCAAAGGTGGCGCAATCAGATCATCCCTCGCGGCATACCTGACCTCACGCGCTTCAACCGCAAATTTGTTCCAAGGGCAGACCGCCAGACAATCGTCACAGCCATATATGTGACTGCCCATCTTGGCCCGCAACTCCAGATCAACGGGTCCCTTATGCTCAATCGTCAAATACGAAATGCACCGCCGCGCATCCAAGCGATAAGGCGCAGGAAACGCATCCGTCGGACACACATCCAAACAGGCAGTGCAAGATCCACAAT
Source organism: Loktanella sp. (assembly GCA_024686085.1). Classification (GTDB taxonomy): domain Bacteria; phylum Pseudomonadota; class Alphaproteobacteria; order Rhodobacterales; family Rhodobacteraceae; genus Yoonia. Next base: position 4,048 of record JAIBDT010000063.1, read on the forward strand.
GGCTGACTTCCGCTTTGTTAGTCTCGAATTCAAGCGTGGTAAAAATCGCCCCCAGAAAAAACCAAGACCCTAGATCGCGAGAAAGCAGGTTCGTATGCTTCCCCTGCCACCCAATACCCGCGGCTTGTGCCAACGGCTTTTCCATCACAGGCGCGGTATCCACAAACACCTTGATCTGTGCTTCTGGATCTTGCCCAATCAACCAACGCCCAACGTTCTTCAGGCGCTTTTTCACGATGTCATGATAGTCTCTATTCTGGGCATAAACCGAAATGGCCCCCGCATCGGCCTTGTCAAAAACCGCCAACGGATCATGCTCTGGCGTATAACTTTCGACCAACATGATCACCGTCTTCGCCTCTGGCCAGAGCGACGCCGCACTGCTGCGCCAAGCCATCCGCTCGGCCATCCATCCCATCTGTCCATGCATTCCTGCATCAACAAACGCATTTAGGCGTTCAGGCAATTCCGGCACAGCATCAGGACGGCAAAACCCGACCTTTGCAAACCCCACCTCTTGCGCATAATCGACCAAACGTTGCTGCAGGTCGGACATCTGACTTTAAAAATCTAGGTCAGCATAATGGCGTGGTGGCAAGAAACCAGACACCTGATCGGCTAACAAAGATCGGAACGCAGGGCGCGACTTAATCTTCGCATACCAATCCTTGACCACCTCGGACCGGTTCCAATCCACGTCAGAGATATAGTCAAGACACGACAATTGCGCCGCGGCCGCAAAGTCAGCCAAAGACATGTCATTACCAGCAAGCCAACGGCGCTGGTCCAACAACGACGCCATATAATCCAAATGATATTTGATCGCGCGCGATCCGGCCTTCACATTTGCACTGTCAGGATACCCCGTCCCCATGACCTTGCGGAACACGCGTTCACCAATCAGCTTTGACGTAACCTCGGCATGGAATTTATCGTCAAACCAAGCAACCAAGCGACGGACCTCGTAACGGTCCTCGGCTGACTGGGGCAGTAACGAAGGGGTTGGAAACGCTTCTTCAAGATACTCACAAATCGCAGTGCTATCGGCAAATGTACGGTTTCCCATTTTCAGGATTGGGACTTTGCCTGCAGGGTTTCGGCGCAAGAAATCAGGATCTTGTTCCCAATACCGTTCCTCAACGAGTTCAACCTCAATCTTCTTTTCAGCAAGAGACAAACGGACCTTGCGAGAAAACGGCGATAACGGGAAATGATACAAGCGGTTCATTGGCGACTACATATCCTAAGGGTTAGGTCCCCTCTTCAATGCCGCAAGCGGGGCCGCGTTTCAATGGGGATCAATCAGTAAAGCATCCTGCTCGGCCATCCGCCGCGATAGTTGCAGCCCCATCCATGATCGACGACGTGCGTCGACGCAAATATGAGGTTGGATTGGCAGCATCGCGATTTTTTGGATCGGGCAACACGGCTGCCAGGCGTGCAGCCTGCAACGCACTCAAATCAGATGCATCCACGCCAAAATACTTCCGAGCAGCGGCCTGTACACCAAAGACACCTGTGTCAAATTCAGCGACATTTAAATATAGCTCAAGAATACGTCGCTTGGTCCAGATGATTTCGGACAACGGCGTCCACAAAGCCTCGGCCGACTTTCGCACCCAGCTGCGACCATGCCAAAGGAAGACGTTTTTGATAACCTGCTGACTAATCGTCGAAGCACCGCGATTTGCGCCCGCGTCTAAAGCCGCTTCAATCGCCTTAAGATCCAAGCCCCAATGCAGACAAAAATTCGCATCTTCGGCAGCAACGGCGGACCGCGCCATTACAGATGCGATATCTTCGATAGGCACCCAGTCACGATCCAATGGGCCCAACCTGCTGCGCTCTGACAACATATAGATTGATGTCGGCGGATTAATGACTGCAAAAAGCAGTGTCAAAACAACTGCGATTCCCACACAAATTGCAAAGCCACGAAGTAACCAGCGCATGACAAACCGGACAGGTCTGGGGCGCTGAAAATTTACCTTGGTCTTTGGCGTCTTCTTTTTGGGTTTGGTTGCTTTTGCCATTGCTCCATAAGCCACAGACGCGCCACGCGGGTCAAGCCGCCAACACCTGTGCCTCTGCTAGTTTCAGACAGTGACGGGCCGTCGGAAACGGAGCGACGAAATTCGGCTTTGCCAATTCGGGAAAAATCGCGACCATTTCTTCGTACATTTCTACATCATGTGCTAGCAGGTCACGGCCAGGGTGAAAGCTTTCTGTATGAATACCTTCTGACAAAACGATCTCGTGCTGCTCGAACAGGATATGGTGATAAGACACTTGCGGCATCTCGACTGGGCGGATCGTCGTGCTGTTCACCAGCGCCTTGGCCGCGACCAATACTTCGGTCTGACCAAAGTGCAGCTCGGCCTGCCAGCCAGTCACCAACATGCGATGTTGCGGAGAGACCAATAACGGACGGATATTGCCCAAAGCACCCGCTTCAAACCTGATCGGGGCCATCTTTCCAGCACCTTCAATCTTGCGGCCACCCGTCCAGACCAATGGCTGCGGTCCGCGATCCTTGGTCATGACCAGATCGCCCTCTTGCAAGGTCTCCACATAGCGTGGGCCGTCTATCGTCTCGATCAAAGTCCCACGCACAAAACAAGCAAGAAAAACATCCAAAGAACGGGTAGCGGCCAGACCAGAATAACTGGTCCCATAGACTGAATTCAGCGTTAGCGATTGTAATGGTGCGTCGTTGAGAACCGCGTTGCCGCTGGCCGATAGCGATGGGGCCAAAAATGTATTGCCGCTAGTATCTTGGAAAATGACAACGACCGTATTGTCGGTTGTGCCATCCACATATGTCACCGTCGCATTATAGGTCGCAGCCGCATCAAAGCGATACCACTGTTCTCCGTTGCCAATATCGGTCCTGATCCAGTCGTAGGTGCCGTTATTGTTGTTGTCCAAGACGTCGTTATAACCACCACCGTCATAGGTGGTGATCGTCAGCTCGTCGGCAAGAATAGGCGTGCCAGGGCTACCAAAGGACTGGCCAACCAAAGCACTCGCGTTCTCAGCGTTATTATTCCCCTCGTAGGGATCAATACTGGCAAGGTTGCCTAAATAAATCGCGTTCCAAGTGCCCATCAGATGGACCCCCGCACGGATGCAAGATGTACTATGCTCACTGCTCGTCTGCCTCTGCTTTGGGACGTTGCCCTATACCCCTGTTTTCAGGGTGCTTTTGCAGAATATGAACGAAATGTGGCGGGAATGTGGCGCACCCTACAATAGGGTGCGCCACATTTACATCACTCAGCTGGAATTGCAGCCTTTTCCACGCTGAGCGGGTGCTTGAGATGAACCAACATTTCCTTGGGGCAAATCTGCACAAAGTTGGCCTTTTCGGCATCCCAGTGTTGCAGAATTTCTGCAGCTTTACGGCTACCTGTTTCGGCCTTGTGACGGGTGACAAGATCAAGCAACTGCTCTTCCCAATGGGCAACTGTCACAGGGTTCGTGACCAAGGTCTCCATATTAATCAGATCGGCAGCTTCGCCTTTCGGATCATAAAGATAAGCCATGCCGCCCGTCATGCCCGCACCAAAGTTGGCGCCGATCGCCCCTAGGATAACAGCGACACCACCGGTCATATATTCACACCCGTTCGTGCCACAGCCTTCGATCACAACAGAGGCGCCAGAATTTCGCACCGCAAAACGTTCGCCTGCGCGGCCAGCCGCAAACAGATATCCAGCCGTTGCACCGTAAAGCACAGTGTTGCCGATAATTGTGTTCTCTGATGCGATTAACGGACTATTCATCGGCGGACGCACAACAATCGTACCCCCCGACAGACCCTTACCAACATAGTCGTTAGCATCGCCGGACACCTCCAACTTCAAACCCGGTGCGGCAAAAGCACCTAAAGACTGTCCGGCAGAGCCACGCAATTTCACCGTCAAATGGTCAGACTGCAAGTTATTCCGCATACCAAATTTCTGCACAATGTGCGCAGATGTGCGGGTGCCGATGGTGCGCAGGGTGTTCTGCACGGCATAGTCCAGCTGCATCTTTTCGCCATCGTTGAGGAATCGCGCCGCATCCTGCACGATTTGTGCATCCAGCGTATCATCCACAGGATTGCGCGGCTTGTTGCGGTCATAGCGGATCTTGTTTGCGCCATCGACCGTGATCAAAAGCGGGTTCAAATCCAGATCATCAAGATGGGCAGAGCCACGGCTGACTTGGGTCAACAGATCGGCGCGACCAATCACCTCGTCCAAGGAACGCGCACCGATGCTCGCCAATATCTCTCGAACTTCGGTCGCGTAGAAAGTGATCAGGTTCACAACCTTGTCCGCATTACCCGTGAATTTACCGCGCAGAGCGTCGTCTTGTGTACAAACGCCAACAGGACATGTGTTCGACTGACACTGACGGACCATGATACAGCCCATCGCGATCAACGCGGCAGTGCCGATGCCGTATTCTTCGGCACCCAACATCGCGGCCATGACAATGTCACGCCCTGTGCGCAAACCGCCGTCAGTGCGCAGCGTGATACGTTCGCGCAGGTTGTTCATCGCAAGCACTTGATGCGCCTCGGTCAGACCCATTTCCCACGGTAAGCCCACGTATTTAATCGACGTTCCCGGGGACGCACCTGTGCCACCATTGTGGCCAGAAATCAGGATGATATCGGCCTTCGCCTTAGCAACACCCGCAGCAATCGTGCCCACGCCAGACGATGCGACCAACTTTACAGTGACCTTACACTTCGGGTTGATCTGCTTGAGATCATAAATCAGCTGCGCCAAATCCTCGATCGAATAGATATCATGGTGCGGCGGTGGCGAAATCAGCGTCACACCTTTGGTCGAATGGCGCAGCTTGGCGATCAAATCAGTGACCTTCATGCCGGGCAACTGACCACCCTCACCGGGTTTGGCACCTTGGGCAACTTTGATCTCTAGCTCTTCACAAGCCAGCAGATATTCCGCCGTAACACCAAAGCGACCAGAGGCAACCTGCTTGATCTTGGCAGAAGCGTTATCACCATTTGGCTCGGGCGTGAAATCATCAGGGCTTTCACCGCCCTCGCCACTGTCGGACTTTGCACCAATACGGTTCATCGCAATCGACAATGTGCGGTGCGCCTCTGGGGACAAAGCACCCAGCGACATACCGGGGGTCACAAAACGCTTACGAATGGCGGTAATTGACTCTACTTCTTCGATTGGAACAGCAGTGCCAAGCGGCTTGATCGCTAGCAAATCACGCAAGTGAATCGGCGGGTTGGCTTGCATGGATCTCGAATACTGCTGCCACATACCGTAAGACGCATTGTTACACGCGGCCTGCAACATGTGCATCGTCTGGGCTTCCCACGCGTGCTTTTCACCTGAACGGCGCGCCTTGTAGAAGCCGCCGACTGGCAAGACATCCGTCGCACCCGCCCAACCGCGCGCGTGAACTTCTTCGGTTTTGGTTTGAATGCCGTTGGTGCCGATCCCTGAAATGCGGCTTTGCATACCTGGGAAATATTCGGCAACCATCGCGCGGGACAGGCCCACCGCTTCAAAATTCAGACCACCGCGGTATGACGACAGAACCGAAATGCCCATCTTGGACATGATTTTTAGCAGACCCGCATCAACGGCGGCACGGTAACGACGGACAGCTTCCAACAGCGGACCATCGAGAAGACCGCGATCAATGCGGTCGGCCAAACTATCCTGCGCAAGATAAGCGTTCACAGTCGTCGCACCACAGCCGATCAAAACGGCAAAGTAATGCGGATCGACACATTCGGCAGAGCGGACGTTCAGCGAACAGAATGTGCGCAGGCCCTTAGCCGTCAAACCGCTATGCACCGCGGATGTCGCCAAAATCATCGGCATACCGACACGGGTCGCCGATTGATGCTGGTCAGTCAAAACGATGTGACCTGCACCAGACGAGACTGCATCCGCAGCCTCGGCGCGAATGCGCTCTAGTCCTTGACGCAAGGTATCTGGACCCTTGGCAAACGAACAGTCGATCACAACAACAGACTCGCCGAAATGCGCCATCATCTCGTCAAACTCGGTGTTTGCGATAAACGGGCTTTCAAGCTGCAATATCTCGGTTTGCGACCCGTCTTCGTCCAACACGTTCTTTAGGTTCCCAAAACGGGTTTTCAAAGACATCACGCGGCTTTCACGCAAACTGTCGATAGGTGGGTTGGTAACTTGGCTAAAGTTCTGGCGGAAGAAATGTGAGAGCGGGCGATATTGCTTGGACAAAACCGCACTCGGGGTATCGTCGCCCATAGACGCAATCATCTCTTTGCCATCTTCGGCCATCGGGGCCAAAACTTGCTCTAGTTCTTCTATAGAATAACCGGCGGCGACCTGACGCTGACGCAATTCTGCGCCGCTAAACACGGCCTTCTCGGACACGTCACGCATCATGCCAGACAAATCTACAACCTTCTCGACCCATTCACCGAACGGTTGGGCTGAAGCCAGTTTGTCTTTCAATTCTTCGTCGCGATACAAACGGCCTTCGGTCATATCGACGGCAATCATCTGACCTGGGCCAAGCGCACCTTTCTCAACGACAGTGGCCTCGTCAATCGGGACCATACCAACCTCGGACCCCGCGATTAGCAGGCCATCGCCTGTCACGACATAACGCAACGGACGCAGGCCATTCCGGTCAAGACCACCACAAACCCAACGACCATCCGTCATCGCCAACGCAGCCGGGCCATCCCAAGGCTCCATCACGGCGTTGCAATAACCGTACATGTCCTGCCAAGACTGCTTCATCTCGACGGCTTGCTGCGACCATGCCTCTGGCACCAGCATCGTTTTCGCCATTGGGGCGTTACGACCCGCGCGGACGAGTACCTCAAAGACAGAGTCTAATGCAGACGAATCTGATGATCCTGACGGAATAATCGGCTTAATATCTTCGGCACGGTCACCGAAAGCAGAGGACGCCATGCGGATCTCGTGGGACCGCATCCAGTTGACGTTGCCCTTCAACGTATTGATCTCGCCGTTGTGGGCCAGCATCCGGAACGGCTGGGCCAAGTGCCACTGCGGGAATGTGTTTGTGGAATAACGCTGGTGGTAGATCGCAAAAGCAGAGACGAAGCGTTCGTCCATTAAGTCAGGATAGAAAACCGCGACTTGTTCGGCCAGCATCATCCCTTTGTAAATGATCGAACGGCACGACAGCGAACAGAAATAAAAGCCCGCAATCTGCTGCGCTGCTTTTTCGATACGACGGCGAATGATATACAATTCACGCTCGAACTGTTCCTCGTCGATGCCCTTTTCGTTGCGGATCAGGATTTGCTCAATCTCGGGGCGCGTCGCGTTCGCTTTTTCACCCAGAACTTCATTGTTCACGGGAACATGGCGCCAGCCATAAATATAGTGGCCCATGCGCAAAACTTCGGCCTCAACAATCGTGCGGCAACGTTCCTGCGCACCAAAGTCAGTGCGCGGCAAAAACACCTGACCAACAGCGATCAGCTTGTCTTGAGGCTCGTGACCCGTGCGACGAATTTGGTCGTAAAAGAACGGGACAGGAATTTGCACGTGAATACCCGCGCCATCACCAGTCTTGCCATCTGCATCAACTGCACCTCGGTGCCAAATCGCCTTAAGCGCGTTGATGCCGTTTTCGACAACGCCGCGTGATGCGGTACCATCAATGGACACCACAAGACCAACGCCACAGGAGCTATGCTCGTCCTCGTGGGCATAAAGACCGTTTTCGGCCATCCACTGGCGCTTGGCTTCTTCGGCGGCGACCCATGCTTGATCATATGTTGGCATTTGAAAACTCCTGCAATGCGGGGGCTGCGGACATCATTACGCCACAGCCGTATTTTGGTTTAGTTGAAAGAAAGCCGTCTTCGCCCGGAAAGATGAATTCCATCGGGGTGTTGTCGCGATCAAAGCTGTCGGTCGGGGTGTTCACACGCCCTTTGCCTGACAAGAACATGCGCCAATCGCGGCTAATGAATTCACGGCCCTCGGACTGCCACATCACCGATCCATCCGGCGCATAGGCTGTCAGATCATAGGTGGTTTCTTCCAAGGTAATCCCGTCTATCTCGACCGTGGTGCCCGTCAATGTATCGCGACCAACATAGCGGCTGATGCCGATTTCGGCGGACAGGGTCTGAAAGTCATAGTCGTCAGCACCTGTCGCAATAAGGTCTGACAGCGACGCGCGTTCAAGCGGATTGGGCTCTAGTTCTTCTGTATGATCGCTGAGAGGATGATAGCTTTGCAGCCACTGCGTCTCGGCATCAATCTGGCCCATATATGTCATGCCAGTTTCGGACAGTGACACACGGCGCTGCGTGCCCGCGACATCACCATCACAACGGAAATGATGATCAACGCCGCAGCTACGATCCTGCACAGTCAAATACGCCGTACAACCGGCGGGCAGACCAAACTGAGCTGCAGTAACCGGCACGGGGGTCATTGCCAAAGCTATAATCGCAAGTTGCTTCATCCGGCGAACCGCGACTCAATGACGCCGCATTCGAACTTGGGTGTGGAAGAGAAAAATCCGGCCTCATCGGGGTAGAGGAATTCAACTGGCGACAAGTCAGTCACCTGATCAGGTGTCGCAGCATCCCAACTTTGACCAAAGAAAAAGATACGATGCTTGGCGCTGACGAACTGACGCCCGGCACCTTCGTATAGAACGGTGCCATCCATTGCTAAGGTTTTGCCTTCATATTCGGTCTGCAGTAGCGGTTCGTCGTCAATGATTACGTCTAGACCCGTCAAAGAGTCGTAGCCAACATTGCGCTCGGCTGTCTCAGACTTCTTAATGACAAACTCGAATGTGTCCAATCCGTTTTCTAATAGTTCGGTCATGGACGCGGGGTCAGGGGCAGGCTGTTCAAGGGTCTCGTCACCAGACCGCTTGAAGGCTTCAAGCCACTGAAATTCGGAATCCACATGTTGAACGGAAACCAGTCCAACCTCGCCAAATAGCGCGATCCACTTGTCGCCTTCGGGGTCAGCTTCGCATTGCCAAACGTTGACCAAGACACACCCACGCTGCTGCACGGTCACAATAACGGAACAGCCCTCAGGCACTGGAAAAGTCTGTGCGTGTGAAACCATTGGAAACAACACCAAGGCTGCGGCGGTCAACAATTTGCTCATTTGTTACTCTCCGTAAGTCAGGGGCATTGCGCCGTTCAGGTTTCAAACAAACGCAAATCGCGTCACTCGGCGGCAACAACCGCAGCTTGGCTAAGGTATGCGAGAATGGCGTCAGCCGCATCGCGGCCATCTTTGATGGCCCAAACAACCAAGGAAGCGCCGCGCACGATGTCGCCCGCAGCAAACACACCGTCGAGGCTCGTCTGGCCAGACGTGAATTCAGCTTTGATTGTACCCCAACGGGTCACTTCCAATCCTTCGACACCCCAAAGTACGGGCAAATCTTCAGGTTCAAAGCCCAGCGCTTTAACAACCAGATCAGCGGGTTCGACATAATCGGCACCCTCAATCACCTGCGGCATTTGGCGACCCGTTGCATCTGGGGCGCCCAACCGCATGGTTTGGACTTTCACGCCAGTCACAGGCTCGCCCTCAAACCCGTCAGGGGCGGCAAGCCAGACGAATTCGACACCTTCTTCTTCGGCGTTTTGCACTTCACGCTGCGATCCAGGCATGTTCGCCTTATCACGACGATAAAGGCATTTCACGCTTTCCGCACCCTGACGAATAGCCGTGCGAACGCAGTCCATTGCCGTATCACCGCCACCGATCACAACGACCTTTTTGCCAGCGGCATTCAATTCACCGCTTTCATATTCCTCGACAATATCGCCAAAGGATTTGCGGTTACTCGCCGTCAGATAGTCAATCGCACGGACAATGCCATCCGCATCGGCGTCAGGCAAATCGCGGGTTTTATAAACGCCAGTCGCGATCAAAACCGCATCATGCTTGCCGCGAATTGCGTCGAATGTCAGATCTTCACCAACATTGCAGTTCAGAACAAACTCGACGCCACCATCGGTCAGTTGATCCATGCGCTGCATAACGATGTCTTTTTCCAGCTTGAAGCCGGGGATGCCATAGGTCAGCAAGCCACCCCCGCGATCGTAACGATCGTAAACGGTGACCTGCACGCCTTGACGACGCAACATGTCCGCCGCGGCCAATCCACCGGGACCGGCGCCGATAATGCCAACACTCTCAGAGCGCTCAACATGCGGGCGGATCGGCTTTACCCATCCTTCCTCGAACGCAGTATCGGTCAGGTATTTTTCAACCGACCCGATAGTCACAGTGCCATGGCCGGATTGTTCGATCACACAGTTACCTTCGCAAAGACGATCTTGCGGGCAAATGCGACCGCATATTTCGGGGAACGTATTGGTTGCCTGCGACAAATCATATGCCTCTTGCAAACGACCCTCTGCGGTCAAGCGCAACCAATCCGGGATGTTATTCTGAAGCGGACAATGCGACTGGCAATAAGGAACGCCACATTGACTGCAACGGCTTGCCTGCTCGGCAGCTTTGTCAGTCGCGTATTCCGCGTAGATTTCTTGAAAGTCTTTGTTCCGCAGATTTGGGACACGCTTTTCTGGCATGTCGCGCGCAACACTTGTGAACTTCAGCATCTTTTGACCAGCCATGAACCCGTCCTCTTCATAATCCCGTTGTCCACGTTTTAAAGCGGACCGCGAGAAATGAAAAGTCAGCAATACTGACCTATAATTACTTTTTTTCAGCAAGATTGACCTATTTCGAAATTATCTCCCCAAAATATATCAGCACACCTTACCTATTCAATCAAAAACCTAATGAAAGCGCGACGATCGCAGCAAGCCCAACAATGATTCGCCACCATCCGAAAAGAGCGTAACCATGTGTGCTGACATAGCCCAAGACCCATTTCACAACGATCAGCGCCGTGATGAATGCGGCAAGCAAGCCCAAACCAATCTCCCAGATGGCGGTAAAGTCCAGCACATCGCGGTTCTTCATTAGGTCATAGCCAAAGACACCAAACATCATCGGGATCGACAAAAAGAATGAAAACTCCGCCGCTGCGCGCTTGCCCACCCCCAACACCAACGCGCCCACAATCGTAGAACCGGACCGCGAGGTTCCCGGAATAAGTGAAAGACACTGAAACAGCCCGATCCCCAGCGCTGTTTTGAGGGGTAACCGCATCGGGTCGGTATAGATTTCCGACAGCTTCATGCGGTCAACCAGAACCAAGACCACACCACCGATCACCAACATGACCGCAATCAGCATCGGGGTTTCGAATAGAACAGTTTTGATCAAGTCATGCATCAAAACACCCAGCAACACCGCAGGGATCGCAGCAATAACAATCGCAGCGATAAATTTGCGCGACGCAGGGTCCGTGCCAGCCGTCGCGACAACACCCCAAAGCCGCTGAAAATACAAAACGACCAAGGCCAAAACAGCGCCAATCTGGATCACGACCTCAAAGGTGTTTCCAGCAGAGTTAAAGCCCAGAAAATGGCCCACCAACAACAAATGTCCTGTCGATGAAACTGGAATAAACTCCGTCAGCCCCTCTAGGATACCTAGAAGGATAGCAATAATCGTCGTGTCCATAATTTATACGTCCCGTAGGTTCTTGGCGGATTCCTTGATCGCGTCGTACTGACCCGATGGACGGAAACGGTATAGATAGTCAGGCAGCACAGCCGCCATTGCGGTTGGGCGAATACCTAAATCGGTAAAGCCGCGCGCACCATCAGCAACCACGTTGTCGGCCTTCAGCCCCGCAACCTGATCCTTTGTAAACGGCGCTTGAATAATGCCAAGCGAACAGACCTGCGCAACTTTAAAACCAGACGCCATCAGCTTGGCAACGCCAAACGGAATGTTCAGCACAAGGCGCTTGCGGCGCACAACAGCCAACATCTCTTGGATCAATTCGCGCAACGTACGCACATCTGGGCCGCCCAACTCGTAAACACCAGCGGCAGCTTGCCCTGTAGCGCCCATCACGGCAGCAGCAGCAACATCGTCAACATAAACAGGCTGGAACTTTGTCTCGCCACCAACGATCGGCAAGATCGGGCCAAAACGACTCATCCCTGCGAAGCGATTGAAAAATTCGTCTTCATTGCCAAAAATAACCGACGGGCGCAGGATCACGGCATTGGGCATATGCGCCAAGACGCCGGCCTCGCCTTCGGCTTTGGTCTTTGCGTAATCGCTATCCGCGTCACCAGTGATCGCCGACAGTTGCACCATTTGGCCAACGCCAGCGGCAGACGCCAAGCGCGCGATGCGTTCCGCACCCGCAGCCTGAACGGCGACAAAAGTGTTCTTACCTTTTTCAGCCAAAACACCGACACAGTTAACAACCGCATCAGAACCACCCAAGACCGCAGCCACAGAGGCATCGTCGCGGATATTGCAGAACACTGGCTCTACTTGGCCGACAGCACCGTAAGGGCGAACAAACATCGCCTCGTTTACGTTGCGCACGGCGACACGGACACGCCAGCCCTCTTTGGCCATACGGCGGGCAATATAGCGTCCGACAAAACCGGAACCGCCGAAAATTGTGACGAGCTTAGACATGTGTGGCCTCACTTGTTTGTTGCGGTTGGGTTTACCCCCCCAAACCCCATCAGACAAGGTACAACATCCCGCTAGTTTTCGAACATTTGATACCCACATCAGCCACAAGCAGCTTGGCTGTACAAAAACCGCGGCGAATCGCGTTGACAGACCATGATACGCGCCGTAAACGACGCAACACGTAATCTGTTGCCCAGATGGCGGAATGGTAGACGCGCTAGCTTCAGGTGCTAGTACTCGCAAGGGTGTGGAGGTTCGAGTCCTCTTCTGGGCACCAAAATACCCTGTATATCCCCAAGAAATCGTTGGTAATAACTGCTTCTGGCGGAATGTGGGACCACTATCGGGACCGCTTTCAGGACCACTTCGTCGAGTATCGCACCCAAAGCGTCACACAGAAGCGGTCCAGATGCGCTTGCACCCGGTAAGCTGTGTCGTGATAGTCTCGAGCACAATGGATGCAGATATACCAAAACTTCCCAAATATGTCTTCCGACGGGCCAATGGCTCGTATCGGTATAAGCGCAACGTGCCCAAAGCACTGCGGGAAGTGATTCCCAAGGCGACGGTGTATCGCCAGCTGGGGGATAGCTACGATGAGGCAATCAGGAGGCTTCCTGTGGTCCATGCAGAGGTTGAGGCGTTGTTCGACCAAGAGCGCAGCACACCCAACAGTGTACGTGCTAAGTCCATTGTTCGTGAGCGCCTGGGCGAGTGGTACGCAGAGGTGTTTGCAGACGGGGTGGTTGAGCCTGAGTGGGATGTCACAGATGACTTCCGTGAGCTGGCTGAGGCGCTTGA
>JAIBDT010000005.1 GCA_024686085.1 Loktanella sp.
CAGAGATGCCCCCGTTCTTGTGAAGAGTGCGGGTCACCTTCTTTGGGAGAGGAATGACCCATGAAGACTAATGTATTTATCATCGCCGCAATCAGCGGTTTCGTTGCTGCCGCAGCAAACGCGCAGACAACAACTTTCGACAACTCAGAAGCAGCAACCACTGCCGTTGAAGATATCGAAGAAGCAATCACAGACGCAGCAGACCGTGATCTTGGCCGCTTCGGTAACGAAGGCCGTGAAATCGGTTCATACGGTTCGGTATCTTTGCGCGGTACATCTACATCTAACGATGGTGCGACATCTTCCGATGTTGGCGTTGGCTTGCGTTACGGCACATTTGATGGTGTAAACGGCATCGACGTAACAGCTGCGTTCGTTTACGGCGTCGAAGATGGCGTTGAAACAGAGAACACATTACAAGCTGGCCTCGACTACCGTCGTGATTTCAACGACACGCTGTTTGCATACGCAAAAGCAAACGCTTCTTTCGACAAGCTGTCTACGACAACTGGCGAATATAAGCAGGACATTTTTGTTGGTGCAGGTCTGGGCTACCGCATCTTTAATACAGCTAACACACAGTGGTCTGTTCAAGCTGGTCCAGGCTATCGTGCTGCTCAGCTTGTTGGCGGTGGCGAAGTTTCCGAAGCAGCTGCTTCTGTTTCTTCCAACTTCTACAAGAGCCTGACAGACACAACATATGTGACTAACGACACAGATGTGATCTATTCTGAAACTGCAACAACGGTGGGCAACACTTTGGCTTTGAACGTTGCTTTGACAGATACGCTGACTATGCGTACATCTTATTCAACCAACTTCAACGACACCACAGACGATGCATTCTCTGATGCAGAGAACACATTCGGTGTTTCCGTCGTTTACAACTTCAACTAATCGGGCGTGCATTCCCAAGTGGGCATGCCCTCGCATGCCTAGATTAGTGAAAAGGAGGGGTAGAGAAATCTGCCCCTTTCTTTTGTTCTAAATCAGTCGTCTTTGTCGATGTGGTCGTCTTCGACAAGAATGCGCCAAGCATCCCCGTCAAGGTCTTCGTATTGTCTGTGCCGCAGGGTCCAAAGAAAGCCTGCAAGCCCGAGGCAAGCCAAAATCAGCGACACGGGGACAAGGATAATCAAAACATTCATGTAGCTACCTTACCCGCAAAGCGTTGAGCAAAACAGTGATGGAAGACGCTGACATTGCAATCGCAGCTGCAAGCGGCGATGCGTATCCTAAGATCGCCACAGGCACCGCAATGAAATTATAGCCCGCGGCGATGGAAAAGTTCTCGATGACCCGTTTGCGGGCCGATTTTGCAGTCGCGATGGCGTTCGGAATCTCTGCCAAACTGCGCCCCAACAATACAATATCTGACGCGGCCCGTGACGCATCCAAAGCGGACGCCGGAGAGATCGACGCATAGGCTTGTGCGAGTGCGGCTGTGTCATTCAGCCCGTCGCCGATCATCAACACCTTTGCGCCTGTATCTGACATTGCTTTGATCTCGTTCAACTTATCGTTGGGCTGCATACGCGCGCGTGCCTGCATGACGCCAAGTTTCCTTGCCAAACCTGCGACCGCGTCTTCGGTATCGCCAGAGAATATGTAGACGGGAATCCCACGCTCTTGCAGTCGCTTCACCGCATCGGCGGCGCCGTCTCGCAATGTCTCGGAGAACGTTAAGGGAACAGCAAGGGTGTCACCAATTCGGATCGCTGGAGACGACGTCGCTCCGACCCAATCGTCGCGCCCCAAGCGTATGGTTTGACCCTTCCACTTTGCCGCGATGCCTTTGCCCGAGTGTTCCGTGACGTCTGTCAACTCGGCCGGGAGAATTGACGCGGGTAATGCGGCCGCAATTGCGCGCGACACAGGGTGATGCGATGCCCGAGCAAGAGCCGCCAGAACGGATAGGCTAATAGCGTCCATAGCATCTGTGTCGATTTTTGCGTGGCCTTCGGTCAATGTTCCGGTCTTATCAAACACAACGGCGTCCACTTCGGCGAGCCGTTCAAGCGCTGTTCCGTTCTTGACCAATAGTCCGCGCCGGAAAAGACGTCCCGTCGCAGTTGTCATCACCGCGGGGACGGCCAATCCAAGCGCACAAGGACAAGTGATGATAAGCACGGAGATCGCGATATTCAGTGCAAGTCCAACGTCCGACGATAAAAATAGCCATCCGAGGAATGTGATCAGCGCCAGTAAGTGAACTGCTGGCGCATAGATTTGTGCGGCGCGATCGGCGAGTGCGGTGTACTTATTGCGTGCACCTTCGGCATTCTCAACAAGCCGTGCCATACGTGCCAGCGTGGTGTCTTCACCCACTTGGCTGACCTTTAGGGTGAATGGGCCTGTTAAGTTCACTTCGCCTGCGGCGATGACGCTGCCTTGCTGAACCCTGACTGGTAGGCTTTCACCCGTCAGAAAAGACCTGTCTGTATCAGAGGTGCCGTTGGTAATTTCGCCATCTACCGGCACGCGCATTCCGACAAGAACGCGAATCAAGTCCCCGACCTGCAATTCTGTCAGGGGGACGGTTTCATGAATGTCTCCGTTCAAGCGAAGTGCATTCGGGCTAGCAAGCGCGCTAAGTTCTTGGGCCGCAGAACGCGCTGCAATGCGCGTGCGGTGATCAAGGTATCGTCCGATTAATAGGAAGAAAGTCAGCGAGAGCGCCGCGTCGAAATAGACGGCCTCACCACCAATGGAGGTCTCGTAGACTGACAGTCCAGCGGCGAGGATGATCGCCAACGAGATCGGAACATCCATGTTCAAACGCCCGACACGTAGTGCTACCCATGCGTTTTGGAAAAATACCTGTGCCGAGAAGAACAGGGCAGGGACGGCTATAAGAGCAGACAGCCAGTGGAACATTTGTTGGGTCGCAAGTGCAGCCCCAGACCACACGGCCACCGAGAAAAGCATGACGTTCATCATCGCAAAGCCTGCGACCCCGAGACGTATCAATAGCATCCGCCCTTTTGCGTCTGCGTCGACGGTGGACAACATGGGTGCATCGAGCGCATGAGCCTCATAGCCTGCCTGCGCTAGCACGTCGATCAAAGGATCTGCTTGCATACCTTTGGCGGTAATCGTGACCCGCTTGCGTGAAAGGTTCACACGTGCATCTTGAACGCCTTTGGTGGCCTTCAATGACCGCTCAACAGTTCCGATACAACCAGCACAGTGGATGCCCGGGAGGGATAGGATAATATCCCCGTCCGCGCTTTTTCGACCCGCGATTTCTTGGGCGTAAGGTGCTGCATCGCAAGCAGGGCAGGCGGACATCGTCATTTCGGAATATCTACAATCATGCGCTGACGAAACTCGGTGCCGTCGGCGGCGAGAGCGACAAGGCGCAAGTTCCAATTGCCACCCGCGAGATCAACAGGTGCGACAAAGTCCGCACCATCAAAGACAAGGATTGGCGTTTGATCAGAGGCCACGTTTGTTGCGCGACCCAAAACTGCTGACACGATCTTAGGTTCGACGGGGCCGCCATCTTTTCGAAAACTTAGTCGCAGTTGCCCAGCCTCCACCCGTGCAGTCGCCTGCCAGCCTAAAGCAAGCTGTGCGGCGCGTTCTTCATCAAAAGTTTGGCTTGCGACATAAGAGTTCTTTGTCTCAAGCCCTGGAAATGTTGCGACGGCTTTAAATGCCAGCGTCAGATTGACCGAGATTATAATCCCAAATGCAAAGACCATAATTCCAAGAAATTTCCAGCCAGTCATTTGTTTTTTGGTCGTGGTGAACATCACTGACCCTTTCCATTAAAGGTATTGTCTCTGTGCGCGCGTTCGCCGTTTAAAACATCCTCAACCCAAAACCGTAGGGCTGTCGTGTCAGCGTTAGCTGCAGGGTCTTGTGGCCTTGCGGTCACGTAAACGCGTTGGATGAACGAGCTGTCTGCGGGCACGATAACATGATTGTTCGGTTGCCCTTCAAGTTCAATGCGCAAAACTTCGCCAGAGCTGATCGAGACAAGGAAATCACGCGGCTCTCCATGCTTGTTGCGTAGGCGCAAGTTGTAGGTATTGCGCACAGATCCATCGGACATCGTGATGTAGGTCGGATTGCGTACCGCCTCTACCGTCAGGTCGATATCGGCCCGAATAAACAACGCAAATACCAAAGCGAAACCGATCAAGGACCACAATGACGTGTAAAGGATCGTCCTTGGGCGCAGGATGTGTTTCCAAACCGGTTTGGGCGGGACACCGCTTTTTTCAGCGGCTTCGTCGGACAGAGCAAGGTAGTCGATCAATCCGCGTGGCTTGCCGATTTTGTCCATCACATCGTCACATGCATCAATGCAAAGCGCACAAGTGATGCATTCCATTTGTTGGCCCTCGCGAATGTCGATCCCCATCGGGCAGACGTTCACGCAAGCCATGCAGTCGATGCAGTCTCCCGCACCTTCGACCCGTTTTTTGCCGCGTGGTTCACCGCGCCATTCGCGGTAACCGACGGTCAGCGTCTCGTTGTCCATCATAGCACCCTGGATGCGGGGCCAAGGGCACATATAGATACAGACTTGCTCGCGCATGAACCCGCCAAACAGAAAGGTAGTGGCGGTCAGCACAGCGATTGTCGAATAGGCAATCGGGTGTGCGGTTCCTGCGATCAAATCAAGCGCAAGAGTGGGCGCATCGGTGAAATAGAACACCCAAGCCCCACCAGTCGCGACTGCGATCAATAACCAGACGGCCCACTTTGTCAGGCGCAGACGCCACTTTTTCAGGTCCCACTTTGATTTCCACAGGCGGACGCGCGCGTTACGGTCCCCTTCGATCCAACGCTCGACAAGAATAAAGAGGTCGGTCCAGACGGTTTGCGGGCAAGCGTAGCCACACCAAACACGGCCAAGGGCCGAGGTGAACAGGAATAGCCCTAGGCCTGCCATGATCAAAAGCCCTGCGACGAAATAGAATTCGTGCGGCCAAATCTCGATCCAGAAGAAATAAAAGCGGCGGTTTGCAAGGTCGATCAAGACCGCTTGATCTGGAAGGGCAGGGCCACGGTCCCATCTAATCCAAGGCGTTAAATAGTATATCCCCAGCGTAAACGCCATGATCCACCATTTAAACGTACGGTAAAACCCGGTCACGCGGCGCGGGAAAATGGGTTCTTGTGCAGCAAATAATTTGGGAGGTTTTGCAGTATTCATTTCATATCCAGTCCTGTTCGCAGTGTACGGATATTAAACGCGTCCGATAGTTTCATTGATGTAAGTCAAAAACGTAAAAATCCCGCCCCTAGATTGCGCGAACAGGCTAGAGGCGGGATCAGCTTGCGGGAAAATGATGCCCCGCAAGCGCCCCTGTTGGACAGGGATTGGTTTATTCGCCGCCACCCAGTTGGTGAACGTAGGCCGCGACAGCATTGACGTCGGATTGACTAAGTCTTGGGCCCCACGGCGGCATGACACCAAAACGAGAGTATGTAATCGTCTCGGTCAAGGTTTGTTCATCACCACCATAAAGCCAGATCGCATCCGTAAGGTTTGGCGCACCAATAGCGCGATCGCCTGCGCCATCAACTGCGTGACAAGCACTACACTGTTCGTCAAAGATTACTGCGCCTTCTGCCGCCATTGCAGTGTCAAATTCTGTCGATGACAGTGAGATAACGTGTTGCACGACTTGAGAAATCTGGTCTTTCTCCAGTATCTCGCCAAAGGCAGGCATCTCAGTCCAGCGCGCATCAGGATCGATTTCGTTACGAATGCCGTGGTTAATGGTATAGGCAATCTCTTCGATCGTGCCGCCCCAGAGCCAATCATCATCAAGCAGGTTTGGATAGCCCTTTGCACCTGCCGCCCCAGAGCCGTGGCATTGTGAACAATTGGTGCGGAAAACCGCAGCCCCACCCGCAACCGCAAAACGGCTAAGGGCTTCGTCTTCTTCCAGCTTGGTCAGGTCCACTTCGGTCAAAGCCGCCCGCAGATCGGCATTTTTGTCGTTGAATGCGTTTATGTCTGCTTCGACATTCGCGCGGGTCGAATACCCGAGGTAACCTTCGGTTGCCCCTTTGATCATTGGCCATGCAGGGTAGGCAATGACGTACCAAACCCCCCACAAGATGCAGAGATAGAAGGTCCAGAGCCACCAGCGCGGCAAAGGGTTGTTGAGTTCTTTGATGCCGTCCCATTCGTGGCCGGTTGTTTCGACACCAGTTTCTGTGTCGATATCTTTGTCGTGCTCGCTCATTTGCTTGCCTCCGGTGTCTGGTCGTCATCTTTTACTGCGGTCTCGTTACGAAACACGACGTTTGCCGTGTCGTCGTGCTCTTTCCGGCTGCCTGGGCGAAACGCCCAGACAATTGTTCCCAAGAAGAACAGGGTCATGAGAAGCAGCACCCAGCTATCAGCCAATTGGCGCATGAATGTGTATGTATCCATAACTTATGCCCCCCTAGCGGCTGGCGGCTGGAGTGAAAGTCGAGAAATCGACCAATGTCCCCAGCATTTGCAGATATGCAATCAATGCGTCCATTTCTGTTAGCTCTGGTTGCATGTCAAAGTTGCTGACAACGGCGTTTGGATAGCGTTCCATCAGCCCGTCTGTATCGCCGAAAGGATCAACCTGCACCTTAAAGTCGGCGCTGGCTTGTGCGATCATTTCGTCGGTATAGGGCACGCCCACAAAGCGGTGTGTCTCCATCAGGTCTTGGATGTATTCACCCTCGATTTCGACATCCATCAAGAATGCATACTTTGGCATGATGGACTCAGGCACAACCGATTGTGGGTCTGACATGTGGTCAACATGCCATGCGTCCGAATACCGGCCACCAACACGGGCCACGTCAGGCCCCGTGCGTTTTGAGCCCCACTGGAACGGGTGGTCATACATGCTTTCTGCAGCAAGTGAGTAGTGACCGTAACGTTCCACTTCGTCGCGCATTGGGCGGATCATCTGGCTGTGACAGTTATAGCAACCTTCACGGATATAGATGTCCCGACCCGTCAGTTCGAGCGGCGAGTAGGGGCGCATGCCCTCTACCTCTTCGATTGTATTTTCAAGGTAGAAAAGTGGCGCGATTTCGACGATCCCGCCGATTGAGACGACGAGGAATGATCCGACCAACAACAATGTCGGGCTACGTTCGATGATTTGGTGTTTATTCAGGAAGCCCATGATCTAAACCCTTCTTATACTGTTGCAACGCCGACCGGTGCAGTGACTTTTTCACCACCACGGATCGTCATCCACATGTTCCAGACCATGATGATCGCACCGGTCAGGTAAAGAACCCCACCAAGTCCACGGACCACCAACATTGGGTATTTTGCGCTTACTGTGTCAGCAAAGCTGTTGACCAAGAAGCCTTGCGCGTCGACTTCACGCCACATCAGGCCTTCCATGATCCCAGACACCCACATGGAGGATGCGTAAAGAACGATCCCGGTTGTAGCCAACCAGAAGTGCCAGTTGATCGCAGACATGGAGTACATTTTCGCACGGCCCCACAGACGTGGTGTCAGGAAGTAGAGCGCACCAAAGGTGATCATCCCGTTCCAACCAAGCGCACCAGAGTGCACGTGACCAATTGTCCAGTCAGTGTAATGCGACAGCGAGTTTACCGCGCGGATCGACATCATCGGGCCTTCGAATGTGGACATGCCGTAGAAGGCCAGCGAAGTGACCATCATACGGATGATTGGATCAGTACGCAGCTTGTCCCACGCGCCTTGCAGCGTCATCAAGCCGTTGATCATACCACCCCAGCTAGGCATCCAAAGAATGATCGAGAAGACCATACCAAGGGTCGCTGCCCAGTCAGGCAAAGCTGTGTAGTGCAAGTGATGCGGACCTGCCCAGATATAAAGAAAGATTAGCGCCCAGAAGTGGATGATCGACAGTTTATAAGAGAAAACCGGACGACCTGCCTGCTTTGGCACAAAGTAGTACATCATGCCGAGAAAGCCTGCAGTCAGGAAGAATCCAACCGCGTTATGGCCGTACCACCACTGGGTCATCGCATCTTGCACGCCCGAGAAAACTTGCACGGATTTGCTGCCCCAGATGGACACAGGGATCGACAGGTTATTGACGATGTGAAGCATCGCAACGGTGACGATAAATGCAAGATAGAACCAGTTGGCTACATAGATGTGCCGCTCTTTACGCTTAAAGATGGTTCCAAGGAAAACGACCAAATAGGCGACCCAAACGATGGTCAGCCAGATGTCGATGTACCACTCGGGCTCTGCGTATTCTTTGGACTGAGTAGACCCCAGCAAATAGCCAGTCGCCGCCAGCACGATAAAGAGGTTGTAACCCCAGAATACGAACCAAGCGAGGTTTCCGCCCCATAGGCGCGACCCGCTCGTGCGTTGCACAACGTAAAATGAGGACATAATCAAAGCGTTGCCGCCGAAGGCAAAGATCACCGCACTTGTGTGCAATGGGCGCAAGCGACCAAAGTTTGCGTATGGCTGCGCCCATTCTAGGTTCAGCACAGGAAACGCAAGTTGGAAGGCGATGATCACCCCAACGAGGAACCCGACGACACCCCAAAAACCAGTTGCAATAACACCAGCGCGAACAACATTGTCCATATAGCCGTTGCTATCTACTTGCGCGTGCGGCTCGTCCGTTCCGCGAAGCACCCAAATGAACATGCCAGACGCTACCAGCATAATAAGAATCGCATGAACTTGGTAAGCCAAGTCCCTTGCAAAGTTCGAAGCCATCGCGGCGAGCAGGACAATAATGCCCAGTGCCGCTAATTTAAAGTAATTGAGCATGTAAACCCCTCGTCTCAACGACGCGACCAGCGGGCCGCGACAACCTGTTCGCAAGATGCTTTTGCTGGAATGCGGTTTCCAAAACATTGATCTGTGTCAAGTTACCGTGATTGGCTGACTTGAGATAGATCAAAGACGGAAGATAAATTCGCTACCTATGCTTGGAGAACTTAAGCCTACTCAGTCGGGGGAAACCGGATGCCTTATAAGTCAATTGCCACGATTTTACATGAACCATCGCAAGACAAAGCGGCATTTGAGTTCGCAATTAATTTTGCACGTAAATCGGGCTCACATTTGCATGTGCTTTGTGTTGGTGTGGATGACACGGATCCAGGGTTTTACTATGCGGGTGTGCAGGCCTTGGCGGTCCAGCAGAATTTTGAATCCTCACAGCGCGTTGCCAACTTATTGGAATCCGAAGTGCGTGAGAGGCTGGCGATAGAGGACATGACTTGGGATGTCCAAAACATCACGACCCTGCCCGGAGGCCTGGATACTTTCGTGTCAGATACGATGCGTTTCCATGATCTGGTCATTTTGCCAACACCTTACCAGCAGTCCTCGGACCGTGGGGACACTCTGATTTTTGAAGCCACTGTCTTGGGTGCGAACCGTCCTGTATTGATGGTGCCGCCTGCCAGCGATTGTAGTTGCGACTTTGAAAATGTGATGATTGCTTGGGATGATGGGGTGCAGGCTATGGCTGCAACGCGGGCGAGTTTGCCAATGATTGCAGCCGCCAAATGTACCGAAATTACGATCATTGATCCGCCTGTGCATAGTCACGAAAGATCTGACCCTGGTGGGCGGCTGGCGGAGTACATCGCGCGTTTTGGGGCCCGCGCGGATATTTCAATTCTTGCGCGTTCGCAGCCATCGATTGGAAATCAGTTGCTGACCCGCGCCAAGGAACGCGGCTTTGATTTGATCGTCATGGGCGCTTATGGTCGTTCTCCGTTGCGTGAGGCAATCCTCGGTGGTGCGACTCGCGATATGCTACGCCTGACCAGCATCCCTATATTGATGGCACATTAAGTCGCGTCTGATCCTGTCTCAAGCAGCAGCGCCTCGCTACTGGGAATAGAAAGATTCCGCTTTCCGTCCAGCACGATAAGTCCTTCTTTTTTCAAAACCGAGAATTGGCGGCTGACTGTTTCAATTGTTAACCCGAGATAGTCTGCCATGGCTTCGCGAGTGAGAGGTAAAACAATTTTGATTTCGTCACTGTTTGTTTCATTGCCTATGGTGGTGCGTCGCACCAACATCATTAGGAACGTCGCAATCTTTTCACGCGCCGTTTTGCGGCCCAGCAGAAGCATCCACTCACGTGCCGCGTCCAGTTCGTCCAAAGCCATTTCCAGCATGCGCTGGGACAAATGCGGGGTTTTACCGACCATTTGTTCAAAGCCTTCACGACGGAAACAGCAAAGCGTCACGTCAGTGACCGCAGTCACATCATAAATAGCTGTGTCACGTCCTGGTCTGCCGATAAAATCGGATGGTAGCAAAAGGCCCATTGTTTGCTTGCGCCCATCTTCCATTAACCGCTCAATCGTCGCAGTCCCAGATACAACAGTTCCCACAAAGCCCATGCGGTCACCGCTCCACATGATGGGTTGGCCTGCCTCAAAGCTGCGATAATACTTCATGGAATCGAGTTCGACCAACTCGTCCGGCTCACATGTCGCGCAGACTGCCCGATGCCGAATAGGGCATTGGCTACAGTTCTTTTCATAACTCTGAACAGGGGTCATTGAGCCGTTCCTAACAATTCATTTATGTCCGTCGATAAGACTATCCCATGGTTCAATGTGATACTGCAACCAATGGGTATGCTTGGCGGTTATGCCGCACCCGCAGGGATAGGATATCACAGCGCAGTCGGATCAGGAAATTTTCCCTGTATCATGGCCTTTTGAAACCGAGAAACACGCGATATGATGTGCGATCACTTGCAGTTAGGGGCTACAACATTGCAAACGCCATATTACTTGATCGACAAAACAAAACTGCTGCCCAACCTTGAAAAAATTGCATGGCTCCGCGAGGCGTCTGGTGCAAAATCTTTGTTAGCGCTGAAATGTTTTGCGACATGGTCCGTTTTTGACTTCATGGCGCAGTACATGGATGGATCGACAAGTTCGTCTTTATACGAGGTACGTTTGGGGCATGAAAAGTTTGCGGGCGAAACACACGCTTATTCTGTTGCATATGCGGATCATGAGATAGCGGATGTTTTGACATATTCGGACAAGATCATATTCAATTCGATTGGGCAGTTACAGAAGTTTGCAAGTGTTTCCGAGGGTCATATTCGCGGTTTGCGAGTAAATCCAGGTGTGTCGACGTCCAGCTTTGATCTCGCCGATCCGGCCCGTCCGTTTAGCCGATTGGGTGAACATGATCCTGTCGCTGTTGCGCAAGTAGCGGACCAGATCACTGGATTGATGTTCCACAACAACTGCGAAAACGATGATTTCGCGCGGTTTGATGAGATGCTGACATTGATCGAGAACCGCTTTGGTGCAACGATTAAGCGAATGGACTGGATTAGTTTGGGTGGTGGCATTCATTTTACCGGCGAGGGTTATCCGCTGGAAAAACTTGCGGCCCGCCTCAAGAAGTTGAGTGATGATTTTGGTGTTCAAGTTTACTTAGAACCCGGAGAAGCTGCGATTACAGGGGGCGCGACCCTTGAGGTGACGGTTCTCGACACGATGCATAACGGCAAGAACCTTGCCATCGTCGATAGCTCGATTGAGGCCCATATGCTGGATTTACTGATCTACAGAGAGCCAGCCAAAGTGTCCCCGAATGCCGGTGATCATGAATGGATGATCTGTGGTAAATCCTGTCTTGCAGGCGATGTTTTTGGCGAATTCAGGTTTGATGCGCCATTGCAAGCCGGTGACCGGCTTTCGTTTCAGGACGCAGCTGGCTATACCATGGTCAAGAAGAACTGGTTCAACGGGGTGAAAATGCCCAGCATCGTAATCCGCGAATTGGACGGAACTACACGGCTTGTACGCGACTTCGACTATGATGATTTCGCCGCAGCACTATCTTAAACTCCCATAACACAAAGAGGTCTCTTGGATACATGAAACGCAACGTTCTTATCATTGGCGCCGGCGGCGTAGCACAGGTCGTAGCGCATAAATGCGCGCAAAATAACGATGTTCTTGGCGATCTGCATATTGCCAGCCGGACACTATCGAAATGTGAAGACATCATCGCAAGCGTGCATGAAAAGTCTGCAATGAAACACGAAGGCGTTTTGAAAGCCCACGCGCTGGACGCCATGGATACCGCAGCCGTTGCCGCCCTGATCGGCGCGACTGGCGTTCAAATTGTGATCAATGTTGGCTCCCCCTTTGTAAACATGACAGTGCTCGAGGCATGCATTCAAACCAAGACCGCTTATATCGACACAGCGATTCATGAAGATCCAAGCAAAATTTGTGAAACCCCACCGTGGTATGGCAACTATGAATGGACGCGTCGCGAGGCGTGTGCAGAGGCGGGTGTGACAGCGATCCTTGGTGCTGGATTTGATCCAGGTATGGTGAATGCTTTCGCCCGTTTTGCGATTGATGAATTCATGGATGAGGTCACATCAATCGACATCGTCGATATTAATGCGGGTAATCACGGCAAGTATTTCTCGACCAACTTTGATCCTGAAATCAACTTTCGCGAATTTACGGGCACCGTCTATAGTTGGCAGTCTGGCGCTTGGCAGGAAAACAAGATGTTCGAGGTTGGTCAGGAATGGGATCTTCCCGTGGTTGGCAAACAAAAGGCCTATATGTCAGGCCACGACGAGGTACATTCGCTGGCTGCCAATTATCCACAGGCCGACATCCGGTTTTGGATGGGCTTTGGTGACCATTACATCAACGTATTCACAGTATTGCAAAACCTTGGACTGTTGTCCGAGCAACCAGTTGTGACGGCTGAGGGACTGGAAGTTGTGCCATTGAAGCTGGTTAAGGCGGTGTTGCCTGACCCAAGCAGCTTAGCGCCCAATTACACTGGAAAAACATGTATTGGTGACTTTGTGAAAGGCACGAAGGACGGCAAAGACGTCGAGGTCTTTGTTTATAACGTCGCTGATCACAAGGACGCCTATAACGAAGTTGGTAGCCAAGGCATTTCTTACACTGCGGGCGTGCCGCCTGTTGCTGTCGCGATGTTGATTGCGGATGGGGCCTATGATCATGGCGTCATGATGAACGTCGAAGAGCTTGTACCCAAGCCACTGTTTGCTTTGCTCGATAACATCGGTCTGCCGACACGCGTAAAAGACGCCAAGGGTGATCGCGCCTGGCACGAAGCCTGAAGCTAATCTAGGTTGGCGCCTTTTGCGCGCCAACCTGACGGTGTTTGACCTGTGATGCGCGTGAATTCACGGTTGAAATTAGACCTGGTCGCAAAGCCAGCCGTCAATGATATTTCGAGAATGGTTTTGTCGGTAGATCGCAGTAATTGACACGCATCTTGTACCCGAAATTCGTTCACGAATTGGGATAGATTCATGTCCCGTATACGGTTGACTGCTTGGCTGACGCTGCGATCAGGCAGGCCCAGTTTGCGTGACAGTCTCCGCAAGTTCAAATCCTCATCGCGATATAGTTTTTCATTCTGTAATATCGCAGAAAGCCGCGCTACGATTTCGCTGTCTTCTTGGGTTATTGCCAGATCTTGTTTTTGTGCTGTCGGCGAAGGAGCGTCGGTGACCGCAGACTGCCCTAAGGCGGCGCCAACCCCGATTGCCATGATGAACGCTGATTGAACGAAGGTCACAATGACAGCGGCGTTTTGCCCGTCGTTCTGCACGAAGTCATAGATCAGATGAATATCAGTTAGCCCAGAAGCTAACAAAGCTGCTCCCGTCAACCGCATTGCGTTCAAAGCGGCGTTGGCGCTGGAAAATCGTGTCAGCGGGAGGCCGTCGCTGCCGCCCCGTGTCAAGGCCAAAAGCAAAACACCGAAACCGATATATGTAAGTAAGATCAAGGTGTCAGTGAGGGCAGGTTGCACCGCATATGCCGCCCAGTTCATCGCGATTACTGCCAGGGGCCAAAGGTTTTTTCGTGTCAGTTCCGAGGAAAAAGAAACATATGCCAAATACGCGAGAGCGGGCAGAAAGGGCGCGAGCATTGCAATCCAAGGTGCAACACTCGTTAGGCCGTATCCCCAACGCAAACAAAGTAGAAACGATTGCAAAGCATAGAGCCCCAAGACAAGTCCAAATAGTTGGTGTGCCCTAACGGACATGTCTTTTGTGATGATCAGCCGGATCAAGATCCAGAGCAGAATAAAGGTCGCAAAAAGTGGGAGCGGAACAAATAACATGATGACCAATAAAACTAGGAGCAGATAACTCCATATATCCTTGATCGCGAAACAGGACGACCTCAATCGTGAAATAGGACGCCAGTTTTCAAATGATTTCTCACAGTAGTTTCAGCGAAACGAACAATCGGAGACTATCATGTTTAGCATCAAAACACTTTTACGATCATCGGCTATTGGGGCAGCGCTGGGGCTTGCCGGTTGGGGCGTCTACGAATTAGCCCGTCCTGCGAACATCGGGACCGTGGGCATCAGTTATGGCGAGGCATTTTCACCTGCACGGCAATCAAACATCGACTTTCATATTTGGTATCCCGCGGTTGCGGGCGGCAAGCAGGTTACTGTTGGTGGCAACGGTGTGTTTTACGGCACCAAAGCAGGCCGTCGTGCGCCGCATGACGGTGGGCGGCACC
This sequence comes from Loktanella sp., assembly GCA_024686085.1. Classification (GTDB taxonomy): domain Bacteria; phylum Pseudomonadota; class Alphaproteobacteria; order Rhodobacterales; family Rhodobacteraceae; genus Yoonia. The sequence continues at coordinate 14,530 of JAIBDT010000005.1, forward strand.
CTGTGGTCGTGATGTCCCATGGTGCGGGTGGTAATGCGGGGCAATTTGGCTGGATCGCAAGCGCTTTGGCGCAAGAAGGCTATGTCGTCGTTCTGCCAAACCATCCGGGCACAACAACTGGAAACGCATCCGCCGAGGCCGCAGTGCGTGTTTGGGAAAGGCCCTTGGATGTCACCGCTGTTTTGGATGATATAACAGCGCATGCAGATGCCTATCCGTTTATGGATACAGACCGAATTGGCGTTCTGGGTTTTTCGGCTGGCGGTTATACCGCAATGGCCTTGTCCGGCGCGCGTGTTGTGCCGCAAAAGCTGCAAACCTTCTGTGACGAGACAGATCACGGAATGTCTGATTGTGCTTTTCTTGCGCACTTTGGCGTCGATCTGCACCGCATGGATTTGTCGCCTGCCGCCCAAGACCTGACTGATCTGCGTGTGCGTACTGCTGTTATTGTTGACCCCGGCATCGTTGAAACGTTGGCGGTCGATAGTCTGACGCAGATTTCAATTCCAATGGCGATTATTAACCTCGGGGACGAGGGCAAGGTGCCAGTTGGTGTCGATGCGCAAACCGCTGCTGATTTGATACCGCGAGCCGAATTTATTCGGGTCAACCAAGCAACGCACTTTAGCTTTCTTGCGAAGTGTAAGGCGCGTGGCCCCGAAATTCTGGCCAAGGAAGGCGAGCTTGACCCACTTTGCGCCGATTCAGGAACGCGATCACGTAGCGATATTCATGCGCAATTGGTGGATCTCATTACAGATCATTTGGCTGAGCATTTGTAGCACTTGCAAAAACCCGTCCGGAAGGGGTCAGGTGGGTGGGCCGGCCAACAAGCTAAGGCCATTATATCTCGTGGCCGGGTTTTAATAGGAGAATAGCAGATGATCGCGAGTTTAATGATGTATCAGCGGCCCGAACTGGTTGATGCGCACAAACGGTTCTGGGTTCTGATCCGCAAGCATCTTGCGGCGTTAGACGTCGATAGCCCAAAAGAATTGTCACAAGAGGCAGAAGAATTTTCCGTTTGGAATAGTCCCGATTTGGTCCTGAGCCAGACTTGTGGGATGCCTTATCGCACGTGGCTGCACGATAATGTTCAGCTTGTCGGCACGCCTGATTACGGGCTTGAGAATTGCCCTGCGGGATATTACCGCAGCGCAATTGTTGTTCGGGCCGACGACAAAAGGACTGATGTTGCGCTTTATCGCGACGCTGTTTTTGCCTACAATCAGACGTTCTCGCAGTCAGGTTATGCGGCCCCTTACTGGCATTTGCGGCCGTGCGGTTTCTGGTTCCAAAACAGACTACAGTCCAATCAACATGTTGGATCAGCACGATTTGTTGCTGATGGCCGTGCCGATATCGCAGCTATTGATGCCGTGACGTGGCGCAATGTTATGAAATACGAGCCCTTCGCCGACCAACTGCGTGTGTTGGACTGGACTGCGCCGACGCCGGGTCTTCCGCTGATTACGTCTGCGCGTATTGACGCGACTAAAGTCTACGATGCCATCAGTACTGCGGTTTCTCAATTGGATCGGGGCGATCAATCGGCGCTTGGCATCAAGGGGGTCGTGAAGATTGCTAAAGAGAAATATCTCAGAGTCCCAAATCCACCCGCGGCTTGATCCGCGGTCTCGTTTAACCGCAGCGGACGCTTTTCTAAATGTCCTTAACCAATCGCAAGGCATCATAGATCGCCGCATGCGTGTTCCGCGCGGAAACGGCATCTCCTATGCGGAACAGCTGGAATGTGCCCGATTTGTTGCGAACGACATTTTGAGGCCGCCCCGTGATCAAGGCGTCATGATCAACAGCACCGCCATTTGAACTGTGCGGTTTGAGGTCAAAATAAAGATCGCCCAGTGGCAAAGTCCCGTAGTTTACGATCACTTGATCATATTCTTTGAGGTCCGAATGATCACTGTAATCGGTCCCGATGGTCGCCGTCAGCTTATTGCCGTCGCGTTGCACACCCAACAAGCGGCGTGTTACGGTGAATGTGATATCCTTGTCCTGCAGTGACCGCATATACGGAACCAAGTTCATCGCCATTATGTCAGGTGCGAACGTGCGATCCGGTGTCATGATCTCAACACGTGAACCCGATAGCGCAGCAATTTCCGCAGCCTGCAGCGCAGGGTGGTCGCCGCTTTCATCGTAAATCAGGACGCTTTGTGCAGGCTTGACATCCCCTGCAATGATGTCCCAAGCGGATACGACATGCGCGGCGTCTTTGCCTGTCTCAAACAATTCCATATTTGGTATGCCGCCGGTTGCGACAATCACGACATCGGGATTCAAGGCTGTCACGTCGTGCGCTTCGGCCCAGGTACCAAAGTGAAACACAACTTCCCGCGCCGCACATTGGGACATACGCCAATCAATGATCGAGATCATCTCGCGCCGGCGTGGGCTTTGCGCGGTCAAACGCACTTGTCCGCCGGGCTCGGGCTGTGCCTCGAAGACGGTGACGTTGTGGCCGCGTTCGGCGGCGACACGTGCTGCCTCTAGGCCAGCAGGACCGGTCCCGACGACCACAACTTTGCGTTTTATCTTCGCAACTGGAACCGTGTGGGGCATCGTCAGTTCGCGCCCTGTTGCCGCGTTATGAATACAAAGCGCATCACCCGCTTGATAAATCCGGTCAAGGCAATAGGTGGCGCCAACGCAAGGCCGAATATCATCTTCGCGGCCTTCCATGATTTTTCTGACAACATGCGGATCAGCCATGTGGGCACGTGTCATACCGACCATGTCCAAGAGGCCGGCTGCGATAGCGTGCCGCGCAGTGGCGACGTCGGGGATTTTGGCCGCATGAAACGTGGGCATGCCTGTCAGTTTTTTGACTTGGCCTGCAAAGTCCAAATGCGGCGCGTTCGCCATGCCCTGGATCGGGATCAAGTCCGTCATTGCAGGATCTGTATGAATGCGCCCCCGCACCACGTTGAGAAAGTCAAGATCACCCGTTTCAGCCAGCTTTTTGGAAATCTTGAGGCCGTCTTCAGCAGTGATACCGCCCCTCTGTGCCTCATCAGCAGTGTAGCGAAACCCGACGATGAACTGGTCCCCAACCCGTTTGCGGATCGCCCCCAGAACATCCATCGGAAAACGCATCCGGTTTTCCAACGTGTCAGCGCCGTAGGGGCCGACCAGATCGTTCGACAGGGGCGACCAAAATTGATCGAGCAAATGACCGTAAACCTGCAATTCAATCCCGTCCATCCCGCCTGCCTTCATCCGTTCTGCGGCGTCGGCGAAGTCAGAAATAATGCGATCAATGTCCCAGTCTTCAATGAGCTTTGGAAAGGCGCGGTGGGCAGGTTCGCGGTGTTTAGATGACGACACAGACGGCAGCCAATCGCCCTTGTTCCACGTCGTTCGCCGACCAAGGTGAGTGAGCTGGATCATCACAGCACAGCCATGTTCGTGGCAGCCATCCGAGAGGTTTTGAATCCAGGGCACGACCTCGTCCTTATACGCCAGGATGTTATTGAAAACGGGCGGGCTATCCTTGGAAACAGATGCTGATCCAGCCGTCATTGCCAGCGCGACGCCTGCTTTGGCACGCTCTTCGTGATAGGCTCGATACCTGTCTTTTGGCATCCCGTCTTCAGGGTAGGCAGGCTCGTGGCTGGTCGTCATGATCCGGTTTTTTAATGTCAGATGCTTGAGTTGATAGGGCTGAAGCAGCGGGTCATTTGTCATCACGCTTGTCTCACCAAAAGTTAGTTTGTGCTCGAGCTGATTGGGCAAAGCACTCCGATAGATGGATCATAATAAAACGTTGATGCATCATAGGCATATGTGTCAAGAAATCTCGGCTGCGGGTGGTGAAGGTTATCTGTTCAATCCGTCAGTCTGACGTCATCTGAGACGGTTGCATCTGGACATAATCGCGACTGAAAACTGGCGTTTGACCGGGATACCACGACTTTTGATGTCGCACTTGAAGGGGCGCAAACAATACAATACGCCAAACTTTCTGGTGTAAAGCGTTACCGCTTGGAAATATTTTCTGCCTCCGATGCGAAATACCACGCATGAAGAGAGCATTGGAAAATTAGGTGATGGTCCGACGGTCAAGGTCAATTTGGTTCAAGCCCCGACCGCTGATTCCAATAGTAATGCGAACCTGTCGTATCCGATTGAATTTCCTACAGGCCGTCTTGGCCTCGCGCCAAGTTTGCAGGTTGGCTACAGCTCTGCTGGTGACAACGGCTGAATGGGCTGGGGGTGGAACCTGAATGTGCCAGAAATCAGCGTAGATACCCGTTGGAGTGTGCCGCGGCGGTCTGCACATGTGCTGCAAAATTCATGTCAATTTTAAGCTATCAGTGGATATCTGACTTGGGTGGTAGGCGCTGGCCGATTGATCTGACCTTTAGGAAATCAGTGGATGCATGGCATAACGTGACATATATTCGAGCGGTTCTTGAGGGTGGATTTCTTACAAAACAGGAAATAAACCAGCGGGGCGCATGGTGTACATTCATAGCAAGAAACGGGTCAATTGACTGCTGGGGTCGTCGCCATCCCCATACTTCGTTGCTGGTCAGGTTGATAGAACGCAAGGTAGATGGCCTATGATCAATTCGGCTATTTCGCCCTGAAAAGGGCCATGCGGCGACCCAAGTTTGGCATGCAGGTTGTTTAACAATTTGGCGCTGCATTGACACGGGTAAGCACGACGGCGCGGGATCGATGCCAGGGACAGCGATATGGTCCACCTGAACCGCCAATCTGAGAGAAAGCGCGCCCGGTCCGCGCCTTTGCGTTCGCCTGCATTTGAAAGATGATGCCCATCTAATAATTCGAACCAATGGCTTCGACTGAATGTCGTCATCATTTGATGATACAGCTTTTCAGTAGGCTTTAGTAAACATCTTGACCAAGTCCGAAGGTTGCATCCGAGATATCAATACGATCGCTTTCGACAAAAGTGTCTGAAGAATGTCCCGCATATTGATCGGTGCGGTGGGCTTTCCGCCACACCTGCAGGCAGAGTGTCTCCGAGCTGACTGTGGTGAGGGCCTTTAAGGTGTCCTCGTCAGCCCAAATGTCTGGAGCAGCTATTGGTTGGTTTTTTACAAATTCTGCAAATTTGTTGTTTTTACGAAGTTTTGCGGTATTGCGATTTTTAAGTGCTGTCGTTCCTCACTCTGTATTTAACCAGTCACCAGTGGTGATGTGAGGAATAGCTTAATTGGTTGCCTATTTTCCAACATATAGAAATTCAACGATTTGCCTCTGCGGCAAGTCTTTTTCTGCCAATGGGGATTTTACAAATGCCGAAACCTGCCAATCCACGCACCTTTACCCAGCCATCAAATCAAAATGCTATCGACCGCATTAGGGGGTGGAAAAGCGATGACGAATTGATCGGTTCGGACGGGCGCGACATTATTGCAGGCTTGAGAGGCGATGATACCTTAATTGGTAACTTTGGCTTGGATCGGCTTTTTGGTGGCCATGGCTTGGACCTGCTTTTTGGCGGCGGCGACAATGACTATCTTTACGGTGGAAATGGTGTTGATCACCTGTTTGGTGATGACGGGATTGACCGTTTGTTCGGCGGACGGGGAAGTGACTCCCTCTTTGGGGGGCTGGGCGCGATTTCCTTTATGGAGACACCAAGAACCCTAATTTTGGGGCTGGGCACGAAACTTCAAATGATTATCTCGACGGTGGTGCTGGAAACGATCACATCGTTGGAGGCTTAGGTAGCGACACACTTTACGGCGGCGACGGTGACGATGCGTTGTTCGGAGATCAGGTTGGCTGGCGCAGCCCTTGGAAATTTTTCCCGCTCAACCATACACGCGCATCCTTTGATGACACGCTGGATGGTGGTGCTGGCAATGACCGCATTTTCGGTGGCGTCGGGTCTGATCTCGCGATCTACACAATCGGCGAGAATGCTGCGTTCGCAAATACATACAACGGCGGGCGGGGTATCGATACGCTTCAAATCAACCTAACGCTTGATGAATGGCTAACGCTCAATGAAGAGACTGGTCAACTTCAGGATGATTTTGATAATTATCTTGCATTTATTGACGCAAATACGTCTGGATTTAGGGGACAAGCCAACGGGAATGTATTTTCTTTTGAGGCAATCAATCTGGATGCGAGCCGATTTGAAAACTTCACAGTTTTTGTCGACGGGGTTGAAGTCAATCCAGCCGACGAGCCTGTTACGGCAGCGAATGACAATCTGCTGGGCGTTGATGGTGTCATCGAGGATGGGCCGACAATCACGGGATCGGTTATTGAAAACGACGATATTCCCGATTTCTTTCGTGAAGTCAGATTGATTACAGGGCTTAACCCGAACGAAGGCACATTAACTCTGAATGCAGATGGAACCTTCGAATATGGCCCCGGAACGGACTTTCAGTCCTTGGGTCTTGGCGACAGTACAACCATTAGCTTTGTTTATGAAGCAGAAGACGCAGATGGTGACACAGCGCAGGCAACCGTCACTATTGAAGTTACGGGTACCAATGACGCTCCTATCGCCCAAGTTACGTCTGGTTCTGGCAATGAAGACACTGTGATTGAAGGTCAGTTGACCGCGACAGATGTCGATAATCTTCAGTCGGAGTTGGTCTTTTCAGTCGAGACCCAAGCGTCGCATGGCGCCGTTACAATTGAAGATGACGGGTCATATAGCTACATCGGTGATCAAGATTATGCAGGCTTGGATAGCTTCGTCTTTGCCGTCGAAGACGGTGATGGTGGCATTGATTATGCGACGGTGTCATTAGATGTGGCCGCGGTCGCTGACGCACCTGAAATGACTGTCGAAGTTCGGGATGGGGCCACCGTTAACCAAGTCATCTTTGCTGTCACAACGACGCAAGCTGATCTCGATAGCTCGGAGTTTATCGATAGTATCCTGACGAGCGGCAATATTCCTGTCGGCGCAACACTTACGCCGAGTTCCGTAAACCCCGGTGATCAACCTGATCAGATCGTCCAAGAGTTTATCTTGACGTTGCCCGCGAATAGAGATGCCAATTTTGATCTTACCTTCACTTCGACTTCGCAAGAAACCTCAAACGGAAGTCGCGCAGATGCATCGGTAACCGTTCCGATTTCTTATGAATATAATACCATCACATCCAGTATGCAGTTTACTGCGACAGACCAAAGCATTTGGAGTACTGGAGATCAGTTCACATTTACCGATGATCGGTTCATCGGTTTGGATACTGGACCGTTTAACTATTCGACTGGCTCCACGCTTTTTGCATCGACCAGCGGCGACATCATGGTCGGCTTCCAGTCAAGCTTATCCTTCGAGGGCGGGCAAATCGATGCCAGCGCCAACTACGATGTGAATATTGAAACCCATTTCAATCACACCACCGATCAATTGCAATTTGATACAGGTGCTGTGTTGACGAGTGGAGCGTTTTCGACAGAGGGCCCCACCGGCGATTATACGCTCGATTTCCTCTATGACATCCTGTTCAACGCATCAGCTGGTGTTAATATCGATCTTGGTGGTATTACGATTCCACTTCCCATTGTCGATGACTTTGTCATTGATTTTGGGAGCATCAATGAAAGCGTGACTCTGCCAACGATTGATTTTGCTGGTAGCATTAACTTAATCGATCTCGGTAGCGAAGATCTGGCAGGAGAGATTCCGTTCCCCGAGCCTGTTAGCTTTCTGTCTCTCGAGCTGGATTGGCCTGAAATTACGACGGCTGGGACGGCACTTCCTGATCCTGCAACCTCAACTGGCGAGAGCGAAAACTTCCTCCAGCTAACTTTGGACCTTGATGACCTTGCTGCAACAGTGGCAGGCTTGCCCGTGAATCCATTGAACCCGCCGCGCGCTTTCGTAGGTCCAGCCTACATCGAATTTGATCTGCTTGATGTCGATGTCTTTGGTGGAATGAACTTCATCCAAGATTTTGAGCTTGATTACGGAGAGCTTACAGGACTGCTCGTCTTCGAAGACACTTCTTCCCAACTGTTTACGATTGGTGACTCGCTTCTTATCGACAACGCGTCCCTGATTGATTTGGGCGGCAACAATGATGGTATCGTCGATTTTGAGTTCATCATTGCGCCGACAGCGGATTTGACAAACGACACTCAGCTTGGTTTCAATATCGGCGTTGATATTAGCGTCTTTGAGGTTGAACTTGGATACGACGTGAGCATCAACAATCCAGTCTCGGATATTGCAGGCCCTGATAGCTTCGGATTTAGCGACAGCGTTTCGATTGGACCACTTACTGGGTTTGACGCGACGTTGCCGCTTGGCGATGTGACCGTGTTTGAGGATACATTCGCGTTGAACTTTGATGAATCCACCTTGGTCGCCTTCGCCTGATCAAATCGCAAAGTAAAGAGTTCGCCCAATCCCATGGGTTGATGTCTTGAATTTCAACAGGGCCGAATTTTGCAGTGGCCGCAAAATTCGGCCCTGAATTACCCCTTGCAGATCACGAGGGGGCTGAATCTCCATTCATCTTTTGCGTGCTTTCTAAATTGGTAGAAGGGCGCTTCGTCAAAGCTGCAGCCACACGTTCTGCCAAGTTTAAAATCGTAGCCTTGGTATCTGTGGCTATACTCTCGGCCATTCCTCAAAAGTTAATGGCATTTAGAGTATTCTCTGCGGCTTCCAAAGCGCCTTCGATATAACCGCCGAAGGTTGGGGCAACTTCGGTTCCGGCAAAATGCAGCTTGTTGTTCCAAAGCTCTGTCATTTCATGGGGTAGTCCATAGGTCGGGTGGGTATAGAGCGGGGCCTTGTCCGCCTCGGTCGAGGTGTATTGGTCAAAGGCCCAGTCTTTTAGGTAAAGTCGTTTTGGCTCGGCAGCTTGTGGTCCAAAAAGCTGTGATAGTTGGGCGCGAAGATGCCTGAGAAGCAGATCTTCGTCCGCGCGACCTTGTGGCGGTACACCAATGAAACCGAACAAGGCGTATGGCCCTCCTTCAACAGGTGACGCGTCATGGATTTCTACCATCGGGCCTTTACGGCTCATTGCGTCACCCGAAAGCCCGTCTTTCCGCCAAAATGGTGTATCGTAGACTGCAACGGCTTTTGCTTGTCCGGCCATCCACGTCGCGATACCCTTCATGGCTTGTATCGTTGAGGCAGGCAAAGCCGGCGAAAATTCAATCTGCGCCGCAACACGCGGCGGCAAAGCAAGCACGACCTGATCGGCCGTCATTTCTGCACCATTTGAAAACGTCGCTGTGCTACGCCCTTGTGCCGTTTCTATCTTGACCACAGGCGTATGAAGTCGCTTGCGATGGACGGGAATCCGATCAGAAAGCGCATTGGTCAAGGCGTCCATACCACCCGAAAGGCGCCATGATCCTTCCATTGATGAAAACCCTTGGCCGCGCTGAACACGACCTTGTTCATCCTCATAGGTCAGCACACCATCGGCAAACTGGTTAAATTTCTGTAAGTTCAAACGCTCTATCAGAGCAGCGATGCGCGGCTGTCCGGGCCAAAACCAAGCCGGACCCATATCAAAATAACCGTCGTCTTGATGGTGCGTCATAATCCGCCCACCAAAGCGCGTGCGCGCCTCAACCAGTAGATAATTGTGCCCTTGGGCTTCTAGTCTCTCGGCAAGCGCAAGGCCCGATAGACCGCCCCCGACAATCAGCGTTTTCATGTCTCGACAGCCTTCAAATGCGGGATCCAGATCAAGCTCATGTGACAGCCGGTGGCTTTGCATGGCGCAGATGCCCCGTTTTAATCCAGAGCTTCGCCCCATCCGAACCTGCCTTCGTCGCAAGGCTTTGTCCATCAGGCAGTCGCAGCCAAGCACCTTTGACGAGCGTATCGCCACTTTCTATAACGGAGCCCGAGATCACCAGCATTTCAACACCGCCCGTATCGCTGTTTTCAAGCGTCGCACCTGCGTCTAGATGGCTATAAGTTACCGTCTCATACATATCTTGGTGTAGGTCCGCGGTGGCGACACCGTTGATGGGGGCGGCAAGTTGATCCGCCATATTCTTGCGAAACTGGTTGCGATCGTCCGTGTCGAATTGCCAAAGTTTGACGAAGATCGTGCAGCCTGCCGCAGAGCGCGGTGTATGCGCGGTCGTGGGCGGATTGCGGACATAAGTGCCTTCGGGATAGTCCCCGTGTTCATCTTGGAAAACGCCCTCCAGCACGATAAATTCCTCACCGCCTGTGTGCGTGTGTTCTGAAAACTTGCTGCTTGGCGCATAGCGAACAATTGTCGTCGCGCGTGCCACCTCGCCGCCAATACGATCCAGCATGCGCCGGTCCACACCGGGCATTGGAGATACGGTCCAATCAAGCTGTTCAGAGTGGACGACCACACGTTTGTTGAAGTCTGCGTTCAGTTCCATTTTATCGTCCTTTGACTTGGGTAGCGGGCTGTATGGCTTGTGCCACGGGTCCGCGCAATGGGATCAAAAAACCCGTCGGGCGCAAGCCATCATGCTTGATCTCCATCACTACGACTTACCAACCTACCAACAGGTAAGCACCTTATGTAGGGCAAATTTGACTGATTTGGACCGCATAAGTGTTTTTTGGACGAACTAAGACTGTCGATCTCGGCACATATCGCAGCAGATGATCGGAATTGGCCACATGAACGTAACAAAGAATTCGTGCTAAGAAAATCCGCCCGGAAGCGGACCGTCGGGCCAGATACTGAGAAGGGTTCTCGAACAACGACAAGAACAGTCAATCGGTATACTGCTTGAACTGCCTGCCCCCCCGAAACTTCCCTCAAATCACTGGAAGATAAGAACGCAAAACTGAAGCGCCTCCTGGCAGACACCATGTTGGATAACGTTGTCCTGAAAGATCTGCTGGGAAAGAACTGACGACGCCGAACGCGCGACGGGCTGCGGCACGCACGGCAATGCGGGATCATGATATCTCGCACCGTCGTGCAAACAGGCTTGTCCGCATCTACGGCAAGCCTGTTTACACTGCCAGTCATGATGGAGCTAAGATCACCAGTCGTGCGATCCTGAAATGGGCCGGCAATAACGACGTTGAGTGTCATTACATTGATCCCGGCGAACCCCAGTAAAACGGCGTCATCGAGTCGTTTAACGGCAGCCTTCGTGATGAGCTATTATACGAAGAGATGTTCGACTCGTTAGACGATGCGCACCGCGAGTTGGACCTCTGGCGATATGGCAACAACAACGTCAGACCGCATTCATCACTCGGAAACCAAACACCCGCAGAAGCGCGTTGAGCGTTTGAGCAACTTCAGGGCTCCGCGCACGCCGCGCTTGCCCAAAAACGCAACCGACGAATATGAAACCCAAACCCGCAAACTCTCGTAATGAATGAGGGAGCCTCGGGGGGCAGGTCAACCAAGCGCTAGCTATTGGTTTAAAGATTATTTGGTCGCTTGTGTGAATTGGTCATTCGCCGTTTTAAAGAACCAAGAAATGACAGTGGTTTTTCGCTTTACAGTTGCATGTTTGAGTTTTTTGCACTTGCGCAGAGTGGACGAGTATTTCGCGGCATCTGACCATGTGACTAAGTGGAATGCGTTATTTGCATAGCCATTTCGTAAATAGTGCTACGATTTTTAGTCTTTACATGTTACGGATCGCCAAATTGATAGCGCTAACAATGATCTGTGATCCGTTTAGATGCGATTCAGTCTGCGCTATGTCTTATTTGAGGGATGTGAAATGGTTAAGGAAACCGAAAGCTTGAAAAGTGAACTGGCCAAGTTGCCAGAGTTTTTGTCACTTCAAGATGTCGATATGCTCAATGAGGGGCGCCATCCGAATCCGTTTGGCGTTCTTGGCCCCCACAAAAGTAAAAACCGCCGTTGGGTGGTGACACTGCAGCCTGATGCGATCTCTGTCATCGCGATTGTTGGAACGAAAAAGACAGAACTGCTGCGGATAGGGGGTGATGTATTTGCAGCCCCTGTTGCGGGTGCTGGATATAATCTGACGGTGCAATACGCCAATGGCAGCACATACACGACGATTGACCCGTTTGCGATGTCGTCGGTCTTATCTGATTTTGATGCCTATCTGCTGGGCGAGGGCACGCACCGCGAGCTATGGCGTGTCTTGGGCGCGCATGTCTGCACTCACGAAAAGGTGCAGGGAACGCATTTTGCGGTCTGGGCTCCGAATGCGCAGCGTGTTTCGGTTGTTGGGGATTTTAACACGTGGGATGGTCGTCGCCACCCGATGCGCCGTGTCGGCGAAACAGGCGTATGGGACATTTTCCTGCCCGGGGTCGGTGACGGTGCATTGTACAAATACGAAGTTATCGGCGCGGATGGTCACCGTGGCTTGAAGGCCGACCCCGTTGGTTATGGTTCCCAGCATCCGCCTGAGAAGGCGTCGATTGTGCGTGACATTACTGGATACGGTTGGAACGACGCGGGTTGGATGAAGTCGCGTGCTGCGAACAACAACCGCAATGCGCCAATCTCTGTCTACGAGGTTCATCTAGGGTCTTGGCGGCGCAAGTGGGACGATGCGGGCCGGCCTTTGTCGTATAAAGAACTTGCAGCAGACTTGGTCAGCTATGTGAAATACATGGGATTTACCCATATAGAGCTTTTGCCAGTCTCTGAATTTCCGTTTGACGGATCTTGGGGGTACCAGCCGGTTGGGCTTTACGCGCCGACGATCCGCTTTGGTCCACCGCATGAGTTTCGCGATTTCGTGGATGCTGCCCATGACGCTGGTCTTGGCGTGTTGCTTGACTGGGTGCCGGGGCATTTCCCAACGGATGATCACGGACTTGCTCGTTTTGACGGCACCCCGCTTTATGAGCATGCAGACATGCGCGAAGGGTTCCATCAAGATTGGAATACTCTGATCTTTAATTATGGTCGTACCGAGGTAAAGAATTACCTTGTATCCAACGCCTTGTACTGGATGGAAGAATACCACTTGGACGGACTGCGCGTAGATGCGGTAGCCTCGATGCTATACCGCAACTATTCGCGCGAAGACGGGCAATGGATCCCGAATAAGGATGGCGGCACAGAGAATTATGAGGCGATCAATTTTCTACAAGAGATGAACACGGCGGTTTATGGCGCACATCCGTCAGCGATGACTGTGGCCGAGGAAAGTACATCGTTTCCTGCTGTGTCCCAGCCTGTAGACGTAGGTGGTCTCGGCTTTGGTTTTAAGTGGAACATGGGCTGGATGAACGACACGCTCAGCTATATCGAGCGGGACCCGATCCATCGCAAATACCACCACAATGATTTAACGTTTGGTATTCACTATGCGTTCACCGAGAATTTCGTCCTGCCGATAAGCCACGACGAGGTTGTGCATGGCAAAGGGTCGATGATTACAAAAATGCCCGGTGATGACGCAGAAAAATTCGCGAACTTGCGCGCTTACTACGGTTATATGTGGACACATCCGGGCAAGAAACTCTTGTTCATGGGGTGCGAGTTTGCGCAGCCTGAGGAATGGAATCACAACGGCGAACTGAATTGGGGTGCTGCCGATCTGCCCGCGAATAAAGGTGTGCAAAATCTCGTGCGCGATTTGAACGCGGTTTATACGCAGACAGCTGCTTTACACAAATTCGACTGCGAAGCGCGTGGGTTTGAGTGGATCAACAGTGACGCGGAGCAGTCGACTGTCGGCTTTGTGCGCTATGGCGACGACGACGATGCGCCCATTCTTGTCATATGTAACTTTACCCCCGTATTGCGCACAAACATGCGCGTCGGTGTGCCGCTTGCGGGCATGTGGGACGAAATTCTGAATACGGATTCCGAAATTTATGGCGGCGGCAACCGCGGCAACCTTGGCGGTGTGGAGGCCAACTTGACACCATTCGATGACCAGCCCGCCAGCGTTGAAATAACATTGCCGCCCTTGTCGACGGTAGTGTTTAAACTACGCTCAAAAGACTAACTCTGGGAGGAGACATACCAATGGAACAAAAAAGACTGACGCATAGATCAATGGTTTTTGTGCTCGCTGGGGGGCGCGGCAGCAGGCTAAAGGAATTGACAGATCGCCGTGTGAAGCCAGCTGTATATTTTGGTGGTAAGACGCGGATCATCGACTTTGCCCTGTCAAATGCGCTAAACTCGGGCATTCGCAAAATGGCGGTCGCGACCCAGTACAAGGCGCATAGTTTGATCCGCCACCTGCAACGTGGTTGGAGCTTTTTCCGTGCCGAACGCAACGAGTTTCTAGATATTTTGCCTGCCTCGCAGCGGTCTAACAACGAGAGTTGGTACAAAGGCACAGCCGATGCCGTGACCCAAAACATCGACATTGTGGACAGCTACGGCGTTGACTACGTGATCATTTTGGCGGGCGACCACATCTATAAAATGGATTACGAATTGATGCTGCGCCAGCACGTCGATAGCGGCGCTGACGTCACTGTCGGCTGTCTCACCGTGCCGCGCGAAGAGGCATCGGCGTTTGGTGTGATGGCCACGGACGACACAGGGCGTATCACGTCGTTTCTGGAAAAGCCTGCTGATCCTCCCGCTACGCCAGAAGATTCGACCAAGGCGTTGGCCTCGATGGGTATCTATGTATTTGATTGGAAATTTCTGCGCAATTTGCTGCAAGAAGATGCTCAAAACGCGGACTCGACCAATGACTTTGGTCACGACTTGATCCCGCATATCGTGAAGCACGGAAAAGCCATCGCGCACCGGTTTGACGAAAGCTGCGTGCGCAACGCAGATGCGCCCGTTTACTGGAAAGACGTCGGCACGATTGATGCGTTTTGGGAATCCAACATTGATCTGACCAGCTTTACCCCTGACCTTGATCTATGGGATAAGAACTGGCCGATCTGGACTTATTCTGAAAGCGTCCCGCCCGCAAAGTTCATTCATGATGAGCGTGACAGGCGTGGTATGGCGATCTCATCAATGATTTCTGGCGGCTGCATTATTTCGGGAACCGAGGTGAGAAATTCGTCGCTGTTTACCAATGTTCATACCAATTCCTATGCTGTTTTGGATCAAGCGGTCGTCTTGCCCAATGTAGTTGTCAATCGTTCTGCGCGTTTGCGTCAGGTCGTGATTGATAGCGGCGTTATCATTCCCGAGGGCCTTGTCGTTGGCGAGGATCCGACTGAGGACGCGCGCTGGTTTAATGTCACAGAGCGTGGCACCACGCTGATCACGCAATCAATGCTCGACCGGAGATACAAAGAACTATGACCCGCATCCTTTCTGTTGCTTCTGAATGTGTGCCCTTTGTGAAAACAGGGGGGCTTGCGGATGTGGTCGGCGCGTTGCCAGCTGCGCTTGCGCCGATGGGGTGCGAGGTGAAAACCTTGATCCCAGGCTATCCTGCAGTGATGGAAAAGATTGGCAAAGCCAAAACGGTTACCACTTTCGACGAGCTTTTTGGTGGGCCTGCGCGAGTGTTGGAGACTGTCGTTGATGGATTTTCAATGTTGGTTCTTGAGGCGGCGCATCTTTTTGATCGTGCTGGTGGGCCCTATCTGGATGAGGGGGGCCAAGACTGGATCGACAATGCTAAGCGGTTTGCCGCGCTCAGCTATGCAGGCGCGTATATTGGTGCGAATGGCGCGGCCGCTTGGATGCCCGACGTCGTCCATGGTCATGATTGGCAGGCCGGACTGATCCCCGAGTATTTGCATAACCTTTGCCAAGACGGCCCTAAGCCGCCGTTTGTCTTTACGGTTCATAATATTGCATTTCACGGCAATGCACCCCGCGAACGCTGTGCAGATCTGTGGCTTGACCCTTGGCGGCTTGCGACAGAACATTTTGAGTATTGGGGTCAAATCTCGGCGCTGAAAGCGGGCCTTATGGGTGCAACCAAGATCACAACGGTTTCGCAAACCTACGCCGAGGAACTGTTAACCTCTGAATTTGGCATGGGCATGGAGGGTGTGCTGGCTGTCCGCCAAGCGGACCTTGTCGGCATCGTCAACGGGATCGACACCGATGTTTGGAACCCACAGACGGATCCTGAAATTCAGACCTACAAATTGCCAAACGGCAAAAAGGCGAACAAGGCCGCATTGCGATCAGAGTTTGGCTTGCCGGACGCTGACGGCCCGCTTTGCGTCCTCGTGTCCCGCCTGAGTGGGCAAAAGGGCATCGATCTTTTGATCGAGGCATTGCCCGCGCTGTTAGAGCGTGGTGGTCAATTGGCGTTACTCGGCTCTGGCGATCCAGCACTAGAGGCCAAGTTGCTGGACATGGCCACAGGCAATCCAAATGTGGGCGTGCGCATAGGGTATGACGAGGCTTTAGCGCACCGCTTGATTGCGGGGGGAGACGCAATTCTCGTGCCGTCGCGGTTTGAGCCTTGCGGGCTGACACAGCTATACGGGTTGCGTTATGGAACCGTGCCTTTTGTCACGCTGACAGGCGGGTTGGCTGATACCGTGATCAATGCGTCGCCCGCTGCTTTGGCCCGAAACGTAGCGACTGGTGTGCAGGTTTTTCCCATCACCGCAGGTGCGATTGCCAATGGCTTTGTGCGGCTCTGCACGCTATTTGCGCAGCCAAAGGTTTGGGGCAGTTTGCAGCGTAACGCGATGCGCCAGCCCGTTGGATGGGAAACATCAGCGGCGGCGTTCCATGCGCTCTATACTCAAGTGACAAGCAAGGCTAATTGATGACACGCAAGTTTCCGATCCTCGCGGGTCAAGCCTACCCCTTGGGCGCCACGTTCGATGGTGATGGCGTGAATTTCGCGGTCTTTTCGGAACATGCAACCCGTGTCACGCTTTGCTTGTTTGATGATGCGGGCATTGAAACACAGGTATTCGTTTTGCCAGAACGGGATGGTCATATCTGGCACGGTTATATTCCGGGCATGCGGCCGGGTCAGCAATATGGCTATCGTATGCATGGCCCTTATAAGCCACAAGAAGGGCACCGGTTTAACCACAACAAGCTGTTGATTGACCCTTATGCAAAACGTCTTACCGGGCACCCGATTTGGAACGATGCCTTGTTCGGGTATCAGGTTGATCATGCAGACGCTGATCTTAGCTTTGATGCCCGTGATAGCGCACCCTATATGCCGCGCAGTGTTGTTGTGGACCCCGCATTTACATGGGGCACCAAAGTGGGTCCAAACCACGAGCTGCAAGACACGATCATCTATGAGGCCCACGTGAAAGGACTGACTGCTGGTCGCAAAGATATTGAGAATGCGGGTACCTATCTGGCGATGGCCAGTGACCCGATGCTGGATCATCTCAACAAGTTGGGTGTTACAGCGATCGAGTTGATGCCCGTGCAGGCGTTCTTGGACGATAAGTTTTTGGTCGACAAAGGGCTGACGAATTACTGGGGTTATATGACCTATGGGTTTTTTGCCCCCGAGCCGCGCTATATGCAAACTGGCGAGATTGCTGAGTTCCAACAGATGGTCGCACGGTTTCACAGTGCTGGGATCGAACTCATCTTGGACGTTGTCTATAACCACAGTGCTGAAGGGTCCGAATTGGGACCGACGCTGGCGTTTCGCGGTTTGGACAATGCCAGCTATTATCGGCTGGCGGACGATCCGCGCTATTATGCCAATGACGCAGGCTGCGGCAATACGTTGAACTTGGACAATCCGTTTGCGTTACGCCTTGTCATGGACAGCCTGCGTTACTGGGTTGAGGTGATGCATGTGGACGGGTTCCGGTTTGACCTTTGTTCGACACTTGGCCGAACCACTGGCGGATTTGACCGCGATGCGCCGTTCTTTCGTGCGATCCGTCAAGATCCGGTCCTGAACAGATGTAAGTTGATCGCAGAGCCTTGGGATATCGGGCCGGGGGGCTATCAGTTGGGCGCTTGTCCCGCGCCATTTGCCGAATGGAACGACAAATACCGCGATGACATACGCAGGTTCTGGCGCGGCGACAGCGGGCTTGTTGCTGGCATGGCTGCACGGCTTTCGGGCTCGGCGCAGTTCTTTGACCATGACGGGCGTGCCGCAACCTCTTCAGTCAACTTTGTAACGGCGCATGATGGATTTACTCTGGCTGATACGGTCAGCTATGCGCACAAGCACAACGAGGCCAATAACGAGAATAACCGCGACGGTCATTCCGCAAATTTTTCGGATAACTTTGGTGTCGAAGGCCCGACCAATGATGAAACGATCATCGCCGCACGGACCCGACGCCGCCGCAATATGATTGCGACATTGCTGTTTTCCCAAGGCACGCCGATGCTGCTGGCGGGTGACGAAATCGGCAATGGCCAAGAGGGAAACAACAACGCCTATTGCCAAGACAGCCCTTTGGGGTGGATCAATTGGGCTGACCGTGACGACGCGTTTTTTGCGTTTTGCCAGCAGGCAATTGCGTTCCGTAAGGTACATCCAATTTTGCGGCAGCGACGCTTTTTGCATTCTCGTTCGCGTTTGGTCGATGGTGAGACTGATTTGTTTTGGCGCCGCGAAGACGGCGCGGCCATGTCGCAAAAAGATTGGGACGATCCGGCACGAAAGATCATTGTAGCCGAATTGCGAATGGCTTCTGGCACGCCTGAATACGTCGAGCGTGAAGGCGCGCTACTGGTTGTTTTGAATGCCGGGGAAACCTGCGATGTTGCGGTTCCTGATACGCCTGTTGGAATGACGTGGGTGCGCGGATTTGATACGGCGCAGGTTGGTCTATCCGAGGACAGGGGTCATTGGGGAATTGAAAAAGATAGCGTGGTTGTTTTTGTGCTGAAGGCACAAGCCACGACAAAGGTGGGAGATAGGTGATGCAGATCAAAACTGTACAAACGCAGCCGATTGAGGGGCAGAAACCGGGCACAAGTGGCCTGCGCAAAAAGACAAAGGTCTTTATGGGCCCGCATTACCTAGAAAATTACGTGCAAGCGACGTTTGACGGGGTTGGCGGCGTTGAGGGTCGCACCTTAGTTGTGGGCGGCGATGGGCGCTATTTCAATGACCGCGCGATTCAAGTGATCTTGCGCATGGCGGCGGCAAATGGTGCGGCGCAATGTATCATCGGGCAGGGTGGTATCTTGTCGACGCCAGCTGCATCCCATTTGATCCGGTTGCGGGGTGCTGATGGTGGATTGATCCTCTCTGCCAGCCATAACCCCGGCGGTCCCGACGAAGACTTTGGTCTCAAATATAACGGCCCGAACGGTGGTCCTGCGACAGAAGGCGTGACGGATAAGATCTTTGCCCGCACAAAGGTGATCGACAGCTACCGCATAATGCAAACACATGAAGTGGATTTGGACACCATCGGCAAGACCCAAGTGGGCGCGATGGCGGTCGAGATCGTCGATCCTGTTGTAGATTATGCCGCCTTGATGGAAACACTTTTCGATTTCGGCAAAATTCGCGCGCTTTTCGCAGGTGGGTTCACAATGCGGTTTGACGCGATGCACGCGGTGACAGGGCCCTACGCAAGGGCTATCCTAGAAGAAACACTTGGTGCGCCTGAAGGCACGGTCATAAACGGCATTCCACTGCCTGATTTTGGTGGCGGGCATCCTGACCCGAATCCGATTTGGGCAAAGCCCCTGATGGACGAGATGTATGGCGCGGGTGCTCCTGATTTTGGTGCGGCCTCTGATGGCGACGGTGACCGCAACATGATTGTGGGTCGCAATGCTTATGTCACGCCGTCTGATAGTCTGGCATTGCTCGCGGCAAAGGCCCATCTCGCGCCTGGATATAAGGCTGGGCTTGCGGGCGTGGCGCGGTCAATGCCAACCTCTGGCGCTGTGGACCGCGTAGCAGAAAAGCTGGGTGTGGCCTGTTACGAGACCCCAACGGGTTGGAAATTCTTTGGCAACCTTTTGGATGCGGGTAAGGCCACGCTGTGCGGCGAGGAAAGTGCAGGCACAGGGTCAAGCCATGTGCGCGAAAAGGACGGGTTATGGGCTGTTTTACTATGGCTGAATATCTTGGCCGAGACAGGTCAGTCCGTATCTGAACTCATGACCGATTTATGGTCTGAGTATGGGCGTTGCTATTATTCGCGTCATGACTTTGAAGATGTCGATGCCGCTAAAGCCGAGGCTATGGTCGCAGAGTTACGAGCCAAACTGCCAAGCTTAGTTGGCTCGCAACACGCGGGCCTAACCGTGTCTTACGCGGACGAATTTTCTTATGACGATCCTGTGGATGGGTCTCATTCCGCAGCCCAAGGTCTGCGCATCGGGTTCGAGGGCGGTGGCCGTGCCGTCTTCCGTCTGTCTGGCACAGGTACCGTTGGCGCGACGATCCGCGTCTATCTCGAGCAGGTGGAAACCGACCCTACGGCGTTTGATCAGCCGACCGCACAGGCTTTGTCTAAAATCACAGAGGCGGCTTTGACCATTTCGGATCTGAAAAGACACACAGGGCGCGACGCGCCAAATGTAATTACCTAAAAGATAAAAGGTATGCTTCTCTTCTGTGAGGTTGGCCCGTAAGAACGCGGGCCAACCTTGCTGCTGTACCCGTGAACAAAGTTCAAAAGAAATGAATGTTATGACCAATCCTCATGCCGCACCTGATGTCTCTATCCATGATTTGCGCGACAGTATCCACCGCCATCTGACCTATACGATTGGCAAGGATAAGTCCCACGCCAGCACTTATGACTGGCGCATGGCTGTCAGCTATAGCGTGCGGGATTTGATTGTCGATTCTTGGTTTGCGGCAACGCGGCGGACATATGAACAGCAAGGCAAGCGGGTCTATTATTTGTCGATGGAGTTCTTGATTGGGCGCATCCTAGAAGACGCGGTCATCAACCTAGGTCTGCACCAAAAAATCGAAGACGTGCTACAAGAGGACGGCGTGTCTTTGATGACGGTGGTCGAGGATGAACCCGATGCCGCGCTGGGCAATGGCGGTTTGGGGCGCTTGGCTGCGTGTTTCTTGGAATCGATGTCGACGCTGGGCTGCCCTGCGTTTGGCTATGGCATCCGCTACGAGCACGGGCTGTTCCGCCAACGGTTTGAGGGCGGGCGTCAGGTGGAAACACCAGAGGATTGGTTGAACCAGACGCACCCGTGGGAGTTTGAGCGTCCAGAAGCCAACTACACAATTCCTTTCAAGGGCCGTGTTGAAATGGTTGAAGGTCGCGCGATTTGGCACGCCAGCGAAACAGTTCTTGCCCGCGCGTATGACACCCCCGTTGTGGGGTGGCAGGGCAGGTGGTCTAACACGCTGCGCCTATGGGGGGCTTTGCCGACTGAAAAGTTTGATCTCGAGCGGTTTAATTCGGGCGATTTTACCGCTGCCGCCGCGCCAGAGGCGCTTGCGCGCACGCTGAGCCGCGTCTTGTATCCCGAAGACACGACCGAGGCTGGCAAGGAGTTGCGCCTCAAGCAAGAGTTCTTTTTGACCTCAGCGGCTCTACAGGACATCCTCCGCCGGTTTCTTTCTGAATATGATGACCCGTCCTTATTGCCTGATAAAGTCGCAATCCAGATGAACGACACGCACCCTGCGCTGGCAGGCCCGGAGTTGATGCGCTTGTTGGTGGACGTGCACGGGTTGGACTGGGCCAAGGCCAAGCAGATTGCATGCAAATGCCTGAACTATACCAACCACACCTTGTTGCCAGAGGCGCTAGAGCGGTGGTCGACATGGTTGATGGGCCGCGTTTTGCCGCGTCACATGCAGATTATCGAGCGGATTGATGTGGAACACCAAGCTGCGACGAACTGTGATCCGTCGCTCAAGATCGTCTATCAAGATCAGGTCCATATGGGCACGCTGGCCTTTGTGATGGCCGCACATGTGAACGGTGTATCCGCGTTGCACTCTGATCTTATGCGCGAGACCGTGTTTGCGGATCTTGATCGCCTGTATCCGAACCGGATTTTAAACCAGACGAACGGGGTCACTCCGCGCCGTTGGATACGCCTGTCGAACCCTGCATTGTCGGGCGTCATTACCGATGCGATTGGCGCGGGCTGGGAGGATGATCTAGACCGCTTGTCCGAACTCAAAGCGTTCGGCAGCGACCCCGAAATGCTTGCGCGCATTCATGCCGCCAAGCACGCTAATAAGGTGGCGTTTGCTAATTGGGTGAATGACAAGATGGGTATCTCAATTGACCCTGAAGCGATGTTCGATGTCCAGATTAAGCGTATCCACGAATACAAGCGGCAGCTATTGAACGTGTTTGAAACCGTCGCGCGTTGGAATGCAATCCGCCAAAACCCAACGGCGGACTGGACCCCGCGCGTCAAAATATTTGGTGGCAAGGCCGCGCCAGGCTACTATACAGCCAAGGAAATCATACGTTTGATCAATGACGTGGCCAAGGTTGTGAACAACGATCCTGTGACCAAGGACCTGCTAAAAGTTGTCTACCCTGCCAACTATAATGTCTCGATGGCGCAGCGGTTAATCCCCGCAGCGGACCTGTCCGAGCAGATCTCGACGGCTGGCAAAGAGGCCTCTGGCACAGGCAATATGAAGTTCACGATGAACGGCGCGTTGACCATCGGCACGCTAGACGGTGCGAACGTCGAAATCCGCGACCATGTGGGGCCTGATAACTTCTTCTTGTTCGGCATGACGGCCGCACAGGTGCAAGAGCGATATCAGAGCCCCGAACATGCGCGCAACGCGATCCTTGCCAGCCAAAGCCTGCAAGACGTCTTGCAGATCATCGCAGAGGGCCGCTTTAACCCAGAAGAACCGTCGCGCTATTCTGGTTTGGTCGAGCAGACATGGAACCACGATCCATTCCTTGTAGCGTCCGATTACGACAGCTATTTGGCCGCTCAAGCGCAGGTTGATCTGACCTACCGCGATCAAAACGCATGGGACCAACTGGCACTGCGCAATATCGCAGGCTCGGGCTATTTCTCGTCAGACCGCACAATTCGCGGGTACATGGCGGATGTCTGGGACGCGAAAAGCTTGCTCTAGGGCGTGCAGGCTATTGACGCCAAAATACGAAACTGTGGCAAAGCCGCTATAGCTTTGATTAGTTACGAGGCCTGCGTAGTCCGAATCGATGAACAGGCGTATTGAGAGAAAGCTCGGGGGGGCACAGAATTGGGAAATATCATGCGGCCTGTCTTGATCCTCTTGCTTGCGACCTCCACCCTAGCGACCCCCGCTTTTTCAGAAGGGCGTCAGGTGATCGGAACAGGGCGGCTTTTCACCAATGACTTTTTTGGCGACGGCAAGGACCGATGGCGCACGGGTGGCTATGTCTTGTCGATCGTTCAGGGTAAAGAGGGCTACACTGGCCAAGAAGGTTTTGGCGATATTATCGAGTATCGGTTGGGTGGACAGATCATCACAGGGTCACGAAAAAGTGGCGCACCGGGTGATCGGCCCTATGTTGGCGCTGTATCCGTTGGGGCGCATACGCACTTTGGCTACAATGCATTTGATCTAAGTCTCGGCGCTGATGTTCTGGCGATTGGTCCGCAAACGGGGCTGTCGGAGTTCCAGCGGAAATTTCATGAAGGCTTTGAGATTACTCTGCCGCCGTACATCGATGCACAGCTTGATGACGCGTTCTTTGTGAACGGCACCGTGCAGGCATCCAAGACTTATGAACTGTCAGACCGTATAACTGTACGCCCCTTTGTCGAAGGTCTTGCAGGGGCTGAGGATCTTGTGCGGGTCGGTGGCGATGTGATCGTTGGCGAGGTTGGGCAGACAGATATGATGTTGCGCGATGTTGTAACTGGGCAACTCTATCGCGGCACGCAGGGGCGTGAATTGGGGCTGACTTACATGTTCGGTGCTGACGTTGCTTCTGTTTTTGACAGCGCCTTCCTACCGGAGGATCAAGGATATACTGTGTCCGAAACCCGCGCACGCGCTAGGGCTGGTGTCTTGTTCCAGTTTGCAGAGGACTCTTCGTTCTTTTATGGGGCTACATATCTATCCGAAGAATTCGAAGGCCAGCGCGAAGGCCAAGTCGTCGGTTCGATCAAACTGAATTTCAACTTCTAAATAAATAGTTAACGCTTGTAGTTAATGTGACTTGATCTAAAACGATCGTGCTTGCTATGGTTCTTGCATAATTCCGCGCACTTAATGACGCGGATCAAGTTGAGGCAAATAGCAGGCATGAAAACGGGCTTTAATGGCACGTTTGTCATCTCCTGGTCGCAGACACATATCGACGGGCAGCAAGCTGCGCCCGTGACCGATTTATCTGTGGGCACCGCGTGGTCTTGGACCGGTGACGCGGTCCGTGTGGATGGGCCAAGTGGTATCTTACCGCTGGGTGCGTCCGAGGGAGAGGCAGACATTCGCAAGCGGGCGGCACTGACGGTGCGCCGACTTTTGACATCCGCACAAATCGATACGCGCAAACTTGACGTAGCCGTGCTGCAAGAACCGTTGTTCGACGACAGCTTTCGCGTGACCAACGGGTTTGAGACGTGGACGATCACACTGATCGATACAGGTATGGGGCGCAAACCGCTGTGCATGTTTCTCGACGAAATACCGCCGCGGGGATGCGATCTATGGGTTGTTGACCACCATATCAGGGCGACATTGCGCCGGATCGATCATACCAATCCAGGCGGGGTAATTTGCTTTACACCAGGCACAATGATCATGACGCCCGAAGGGGCCAAAGATGTGGCCAGCCTTGCGGAGGGTGATCGCGTGCAAACTGCGGACAATGGCTGCGTTGAAGTGCTTTGGCTCGGGCAACGCCGCGTCAGTGGTGCGCGCATGAAAGCGATCCCCGCGCTGAACCCGATCCGTTTGCGCGCAGGTGCATTGGACAAAGACGTACCTGATGCAGGGTTGCTGGTTTCACCTGATCACCGGATCGTCTTACGTGGCCCGCAAGCAAATGCGCTTTACAATTGCGACGAGGTCCTCGTAACCGCTCGTGACTTGATCAACGATCATACGATCATCCGTGATCATTCGTTGCGCAAGGCTACCTACATTCACATGATGTTGCCGCAGCACGAAGTGGTCTTTGCAAACGGCGTGCCAACCGAAAGTTTTCATCCAGCCGCCGCTGAACTATCCGCGATGGACGAGATCGAAGAGGGGCGCCTGTACGATCGCTTACCTGATCTGCGTGGCGATATGCAGAACTATGGCGGATATGCGCGGCGCGTATTGTCCGATAGCGAAGCCGCAATTTTACAATATGATGGAATGCGGGCCTAAGGCTTGCGTTCCACTGGCCCATCTTGGGCTTCCCATGTCGAAAACCCTTCGCGTAAATGCGCGCAAGGGAACCCCATGTCGTTCAGGGTCGCGACGGTCAATGCGGACCGCCATCCGGAGGCGCAGTGGAACACAAAGGTTTTATCCTGCCCAAAGACGTCTTTAAAATAAGGGCTGTCTGGATCGACCCAAAACTCGGCCATCCCCCGCGGACAGTGAAAGCTACCGGGGATGAACCCCGATCTTTC
This sequence comes from Loktanella sp., assembly GCA_024686085.1. Classification (GTDB taxonomy): domain Bacteria; phylum Pseudomonadota; class Alphaproteobacteria; order Rhodobacterales; family Rhodobacteraceae; genus Yoonia. The sequence continues at coordinate 39,858 of JAIBDT010000005.1, forward strand.
GCGTTCACGCACATCGCGCAGGTCAACGATCACAACATCGGGGTTCTCGACCATTGCTATGGCGTCTTTGGTCTCGACTTCTTCAATGCGCGCGCGGGCATTTGCGACCATCTGGGCTGCGGATACTTTTAACATTAACGATCCTTTTTGAATAATTGGCCAAAATCATTTGCAGGCAGGGTCACGCCAGCCTTCCGACCCAAATCCCACGCTAGTACTTGATTGCTTGATAGCACAGGTAGCCCTGTCTCTGCCTCTAGTTTGGCGATCACATCCAATGTGCGCAAGTTGGTGCACGACAGAAACAACGCATCAATCCCACCCTGTGCCGCCAAGTCCATTGCGGCCTGATAAGTTGACGCAGCGGAGATATGCGCAACAACTGTTTCCTCAGCCTCATCATACGAGCCAAAAACGGGGCAACTTACGCCGGCTTGACCAAGCACGGACACCAGCCTTTCAGAAACCGAAGCAACATATGGTGATAGCAGGCCCAACTTTTTGATACTCAAGTGGTCACAGGCAGCCAGTAGCGCAGAAAGCGGCTCAGTCACAAAAGGCGTGTCCACTTCTTGTCGCACCAGAGATGCAACATGGCTGGCACCGATTTGCGCCGTGCCAGACGTGCAGCCATATCCAATAGCGCTGAACTTTGCTCCCGCAGGGAACAGGCTTGCTGCTGCGGGTAGCGTCTCGGCCATCTGCTGCAACGTATCTTGTGATACTTCTAACGCACTTGGCACGCGGGTCACATAAATCAGCGTTTCCCAATCAAAAATGCGGCGGATATCTTGCTCTAGCGTCTCGTCAGACTGCAGGACGATCAGGCCAATGGCTTTGCTCGTCGGGTCGGTTTCAAATTGATAGGTCATAGGATTGGCATTTCGCGTGGGGCAGGGGCAGACAGGAACCGTGGCCCACTTTCTTCGATCACAATGTTTTCCTCATGGACGATCATCCGGCCTCCGCCCACGTCGATTCCTGGCTCTAATGTCAGAACCATACCCGCGACCAATGGTGTATGGTCGGCTGGAATAAGCGATGGCCACTCGGTCAGCTGCATACCCAAACCATGGCCCAATCGCCCCGCGTCCGATCCACCAGCGCCGCCAGTCACTATTCGGTCCATCGCGTGAAACAGGTCTGCTGCCGTCGCGCCGACTTTGGCCACAGCAATCGCAGCCTCAACTGCATCTATCAATTTGGCATGGGCTTCTTGGGTCTTTGGCGTTGCAGATCCAATCGCAAAGTTCCGGTCAAAATCACAGAAATATCCATCCACAACGAGGCCCGTATCCAACATTAACACGTCCCCATCAGCCAAGGGCGTGTCAGTCGCAGGTGAAATGACATCCGCATAGCCACCCTGTTCAGCGCCGCCCGCCAGATAAGGCACCCAATCGGCACCTTCCTCCAGGCACAGCCGTTGAAAGTCGCGAAATACTTGGCGCAGCGGCACGCCTACGTGTGCGATCTCAGAAACACGGGTAAAAGCGCGGTTTGCAACGCCGCAAGCCAGTTCAATTTTGTCGATCTCTACCGTCGACTTGACCATGCGAAGCTGCCGCATAATGCCCACATCGCTTTTCAACGCAAAGCCAAGCTTGTTTTCCAGCTGTTTGAGATCTGCATAGGGCATGCGCACATGAGTTTCTGACCCGTCAGGCACGCCAACCCTTTGGTAGTCAGACAAGGCATCAGCCAGTAGTCCAACCCCGTCATCGTCATAATCAGGGGACCGCCATGTGCGGATATCGGTAATCCAGCTGCGTCCCATCAGAGGCGTACCAATTGATGGAATGACTGCGATGGGGTCACCTCTGGACGGGATGACCAAGAACCAAGGGCGTGTAGGACTTTCCCAAAACCGCGTTAGAAAACCAGTGAAGTAGCGCACTTCTGGCTCGGTTGTGAGTAGCAAGGCGTCCAGCCCTACATCCGCCATCAGGTCTTGGGCGCGCGCGACCCTCATGCGGAACTCCTTTGGCAAAAAGTTCATGATGGACCTTCTGACAAAATACAAAGGACATGCGCGTCCGCTGGTAGGTCAAATCCGGCCAAAACCGCAGCCAAACCAGCCCCGCCCGAGGTTGATGCGGCCATTCCTTGTGCCTCTAGGAAGGGCATTGCGGCAAAGGCTTCTTCCTCTGAAATCGTCACAAACAAGTCCGCGTCGGTGCTTAACCCTTTCAGCGCAATCAAAGATGGTTCTTTGCAGTCAAGCCGCCCCATGTCGGAGACGGGACCTTGGGCGACGACGGCGTGACCCGCTTGGATTGATGCCATCAGGGCGGGGGCGAACTCTGGCTCGACCACGATAATCTGCGGTGCATTTGCCCATTTGGCACGTGCCATAGCGGCCGCCGCACCTGCCAAACCGCCAACCCCTGCTTGCAGGAAGATATGTGTTGGTTCGTGCGGAATCTGCGCGAAAACTTCGTCCATTAAGACGCAGTAGCCTTCCATCAACAGGTGGGACGGCTCATAGTATTCATCCCACGAGGTGTCCGACAAAAGCGTCCAGTTTTGATCCTTGGCAGCCTGCACCGCAGCCGCGACGCTTTCTTCATAGATGTCACCCGCGCGCTTAACTTCGGCACCCATACCTCGCAAACGGTCGGCAAATCCTTCAGGTACGGTTTTGGCCAGATAGATCACAGCTTTCGCGCCAAAAATCCGTGCACCTGCCGCAACTGACAGGCCGTGATTGCCCGCACTTGCAGTGACATATGTACGATCAGCTAGCACATTGCCGAGATCATCACCGCCAACGGCTGCTGCGTCAGTGGCGATGACATAAGCCGCGCCAAGCGCCTTGAAACTGCCTAGTCTCATGCGGGTGCGCTCGTCTTTGACGTGAAGCGACGCGATGCCCAACTTTTTTGCAAGCTCTGTCGCATCTATCAAGGGGGTCGGCTTTGCGACTGGACAGCGCGATAGCAACGCGGTCGGGCGCGCGAAATCGACGCTTGGTGTCGGTATAAAGTCAGGCACATCAATCGCGCGTCCAGTGTTGCGATAAGGGTTTGGAAAAATTTTCATAACGTGTCCAATCTGAGGTTGCTCAGATCAAGCCTATAGTCTGCTGTGCGGTCAACAAAAAACACGGCATGCATTGGTGCACAAAACCACTTGCGCCAAATTGCGACGAGTCGTAGCTTACATCCGACTCGATGGGAGAACCGTGTAAGCGGTGCCGAAGGAGCAACCGCCCCGGAAACTCTCAGGCCTCAAGGACCGTCGTGTCACGATAAGACTCTGGAGAGAGGTGCTTTATGCATCCGCCGAAGGGATAACGATCTCAGGCGAACGGACAGAGGGGGCATCAAGGCGCAAGTTTAAACTTGCGCGAAAATGATGCGTCAAAAAGGGGGCAATATGTCTGATTTACTGCACACGCCGTTACATGGGTTCCATGTAGAAAACGGCGCCAAGATGGTGCCATTTGCGGGCTACGACATGCCTGTGCAATATCCCGCTGGCGTCATGAAAGAGCATATCCAGACACGGATCAGTGCGGGCCTTTTTGATGTCAGCCACATGGGGCAAGTTATCGTGCGCGGGTCTGATTTTGCCAGCGCGGCGACCGCACTAGAGGCACTTATCCCAGTAGATATTATCGACCTTGGCGAAAATCGCCAACGCTATGGCTTTTTCACCAATGAAACAGGGGGCATCACCGACGACCTGATGCTTGCCAACCGTGGCGATCACGTTTTTGTTGTCGTGAATGCAGCCTGCAAAGGTGCCGACATTGCGCATATGACAGCCAATATGCCGGCAGGTGTGACCGTGACTGAAATCACCGACCGCGCGCTTTTAGCGCTACAAGGCCCACGCGCCGAAGAGGCGCTCGCGACTTTGAACCCAACCGTGCGAGGAATGAACTTCATGGATGTGGCGACGGTTGATCTGAATGGTGCGGAATGTTGGGTATCGCGGTCTGGCTACACAGGCGAAGACGGCTATGAGATTTCGGTGCCAAATGACGCAGCGGTCGCGCTGGCAACTGCTTTGCTTGCACATGAAGCAGTGGAACTGATCGGCCTCGGCGCCCGCGACAGCCTGCGATTGGAAGGTGGTCTCTGCCTTTACGGTCATGACGTCGACGAAACTGTGACTCCATCCCAAGCCGCATTGACATGGGCCATTCAAAAGGTCCGCCGAACTGGTGGCGACCGTGCAGGCGGTTTTCCGGGGGCTGATACGGTTTTGGACGAAATCGCGAATGGTGCACCACGCAAACGCGTCGGTCTTATCCCAGAAGGGCGTGCACCGATGCGGGAAGGCGTAGAACTATTCGGCGACGAAACATCCACGACACCTATCGGTAAGATCACCTCTGGTGGCTTTGGTCCGACCGTCGGCGGGCCTATTGCTATGGGCTATCTACCGAAAGGTTATGACGGCCCCGTTTTTGGCGAGTTGCGCGGCAAGCGCCTGCCACTGACCCGCACAAAAATGCCCTTCACACCCGCTAACTTCAAACGATAAGAAAAGGACCCCAACAATGAAATTTACCGAAGAACACGAATGGCTCCGGATGGAAGGCGACATTGTCGTCATCGGCATCACCGAGCATGCCGCGACACAACTGGGCGACATCGTTTTTGTCGAATTGCCTGATGTCGGCACGACAGTGACTAAAGACGAAGAAGTCGTTGTAATTGAATCCGTGAAAGCGGCTTCTGACATTCTTGCGCCAATCGATGGCGAGATAGTCGAAGTGAACGAAACGCTCAACGACAGCCCCGCTACTGTGAACGATGATCCAATCGGCAACGGCTGGATGTTTAAAATTGCGCCATCCGATCCGTCCCAAATGGACGAATACATGGACGAAGCCGCTTACAAAAAACTAGTCGAATAAAGGACCGCGCCAATGCCTTATGCACCTACATCCTATCTGCCTTATGACTTTGCGAACCGCCGCCACATCGGCCCGTCTCCCGCGGAAATGGATGCGATGCTCAAAGTTGTTGGCGCGTCCTCGCTGGCTGCGTTGATCGATGACACTTTGCCTGCGAAAATCCGTCAAAAAGAGCCGCTCAACTTTGGGAAACCCAAGTCAGAGCGCGAGCTTTTGCATTTCATGAAGCAAGTGTCGAAAAAGAACAACGTCCTCGTCTCGCTGATTGGCCAAGGCTATCACGGCACCGTCACACCACCTGCGATCCAGCGCAATATCTTTGAAAACCCTGCTTGGTACACGGCCTATACGCCCTACCAGCCCGAAATTTCCCAAGGCCGCCTAGAGGCGCTTTTGAACTTCCAAACCATGGTTGCTGATCTCACTGGTCTTGAGATTTCCAACGCCTCTCTGTTGGACGAAGCCACCGCTTGTGCGGAAGCAATGACCATGGCGCAGCGCATTTCCAAATCAAAAGTGACCGCGTTCTTCGTCGATGAAAACTGCCACCCGCAAAATATAGCCGTGATGAAAACCCGCGCAGAGCCACTCGGCATCGAGGTGATCGTCGGCTCCCCAGATAATATGGACGCGGCAACGGTCTTTGGCGGTATTTTCCAGTTTCCGGGTACGACAGGCCACCTGCGGGACTTTACCGCCCAAATCGCAGCGCTCCATGAGGCTGGCGGCATCGGCATTATCTCCGCTGACCCTCTCTCACTTACGCTTTTTAAAGAGCCAGGTGCAATGGGCGCAGATATCGCCGTCGGCACGACCCAGCGTTTCGGCGTGCCCGTCGGTTACGGCGGCCCACACGCGGCCTATATGGCGACCAAGGCGAACCTTGCCCGCAACATGCCTGGCCGTATTGTTGGCGTGTCTATTGATGCGCACGGCAACAAGGCTTACCGGCTTTCGCTACAAACCCGCGAACAACATATCCGCCGCGAAAAGGCCACGTCGAACGTCTGCACCGCGCAAGCACTCCTTGCAGTAATGGCGGGCTTTTACGCCGTATTCCACGGTCCCGAAGGCCTGCGGGCGATTGCCCAACGCATCCACCGAAAAACAGTACGTTTGGTCGAAGGTTTAGAGGCGGGCGGTTACAGCGTTGAGCAAGACCATTTCTTTGATACGGTCACACTCGACGTTGGTGCCAAGCGTGATGAGATCATGGCTGCTGCTGTTGAAAATGGTGTGAATCTCCGCGCGATTGGCGACACGCGCATTGGCGTCACACTTGATGAGTTGACCCGTCGCGATGTCACCGAAGCCGTCTGGCGGGCCTTTGGCATCGAAACCGAAGATGACGCGCATCAGGTGAACTACCGCTTGCCTGAGGCTCTCATCCGCAAGACCGATTACCTCACGCACCCTGTGTTCCACATGAACCGCGCCGAGACCGAGATGATGCGCTACATGCGCCGCTTGGCCGACCGCGATTTGGCGCTTGATCGTGCGATGATCCCGCTTGGCTCTTGCACGATGAAGCTCAATTCAGCCGCAGAAATGATGCCAGTCTCTTGGCCTGAATTCGCTCTGATGCACCCGTTCTGCCCTGACGATCAGGCGCTGGGCTATAAGGAAATGATCGACGATCTGTCGGCCAAGCTTTGCGATGTGACGGGCTATGATGCGATTTCGATGCAACCGAACTCTGGCGCCCAAGGCGAATACGCGGGTTTGCTGACAATTGCTGCCTATCACCGCGCACAGGGGCAGGGGCATCGTGACATTTGTCTTATCCCGATGTCGGCGCATGGCACCAATCCAGCCTCGGCACAGATGGTGGGCTGGAAGGTTGTCCCAATCAAGTCTGCCGCGAACGGCGACATTGATCTGGTCGATTTCGCAGCGAAAATTGAAAAGCATAAAGACAACCTCGCTGCTTGCATGATCACCTATCCATCAACCCACGGCGTGTTTGAGGAAACGGTCATCGACGTTTGTAAAATGACCCATGACGCAGGCGGGCAAGTTTACATCGACGGCGCGAACATGAACGCCATGGTGGGCCTTTCCCGTCCGGGCGATCTGGGCGGCGATGTCAGCCACTTGAACCTGCACAAGACATTCTGCATCCCGCATGGCGGCGGCGGTCCGGGCATGGGGCCAATTGGTGTGAAATCCCACCTGATCGAGCACCTTCCTGGTCATCCGAATGGTGGCAATGGTCCCGTTTCGGCGGCTCCGTTTGGGTCGCCCAGTTTGCTGCCGATCTCATGGGCCTACGTGCTAATGATGGGCGGCGAGGGGCTGACGCAAGCGACTCGCGTGGCTATCCTGAACGCCAATTACATCGCCAAACGGCTCGAAGGGGCGTTCGATGTTCTTTATAAAGGCCCAACAGGCCGCGTCGCCCACGAGTGCATCATCGACACACGCCCGTTTGCTGACAGCGCGCATGTAACTGTGGACGACATCGCAAAGCGTCTGATGGATGCGGGCTTTCACGCGCCAACGATGTCTTGGCCTGTGGCGGGAACCTTGATGGTTGAGCCAACCGAGTCGGAAACTAAGGCTGAACTTGACCGGTTCTGCGACGCGATGCTGGCGATTCGCGAAGAAATTCGCGCGATTGAAAACGGCGACATGCCACAAGAAAACAACGCGCTGAAAAACGCACCGCATACAGTTGAAGACCTCGTCTCCGATTGGGATCGGCCATACACCCGCGAACAAGGGTGTTTCCCAAAGGGTGCGTTTCGAGTGGACAAATACTGGCCGCCAGTGAACCGCGTTGATAACGTTTACGGTGACCGGAACTTGATCTGTAGCTGTCCGCCAATGGATGAATATCTCGACGCGGCGGAATGACATTGACCTAAAACAGCAAGATTGCGACCCCGCTTTTTGGAAAGTTGGTTGCAATCTTGCCCGTTTTTAAGCGTTAATACGGCAACTCACAGGGAGAGTCTTAAATGAAAATGAAGTATCTTGGTGCGGCATCAGCACTTGCACTGACTATGGGGACGACATCGGCAATGGCCGATTGCGGCGATGTCTCTATCACTGAAATGGATTGGGCCTCGGCTGCGGTTGTGACCTCAATCGCTAACTTTTTGATGACCCAAGGCTATGGTTGCAACGTGACTGTTGTGCCAACAACAACCGTACCCGCGATCACGTCAGTCGCGGAAACCGGCGAGCCGGATATCATCACCGAACTTTGGACAAGCTACACCGAAGTCTACGAAGAACTGCGCTCGGCTGGGAAACTTGTCGAGATGTCAAAGGTGCTGTCTGACGGCGGCGTCGAAGCATGGTGGATTCCAGATTATCTGGCAGCTGCACACCCAGAGCTAACAACGCTTGAAGGCATCAAAGCAAACCCAGATTTAGTAGGCGGACGGTTCCACGATTGCCCTGCAGGTTGGGGGTGTGACGTCACCAACTACAACAACTTCAAGGCAGCAGGCCTTGGCGATGCAGGCGTAGAACGCTTTCAGCATGGGTCTGGTGAAACGCTGGCAGCTGCAATGGCAGCGGCCTACGAATCCAAAGAGCCGTGGTTCGGCTATTACTGGGCGCCAACATCTGTATTGGGTAAGTATCCAATGGTTCAGATCGAGATGCCTGCCTATGATGCGGACGCACACATCTGTAACGGCCTAGAGGATTGCGCGACACCAACGTTATCGGCCTATCCTGCGGCGAACGTCGTGACCGCTGTGACTTCTACATTCGCAGGTCGTGAACCTGATGTTGCAGAGCTACTCAAGCACATGACATTCACCAACGCGCAAATGGGTGAAGTGTTAGCTTGGCAAGAAGGTAACAATGCGTCTTACGAAGAGGCTGCAGTTTACTTCCTGTCAACTTACCCTGACGTCTGGGGTGAATGGTTGAACGACGATGCAAAGACAAACCTTGCGGCATTGTTGAAGTAAGCACATAATAACTGACAGCCTCTCGCCCTGAAACATGGGTGGGGGGCTGTTGCGTTGCGGGGGATAGAATATGGCGTTTTATGACGGGCTTTTTGATGCACTGGGTCTACGGGATTGGTGTGACCAAGGCGAAGACGCAGGGCCAATGTCGATGGCCGACCTGCTAAATGCAAATAACGCGAATGCGACTGACCCAAATGCGCAAGCCTTTCCGTTCCCGTCCCTTGATAACTTGCATGAAGTCTGCGGCAGCATCATGCAGACTCGTGATTTCACGTCGGGCATTAAAGAGGCATTTCTTGCTGCACGCCCGGGATTGAAGGCTTTTCTCGATCCAATCACGCAGCCTTTGTCTTGGATGCTGGACGGGGCGCTATGGCTGTTTACCGAAACACCTTGGTGGCTTTTGATCATCGCGCTTTTGGCCCTGACATGGGTCGCATCGCGCTCTGCGGCTACTGTGGTTTTGGTCGGTATTACCTTGTTCGTTCTGGCATTTATCGACCACTTCGAAATGGCGATGCAGACCTTATCAATCATTTTTGTATGCACTTCTATCTGTGTGGTTTTCGGGGTGCCGATAGGTATCTTGATGTCAAAGTTTGATACCCTCAGACGGATGACCGTACCGATCCTTGATCTGCTGCAAACGCTCCCGACTTTTGTTTACCTGATCCCGTTGATCTTTCTGTTTTCCGTCACAGAATCAAAACTCTACGGCATTGCAATCATTCTCTACGCGATCGTGCCTGTGATACGTTTGACCGACTTGGGGATCAGATTGGTTGATCCTGATGTGGTCGAGGCGGCCGACGCCTTTGGCATGACGGGGCTTCAACGGCTGATAAAGGTCGAGTTCCCGCTCGCATTGCCCAATATTATGGCGGGTGTGAACCAAACGATCATGATGTCTTTGTCGATGGTTGTGATTGCGTCGCTGGTATCTGCGCCAGGATTGGGGCGACCTGTCTTGCAAGGTATCCGAGAGTTGGAAATAGGCGTCGGTCTTGTCGCGGGCTTGGGTATCGTGATGCTTGCCGTGATATTGGACCGCGCGTCAAAAGCCGCACTTAGTCGCGTCGATATGACGAACAAAAAGCAATAGGGCCCAGTATGACAAAGACACCAAAAGTTCAGTTGCGCGGCCTCTACAAAATCTTTGGCTCCCGCGACAAAGATATGATGGCGCATGTTAAGGCAGGCATGGGCAAGCCTGAACTGCTTGAGGTACACAAGCACGTACTAGGCCTGCAAGATATCAATGTTGATATGCAGGCAGGCGAGATTACCGTGGTCATGGGCCTGTCTGGATCTGGCAAATCCACCCTTATCCGCCACCTCAATCGTTTGATTGAACCGACTGTAGGGGAAATCTTGGTCGATGGCATCGATGTGACAGAGCTAAAGCCAGCGGACCTGCGCAAACTGCGGCAAGAAAAAATGTCGATGGTGTTCCAGAAATTCGCGCTTTTGCCGCACCGTACGGTTTTGCAGAATGCGGCCATGGCGTTGGAAGTGCAGGGTATCGACAAGGACACCCGCGAAGCCGAGGGCATGAAATGGCTTAACCGCGTTGGGCTTGAAGGCTACGAGAACCGCTATCCTGCCCAACTATCTGGCGGCATGCAGCAACGGGTCGGGATCGCGCGGGCGCTGACCTCCAACTCTGACATTATGCTGATGGACGAGGCGTTTTCTGCGCTAGACCCGTTGATCAGGACCGACATGCAGAACCTTCTGTTAGAGCTGCAAACAGAGCTACAAAAGACGATCATCTTCATTACCCACGACTTGGACGAGGCGCTGAAAATCGCAGACCATCTTGTGATCCTCAAAGATGGTGCGGTGATCCAGCAAGGTGAGCCGCAAAGCATTCTGTTAAACCCAGCCGACCCCTACATCGAAGATTTTGTCAGTGACATTAACCGCGCCCGCGTACTGCGCGTAAAATCGGTGATGCAGCCGCTGCAAGACCCGACAATGATGGATAAACTCAAGGGGCAAAAATTTGCAGGCGACGTGGATATCCGCGATAATCTCGAAAGTCTGATTGCGCGTTCCGAAGGCGATACGTCCTTGCAATATCGCGTCATGGATGGTGACGTGCCCGTAGGCGAATTAAACATGCGCGATCTGGTCAAGGCACTGGTGCCGCGCATCTCATCCACAGCATAGGTTTTCCATGGCGCAGACACCAGAACACAGCTCATATGACGTCGTGATCGTCGGGGGGGCGATGTATGGATCGTCCATCGCGTGGTTCCTATCCGAGCACAAAGGTTTCGACGGCAAGGTTCTGGTTGTCGAGCGCGACCCGACCTACGAATTCACCTCGACGGTGCATACAAACTCCTGCATCCGCCAGCAGTTCTCCGAGCCGATCAACATCAAGATTAGCCAGTTTGGCGCCGACTACGTCAAGAATTTCCGCGCCTATATGGGCGACGACGCGCGCGTGCCTGCCATCACCCTGCAATCCTTTGGCTATATGTATCTGGCAGGCAGTGAGGGGGCCGCGAAATCCCTTGCCGCCACCCAAGCCGTGCAGGCCGCCAATGGCGCAGGCACCAAGCATCTGACTGCCGCCGAGATCAAAGCAGCTTATCCTTTCTACAACATGGACGACATCGTCGCAGGCAATCACAACCTGATCGACGAGGGCTATTTTGACGGGGCCACAATCTTTGACTGGTGGAAACGCATGGCCCGCGAGAAGGGCGTCCAATACATCCACAACACCGTGGTTGCGATGACCAAAAACGCCACAGGCACAAAGGTCGAAAGCGTCACGCTCGCTTCGGGCGAGGTGATTTCCTGCGGCACCGTCGTCAACGCCTCTGGTCCCCGTGCGAAACTGACCAGCGCCATGGCGGGGATCGCGCTGGCCGTGGAGCCGCGCAAGCGCTACACTTTCATCTTTGACGCAGCAGAGCCGCTCGACCGCGATCTGCCGCTGACCATCGACCCCGTCGGCGTGCACATGCGCTCTGACGGACGTTACTACATGGCGGGCTGCCCAGCTGACGAAGACCCCGCCGTTGATCCTGCGGATTTCACCGCCGATCACACGATCTGGGAGGAAAAAGTCTGGCCCGCAATTGCCCATCGGGTCCCTGCTTTTGAAAGGGTTAAATTGATCAATTCCTGGGTCGGGCATTATGCCTATAACACGCTGGACCAAAACGCGATTGTTGGGCCGCATACGGAAGTGGAAAACTTCATCTTCGCCAACGGGTTTTCTGGTCATGGTTTCCAACAATCGCCGGCCATCGGGCGCGGCATTGCCGAATTCATCGCGACGGGGGCCTATCAGACCCTCGACCTCTCCCCCTTCAGTTTTGCCCGTATCGCGCGCGGCGAAAAATTTGTAGAAAAGGCCGTGATCTAAACGGCGAAAGGAACTCCCATGAAAAAGCTCGTTCTCACAGGTGCCGCGGGGGCACTCGGCTCCCAACTCCGCGCGCCACTCGCTGCGATGTGCGAAGAATTCGTATCGTCTGATTTGGTGAATGACCTGCCAGATCTCGGCGCAAACGAGACCTATGTGAAGGCCGACGTCTCTGACCTCGCCGCGATGGAGGCGCTCCTGAAAGACGCCGATATGGTCATCCACTTTGGCGCGATTGCGGACGAGGCCCCATGGGACGACATCCTGCAATCCAACATCATCGGCGCCTATAACGTCTGGGAAGCAGCCTACCGCAATGGCGTCAAGCGGGTGGTCTACGCATCCTCCGTGCACGCGGTCGGCATGCACCTGAAGACCGACACCATCGGCCTTGATGCGCCGCATAAGCCCGACACCTATTACGGGCTAGCCAAGTGCTTCGCCGAAGATCTCGCCTCGCTCTATTGGGACAAACGCGGCGTGGAAGCCGTTTGCTTGCGTATCTTCTCGGCGGCCCCACCGTCCAACGCCCGCGCTATTGGCACTTGGCTCTCGACGGGCGACCTGATCCACCTCGTGGAACGCGCCATTGATAGCCCTGTCGTTGGTTTCACCACCATCTATGGCATCTCCAATAATGACCGCGCCGTGGTGGACAATTCCAAAGCGGGCCACCTTGGCTACCGCCCCAAAGACAATGCCGAAGATTTCGCAAAAGACGTCTTCGCCAAATCACCACCTGCCAATAACAAGGATCCGATGCATATGTGTATTGGCGGTCCCTTCGCCGCAATCGACCTCGGAGAGTCCGGCGTCGCCCAAATCAAAAAGATGAACACCTAATGTCAGCTCTTTTCACTCCGCTCAAAATTAAAGACGTCACCCTGCGTAACCGCCTTGGTATGGCGCCCATGTGCCAATACTCCTCGGTTGATGGGGTAGCCCAGCCTTGGCATATGACCCACATCGGCGCACGCGCTGTGGGTGGCGCAGGCCTGATCATCGCAGAGGCCACCGCCGTCACACCTGACGGGCGCATCACGCCTGCCTGCGCGGGGCTTTGGAATGACGCACAAGTCGAGGCGCTGATTCCAATCAACGCCTATGCAAAATCGCAAGGCGCTGTCATCGGCGTTCAAATTGGCCACGCAGGGCGCAAAGGATCGTCCGCCCGCCCATGGGACGGTGGTGCGCATCTAGAGGATGACGAGGGCGGCTGGCCTGTCATCGGACCCGCAGACGAGGCCTTTGACCAAGACGGCACACGCCTGTTTAAGGCACCGCACGCTATGACAGTTGCGGAAATCAAAGCGATGCAAGACGCCTTTGTGGCCTCCGCCAAACGTGCACTTGATGCAGGTTACGAGCTGCTCGAAATCCATGGTGCGCATGGCTATTTGCTGCACAGCTTCTTCACACCTTTGGTGAACACCCGCACCGATGCATACGGTGGCGATTTCGAGGGTCGGAGCCGCATGATGGTCGAGACTGTAGAGGCGGTGCGCAAAGTCTGGCCAGAGCGTTTGCCGCTTGCCGTGCGCCTGTCGGTCACTGACTGGATCGATGGCGGTTTGACAATTGAGGACAACATTCAGATGATGAAGGTGCTACGCGACCTCGGCGTTGATATGGTCGATTGCTCTGGCGGCGGTGCCACTCCTGCGGCCCGTGCTTCTATTGGCACACGTACCGCAGATCAGGTTGGACTAGCCGCACAAATGCGCAAGGAAACTGGCCTGATTACGGCGGCTGTCGGGTGCATCACCACGTCAACCCAAGCGGAAGAAATCATCGCAACAGGCCAAGCTGACATCGCACTGATGGCGCGGCAATTCCTGCGTGATCCGTTTGCGGCGATGCATTTCGCTCAAGAGCTTGGGGCAGACGCCAAGTCGCAGGTCTCAATACCTGTAGGGCATTTTGTGGCTTAAGATTTTGCCTTGGCGGTGCGTGTGACCCACATACCGCCAAGGATCAGCACGACCCCGACACTCCGCGCGATTGGACTGCCCGCAACACCCATCGCCACATCAATTAGCACACCAGAAATCATCTGACCCGCAATGATCAGCATTGCTGTTTGAGCGGCCCCAATGCGGTTAATGGCCCAGCTGCCCGCCGCGATAAACAAGAACCCAATGGGCCCGCCCAAATAGGCCCACCACGGGGCATCCAAGGGCGCGCCATTAAACATCCCGCCGATGAATAATGCTATGATGCTGACGAATACCAAGCCGACGATGTGATTCCAAAACGACGATTCCATTGCATTGGTGGATAGCGCCAAACGCCCGTTTAGCTGACGACTTAGTCCAATCAACAAGCCAGCCCCGACTGCGAGAGCAATGAAAATGATCATGCAGCACCTCCGAAAAAGATTAACACCAGGGCGCCTGCGATGATCAAACCAAGCCCCGCAAAGTCGCGCCATTTCGGAAACCGTTGCGGCAAGCCGAACAGGCCACGTGCGTCCGCAAACAGGGAAAATACGATCTGTCCCGCTAGCCCCAATGCAATCGTTCCAGACAGCGCCAACGCAGAATTCATAGCAGCCGATGTCGCAATCACGGTCAAACCACCGGACACACCGCCCAGATAGGTCCAAAGCGGCGGGCGTTTAATGCTGGTGCGTTTTGGGCGCATCACGACCAAGATCAAAATCGCCAAAATTGTGCCCGTCAAATGCGGCACCCAACTGGAAAACATCAGCGTGCCATATTGTGCCAATGTGCCATTCGTCAGCAACATCAATGAAATCAGTCCGCCAGCGGCAAAAGCGCCGAGAAAATGGATGAACCGGGGGGGAGGGGTAACAGTCATGGCACCCCTTTTGCGCTTTATTTCCAGCTTTGCAACCCACCTGTTGACTCTGCCAGCCACCCCCGTATAAGCCGCGAATTCATTGGTGTTGGTGGACCGCGCAAGCGGAACCCTGTCAGGCTCCGGCCAAAGGACAACGCCCTTCAATGCCCCAGCCTTGGGGCGCACTACAACGAAGGAGATCAGCGTATGACTAAACGTACCGCTGCCAAATACAAAATTGACCGCCGTATGGGCGAAAACATCTGGGGCCGCGCTAAATCCCCAGTGAACCGTCGTGAATACGGCCCCGGCCAGCACGGTCAGCGCCGTAAAGGCAAATTGTCCGACTTCGGTCTTCAGCTGCGCGCAAAGCAGAAGTTGAAAGGGTACTACGGCGACCTGACAGAGAAGCAATTCCGTCGTATCTACGGCGAAGCTGAGCGTGTAAAAGGCGATACAGGCGAAAACCTGATTGGCTTGCTCGAGCGCCGCTTGGACGCAGTTGTTTACCGCGCCAAGTTTGTGCCAACAGTCTTTGCTGCACGTCAGTTCGTAAACCACGGCCACGTGGAAGTGAACGGCAAGAAAGTGAACATTCCTTCCTACCGCGTAAAAGAAGGCGACGTGATTTCCGTACGCCAGAAATCCAAGCAGTTGGAACTGGTTTTGGTAGCGTCCCAATTGCCAGAGCGGGATGTGCCTGACTACATGGACGTCGATCACTCTAAGATGACAGCGTCCTTCACACGCACACCAACATTGGGCGACGTTCCTTATCCAGTGACGATGGAACCAAACCTTGTGGTCGAATTCTACGCCAAGAACTAATCAGTTCTGGCCGATTGATGCGAAAAGGGCTGCACTTTGGTGCGGCCCTTTTTATGTTTGGCCGCGCGACAATGGGACATAGTGCTTATGCCGCTGCACCCAAATTGACTGTCTCGTGTCAACGTATAACCTTGGATCCATGAACTGACGTCAGCAGAAAATCATTGATCGCTTTTGCTCGTTTGACGACCTGCTTGATGACTTGTCGAAAAATGCAAACGCGGCCTATTTAGAAGGCGGCCTGACATGGCATCGTGATTACGGACATCGCCAAGCGCATTTGACCAAAAAAGCCAACCCAGACTTGCTGCAAACAACAGAGGTGGCAAATGCGGCACATTTGCAAGAGTGCATGCATATTTGGGCGAAGTTTATCTGGAGAGCATCTGGTGAACTGGGGAACCTACCCAACATAATTGAAGATACAGAGGCCATCGTCGAGGAGAAGCGGCTAATCTCTCGTCATGAAGGCCAAGCGGCCCAAGTTATTCAGTCTTTTGAAGCTGCAAATTCAGATTTGTGGCGGATGTCATTTGCGGACGACGATCTATGCATGTCCATCAAATGCGGGTCCATTTTTGGAAAGGATGCTTTGACATATAATTGCTTTTGGTCGATCGATTAAATGCTGGTTTTGGTGCATCGGGCAATCCGATAACCAATTCAGATGCCGCGCGTCACTAAGGCCGACTTTTGCAGACCATCGTCATCGAAATTCTCGGGGTTCAACCACGTCTGAAATCCTGACTGTATAGCTGGCCAGTCTTTGTCCAAGACTGAGAACCAAGCCGTATCACGATTGCGGCCTTTATAGATCGTCGCCTGCGGGAACATGCCATCATAGGCAAATCCCAGCCGTCGGGCGGCCTTTTTTGATGGACCATTCAGATTATCGCATTTCCATTCATAGCGGCGATACCCCAAGTCATCAAAAACATGCGCCATCATCAAATACATTGCTTCTGTCGCGACCCGTGTCTTCTGTAATAGTGGCGACATGGCGATGTATCCCACCTCGATCACGCCAACCGTGGGTTCGATGCGCAGAAAGCTGGCAAAGCCCTCGGCGCGACCTGTTGTGTTGTTGATAATCACGTAGAACAACGGATCGGTGCTGGCTTCACATTGACGCAGGAAGTCGCCAAAAACCTGGCGATCGAAAAATGGCCCGCTGGGCATATAGGTCCACATTGCACCTGACGGGTCGGTACCAAATGCTGCGAATAGGTCATCACCATGGGTTTCGGCGCTCAACGGCAAAACCTCGGCGAAAGTACCTAAAAGCGGGGTTTGCGGCGGGCGCGGACATGCGACCCATTCTTCAATCGCAGCGCCAACCGGCTGACCGTGTTCGTTGATTTGTTGTGCCATAATCTGCCCTCCTGTTCGCAGACTGAGTCTAGAGGGGGCAATGCTAATGCGCAATCCACCTCCAACGGCGCATCAATTCCGCAACGTGTCGGCATCGTTGTCCCTAACCACTGGTCATGGATCAAGCCGCGCGGTAGAAGAAGGCAACTCAAAGAGATATTATCGCTATGGCCAGTCAGATCAAACCCCAGCCCGGTATTTTGGACATCGACCTTTATGAAGGTGGTGCGTCTTCTTTGGCGGGGGTCAGTAACGTTTTGAAGCTGTCTTCTAACGAGAACCCAATGGGGCCTTCCGAGGCCGCAAAAGAGGCATTCGGATGCGCCGTTCATGAGCTGCACCGCTATCCCAGCACCGATCACCTTAGCTTGCGAACCGCAATTGGCGAAGTCTGGCATCTTGACCCTACGCGCGTGATTTGTGGCGTCGGTTCGGACGAAATCCTGCACCTGATGTGCCAAGCATATGCTGGTCCGGGCGACGAGGTCATTCACACAGAGCATGGGTTTGCGCTCTACCGGATTTCAACGTTGGCCGCAGGTGCAACGCCAGTTGAGGTGCCCGAGCGCGACCGCATGATTGACGTCGATGAAATCCTCGCGGCCTGTACGAAAAAGACAAAGCTGGTCTTTATCGCGTTGCCCAGCAACCCGACCTCCACGATGATCGGTGCCAAAGAGGTTGAACGATTGGCCGAAGGTCTGCCGCCGCAAACGATCCTTGTTCTGGACGGTGCATATGCGGAGTATGTCGAAGGTTATGATGGCGGCCTTGCGTTGATCGAGGCCCGCGAGAATGTGTTCATGACGCGGAC
The DNA here is from genome assembly GCA_024686085.1 of Loktanella sp. Classification (GTDB taxonomy): domain Bacteria; phylum Pseudomonadota; class Alphaproteobacteria; order Rhodobacterales; family Rhodobacteraceae; genus Yoonia. The sequence continues at coordinate 57,860 of JAIBDT010000005.1, forward strand.
GTTTTCGAAAATTTACGGCCTTGGTGGTTTGCGCATCGGATGGGGTTACGGCCCGCAGTCGATGATCGATGTGCTCAACCGGATCAGGGGACCCTTCAACATGTCCTCAGCCGCGTTAGCCGCAGCCGAAGCCGCCGTGCGCGACAGGGTCTATACAGAAAAATGTCGCGTTGAAAACGCACGCTGGCGCGAATGGTTGTCAACTGCGCTCGCGGAATTGGGCGTGCCATCAGATACCTCGACTGCGAATTTCATTCTTGCTCGCTTTTCGAACGAAGACGAGGCCGTCGCTTGCAATGAACACCTGAAATCCCAAGGGATTTTGGTCCGGCATCCGAAAGGCTACGGTTTCCCTTATTGCCTGCGGATTACGGTTGGCGACGAAAGTGCATGCCGCCGGATCGTACATGCGGTTGGCCAATTTAAAGGGCTGCGCGAATGACAAAAATCTACGACCGCGTGGCGCTGATTGGGCTCGGTCTGATCGCGTCGTCAATGGCTCACGCGATCAAACGCGCAGGGCTCGCTGGCGAAGTCGTGGGCTATGCGCGCAGTCAAGAAACTCGTGATACGGCACGGAAACTTGGTTTTTGTGACCAAATTTACGAAAGCGCCGCAGACGCTGCTAAGGACGCGGACCTCGTCGTGCTTTGCGTGCCTGTCGGTGCCATGGAACAAGTTGCCATCGACATTGCGCCTGCGCTGAAATCAGGCGCGACGGTCAGCGATGTTGGGTCTGTTAAGCGGGCTGTTATTGATGCTGTTGCCAAACATCTTCCTCAGGGGGTGCATTTTGTACCCGCGCACCCGCTTGCGGGAACCGAACACTCTGGCCCTGCCTCTGGGTTTGCGGAACTGTTTGACGATCGTTGGTGTATCATCGTGCCAGACCTTTGCGACGATGCTGCTGTGGTGGAAAAGCTGGAAAACCTGTGGCGTGGCATGGGGTCGAATGTCGATTCCATGGATGCAGATCACCACGATCTTGTGCTAGCCGTGACAAGCCACACGCCCCACCTGATCGCTTACACGATGGTTGGTGTCGCGGATGATCTGCGGCGCGTGACTGATAGCGAAGTCATTAAATACTCTGCTGCGGGCTTTCGTGACTTTACACGGATCGCGGCGTCCGATCCGACGATGTGGCGTGATGTGTTTCTGAACAACAAAGATGCGACTCTGGAAATTCTGGGCCGTTTCACGGAAGAGTTGTTCATGTTGCAACGCGCAATCCGCGAAGGCGATGGCGACCATCTGCATGACTATTTCACACGAACCCGTTCGATCCGTCGCTCGATTATTGAAGCGGGTCAAGACACAGAGGCGCCGAACTTTGGCCGAAAGCCGGCTGAAAAGAAGTGATCCGTCACGCACTCTTGTTGCTTGCGCTGGCTGGGTCGGCGGCACAAGCCGAAGGACCAACTACCCAAACGCGTCCCCTTGCGCGTGGCGAGGTCCCTGAAGGTCCACCACTGCGTCCAACGGCGCGACCATATAATCGATTAGAATTGCAGCACGGGATAGTCACACGCCCCTTGTTTCGTGCCGAACAGAACCTTTTTGCCTTTAGCCCCAATTCAGTCGCACAATCGTTGCGCCCGACAAAACGCCCTATGGCAATTGAACGTGCAGCCCAAGAGGCGCGTGCAGCGCGTTTGCGTGGGCAAATCTGTGGCGATCCGAACATCCAAGGCGAGGCAATCGGGCGCGTTCGCGGGGCAGGCGCATGTGGCGTCGATAGCGCTGTGCGCGTGAAATCCGTGGCCGGTGTACGATTGTCTCCGCAACCGACAATCGATTGCAAGACCGCACTCGCTTTGAAAAAGTGGGTGGTCAATGGGGCAAAGCCAGCGGTAGGCGGCGAGGGCGGTGGCGTTTCGTCGCTGCGCATCGTGTCTCACTACGCGTGCCGCAATCGCAACGCGGCCTCTACGGGGCGGCTATCAGAACATGCGTTTGGACACGCGGTCGATATCGCAGGAATTAAGCTGGCATCAGGGCGTGAAATCACTGTTCTACAAGGCTGGAACATGAAGGGTGACGGGCAACGTTTGCGGCAAATGTGGCAGGCGGCGTGTGGACCCTTTGGAACCGTGCTTGGCCCGAACGCGAACCGGTTTCATCGTGATCACTTCCACTTTGACACAGCGCGCTATCGTAGTGGGTCTTACTGTCGCTAGGCCTTGTTCTGGCTTTTGCGCAGGTCTATAAGCCGTTTTATGAATTTCTGGGCGCACATACGAATTATGTCCCCGGCGCGCTGAAGTCAGCGCCGCCGGGCCAATGGCGTAGGCTAGACCACGCCGCCCAACCCCCTGAAAAGATGTTGATAAAGGACGCTCCATATGTGCGCCGACACCCCTGAATACAAAGAGACACTGAACCTGCCGAAAACGGATTTTCCGATGCGTGCCGGATTGCCGAAGCGCGAGCCCGAGTGGCTTGATCGTTGGGTCAAAATGGACGTTTACGGCCAGCTCCGTGCCAAAACAGGTCGTCCGCAGTTCACGCTGCACGATGGACCGCCTTATGCGAACGGTCATTTACACATCGGCCACGCGCTCAACAAGATCCTCAAGGATATGGTTGTCCGCTCGCAGCAGATGATGGGCAAAGACGCCCGTTACATCCCTGGTTGGGACTGCCACGGTCTGCCGATCGAGTGGAAAATCGAAGAGCAATACCGCAATAAGGGCCGTGATAAAGACGACGTGCCTGTTGTTGAGTTCCGTCAGGAATGCCGCGAGTTTGCCGCAGGCTGGGTCGATATCCAACGCGAAGAGTTCAAGCGCCTTGGCGTGCAGGGCAATTGGGCCGAGCCGTATCTGACGATGAATTTTCACGCCGAGCGCGTGATCGCAGAAGAGTTCCAGAAGTTCCTGATGAACGGCACCTTGTATCAAGGCTCCAAACCTGTGATGTGGTCGCCTGTCGAGCAGACCGCCTTGGCCGAGGCCGAGGTCGAGTATGCCGATAAAGAGAGCTTTGCGATCTGGGTGAAGTTTAAGGTTGTTTCTACTAATGCTGAGAATGCTGCCAATTTTGGAAAGGTTGCCCTTAGCGATCAAAAGCAAGAAGCTGCTGCTCACTATGCAGAGACTATAGCTAATTGGAAAGATCTCGAGGGGGCGTATGTCGTAATATGGACTACAACGCCTTGGACGATTCCGTCGAACAAAGCCGTCGTTTATAGCGATGACATTGAGTACGGCCTATATGAGGTCACGGGCACGCCAGATGAATGCTGGCTGAATGTCGGCGAGCGTTTTATCCTTTCGGATAAAATGGCGGATGCGGTTTTTGCCAAGGCAAGACTGGAAGACGGCATGTGGAAACGTGTCGGCTCAGTTGATCATCGAAACTTACACAACATGTCTTTAGCCCATCCGTTGGCTGGTGCTGAGGGTGGCAATGGCGAGTGGGACGCCCCACGCGATTTCCGCGCCGCCCCGTTCGTGACCAACGACGAAGGCACCGGCTTTGTGCATTGCGCCCCGTCGCACGGTATGGACGAATTCGAGCTTTACCGCGATCTGGGCATGTTGGAGCAGGTCATCACCTATAACGTGATGGAAGATGGTCGTTTCCGCGATGATTTGCCGTTCTTTGGTGGTGCTGCGATCCTGCGCGATAAGCCGAACAAAAAGAACAAGAACAACCCTTGGGAAGGTGATGCGAACACGGCTGTTATGACCAAACTGGTTGAGGTAGGCGGGCTCTTCGCACGAGGCGTCATCAAGCACAGCTATCCGCATTCTTGGCGCTCGAAGGCACCCGTGATCTTCCGCAACACGCCGCAGTGGTTTGCTGCGATTGATAAAGCGGTGGGCGACGGGCAGGACACGTATGGCACGACGATCCGTGAACGTGCGCTGCGGTCCATCGACGAATTGGTCACATGGACCCCGCAAAAGGGCCGTAACCGCCTGTTCGCGATGATCGAGCAGCGCCCTGATTGGGTGCTGTCGCGTCAACGTGCGTGGGGCGTGCCGTTGACCTGTTTCACCAAGGTGGGCGCGCTGCCAACGGACGATGATTTCTTGCTGCGTAATGCGGAGGTGAACGCACGCATCGTTGAGGCCTTTGAGGCTGAAGGCGCGGATGCGTGGTATCAGGATGGCGCGAAAGAGCGGTTCCTGAGTGGGATCGTGGACGTCGATGCCTACGATCAGGTCATGGATATCTTGGACGTTTGGTTTGATAGCGGCTCGACCCACGCCTTTACGCTGCGCGACCGTGAAGACGGGTCCGCGGACGGCATGGCAGACCTTTACCTTGAGGGGACCGATCAGCACCGTGGTTGGTTCCACTCGTCCTTGTTACAGGCCTGCGGAACGATGGGCCACGCGCCGTATCGCGGTGTTTTGACTCACGGATTTACGCTAGATGCGAAGGGCATGAAGATGTCCAAATCCATCGGCAATACCATCGTCCCCGAGAAAATCGTGCAGCAATATGGCGCGGATATCTTGCGGCTTTGGGTGGCGCAGACCGATTATACCAACGACCAGCGGATCGGTGATGAAATTCTGAAAGGGACAGCGGATAGCTATCGTCGTCTGCGTAACACGCTGCGGTTTATGCTTGGCTCGCTGGCTGACTTTACCGAGGCGGATCGTGTGGCAGTGGCGGAGATGCCAGAGCTGGAACAGGTGATCTTGCACCGTTTGAGCGAGCTCGATGAGGTCGTGCGCAAGGGCTATGCCGCGTATGATTTCCAAGGTGTGTTCAGCGCCGTGTTCACCTTTGCGACGGTCGATCTGTCGGCGTTCTACTTCGATATCCGCAAGGATGCGCTTTATTGTGATGGCGATACGGCACGTCGTCGTGCGGCGCGCACAGTGCTCGATATCCTGTTCCACCGTCTGACAAAGTGGCTGGCCCCTGTGCTGGTGTTCACGATGGAAGAGGTCTGGTTAGAGCGCTTCCCGGGTGACGCAAGCTCGGTTCACTTGGTCGATTTCGACGAGACCCCAAGCGATTGGCGCAACGATGCGCTGGCAGCGAAATGGGCGACGGTGCGTTCTGTGCGCCGTGTTGTGACGGGCGCGTTGGAGGTCGAGCGGACGGCGAAGGTCATCGGTGCATCGTTGGAAGCAGCGCCAACGGTTTACGTGACTGCGGAGACGGCGAAGCTGTTGGAAACAGTGGCCTTTGACGACCTGAGTATCACATCGGGCATCTATGTCTCGACCGACGCGGCCCCAGCGGGTGCGTTCACGTCTGACGATGTGGCGGACGTGGCTGTAGTCTTTGCTAAGGCAGAAGGCGAGAAGTGCCAGCGGTGCTGGAAGATCTTGCCAGATGTTGGCACGCATGCCCATGCGGGTGTGTGCGGACGTTGTGACGAGGCACTCAAGTAACATGGGGCAGACCCCATTCTACGTTTCATCACTTCCAAACAGCCCAGTTGGGCCTTTGTCGGTGGTCGTGCAGGATGGGGCCGTCGTACGGTTGGAATGGTCGGTGGTGGGCGGGGAGAGTGATCCTGTCTCCACCGAGGCCGTGGCGCAATTGACGCAGTATTTTGCAGGAGAGCGGCAGGTGTTTGATCTGCCGCTTAGCCCCCGAGTCAGCGCTTTTCAGGTGAAATTTGGCACGGCCCTTTGCGCGATTCCGTTTGGGGAAACCCGCACATACGGCGAGCTTGCGCGCGACATGGGCGTGCCTGCGCAAGCGATTGGGCAGGCCTGCGGTGCCAATCCTATCCCGATCATTATCCCCTGTCACCGCGTACTTGGGGCCAACAGTTTGGGCGGTTTTTCGGGTGCTGGTGGTGTTGAGGGGAAAGTGCAACTATTGCGCCATGAGGGGGCGGCCTCTTTGTTGATTTGAAGGCGCAGTTAATATGACAGTTTGGGTTTTGGCAGCTGTCCTAGGGGCCGCCTTCCTACATGCGCTTTGGAACGCATTGATCAAGCTGGGCCTGTCCAAACTGACCTCAATGTTGATCCTGACCTTGGTTCAGGGGGCTATGGGCTGTGCGATCGCATTGACGCGGCCCTTTCCAGAGCCGCAAGTATGGCTGTGGCTCCTGGCCTCTGGCGTTTTCCACGCGGCTTACAAGTTGTTTCTCGCCTTTGCCTATGAACAAGGCGACCTAAGTCGGGTCTATCCAATCGCGCGGGGGGCAGCCCCGATGGTCGTCTTGCTGATCTCGGCGCTCTTCTTGTCTGACGTCATCGCGGTATGGGAGTTCGCAGGCATCGCTATCCTTGGATCTGGTATTCTATTGATGGCACGTGGCGTATTTTCATCAGGGGAAAGTCGAAAGCTCGTGCCCCTTGCGTTTGGGTCCGCGATGGCCACGGCGGGATATTCACTGGTTGATGGATTGGGGGCACGGGTGTCTGGCGACGCTGTTGCCTATGTCGGCTGGTTGTTTACGCTGGACGCACTGTTCTTTACACCAATCTGCGTCACCTTGCGCGGACCGTCAGTTTTGAAAGCGAACAGGCGGGCTTGGATGGTGGGCAGTGTTGCTGCCGTGGCGAGCTACAGTGCTTATGCAATTGCGGTTTGGGCCATGACCGTCGCGCCAATCGCACTTGTGGCTGCGCTACGCGAAACGTCCATCTTATTTGCAGTGCTTATCGGTTGGCTGGTTTTTGGCGAACGCATGGATCGCCAAAAAATGCTTGCGGCCGGCTTGATCGTCGCGGGCGTTATCGTGACTCGTGTTTAGCCGTTTTTGCCGTAAAGAACTTGCTGCACCGCGCCTGCGCCAAGCAAATAGATTGACGTAATCATCAAACCGTAGTGCGCCCAGCTCGCAGGGTGAAAGTCGACCCAAGCGGCCCATGCGGCAAAAAATGTCCATGCGATGGCCATCGGCAAAGTGACGCCGCGCCAGCGCTTGGTCCGAACCGGATGTACAAAGCGGACAGGGAAAAACATCGCTGCCGCAAGCAAGGCTACAAGCGCCAAGATCACCCAAAAATTCGGCTGGATTGCAAATAAAACCAGCACCAGCATGTTCCAGCAACCTGGAAACCCTGAAAAGGAATAGTCCTTTGTTTTCATGCGGCTATCTGCAAAATACAGGGCAGAAGCAAAGGTAATGACAATGATCGCAATCCAACCTGTCCAACCCGGCAATAGGCCTGATTTGAACAATGCGTAAGCAGGGACAAAGACGTAAGTCAGGTAATCAATGATCAAATCCAACAAGACCCCATCAAAAACCGGCGCGTTTGTTTTTGTGTGGTAACGGCGCGCAAGCGGGCCGTCGATCCCGTCCACAAAGAAGGCAACGACGAGCCAAAGAAACATCAGCGACCAGTTTTGGTCAACGGCGGCAAGCATGGCCAGCATCGCAAAAACCGCGCCAGTGGCGGTCAAAAGATGCACGAGAAGAGCTTTGTGTTGAATTGTCATGGCTGCTTCTTAACCGAATTTGTCATAAGGGCAATCAATTGATGTTTATGCCTTCGGGTGGGCCCGATTGTAGACCTCCATCAAATGCGCCGTGTCCACGGCTGTATAGGCTTGGGTCGTCGAAAGACTGGCATGTCCTAATAGCTCTTGGATTGCACGTAAGTCACCACCAGCCATCATCAGATGCGTGGCAAAGCTGTGGCGCATCGCGTGCGGGGTCGCTGTGGCGGGCAAGCCAAGCTGCATGCGTGATTTCTCCATCACCTTTTGCACAATACGCGGGTTCAGCGGCCCACCACGAGCGCCGCGGAACAACGGCGCGCTTGGCTCAACGGGATGCGGGCAAAGCCGTAAATAAACGGCCACGGCGTCACGGGCAGCGTCAATCACAGGCACGATGCGTTCCTTGCCCCCTTTCCCAGTGATCCGTAGCACAGGAGGTAAAGGTACGTCCGCACCATTGAGGCTCAGCGCCTCGGAAATCCGCAATCCACAGCCATATAGCATGGTGACCACGGCGGCGTCGCGTGCGGCGATCCAGCCTTCGGTTGCTTGCATTTCGACGGTCTCGATCATCGCGGTGGCTGCATCTTCGGCTAACGGGCGCGGCAGCTTTTTTGTGAACTTGGGGCTGCGGGTGGATAGCACGGCCGTCGGCTCGAACCCTTCACGCTCGGCCAGCCAGCGATAAAAGGTTTTGACCGCCGACAACTGGCGTGCAAGCGAACGGGCGCCGACACCTCGGCCGCGCTCTGACGCCATCCACGCACGCATGTCACTGACAGTTATCTGGGATAGAGGGCCAAGACCCTGCTGGCCGCCATGATGAAGGCTCATGAATGACAAAAACCCCAAGACATCAGCTTGATAGGCTTTCAGTGTATTCTCTGCCGCTCCGTTCAACGCACGACAATGGTCCAGCCAAGAGACCAGCGCATGTGTCAAAGCAGGGGCAATCATCGGATTAAGACAACCAACGCCGCATGGCACGTTCAAACACACCCGCAAAGAACGTCAGCAGATCGGTGCCTTGTTGCGGGGTGAACTGATGCGGGTCTTCGGCACCCATTACCAGCATACCGGGCAAACGGCCGGGGCCAAAGTCCAGTTTGAGACAGGCCTCGGACCGGATGTAGGGGGCTTTGTCACCATATAGGTCAGCGTCTTCAGTTTGAATTTGGCGCAGCGTCACTTGGCGGATCGGATTGGACCGGCCACGGCCAATGTAGTCATCAGTGAACCCTTCGGTGACAACACCTAAAACCGAACCCATTTGCTGAACGGCAGGTTCTTCGGTCTCGCTGGCTGACTCAAGCACGAGCTTCATCGAATCAACGCGCAGCGTGTCAGCAACATCGGTCGACAAGTCGTGCAAAAAGACTTCGAATTTTGTCGCGTCCATCATGCGCAATATGGCGCGGTGCACTTGGTTGGTGCCAGCAAGGTTTTCGTAGGCGGCGGCAATCACAGACCTGTGCGTGTCTTCCAGACGGTCAAGACGGGCCTCGAGGCGTTCCATTGCGATTCCACGCAGATCGACAATATTGCCACCCATTGATTGTTCATTTGCGGCGACCAGCGCACGCATAATGTCTTGATCCTCAAGAAGAACTTCAGGATCGGCAATGATCTTTTCACGGACGTGACTGTCCATTTGGGGCTTAATGCTCATGTGTCTGCTCAATTATTTGTTTTGGGGTCTTATAACAGCGATGCCTGCAAAACTCTCGCAAAAAATGCGGAAATGCGCAGTTTCCTGCGGTAGTGTCAGATATTGGCATGTGGGGAGATTGGGCCACTATGGGTAGTGGATGGGACTGCGGACAGATAAAACCGTCCGCAGTCAATTGCGTGCTTACAGGATTTTGATGCCTGCTTTTTCGACGTCAGCCATAAAGCCGGCAAGGCCTTTGTCCGTCAGAATGTGGTTCGCCATTGCTTTAATTACCGCAGGTGGTGCCGTTGCCACATCAGCACCGATTTTTGCGCAATCCGACATGTGATTGGCAGAGCGGATCGAGGCCGCAAGGATCTGCGTATCATAGCCATAGTTGTCGTAAATTGTGCGGATGTCTTCGATCAACTCAAGGCCATCAAGGTTGATATCATCCAAGCGGCCGATAAACGGACTGATGAACGTGGCGCCTGCTTTTGCGGCCAATAGCGCTTGGTTCGCAGAGAAGCAAAGGGTCACGTTAACCATTGTGCCTTCATCCGACAGTGCCTTACAGGTCTGCAAGCCGGCCCAAGTCAACGGCACTTTGACGGCGATGTTGTCAGCGATTTTCGCCAGCTTGCGGCCTTCGGCAAGCATGGTTTCAAAGTCGAGTGCGACAACTTCAGCAGAAACCGGACCATCAACGATGCTACAGATTTCTTTGGTGACTTCGATGATATCACGGCCCGACTTTGCGATGATAGACGGGTTTGTTGTGACCCCGTCCACCATACCGTAGGCATGCAGCTCTTTAATCTGATCGATGTCAGCGGTGTCTACGAAAAACTTCATTGTTCTCTCCGAGGAATGGTTGGCGTTTGTTGCCCCAGCGTTTACCTCATAGGGGGGCAAGCGGAAAGCCCTAGTTAAAAGGCGCGTAATATGACGGCAGAGTTTTTCCATGAAGGCGACTTGGTTGCGGTCCTAACGGCCCAGCCTATTGACCGCTTTTTGGATTACAAAGCGCCCGAGGGCGGTTGTCATATGGGGGCCTTTGTCGAGGTGCCACTGGGCCCCCGCAAAGTATTGGGTGTTGTCTGGGGCAATGGGGCGGGGGATTTTGACTGCGCAAAAGTACGGTCGGTGATCCGTGTTCTGGACGTGGTACCAATGCGCGAAGAAATGCAATTATTTCTGACGCGCGTGGCCGACTACACGATCACACCCATGTCCCAGATGTTGCGGCTCGCAACTCGCGCTCCCGGACTTGGGGACGCGCCGTCGATGCGCAAAGTCTACCGCATGGGGACAGGACAACCTGACCGGATCACAGATGCCCGCACCAAAGTGCTCGCGGTTTTGGACGAATACGGCGGCTTGTCATTCACACTCAAAGAAGTCGCCGACATGGCTGGGGTCGGCACTTCGGTCGTGAAGGGGCTCGTCAAGCAAGGCGCGGTGTCTGAAGAAGACGCACCGCGCGATGTGCCTTACTCCACGCTTGACCCCGACTATGGCGGTAAGGAACTCAGCACCGAACAGGCCGTTGGGGCAGAGGCCCTCCGCGCGGCACTTCGCACGGACGGATACGGGACGACCTTACTGAAGGGCGTGACAGGATCAGGCAAAACTGAAGTCTATTTAGAGGCCGTCGCCGAATGCCTGCGCCAAGGCAAGCAAGCACTGGTCCTCCTGCCAGAGATCGCGTTGTCGGGTGAGTTCATCAACCGCGTCGAGGCACGTTTCGGATTCAAACCTGCCGAATGGCACTCTGGCGTGACCATGACCGAACGGCGGCGCTGTTGGAAAATGGTGGGACAAGGGGCAGCGCAAATGGTCGTGGGGGCGCGGTCAGCGTTGTTCTTGCCCTATCAAAACCTCGGCCTGATCGTCGTCGATGAAGAACACGACACGTCCTACAAACAAGAAGATGGCGTTTTGTATAACGCACGCGACATGGCCGTGCTGCGGGCCGCGATCAATGGGGCACAAGTGGTTTTGGCATCCGCCACGCCAAGTCTGGAAAGCTGGGCAAACGTCGAGGCGGGCAAGTATCAACGGGTCGAACTAAAGTCCCGTTTTGGCCCCGCCGTTATGCCTGAAATGACCGCGATTGATATGCGCGTCGAGGACGTACCAAACGGCAAATGGGTGTCGCCCACGCTGAAAAACGCGATCTCGGGACGATTGGAAAAGGGCGAGCAAAGTCTGATCTTTCTCAACCGCCGCGGCTATGCGCCGATCACGATTTGCCGCGCCTGTGGACATCAAATTGGGTGCGATCATTGTGATGCGCGGATGGTCGAACATCGGTTTTTGAACCGCTTGATGTGCCACCAATGCGGCGAGACCAAACCAATGCCGACCGTCTGCCCACACTGCGAAGTCGAAGGCAAACTCGCCCCCGTTGGCCCCGGCGTGGAACGGATGGCCGAAGAGGTCACAGCGCTTTTCCCTGACGCGCGCGTAGTGGTGCTGTCGTCGGACCTTTACGGGTCCGCACGCGCAATGAAGGCGCACATCGAAGAGATTGCACAAGGTGGCGCGGATATCATCATCGGCACCCAATTGGTGGCCAAGGGGCATAACTTTCCCAACCTCACATTAGTGGGTGTGATTGATGCGGACTTAGGGCTGCAGGGATCTGACTTGCGGGCGGCGGAACGGACGTTTCAATTGATGCGGCAGGTCGCGGGCAGGGCAGGACGCGCCGAGACGCCGGGGACCGCAATGCTGCAAACATTTCAACCTGAACACGCTGTTATTATGGCGATTTTGGCAGGTGATGAGGAAAGCTTTTGGGCAGCAGAGGCGGCAGAGCGCAAAGCGGCAGGCGTGCCGCCTTACGGGCGCATGGCAGGGATCATCCTCAGCAGCACAAACGCGCAAGAAGTCTTTGATCTGGGCGCAGACATGGCGCGGCGCGATGAGCCATTAAGGCGCATCGGGGCGCAGGTTTTCGGGCCCGCACCCGCGCCGATTGCACGCGTGCGCGGACGGCACCGCGTGCGGCTGCTGGTCAAGGCCGAGAAGGCGGCGCCCTTGCAAAAAGCGCTGGTTGCATGGGCGGCACAGTTCAAGCTGCGTGGCGAATTACGCATGGCAATCGATATTGATCCGCAGAGTTTTTACTGACGAAATAGGTGTATGTTTCGCGTAAGACTTGCGTAAGTTTTGCGTATGGCACTTTTGAGGTGAGGTTGATGGTAAAGTTTACGGATCGAGCGAGTGTTGAGGCTTGGTGTGCAGGGCGGACACGCGAAGAGGTTGTGATTTTTGCGGCGCTGAATGCGGCGAGTGTGTTTCCAAGGCTTGTACGTTATTCACGAACGATATCGGGATCGGGCGATTTACCAAGCAGTCGGGCAATACTTGTTGCGTTCGTTGGTTCTAAGTACGCTGAAATTGGAGTTAGGTTCGCTGCCTCAAGCACAGCGGCTGCTGCTGCTGCTGGCTCCGCAGATGCTGCGGCCAACGCCGCTGCGACTGCTGATTTTTCTAGCATTTCCAGCTTTGTGTCTGAAGCCACTGCATTTGCGGCCGCATATTCTCGTGAACTGTCATATCAACGGTTTACCATCGCCAACTCAATCGCGTCCCGTATTGAATTAGCCGGTGGTGCGGCTGCCATGAACTTGCCGCTTTGGGATTCTGGTTTGCCAGATTCGATTTTGGAAGACTGGAAGACTTTACGCCGAGAGCGCTCCAAAGACCTTAAAGTTTGGGGCTTTTGGATTGATTGGTATGAAGGGCTATTGGAGGGGCGTGCGCCTGATTGGGAATTGTGGCGCGAGGTTGCGCTGATTGATGATGCCATTTGGCAGGATGGGCCAGAGGCGGTTTCGGAGGCGATTGAGGAGATTAAGAGTCGGTTAGCACCTCCGGTTTTACCGCCTGAAATTGTGACCGCGCAGGCGCGGCGATTGCTTGCGCAGCCCGTGACCACCAAATTGATTGCAAATGATGCAGCGGACCAGCTTGAGGCGGCGATAGCGGCGCATTTGGCGGTGGCGAATGGGTTGCCTGAAGAATTGAAGCGGTTGCATGCTCTACCAGCGCTTTTGCGGAGTATGGCGAAAAGTAGTCAGTCGGCAGAGCATATTGCTGCGTTAGAGGCGCAGATTGTGCAGTTGGTTGGCGAGACCTTGGGGTTATCGCGGGATGTTCAGGGGCTTCGGTTTGAGCTGTCCCAGCAAAAGGGGCCAACGGGCTGGGCGATTTACCGCGAGCAAGCGCTTAAGACCTCTGCGATTTTAAGCGTTGGCGGTGCGGCGGCGACTGTTGTGGCGGCGTTGTCGTATTTGACGGGGATCACGGGTATTGAGACGGCGGTTGAGCGATTTGGTGATTTTGCTACGTGGATCGCAGAGGAAACGCCGCAGTTAGAGAAAGCTGTTGAGGCGTATCAATCGGCACAGAATGCGCCGATTGACGTCTAGGTTTTGCTCTCTTTCCAAGGCGTATAAAGCCGCGTAGACCTGCCCCATGAAATACATCACCCTCGCAAATGCACAGCATCAGCCGTTTTGGCGTCGCCCCATATTCCTGCTCTTCGTGATGGCGCTTGCCATGCCGATTGCGTTCAATACGTGGTCGGCGCTGCTCAATAACTTTGTGATCGAGGTCGCGAATTTTGATGGATCGGACATTGGCTGGCTACACACGGTGCGCGAAATTCCCGGGTTCTTTGCGATTGGGGTGATTGCGCTGATCATTTTCATTCGCGAGCAGGTTTTGGGGTTGGTGGCGCTGATCATGCTGGGGGTGGCCACAGCCTTGACTGCGCAGTTCCCGTCGATGGGCGGCATCCTGACGCTAACGATGCTGTCGTCGATCGGGTTTCACTATTACGAGACCGTCAATCAATCACTGCAATTGCAGTGGATTGAGAAGAAGGACGCCCCGCAGACCATCGGCTGGCTCATGGCGATGGGGTCAGCGGTGACGTTCGTTTGCTATGCAATCATTGTATTCTCGTGGAACCGTTTCGGGTTGTCGTATAATTCCGTCTATATGGTGTCGGGTGGTTTGACCGCGTTGATCGCGATGTTTTGCCTGTTTGCTTACCCGCAATTCGAGGCCCCGCACCCACAACTAAAAACGTTTATCCTGCGCAAACGCTATTGGCTCTACTACGCGCTGCAATTTATGGCAGGTGCGAGGCGGCAGATTTTTGTCGTGTTCGCAGGCTTTATGATGGTCGAGCGTTTTGGCTTTGACGTGCATGAGATCACCAGTCTCTATTTGCTGACGCTGTTTTCGAACGTGGTGATTGCACCGCTGATCGGGAAGGTTGTCGGCGTATTCGGCGAACGCCGCGCGTTACTGTTCGAATATGCGGGGCTTGTGGCCGTGTTTTTGGCTTACGGCGGTGTATATTTCTTTGGCTGGGGCGTGCTAATTGCGGCTGGGCTATATGTTGTCGATCACATCTTCTTTGCTCTGGCATTGGCGCTGAAAACTTACTTTCAAAAGATCGCAGACCCACAAGACATCGCACCGACTGCGGCTGTCGCCTTTACAATCAACCATATCGCAGCGGTATTCTTGCCAGCTGGGCTAGGGTATTTGTGGCTGGTATCGCCCGCTGCGGTCTTCATCGCGGCGGCAAGTATGGCTGCGTTTTCCTTTGCTTTGGCTTTGCTGATCCCGCGCCATCCGGCTAAGGGACACGAGACTGTTTTCCATGCCCGCCTGTTGCGCGCGGCTGACTGATAAAAGTGAGACCCCGATGATTTCCTATTCCGCTTTGACAATTGCGCCTGACGAAGACGTGGCTGCAGCCCTGTGCGAAGACCTAGAGGCACTGACACCAGAGCCGACAGGCACGGGTATCTTTGAAGTAGAGGACGGGTCGGGCCTTTGGGAGGTCGGCGCATATTTTACCGATGCCCCTGATGGCGCAGGTCTGGCGGTTCTGGCGTCCATGCATGGCGTGAAGGACTTTCTGATCTCGGAAATTCCCGAAAAGGATTGGGTCAGCCATGTGCGTCGAGAACTGGCGCCCGTCGAGGCGGGGCGGTTCTTTGTCTATGGCAACCATGATGCGGATAAATTGCCGGCGGATTGTGTGCCGCTGTTGATCGAAGCTGCAATGGCTTTTGGTACGGGGCACCACGGCACGACGCTTGGCTGCTTGCGGGCATTTGACCGGCTGTTGGGCGAGGGCTTCGCAGGCGGCAGCATCATTGATGTGGGCTGTGGCACAGCCGTTCTTGCGATGGCGGCGGCCTCTGTCTTGCCCGGTAAAGTTTTGGCCAGCGACATAGATCCTGTGGCCGTTGATGTCGCTGTTGCCAATGTGGTGGCGAACGGGCTGGCAGGACGGGTCGATTGTGTGGTTGCCGCAGGCTTTGATGCGCCAGCGCTCAAAGACAGCGCACCCTATGACTTGATCTTCGCCAATATTCTCAAAGGTCCGCTTGTGGCTTTGGCGCCAGAGATGGGCGGGGCCGTTAAACCAGAGGGATTCGTGATTCTGTCGGGTATTTTGAACGAACAGGCGGATGCGGTGATCGACGTTTATTGCGCAAATGGATTTAATCTGGTGCAGCGCGATAGTATTGTTGACTGGACGACCCTAACGCTCTCTAAAAAACCTTAATTCATTGGGATTTGACCGGTTTGCCTTATTCCTGCCACAATTGTGGCCGAACTTAGA
>JAIBDT010000089.1 GCA_024686085.1 Loktanella sp.
ATTGCTTCCATGATGGCATCAGGTCCGGCGGCGAAACGGCCACCCCACATTGTGTTCGCGGTCTTGGTCATGTTGAAAAGGTGCTTTCATGCGCAAGTTAAAATCAGTTCTGCTTTATACGGCCCTTGGGCTGCTTGCAAATGTCGGGAATGCTCAAACCACCGATCTGGCTGCATTGCTGGAAGGTGATATGCGCAAATTGACGCTGCATAGTGAACCCGTGGACGCCAGCGACGTGGTGTTTATGTCCGAGGACGGGGTGGAAATGACCCTTGCCGATTATGAGGGCAAAACGATTCTGGTGAATTTCTGGGCCACGTGGTGCGCCCCATGCCGCAAGGAAATGCCGCATCTATCGCAATTGCAGACCACTTTGGGTGGTGACGCGTTTGAGGTTGTCACCATTGCCACGGGCCGCAACCCTGCCCCCGCGATGAAGGCGTTCTTTGCCGAGATTGGTGTTGAAAATTTGCCGCTACATACTGACGCACGGCAAGCTTTGGCGCGTAGTTTGGGTGTGCTTGGCCTGCCAGTCACGTTGATTATCGGCCCAGATGGTCGCGAGATTGGCCGCTTACAGGGTGACGCGGATTGGCATTCTGACAGTGCGATTGCCTTGCTGACCGCACTGACGCAACCCGAGTAACAGTCTAGGCGTGTCCTGCGGTCGCCGAAAGTAGCAACGGGGACACCCCCAGTTTTGCCAGTGCTTGGGTCCATTTTGCATCGTTGTCTTTGCCAAAGACGATGTCTTGATCCGCATCGCACGTCAGCCAGCCGTTTTGCGCGATCTCGGCCTCTAGTTGCCCTGCTGACCAGCCCGCATAGCCCAGCGCCAGAAGCGAAATTTTTGGCCCCACACCCTGCGCGATGTCTTGCAATACATCAATGGTTGCGGTCATGGCGAAATTATCAGCGACATCTAATGTGCCGTCTTGGGTGTGGTAGTCGTCCGTGTGCAGAACAAAGCCGCGCACAGTTTCGACAGGTCCGCCATAGTGAACCTTGGCCTCGCGAATGATGCCTTCGACCTTGATATTTAATTGCTTGAGCAGCTTTACGAACCGCAGCTTTGGTTGCGGTTTATTGATGATCAGACCCATCGCGCCGTCTTCGTTGTGTGAACAAATATAGATCACACTACGGTCAAACCGCCGATCACCCATGTCAGGCATCGCAATCAATAGTTTACCAACGAGGCTAAAGTCTTGGTTTTCCATACCGTTATGATGGGTCGCAAGGCTGCCTTGCGCAAGCGGTATATGTCAGAATAGTCGCGCGCATGTGACTTTCCATTGTGCGGGATTTCACTATGAATAAAGGCATGAAACATGCTTTGACCCTTTCTGCATTTCTTTGCGCGTTTGGTGCCAGTCTGACCGCTGGTCCGCTGGATCATGCCACGACGTTATCTGTCTTGCCCGGTTGGGAAACAAAGAATGGCAGTCATATGGCGGGTCTGCGCATTGATCTTGCAGATGGGTGGAAGACCTATTGGCGTGCCCCCGGTGATGCGGGTATTCCGCCGACGATCACGTGGTCCGGGTCAAAAAACATCGGGTCTGCGGCGTTTCATTGGCCCGTCCCCGAGGTATTTGACCAAAGCGGGATGAGGTCGATCGGCTATCACGATAGCGTCACGATCCCGATTGAGGTTTTCCCGACCAAAAATGGCGAGATGCGCCTTGCAGGGCAGATTGAGATCGGTGTTTGCGACGAGATTTGCGTGCCTGTGACGCTGGATTTTGATGCGTTGCTACCTGTGGATGGCAAGCGCGATGCGGCGATCATGGCCGCACTTTTGAACCGCCCGTTGACTGCGCAAGAAGCAGGTGTTGGCGATGTCACCTGCACGATCCAGCCGATTGAGGGCGGGATGCAGATCACAACGGTTGCTGCATTGACCCAAAACGGGGCCGAGGCCGTCGTGATTGAAACATCCAACCCTTATGTCTGGGTGTCAGAGCCAAAGGTGACCCGTAGTGCTACGCATATCACCGCGACATCTGATTTAATCCACGTGGACGGGGATAGTTTCGCGGTTGATCGGTCGGGTATCCGCATGACTGTTCTTAGCACGGGTCGTGCTGTAGACATTCAAGGTTGCACTGCGGGTTAGTGTCTATTTGCGGCGCAGATGTTCGTCCAAGCGCGGCATGATTTCCACAAAATTGCAGGGCTTGTGGCGGTAATCTAGCTGCTTGACGAGGATTTCGTCCCACGCATCTTTGCACGCCCCGGGGCTACCTGGCAGAGCAAAGAGATAGGTTCCATTGGCCACCCCGCCCGTTGCGCGGCTTTGCACCGCGCTGGTGCCGATCTTTTGCATCGAGACGATTGTAAAGACGGTTCCGAAAGCGTCGATTTCTTTCTCATAGACGTCACGGTGCGCCTCGACGGTAACGTCGCGCCCCGTCAAGCCCGTGCCGCCTGTCGAGATGACCACATCAATGGCATCGTCGTGGCACCATGTGCGAAGTTGCTCGGCGATTTCAATGCGTTCGTCGCGGATGATTTTACGATCCACCAGCGTGTGTCCTGCCGCAGCAATGCGGTCAACCAGCACGTCGCCAGAGCGATCATCGCCGATTTCGCGGGTGTCGCTGACAGTGAGAACGGCGATACGGACAGGGATGAAGTCTTTACTCATTTCAGCTCTCTAGCTTGGCTTTTAATGCGAGGAGATCGGCCCACGCATCGCGCTTACCACTGGGATCGCGGATTAGCTGTGCGGGGTGGTTCATTGCAAGTGCTGGACGGCCCATGACCTCTGACCATGTACCCCGCAACCGACTGACGCCGGTTTTGCCCAACAACATCTGGCAGGCGGTGTTGCCCATCAAAACGACCACATCGGGATTGGCGAGCGCAATGTGCCGTTCCAGAAATGGTGTAATCATTTGGATGTCGGTCAAAGTCGGCGCGACGTTGCCCGCTGACCAAGGAAACGCGGCGGTCAGATAGATGCGCTGTGCGGCGTTGTCGTGGGCGACGCCCATATCAATTGCTGCGAACATGTTATCAAGCAGGGTCCGCATGTCGCCCACAAAAGGCTGGCCTGCGCGGTCTTCAAGTGTTGTTGGCGCCTCGCCCACAATCATGACGCGGGATGCCGGATCGCCCTCGCCAAAAATCATTTTGCGCGCGCCCTTTTTCAGGTCGCAGTGCTGGAACGCATTTAACGCGGCTTGAAGCCCGTCCAGACCAGCAGCGCCAGCGGCGGCGGCTTTTGCCTCGGCCACGCCGTCGACTGCGACAGGCACGGGGATCGGCGGCGGGCCTTTGGGCTTTTGCGCGATCACAGGTTTTGCCAGTTTTTCGGGAACCTCATAGCGGTTCAGGGGCGCGTCCAAGATTGCCTCGGTCGCGCCCATCTCGACCTGCCATTCCAATGCGGCGCGGTCGGACCAATATGTATCAACAGATTCCATTGACCTACCCTACCCCCGTTTTACATCATGTGTAAGGTGGTGCTTGCGACCCTGCGGCGCAGTTTCTATAACCCATGCAAACAACGACAGGATAAGCGATGACCTTCAACGCGCAGCATCTTTTGGGGATCGAGCATCTTCACCCTGTTGAGATCACCACATTGCTGGATTTGGCCGATCAATACGCCGAGCAAACCCGCCGCGGCGTGCGCCATAAAGATGTGCTGGCCGGCCTCACGCAAATCAACATGTTCTTTGAAAACTCGACCCGCACGCAAGCCAGTTTCGAATTGGCGGGCAAGCGGTTGGGTGCCGACGTGATGAGCATGGCGATGCAGGCCAGTTCGATCACAAAAGGCGAGACCTTGATTGACACGGCCCTGACGTTGAACGCGATGCATCCTGATTTGCTAGTGGTCCGTCACCCACACTCGGGGGCTGTTGATTTGCTGGCGCAAAAGGTGAATTGTGCAGTGCTGAACGCGGGTGATGGCCGCCATGAGCATCCGACACAGGCCTTGTTGGATGCGCTGACCATTCGCCGCGCCAAGGGCCGTTTGCACCGTCTGTCGATCGCGATTTGCGGTGATATTGCCCATAGCCGCGTCGCTCGATCCAATATCATGCTACTGGGCAAGATGGAGAACCGTATCCGCTTGATCGCGCCCCCGACCTTGATGCCCACAGGTATGGACGAGTTTGGCTGCGAGGTTTTCACCGATATGCGCGAGGGCCTGAAGGACGTGGATGTCGTGATGATGCTGCGTCTGCAGAAGGAACGTATGGATGGCGGTTTTATTCCGTCTGAGCGCGAGTATTTCCATCGCTACGGGCTGGATGCGGAAAAACTGTCTTATGCCAAGCCTGACGCTATTGTCATGCACCCAGGCCCGATGAACCGTGGCGTCGAAATTGACGGCAATATTGCTGACGATATCAACAGGTCGGTTATCCAAACCCAAGTTGAAATGGGTGTTGCCGTGCGCATGGCCGCGATGGATTTGCTGGCCCAGAACCTGCGCGCCAAGCGCGCTGCCCGCGAGGACGCTGTATGCTGAACATTCCTGCCAACGATCATGGCGCGATTTATGTGCTAGAGCTGAACCGCCCGATCCCCGAGGGGTTGGACGCAAAGACCGATGCCGCGATGATGGCCGTATTTGGCAAAGTGGTCGTGAACACCGACTACGTTGGCGCAATTACCCCGGGTATGTTGATTGACATGACCTTGGCCGATCTGATCCGCAATGGATACGAGATGCCTGTGTCCGACCGTGACGCCGAGAAATTGCGCGGCTTGGTTGGCACTGTTGTTTTGGTGATGTCGGCGGCCTTTGGCGGGAATGAGCTGACGATTGACCTGCCTTCTGACGTCCGTCTGGTGACGACTTTGCGCGAAGGGGCCAGCATGTCAGCCCCGCAGCCTATTCATACCGAAAGCGCCAAGGGCATTGTCCCACCCAGCGGCAAAAAGGTGCCGTCGCAGGCTGCGATGTCGGGCCGTGTTGCCACGATCGCGCTTTTGGTGATGTTCCTTTTGGTCGCGATTATGATTTGGATCGCGGGGTAACTACGGGATGCGAGTTGATAGAGCATATCAAGTACCGTTGGGGAAAAAAGCGCCGAATATAATGTGGGAGGCGCGACAGTTTGCGCCCTCTTCAAAGACCTGCAACAAAAGGCCATGACATGACTAAGACGCTATTTATCAACGCGCGGCTGATTGATCCTGTCGCCCAGACAGACAGTCTTGGGGCTTTGCTGGTCAAGGACGGGATGATTGCCGAGGTTTTCGAGACCGCGGAGCCTGAGGTCAAAGGCGCGGTTGTGGTGAATTGCGCAGGCCATTGCCTTGCCCCTGGTATCGTTGATATCGGCGTGAAGGTGTCGGAGCCCGGAGAACGGCATAAGGAAAGCTTTCGCTCGGCGGGGCGTGCTGCGGCGGCGGGTGGTGTCACAACAATTGTCACCCGACCCGATACGCTGCCTGCGATAGATACGCCCGAGGTTCTAGAGTTTGTCGCCCGCCGAGCTGCCCAAGATGCTGCTGTGCGCGTTTTGCCGATGGCCGCACTGACAAAAGGCCGTGAAGGTCGCGAAATGACCGAGATCGGGTTTTTACAGGATGCTGGTGCCGTTGCCTTTACTGACTGCGACCGCGTGATCACGAATACCAAGGTTTTCAGCCGCGCGTTGACTTATGCCAACTCACTGGACGCATTGGTCATTGCCCACGTGCAAGAACCTAACTTGTCTGATGGTGCCGCTGTGACATCTGGAAAATTCGCGTCACTGCGCGGATTGCCAGCGGTATCCCCGATGGCAGAGCGCATGGCGTTGGACCGAGACATTGCCCTGCTGGAGATGACAGGTGCACGCTATCACGCGGATCAGATCACAACGGCCCGTGCCTTGCCCGCATTGGAGCGCGCCAAACGCAATGGCTTGCGCATTACCGCAGGCGTTGGCGTGCATCACCTGACTCTTAACGAGTTGGATGTTGCTGATTATCGCACGTTCTTTAAGCTCAAGCCCCCATTGCGGTCCGAGAATGACCGTCTGGCCGTGGTGCAAGCTGTCGCCGATGGTTTGATTGATATCATTTGTTCAATGCACACCCCGCAGGATGAGGAAAGCAAGCGCTTACCCTATGAAGAAGCCGCGAGCGGCGCTGTGGGTTTAGAGACGTTGCTACCTGCTGCATTGCGCCTTTATCATGCCGAGATGATTTCATTGCCCCAATTGTTCGCTGCATTGTCGCTGAACCCATCTCGCCTTATGGGACTTGAGACAGGTCGTCTGCGCGAAGGTGCGCCTGCAGATCTGGTGTGGTTTGATCCCGATGCTCCATTCCAGTTAGACCGCACAAACCTGCAATCCAAGTCCAAGAACACACCGTTTGATGGCGCCCGCCTGCAAGGTGTTGTGTTGGGCACGTGGGTTGGCGGCACCCTTGTAGGAGACAAATAATGCCCGAGATTGTTACACCGATCACTGCGCTAATTCTGTGGGCTGTCGCAGGGTATATTCTGGGCTCGATCCCGTTTGGCATTATCCTGGCCAAATTGATGGGCTTGGGAAATTTGCGTGACATCGGGTCGGGCAATATTGGTGCCACGAATGTCTTGCGCACCGGCAACAAGAAAGCCGCGGTGCTGACGCTGCTATTTGATGCAGGCAAAGGTGCCGCGATTGTGCTTCTTGCGCGTTCAATGGCCAGTGAAGACGCCGCACAACTTGCAGGGCTTGCCGCGTTCTTGGGGCATTGTTTTCCTGTTTGGCTCAAGTTCAAAGGGGGCAAGGGTGTCGCGACATACTTTGGAATCGTCTTCGCATTGTCCCCTTTTGTGGGCTTGATCGCTGGCGCAATCTGGTTGGCAGTTGCCGCTATTAGCCGGTATTCGTCACTTGCGGCCTTGATGGCGGCGGGGTGGATCCCAGTGATTTTAATCTTCATCGGCAACCCCCAACTGTTTGTGCTGATGGCGATTTTGGCAGCGCTGATCTATATCCGCCACGGACAGAACATCCAAAGGCTGCGTGCCGGCACCGAGACCAAAATTGGCAAGTGATGAAACCGTTTCTAGTGGCTTTTGATGCTTTGCCCAATGGGACGTTTCGGGCCAGCGCACATGGACGCGACTATGTCGCCACCCAGTCAGAAGTTGCGGGCGGGCGTGGTGAAAAACTGGTGGCCGAGGCATTGGATGGCTCGGACTATATCAGCCTAAATCTCTACCGCCTGAAGTCAGGTCCATTACTCAAGCCCTGCGAGATGCCCGATGCAAAAGTGATAGCATTTGTGCTGGACCTTGTGCCGCTTAAATAATGTTGCCGCTGCGCCCTTGTTTCAGCCAAAGCATCAACGCCCCGCCCCCAAGCATTTGACCGCCCAGCCCGATGTCTGTGTCCGTGAAATAGAACATCGCCACGGTCAGTCCGATCAGGATCGGCAAACGCGCCAAGGGCCGCAATAGCTGTCCGATTGTCCGCAAGCCAAATATCCAAAGCAAAATCATCAAAGGCGGCCCGACCAATATCAATCCCGCCCAAGCACCCATTACAAATGCGCTGGCCCCATGAGGGTGCACGACTGCCCCGCCCGCCATAGGCAGGCCGATCAGCAAAAGCATCGCGAAACGCGGGTTTAAGAAAAACGGCATGAAGGCCCCTCCATTGTTTCTAATTAGAAAACAATCGCGGCAAGAATATGGC
>JAIBDT010000087.1 GCA_024686085.1 Loktanella sp.
CGCAATGGAAGACGGCCTCCGTTTCGCCATCCGCGAAGGCGGCCGTACTGTCGGCGCTGGCGTGGTTTCCAAAATCGTAGAATAAGCCTAACCGCTTACGATACAAACGAAAGGCCGCCCCCGAAAGGAGGCGGCCTTTTTCCTATTTGTCTGATGGCTGTTGCTGGTCCTGACATGGTGCAGTATTTGAGACCTATGCGTAGAACTCTTTTTGCAGCCTTGCTGACTTGTATCCCCACCGCCAATGCCTTGGCCCATCCCCATATTTTTGTGGAGGTGTCGATGGCCGTTATTTTTGAGGGGGATGCCCCTGCTGCGGTGCGGTTAGAGTGGACATATGACGATTATTTTTCGCTGTTGTTGACCACGGACCTTGGCATTGATCTTGACGGTGACGCGACCCTGACACCGCAAGAGGCTGACATTCTGTCCGAGGCTGTTCGTGCTTGGCCTGCGGGGTATGAGGGTGATTTGGAGGTGTCTCAGGCGGGTCGTATGATTGCGTTAGGTTTCCGCACAGATCATTTTGCGACCTTTGAGGATGGGATCGTCCGCGAGGTGCATACGCGCCCGTTGACCGGTCAGATTGATGCCGCCCTGCCTTTGATTGTGCGCGCTTTTGATCCAAGCCATTATGTTGCCTACGACGTCACAGGCGCCATTACGATCGAAGGGCGTGACGGGTGCAGTAGCGCGTTGCAATCCCCTGACATTGCGGCGGCAAGCGCCCTTGTGTCGGATCTGTTGGGCGGTCGTTCCGCCGATGATGTTGGCCCTGACGAAGCGTTTCCCGA
Source organism: Loktanella sp. (assembly GCA_024686085.1). Classification (GTDB taxonomy): domain Bacteria; phylum Pseudomonadota; class Alphaproteobacteria; order Rhodobacterales; family Rhodobacteraceae; genus Yoonia. The sequence continues at coordinate 795 of JAIBDT010000087.1, forward strand.
AGTTGGTGATTTGTTTGCCCAGACTGTGACGATTACATGCAGCGGGTAATGCTGGCGCTGCTTGTGACGCTTGTGGGTGCCGCGGTTTGGCTGTGGGGCTTTGGCGGTGCGGACGCCGTTTCCCGTTTCGCCGCAGCCACCCAGCGCGAGACCCAAAATGCGATGGCGGGCAGTATCCGTGGTATCAAGACGGGGCAGGCGGGTGCGTTGATCGGGCTGTGGGGCTTATGTTTCACTTACGGGTCCGGGTCATGGCAAGCTGATCATCGGCGGTTACGGTGTTGGCGCACGTGTTACGGCCCGTCGTTTGGTTGCGTTGGCTTTTGCGTCGTCCTTGGCCCAAGCCTTGTCTGCTGTGCTGATTGTCGGCTTAGCGTTGTGGGTGTTTGGCTGGGGCCGCACCCAGATGACGGACATTGCTGATCGCACGATGGCGCCGCTGAGTTACGCGCTGATCGCGGCGGTTGGTCTGTGGTTGTTGTTGCGCGGGCTGCGTAAGGCTTGGCGGTTGCGCGCCCCTGTCCATCACCATCATGACGAAGATGCTGTCTGTCACAGTTGCGGTCACGCCCATGCCCCGACACCCGCCCAAGCCGCAAATGTCACGTCGTTGCGCGACGCGCTGGCGGTTGTGGTCAGCATCGCCGTTCGTCCTTGCACGGGCGCAATTTTCCTCCTGATTCTGACCCATGGCCTTGGCATCATGTGGGCGGGGATTGCGGGCGCGTTTATCATGGGCCTTGGCACCGCGAGTTTCACGGCGATGGTCGCGGTTGCCGCTGTTGGTGCGCGCGAAAGCGTTCTGGCTCAGACTGCCAGCGCGCCCCAAACCGCGTGGCTGATTGTCAGCGCCGAGGTGGTTGCAGGTGGTTTGATTGCCTTGGTTGCGATGCAGTTATTGTTGGGCGTAATGTAGCCCCGCAGTTCTTGGTTTACCCGTCAAAGCCATCGCTTTAGACTGGTCACAGCGATGGAGGTATCGATGATCTAGGTCTTTTGTTTTGAAATCCCCTGAAATCAAAGCGAAGGACAGATGATGCCCCGCCCTTTTCCCGATCCCCAAACCCTCAATCCAGTTACTTTGCCCGATGGCACACCCCATGAAGGCACGGTGTTTCTCGCCCCTGCGGTGAAAGCTCACGCCAAGTTTCATGTCGGTGATTACACCTATGCTAGCGCCCATGTGCCGCCTGATGATTGGGCGTTTTGCCTTGCCCCTTATCTTTACGATTTTTCGCCCGAGACACTGACGGTTGGCCGCTTTTGCCAGATTGCCGATGGTGTTACGTTCATCACGTCTTCGGCTAACCACCGCTATGACGGGTTTTCGAGTTTCCCGTTTATGATCTTCACAGGCGCGGGTGCTGCGTCGCCGTCGCGCCCTGATGCGGGTCCAGATACGGTTGTTGGTCATGATGTCTGGATCGGGCAGGGTGCCAAGATCATGCCCGGTGCGGCGATCGGCAATGGTGTGATTGTGGCCGCTGGTGCCGTCGTGATTGGCACGGTTCCAGACTATGCCGTGGTCGGTGGCAATCCTGCGCGGGTGTTGCGCAAGCGGTTTGACGATCCGACGATTGCCGCGTTGCTAGAGCTTGCGTGGTGGAACTGGCCGATCGAGGTCATCGTCGCGCATGAGGTGGCAATTGTGGGTGCGGATTTGGCAGCTCTTAGGGCTGCTGCCCATTAACCCACGACGCTGTCGGCAAGTGCTTCGGTGCGATCAAGCCCGTTTGCAATGTGCTGCCGCGCGGTTTCCATGTCTGTCGGCGTAGGTTGGCGCGGGAGGTCCAATGGCATGGCCGCGAATACCACCGCCCCGCGTGTGAAGGGCAGGGGCAGCATCATTTTGTCCCAGCTCCCTAGGATTTTATGACGTCTGGTCGCGAAGGCGTAGCCGTAAACGGGTCGTTTCATCACGCGTGCCCATTCGAGCGGTGCGTCTTTGACTTGCCTGTCTGGCCCCAGTGGTCCGTCGCCTGTCATTCCGATGCTGACCCCTTCGCGCACCCGTTTCAAGATCACCCGTGACGCTGCGAGGTTGGACATTTTGTTGGACATCTCCATTGGTTGCAGGCCCCGTTTGCGTTGCAATGCCCCTGACACCCGCCCGATGGGGGAGGCGTCATAGAGGCTGGACAACGGTCCCGCTGTGACTGGCCAGTGGATCGGTCCCATCAGGGATCGCCCGTGCCACATGAGTAGCAGGACAGGTCCGTCAGCGAGGTCGGCTTTCAGGGTGTCTAACCCGCGATAGTCCCAGCGCGTTGTCCGTTGGCACAGTGTCAGGTAGGCTCCTGCAAGGCTGGCCAGTAGCCATGCCAAAACCTTTGAGTGTTCGATCCGTTGCCGAAAAGTCATGCCCGCGCCCCTGTTTGGTCCCTTTGTTTCGACATTTCTGAACCTGAATACAAGGTTGGCATGCAATCCCTCTTGATCCCCTTCGCTGTTCGGGCTAATCGGACCTCGGTCTTAGGGGTGTAGCTCAGTTGGTAGAGCGACGGTCTCCAAAACCGTAGGTCCACGGTTCGAGCCCGTGCGCCCCTGCCAAGACCACATGATGCGATGCCTTATCAAAGGATAAAACGCCCCATGAACCAACACCCCCCTTATTCGGTTGCTTTGCATATCGGTGCCCACAAAACGGCGACGACTCATTTGCAGCGCTCTTTCACGATGCAGCAGAATGCCCTGATCAATGCCGGTGTCAGATATTACGGCCCCGAGTCGTTGCGCCGCCCAGAGCGCAGCATTGCCGATGTTTTCGGGTTAGAGGTGTCCAAGAGGCCGCCCCGTCCGACGCGGTCCCGCCAAGATCAGTTCGCGTTCATGGTCAAGGACGGGCACCGCTTGGTGTTGAGCGACGAGAATTTCATCGGTGTGATGCATAACAAAAAGGGTGCGATGCTGTCCCCGCTTTATCCGCATGCGCAAAAACGTGTGGCCGCATTGGTCGATGCTGTGGCCCCGCATCCGGTGGATGTGTTTTTAAGCATCCGCAATCCCGCGACATTCCTGACCTCGGCTTATGGTCAGGCCTTGATGGGTGGTTTGCCGATGAGTTTTGAAGAATACATCGCCAAGAACCCGCTGGATTTGATTGATTGGGCAGGATTGGTGGCGCGGTTGCGTGCGATTCCCAATTTGGGTGAAATCGTCGTGTGGCGTTTCGAGGAATACCGCTGGCGGTTTTACAAGGCCACGGCTGCGATGATGGGCCCTGACGCTGATATCCGCATCGCCCCAATCCCCAACAAGGTGCATATCGGCCTGTCCGAAGCTGCGGTTGATTATATCTTGTCTCAAGGCCAAGCCGATTGCGTCGACGAGGCCCGCGCACGGTTTCCTGTGTCTGACGCTAATCCTGCCTTTGCGCCGTTTGATGCGGCCCAGATTGGCGCCGCGACAGAAGCCTATGACGCGCAGATCGCACAGATCGACCAGATGGGTGGTGTGACGATCCTGCGGGCTTGAAATCGTCCGCCCAAACCCGTATGTCGCGTCTATTCCGCAAGAGGTAGTACACAATGGCCATCGCCAATCCCGTCAAGTTTGCACAAGAAGTCCGTGCAGAAGTCGCCAAAGTAGTTTGGCCAACCCGCCGTGAAGTGGTTCTGACCACAATCATGGTTTTCATCATGGCCGCCCTAACGGCGATTTTCTTTTCGCTGGTTGATATGGCGATCCGTTTCGGTTTGACGGGTGTTCTGGGCTACTTCGGCTCTTAAGGATCACATCGGGTTTTTGCCCATACCTACTTGAAAACACATGGTATGAGCGGTAATAGCCCGAGACTTCTAGAAATGGCGTGCGGCGAATCAAGTTGCGCGCCGTATTTTATTTTCTGGAATAGACGGGCTAACTGCCCGATTTAATTGGAATTCGCACCTTTCGAGGTGCTGACGGCTGAGGTGTCGAGAAACATGGCGAAACGTTGGTATTCGGTTAGCGTTCTTTCGAACTTCGAGAAAAAGATCGCAGAAACTATTCGGCAGAAAGCTGAAGAGCAGGGTCTGAGCGATCAAATCGAAGAAGTGTTGGTTCCGACCGAAGAAGTAATCGAAGTCCGCCGCAACAAAAAGGTGACTGCCGAGCGTCGCTTTATGCCGGGCTATGTTCTGGTCCGCATGGAATTGTCGGACGAGGCTTATCACTTGGTGAACTCGATCAACCGCGTCACTGGTTTCTTGGGCCCGCAAGGTCGCCCGATGCCGATGCGCGATGCTGAGGTTCAAGCGATCCTTGGCCGTGTCGAAGAAGGTCAGGAAGCGCCACGCACGCTGATCCACTTCGAGATCGGTGAGAAAGTTAAAGTCAACGAAGGTCCGTTCGAAGATTTCGACGGCATGGTTGAAGAAGTTGATGAAGAGAACTCGCGCCTCAAGGTGACGGTCTCTATCTTTGGCCGCGCAACGCCGGTCGAATTGGAATTCACGCAGGTAACCAAGCAAGGTTAAATGTGTGTTTCGGACGTGGGAGCAGTGATGCGAACCACGGCAAAACGCCCTTATCTGGGCATTGTAGGATGAACAAATGTTCATCGCTGAAATGAAGGAGACGCCTTATGGCTAAAAAAGTAATGGGATCGCTCAAGCTGCAAGTTAAAGCAGGCCAAGCAAATCCATCCCCACCCGTCGGTCCAGCATTGGGTCAGCGCGGCATCAACATCATGGAATTCTGTAAAGCGTTTAACGCGAAAACAGCAGACATGGAGCCAGGTGCGCCTTGCCCGACTGTCATCACATACTACGCTGACAAATCTTTCTCTATGGAAGTGAAGACGCCACCTGCGTCCCACTACATAAAGAAAGCTGCCAAGCTGAAGTCCGGTTCCAAAGAGCCAGGCAAGTCGGTTGCAGGTTCTATCACTGGTAAGCAGGTGCGTGAAATCGCTGAAGCCAAAATGAAGGACCTCAACGCGACGTCCATCGAAGGCGCTATGCTGATCATCGCGGGCTCTGCTCGCTCTATGGGCATTGAGGTGAAGTAAGATGGCAAAATTTGGTAAGCGCACAACTGCTGCTCGCGCAGCATTCGCAGGCAAAGAAAACGTTAAAGTAACTGAAGCTGTTGCTTTGGTGAAAGACAACGCAAAAGCAAAGTTCGACGAGACTGTTGAGATCTCGTTGCAGCTGGGTGTTGACCCACGTCACGCAGACCAGATGGTTCGCGGCACAGTGAACCTGCCTCACGGCACTGGTAAAACTGTTCGCGTTGCTGTTTTTGCACGCGGCGACAAGGCTGACGAAGCAAAAGCTGCTGGTGCAGACATCGTTGGTGCAGAAGACCTGATGGAAATCGTTCAGGGCGGCACAATCGACTTTGATCGTTGCATCGCGACACCTGACATGATGGCTGTTGTTGGTCGTCTTGGTAAGGTTTTGGGCCCACGTAACCTGATGCCAAACCCACGTGTTGGAACAGTGACTATGGACGTTAAAGCCGCTGTTGAAGCTGCTAAGGGCGGTCAGGTTCAGTTCAAAGCTGAAAAAGCTGGTGTTGTTCACGCTGGTATCGGCAAAGTTTCTTTCACTGCCCAGCAGATCGAAGAAAACATGCTGGCCTTTGTTGACGCGGTTCAGAAAGCCCGTCCAACAGGCGCAAAAGGCACATACATGAAGAAGATCGCTGTATCTTCGACAATGGGCCCAGGCGTGTCTTTGGATATCTCAAACGCAACTGGCAACTAAGTCAGGGTCGGGCATCGCGCCCGATTTGCAAATAATGACGAAGGGGCGGTCCATTGGGCCGCCCTTTTGCTTAACGCCCCCTTCACATCCGCGTCTTGAGGTTCTATAGAAACACTCACAAGCCAGCGTGCGATTCGTCGCGCGCTGTTTTGTTTCGTCCAAGATGGTGGGTTGGTCCGTTCCGGACCGTTAATTCCTGCCTGAGACGGGATCAGACAAGATGTGATGAGGCTCTCCTCAGAACCCTTGGCTCGCCCGTAGTAACGGACCCGAAATGTCGGATAGTTCGCTATCCGGCAAACATGAGCCGGGGGTAACCCCCAAATTTGGAGTGAAACTGTGGATAGAGCACAAAAAGAACAGTTGGTCGGCGATCTCGGCCAAATCTTTGAAAGCTCTGGCGTCGTTGTGGTTAGCCGCTACGAGGGTATGACAGTTGCCGAAATGCAGGACCTGCGCGCGCAAATGCGTGAAGTTGGTGGGTCTGTTCGCGTTGCCAAAAACAAGCTCGCTAAGATTGCTCTAGAGGGTAAGCCATGCGCAAGCATCGCTGAATACCTCGACGGCATGACAGTGCTCGCCTATTCCGAAGACCCTGTCGCTGCGGCGAAGGTCATCGATGCATACGCAAAGAAGAACGACAAGCTCGTTATTCTTGGTGGTGCAATGGGCGATACAGCACTTGACGTCGCCGGTGTTAAAGCTGTGGCACAGATGCCAAGCCGCGAGGAGCTTATTGCTTCCATCGTGGGTTGTATCGCTGCTCCTGCTTCGAACATCGCCGGTGCCATTGGCGCGCCTGCTTCCAACATCGCGAGCATTCTCTCGACTATCGAAGAGAAAGCTGCCTGAAGCATCTAGAATATCCGACTTGGCTACCTTTGCCGACGTTGGAACACATTAATATTGAATGGAGACAGTATAATGGCTGATCTTAAGAACCTCGCAGAACAGATTGTTGGTTTGACCCTTCTGGAAGCACAAGAACTGAAAACCATCCTGAAGGATGAGTACGGCATCGAACCAGCTGCTGGTGGCGCTGTTATGATGGCTGGCCCAGCTGCAGGCGGCGAAGCTGCTGAAGAAAAGACTGAATTTGATGTAGTCCTGAAGGACGCTGGTGCATCCAAAATCAACGTCATCAAAGAAGTTCGCGGCATCACAGGTCTTGGCCTGAAAGAAGCTAAAGACCTCGTTGAAGCTGGCGGCAAAATCAAAGAAGGCGCTTCTAAAGCAGAAGCCGAAGAAGTCAAAGCTAAGCTGGAAGCAGCTGGCGCGACTGTCGAATTGGCTTAAGCCACTTCTTTGGGGACAGTTAGTCCCTATATCTACCGGCTGGGTGCGTTTTTGCGCGCCCAGCCAAACCTGTCTTAGAAGGACGTTCCGCGCTGAACGTCCGTCTTGGGTAGGTTTCAAATGTCGGGAGGCACCGGTGGGACGGTTGCCACGAATAGACATGAAACCCCCGGTCAAATGGGTGTATTTTCGCGGCCCGGGCGAAGGTGCATTCGGTTAGACAAA
>JAIBDT010000097.1 GCA_024686085.1 Loktanella sp.
AGCCGATTTTCCCATTTCGGGGCTTGAACAGCCGCCAAGTTCATCGTATTCACCGCCTCGCTGATGGGGTGTAGCCAAGTGGTAAGGCAACGCTTTTTGGTAGCGTGCACCGTAGGTTCGAATCCTACCACCCCAGCCAGCGTCTTCCCCTAACCCAGACTTGTCGCGTTTACTTTGGTATAGCACCGAAGTTTCAAAGGCTTGCGCGAGATACGGAATGGCGCAGACCGGTGAGCATGCCTATTTCAGCCTATAGATAGCTTAAAGTCTGCGCGCCCTGTTTCCACGGTAGCAGGTTGCTTCTCAAAGATGCTGGTTTGATGTGCTTCTGGCAGGGTCTGATGTAGGCGACCAGACAGTATCCCCGATTATGGAATCAGAGCGTCGCGAGCAACTGGCGTTGCGATATCCAGTCCGACGGCAATCCATGTTGCTTATACCAGTCGGAGGTAAATCCAACCGGCTGTGTGCCGTCCAGCACATCCCGGATGATGTCTGGCGCAAGGAAGGCGAGATCAATCATTTGCTGAATGCGCCGTTTGGATGCGCCCTCGCTGGCAGCGATCTCAGTGAAGGTTTTGCCAGATTTGATCTGTGCGAACCAGTGATGCGCCTTTGCGATATTGCGGATGAGTGTCTCATCCTGACCTGTCGGTGCATCACCTATGATGAGTTTGGTCTCGACGCCGCGTTTGCGCATCTGGAAAGGTGCGGTGATCTGGCACGCGTCGTCGTTGAGTGATGCAGGCTCTACACCAAGCAGCGCAGCAACCCCAGATGCGTCTAGCCGCAGCTTGAGCTGACCCGGCGTGACAGTGATGGTCTCGACCAGCTTGAGTGTGTCTGATGGCTTTGCCTCCTGCAGCCAATCCGACAGTGCCGATCGGATACGGCCGATTGCATCGGCAGATAAGTTTGGCACGAGTTGCGATACCGCAGCAGGCATTGAGAGCACCTTGCGGATCAATACTACAATCTGTTCCTCCAGTTCCGGTGCCGGCAATCGCCAACCACCTTGGTTGGCCTCGCCGCTTTTGGCGATCAGCCGATGTGAGACGTAGTAGCGCAGCCGCTTACCTGCCTTGGTCTTACTGTGCGACGGCGTCAGCCTATCGCCCATCTTATCAAAGAGCTTGCCACAGAGCTGTGAGGACTGCTTGGCAGCACTTGCGCTGCGGTTGCGCGCCGCGCCCTCCTGCAGGCGTTGCTGGATCTGCTCCCAACGGTCCGGGTCAATGATCGCAGGGTGTTGGCCCTCGTGCACCATCTTGCGGTGCCGGATGCGCCCGGCATAAAGAGGGTTGGTTAGGATCTGATGGATATGGCCACGGGTGAAGGGGCCGCCACCGCTGGAGTTGGTATTCTTTGTTACGCGCGTCTTTGTCTTTAGACACAAGCTATCCGCGTGTTCTTTCACAGCCCGCACATTACCATGCTGCTCATAAAGATCGTAGAGCGTGCGGATTGTTGCTGCCTCAAACGCATTGATCTTGAGCGTGCGCCCATCTGCATCGTAACCAATCGGGACGAGGCCACCCATCCAGAGGCCCTTGCGCTTGGAAGCCGCGATCTTGTCTCGGATACGCTCTGCCGTCACCTCCCGCTCGAACTGCGCGAAGCTGAGCAGCATGTTCAGTGTGAGGCGCCCCATGCTGGTGGCTGTATTGAATGACTGGGTGACCGAGACAAAGGATGCCCCTGCTGCATCCAGTACATCCACGATCTTCGAGAAGTCCGCCAATGAGCGCGTCAGCCGGTCAATCTTGTAGACCACCACCTGATCAACGTGGCCGTCGCGCATATCAGCAAGCAGGCGCTGGAGGGCTGGGCGTTCTAATGATCCACCTGACAAGCCACCGTCGTCGTAGGCTGCAGGCAGCAGCACCCATCCTTCATGCTTCTGACTGAGGATGTAGGCCTCACAGGCTTCGCGCTGTGCATCCAGAGAGTTGAACTCTTGCTCGAGCCCTTCCTCCGAGCTCTTACGGGTGTAGATGACGCAGCGGATCTTCTTCATGCGGCTACACTTTGCACTTTGGTCAATCCAAAGAACCGTGGGCCCGACCAGGTTGTTCCCGTGATGTGTTTGGCGATCGCGGACAGCGAAGGCCACATCCGACCATCCATCTCGAACCCGCCATGCACCACCGCAACCTGATAGGTTCTGCCGTTCCACTCGCGCACATAGTGTGTGCCTAGTTTAGCTGCGTTCAGTGGCACTGTGGCAATAGTCTTGCCCTCCGCAATCTGCGCAAGCGCGCGGCGGGTCGGTGCGGGAAGTCCCCCTGCCCGCTTGCACTGGGCCTCATAGTCCAGTGCCTGTTGCATGAACAATACGGACAAGAACGGCGGTGGTGGTGCGCCAAAGGCAACCGCCCATTGCCGCAGCACGGCTGGCCGCGCAGGGTTCGGCTTATGCCCCATTTTGCGCGACCTCTGCTGCTGCATCGTCCGCCACCGCAGACGCGACAAGGATGCGGTACTTCGCAGGACCACCATTGGCGGACGTCGCGCGGGTCACTTTATAGCCAGCCTTGCGCAGGCCCGACAACGCCGCCCGTGTCGTGTGCTGCTGCCATCCCAGCTTATCGCTGAGTGCCACAATATCGGCACCCGACTTACGCCCCAGCAGTTTGATCAACTGCGCCTTCTTCGTCACTTGGCGTCCATTGCCAGATGTCGGTTTGCCATCAGGCTTCTTTGCTACACTCTTCATTTGCGTCTCCTCAGATAATCAGCGGAAACTCTCCGCCGCTACTGAGCAAAGCCCGGGTCCTCCAGGCGACACACCCGCATTGGCTCGGGCATGCGCACACTACCGCTCTGCAAGACGCGCAAGTCCAGTCAGAAAAGGAGATGAGGTCGACACTAATGGCGGATTGCCGACATTCGCTGCAAGTGCGAAATCCAAAGGGCAGCGCGAAGAAAGCGGACGCTCAGGGCATCAGCCCGTTTTTTCTGTTGTGCAATCGCAGCGAAAGTCGGCAGTGAGCCCAAAGTGCCAGTTTTCTGTCTCGCAGCGAATGACGGCTATCCCGCCTTCATAGAAAATGAACGCGGTAGCGTTCTTTGAGTAAATCAGCGGAATGTCTGGACGCGAGGCAAAATGAAGGTATGGCTGGGCTTCATGTTTGCCTCGCGAAGGGAAGTCGAGATCTAAACAGGCGCTTCTTTTGCCCCTGTCATAAAGGCCACCGCGTCGGACATCGTGTAGTCCTTGGGATCGATGACGCAGAGCCGTTTGCCCAAACGGTGCACATGGATGCGATCCGCGACCTCGAACACATGCGGCATGTTGTGGCTGATCAGAATGATCGGAATGCCACGCGAGCGCACATCGAGGATAAGCTCCAGCACGCGGCGGGATTCCTTGACGCCGAGGGCCGCCGTTGGTTCGTCGAGGATGATGACCTTGGACCCAAACGCCGCAGCGCGCGCCACCGCCACACCTTGCCGTTGACCACCCGACAGCGTCTCGACGGCTTGGTTGATGTTCTGGATCGTCATCAGGCCAAGCTCCGACAGCTTATCGCGGGCGAAGTCTTGCATTTTGCGCTGGTCCATCTGCCGAAAGACCGAACCCAAGATCCCTTCTTTGCGGATTTCACGCCCCAAGAACATGTTGTCTGCAATTGACAGGGCGGGAGACAAGGCGAGGTTTTGGTAAACCGTCTCGATCCCTTCGCGCCGCGCATCGTCTGGCGACTTGAAGTGGACGGGTTTGCCGTCGACCAAAACTTCGCCATGATCTGGCGTGACCGCCCCAGACAATGCCTTGATCAGCGTTGATTTACCCGCGCCGTTGTCGCCGATGACGGCACAGATTTCGCCCGGGTAGAGGTCAAAATCGGCCCCATCCATGGCGATCACAGTGCCATAGCGTTTCATCAGACCGCGTGCGCGGATGACAGGTTGAATATCACTCATTTCGTGGCCCTCCGCAGCCATTGGTCAAGAGCAACAGCGATCAATACAAGATTGCCTGCCGCGAACATTTGCCAGTAGTCATCGACGCCAGCCAGCGAGAGGCCAGTATTGAACACACCGACGATCATCGCCCCAAGGACCGAGCCCAAGATTGATCCGCGCCCACCGAACAGAGATGTGCCACCGATCACAACCGCGGTGATGCTCGCGAGGTTGATGTCGGTAAAGCCGATGGGTGAGATGGACCCCACGCGCCCCGCCGCGACCCAACCTGCGAAGCCGCAGATAAGGCCCGCGAGAGCATAGACAGAGATCAGTGTGCGGTTGATTTTGATGCCTGAGAGCATCGCCGCATCAGGGTCGTCCCCGATGGCATGAACGTGCCGCCCCCATGCCGTTTGATTGAGCAAATACCAGACAACGATTGCGAGAACGATCAAAGCGATCCCGCCATAGGTCAGCACAAAGCCACCGAACCGTAGGGAATTGCCAAAGAACAGAATACTTGGCGCAAGCTCGCGAATGTCGGCACCGCGAATGGATTGCGAGCCTGAATACCACAAAAGAAGTGCGGTGAAGACCGAGAGCGTCCCGAGGGTCACGATGAATGGTGGAAGCTTCACGTACGTGACAAGGAAACCGTTAAGCCAGCCCATCAATCCGCCAAAGAACATCGAGATGGTCACCGCAAAGAAGGGCGGCACACCGAAATCAACGGCCAAGCGGCCCATGATCATTGAAGACAAAACCATGATCGCGCCGACTGATAGGTCGATCCCTGCGGTCAGGATGATGAGGGTTTGTGCAATTGCGACAACCCCTGTCACGGTCACTTGCTTCAGGACCAGCGACAAAACGCCGGGCGTCATAAAGTTCGGGGCGATGATGCCAAAGCTGATGACGCTGATCAGCAGCACCATTGCGGGAATGATCGTTGGATTGCGGCGCAAAATGCCGCGTAAAATATAGCCAATAGTTTTATCGTCGCGCGCGAATGAGGCGACGGATTTATCAGCGGCGGCAAGGCCAGCTTCAAAATCCGCGCCTGCGGGCGCTTTCGGTTTCTGGTCAGTCATGATGTCGTATTCCCCCACTTATGCCGTCCGACTGTATGAAAAAGGGCGACACAAAATGCCGCCCTTTGACTAAATTAGGCGAGCGCAAAAGGCTTAGCCCCAGCAGAGCTCAGTGCCCTTGTCGCTGTCAATAGATGGCACACCTTCGGCTGGCGCATCTGTCACAAGGTTCACACCTGTGTTGAAGAACGTCAGGCCGTCAGATGCCGATGGCTTTGTGCCGTCTGCTGCATAGGCTGCGATTGCCTCGATGCCTTTGGACGCCATCAACATTGGGTATTGCTGCGATGTTGCACCAATAACGCCGTCTTTGACGCTTGCGATACCTGGGCAGCCACCGTCAACGGACACAACCAGAACACCTTCAGCTTTGCCAGCGTTCTGAAGCGCTTGGTAAGCACCCTCAGCCGCAGGCTCGTTGATTGTATAGACAACATTGATGTCTGGATCTTTGGCGAGCAGGTTTTCCATCGCAGTCACACCACCTTCAACGGAGGCTTGCGAAGTCTCGTGACCGATGACGCGTGGGTCTGTCTCGGACCCCATCACGGCCAAGTTAGGCACTTCAATACCGAAGCCCACAAGGAAGCCGGTGTCGCGTGCCACGTCAACAGAGATGTTGTCTTTGTTGATATCAAGCATGCCGATTTTCGCGTTTGCAGCCTCGTCGCCGAGCGTTGCAGCAGCCCACTGACCAATCAGAAGACCAGCTTCAAAGTTGTCAGTTGCAAAGGTCATGTCTTGTGCTTCTTGATCAGCAAGCGGTGTATCGAGTGCGATCACCAGAACGCCAGCAGCGCGCGCATCAATCAATGCCGGACCAACAGAATCGTTGGACGGCGTGATCAATATCCCCTTGGCACCAGCGGCCACGCAGTTTTCAATCGCGTTGATCTGTGGGGCAGCGTCACCGTCTGTGATACCTGCGTAGGCTTGGAAATCCATGCCAGCAGCCGTTGCAGCAGCTTCGGCGCCCTCTTTCATCTTTACGAAGAACGGGTTGGTGTTGTTTTTTGTGATCAGGCACGTCAGATCGGCGGCCGATGCCATGCCAACAGATGCGATAAGGGCCAAAGCGGACCCAGCCAATAATTTCTTCATAGTTTCCTCCCAGAAAACGTTTCGTCGGGACCAGTGCCCCAATCTCCCAGCGCGCTGCTTAATGCAGTTGCTGGCGCTCACAATACGCGATTCTTTGCCTCCGTCAATTAATTAGTTAACTTTCTTTATTAATTCATTTGGGGTATGTTTTCTTAAGGTGAGCACAGATAAGGTGCGCAAAATGGATGACGGATTGGTAAGAACACTGAGCATTGGCTTAAGCCAAAGGGGCGTGAGGGATCACAACGAACGCCTGCTGCTTTCGCTTATCCAGCGCCACGATTCTCTGCCGGGTAGTGACCTTGCCAAGATTGCGGGGCTATCGCCGCCGACGGTCTCGGGGATCTTGCGACAGCTTGAAGCGGATGGGCTGATTGAGCGCGGCGATCCCGTGCGCGGTAAGGTCGGCAAGCCTTCAGTGCCCATGCGGCTTGCCGCGAATGGTGCCTTTGCCTTTGGTGTTAAGATCGGTCGTCGGTCTGCAGACCTGATGCTTATGGATTTTCG
>JAIBDT010000064.1 GCA_024686085.1 Loktanella sp.
AAACGGTACTGGGGCCAGCGTTTTTGGGCTCGCGGATTTTTCTCAACAACCAGCGGAAATGTCACTGACGCTGTCATACTTCAGTATCTTGAATTACATTCAAAAAGGGAACCTACCGGCGTCAGCCGGTAGTCGTTCAGCTGACATCGACGCGGTCATGGACCGGTTCTGCAGTGTTGTGGACCGCACCGAAACAGGCTTTGATATCACCCGGCACGCGCGTCACGTCGCCCGCTTGGTGGCGAACCTTTTCGACACCTACAGGATCGAATCTGCGCTTTATTCTAAGGCGTCGTAAGCCCTGATTTAACCTGCGCCAAGGTCGCATCAGCTGCCCGCGCCAGCATCGCCGCATCCGTACCAGCGGCCACAAAACTGAACCCTTCGTTCAGCAGGCTGGCCGCAAAAACAGGGTCTAACACAAGGGTTCCGACAGGCTTTCCCAGCGCAATGATCTTTTGCGCCGCAGGGCGGATCAGCGCCCAAACATCGTCGTGCATGGGCTTGCCCAGATGCCCGATGTCAGCGGCAATATCGGCAGGGCCAAAGAAGATGCCGGTCACACCATCGACCGCCGCAATCTCTTCGGCGCGGCTAATCGCCAGTCTTGTTTCAAGCTGCAAGATGACGGTCGTCTCATCTTCAACGCGGTCCGTGTAGTCAGTCACTCGGCCAAACTTTGTGGCACGCGTCGCCCCCGAAACACCGCGCATCCCGCGTGGTGGGTAACGCGTCGCTGCGACCGCTTTTTCAGCTTCTTCGACCGATTGGATCATCGGAAACAACAACCCCTGCGCCCCAAGATCAAGCAGGCGTTTCACAGCCACCGGATCGTTCCATTCGGGCCGCACAATGGCCGTTGTGTTGGTTGCGGCAAATGCCTGCAACTGACCCAGCACCGCCATATAGTCCGCGGGCGTATGTTCCATATCCAACAGCGCCCAGTCGTATCCCGCATGGGCAATCACCTCGGCGGCGAACGCATTAGCAAGGCTCGCCCAGATGCCTATCTGTTTCTCGCCCGCAGCGATCGCGTGGGTGAATGGATTGCGATCCAGTTTCATAGGTCGACCCCCATCTTTATTGCGTCTTGCACGATGGCGATATCAGTGTCTGATAAGGCATAATCACGCTTTGCTGTCTCGGTGCTAATATAGCCACGCGCTAGATCACGCATCACACTGGCCTTTGGCCTTTCAGCGGCGGGGCCATAACCTGCACCACCCGGAAACGCCATAACAACGCGCCGCCCGTGGGCCACGAACTGTTTGCCCTTGCCGCGCATCGGCGTGCCGTCGTCTTGCACAATCGTCGTGGGCGCACCCGATCCGCCCCCACGCCGTCCATTTGCAGGGTGATCCACACGGTCGAACATGGCTTGCATGTCAAACTCGTGCCCCTCACGCGCACCAACCTCCATATATTGACCCAAGCCGCCACGCTGCTGACCGACACCACCAGAATCGGGGCGCAATTCCTTGCGCCAGATAATGATGGGGCCTGCATGTTCTGTTGCCTCCACTGGCATCGTCATCACGCCAGAGGGAAAGGCGGTTGCGTTCAACCCATCGAAGTTAGGCCGCGCACCAGAGCCGCCAGAGTTAAAGGTCAAAACCTCGGACCGCACTGCATCCGCAGGTGCAAGGGCATCGGTGCGGGGACGCAGCGACGCTTGGAAATTACACAAACAGCCCGCGCCCTCGGCGGGGACCAATCCACCAACAATCTGGTCAAACGCGTTGAACACAGCATCGGGTACAAAGTGACCCACGATATGGCGCAAGGCCACAGGCGCAGGATGCACCGCATTCACGATCGAATTTACCGGTGCGGCAATTTCAAATGGGGCAAGGGACGCCGCATTGTTCGGAATTTCAGGCGCAATCGCGACCTTCAGCGCATAACACGCATAGGCCTTGGCATAGACCAGCGGGCAATTGATGCCCTTTTTGTCCAGCCCAGACGTGCCCTCGAAATCAGACAAAATGCGATCCTCAAAGATCGTGACTTTGACCTTCAGCGTAATGGGTTTGTCGAAACCGTCCACGGTTAACGCGCCCGTGGCCGATTTGCGCGGCAAGGCGGCTATCCGTTCCAGCGTAGCACGGCGCGAGTTTTCAAGGATAAAGTCCGCGATCCCTTTGATGTCGGCCAGATGAAATTCGTCCATCATCTCGCCCAACCGCCGTTGACCGATCTCGTTACAGGTCGCCAGCGCGTAGATGTCACCGATCAACTGATCAGGTTCACGTACGTTGCCACGCAACATCTTCACCAGTGTCTGATCGACCGTACCACGATCGGCGAATTTCATGATGGGGACGTAAATGCCTTCTTCATAAACGCTGGCACCATCCGCGCCAAAACCGCGCCCGCCTACGTCCACCACATGTGCGGTGCAGGCAAAGAACCCCACCATGTTACCCTTATGAAACGACGGGGTGACAACTGTAAAATCATGCAAATGACCTGTGCCCTCCCACGGATCGTTGGTAATATACACATCACCCTCGTGGATATTCTCGCGGCCAATACGGCGAATGAAATGCGCGACGGCGTCGGCCATTGCATTCACATGACCCGGCGTGCCCGTGACGGCCTGCGCCAGCATCAACCCTTCGGCATTATAGACCCCAGCCGACAGATCACCGGCCTCGCGGACAGAGGTCGAAAACGCCGTACGGACCAGCGCCTGCGCCTGTTCCTCAACCACAGAAATCAGGCGGTTCCACATGACTTGATAAGCGACGTTTGAAACTTCGGTCATGCTGAGTCTCCCTTCAAGGTTAACGCGATGGTGCCGTCAGGATGGGCAATCGCACAGCGGGTCGAGGGGACGATAATTGTGGTCTCATCCTCCGTAATAATCGCGGGGCCTTGCACGGTTTGACCGGCTGTCATCGTGTCGCGGTTGATGACATCGGCGGGCACGGCGCGACCTAGTCCTGCGTCAAATAGAAGCCGATTCCTGACCGCCTTTGCCGCTACACCAGCCGTTGCCTCAGCCACGCGCGCGACCTTTTCTGGCGGCGTCGTCGCGTTCACGGCCCAGACGGTGATCTCGATATCCATGCCCGTCACCGTGCGGCCAAACAGCTTGGTATAGTCTTCTTCAAACAAGCGCTGGAAGGTCGCGGCGTCAGGGTTCATCGCTTGGGTTTGCGTCAGAGCCACGGGGATTTCCCAGCCTTGTCCCGCATAGCGCATATAGACTTTGAACTCGGATAGGATGTTGGACGTCGCATCGCATGTGCGCACAAAACCTGTGGCCTCCGCTTGCAAATCGGACAGCAGCGATTTGATCACGCCGCCGTCGAAATGCGACAGCTTCATATAGACAGACCTGTTCGCCTCAAAACTAAACGGGGCACGCAAGAAACCGATTGCTGACCCGACGCCCGCACCCGTCGGCACCAGCAGACGCGCCACGCCAAGTTTCTCGCAAAGCCGACCAGCGTGCAGCGGGGCAGCGCCTCCAAATGCGATCATCGTATATTCCGACAGGTCCTCACCATTTTCGACGGCATGCACGCGTGCTGCGTTGGCCATATTCTCGTCCACGACCTCGGCCAAACCAAACGCAGCCGTTTCGGCATCCATCTCCAGCGGCTCACCCAAAACAGTTGATAAAGCCTTATTAGACTCTGCTTTTACCAACTGAATAGAACCGCCTGCGAAATTATCAGGGTCCAATTTCCCCAATACCAGATCGGCATCAGTAACAGCAGGCTTCATCCCGCCACGCCCGTAACAGGCTGGTCCTGGCTCTGATCCAGCACTCTCTGGCCCCACCCGAATTTGGCGCATCGCGTCGACGTGGGCCAGTGATCCGCCCCCTGCACCAATCTCGACCATATCAATCACAGGTATCGAAATCGGCATGCCGGACCCCTTTTTGAAACGGTAGGTGCGTGCGACTTCGAACACGCGTGACGTCTTTGGCGTCTGGTTTTTGATCAGGCAAATCTTGGCCGTCGTGCCGCCCATATCGAAGGACAGCACCTTATCCAAACCATACCGCGCCGCGATATTGGCGGCGAAAACCGCACCACCCGCAGGACCGGATTCCACCAAACGCACAGGGAAATCAGCCGCACTTTCAAGACTGATAATACCCCCGCCAGAGTGCATCAGAAAAATCGGGCAATCGGCCCCTTCATCGCGCAAACGACCCTCAAGGCGGCCAAGGTAGGATTTCATCAGCGGCTTGATATAGGCGTTGGCGACAACGGTATTGAACCGCTCGTATTCGCGCATCTGCGGGCTGACTTCGGACGAGATCGACACCATCGCCTCGGGCATCATTTCGGCCAGCACATCACGTACCATCTTTTCGTGGGTATCGTTCAGATAGGAATGTAGCAGACCGACCGCGATACTCGCATACCCCGCCGTCTTGATCTGGGCGACAACGGCCTCGACCTCGGCACGATCCAGCGCAACTAGGACATTGCCTTTGGCATCAACACGCTCTGACACGGTAAACCGCATTTGACGGGCGAGCAGAGGTTCGGGGAGCGTCAAGTTCAGATCATATTGCTCGAACCGCGATTCGGTGCGCATCTCGATCACATCACGAAAACCAGTGGTGGTGATGAACGCAGTCTTTGCGCCCCGCCGCTCGATCAGCGCATTAGTCGCCAAAGTCGTGCCATGAATAATCTGGCCGATCTGGTCGGGCGAAACGCCAGCCTTGGCACAAACCTGCCCCATCCCGTCGATGATTGCATTCTCAGGGGCGACATAGGTCGTCAAAACCTTGGTCGAAAACGATGCGCCGTCTTTTTCCAGCACAACATCAGTAAATGTGCCGCCGATATCGACGCCGAGGCGGATAGAGTTGGTTTTCATGAATTATCCCTTTGCTTAGGGCAAAGGATACGTCGCGCTTTGGCATCAATACAAATTATTCTTATTTATACAGCTGAACGCGAAATGTGATCAGTGGCGACCGCAGATGCAATCCGTGCAGCGGCCTGAACCGTGGCGCTTGCGTTGTGGCTTTGGAACCGCGCCGCAAACCGTAGCGGACTGGGCAGCCAGTCGATTGGCAGGGCGATAAGCGCGCCACTGGCGATATGCTCCTGCGCAATGATCTGCGGCAGAACCGCGATGCCCATGCCGTCCAACACCATATGCAGACTCGACATCAGCGCGTTGGACGGGACGATTTGCGCACGATCCCCCAGCCGGTCGCGCAACTCGGAATAGGCCACTGTCCCGCGTGCATGGGTCAGGATCGGTTGGGCGTAAAGGTCGACAGGTTTGGCGGCCACATCAGGGGCTGCAACCCACGCGAACGGATAGGCGCCAAGGTCGATCTGACCCGTTGTCTCGACGGTGAATGGCGCTGTTTGAATAGCAAGGTCCAGCGTGCCGCTGGCCAGTTCCTTGTCTAGGTTCCGCGATAAATCAACCGTCAACTCTATGGAAACATTGGGAAAGGCATCCGATACGCGCCGCATAAATTCGCGCAGCCATGTATAGGCGACCAGTTCGGTGACGCCCAGCCTGATCCGATCTGTATGCAGGTCGGGCCGTCCGGCGATGTGCAGCACTGCATCGGCCTCGCGCAAAACAACACGCGCTTGGGCTGTGATCTCGGCGCCTTTGGCCGTCAACCGCACCGACCCCGTATCGCGTTGCATCAGCGGCAGACCTAGCGTCTTTTCCAGCCCCGCAATGCGCGACGAAATATTGGGCTGTGTGGTATTCAGATGGGTTGCCGCCTTGCGAAAACTACCAAGGTCCGCGACCCAGATCAGCGCCTCAAGTTGCTTCAGGGTGAACGCGCTGCCGATCATCTAAAAATCGATCGCGATTCCCTTTTTCTCCCAATCGCCATAGCGCACGGCCTCGGGGCCTTTGCGACCACCCAGTTCCGTGGGCAACGTAAACTCGCCGTTTTCTTTGCGGCGGGCTTCGGCCTCGGCCAAGGCGCGTTTGGCTGCGTCGGGCAAATTTTTGGCTGTCTCGGTCATGGGCCTGTCCTTGTAGCGTTCCTTCCTTTGATATACTCGGCATACAAACGAAAACAAGGGACGTCCCATGAGCCAAACTGGTCTGCCGCCGCGCCGTGCCGCGCATCATCTGCTTGAACAGATTATCGGTGAGGGTCGCTTGATGGCCGAACTGATTGGTGGCGGTGCCTTGGAACATTTGGCAGCGGATGATCGCGCCCGCGCGCAACGTCTTGCGACGGATGCTCTGCGCGGCCTTGATCGTGCGGATCGGATGCTGAAGCCCTACTTCAAGAAAGCGGCTCCGCCAGAGTATGTGATGAACGCGCTGCGCCTTGGTGTGATCGAGTTGACGGGCGGCGAGGCCGCGCATGGCGTCGTGAACGCTTACGTCGAGATCGTTGGACGCAATCAGCGGACCGCCTCGATGAAGGGCATGACCAACGCCATTCTGCGCCGTATCGCCGAAGAAGGCCCCGCTGCTTGGAACAAGCGGCCAGTGCCGCTTATGCCCGGATGGTTACGCCAACCGCTTGTTGCCGCTTGGGGCCGACCCGCGATGGACGCAATGGATGCGGCGCATTTCGCCGCGGCCCAACTTGATTTGACCTGCAAAGATGATCCCGCCGTCGTGGCCGAAAAGGTCGGCGGTGTTGTGCTGCCAACAGGGTCGGTGCGCGTCGCTGATGCGGGGCAGGTCAGCCAGATGGCAGGCTTTGACGCAGGCGAATGGTGGGTGCAAGACGCCGCCGCCGCCGTACCCGTGATGATGCTGAAACCCACCGCTGGCATGACCGTGCTTGATCTTTGCGCCGCACCCGGCGGCAAGACAATGCAGCTGGCCGCCGCGGGCGCCAAAGTGACCGCCGTTGATATCTCGCAAGGGCGAACCATGCGGGTCACCGAAAACCTCGCGCGGGTGAAACTATCCGCCGATGTGATCGTCGCCGACGCTTTCGAGGTCACAGGCCAATACGATGCGGTTCTGCTGGACGCGCCTTGCTCGGCCACGGGCACCATCCGTAGGCACCCTGATTTGCCCTACGCCAAAGATGGATCCGAATTTGCGGAACTTATCGAACAGCAAGGGCTGATGATCGACCACGCGCTAAGCTTGCTCAAGCCGGGCGGCAAACTGGTCTATTGCACCTGCTCGCTTTTGCCTGACGAAGGCGAAGTGCAGATCGAAGAAGCACTCGAACGGCACCCCGACCTGACCGTCGACAAAGATGCGGCCAATATCGCGGGCATTGTTCCCGACTGGACCACCTATGAAGGCGGCGTGCGCCTGCGCCCTGATTACTGGCCCGAACTGGGCGGCATGGACGGTTTCTATATTGCAGTGCTGACAAAGCCGTAAGAGGCGGCTATCATCTCGGCAATAATCAAGCGCAACAGCGCAAAGCCGAGGCAGCAGAAATTGGCTAAACCGCAGACATGGCGTGCAAAACGCACGCAATTCATGCACCGCGTCCATGCGCGTTCCGTTTCGCGTGCGCGGCCCGCAACAGGATTCGTCAGCCAGCCAGAACCACGCACAATCGGTCATTTTGCGCGCGGTCGGCAGCTTGTCGCTGGGAACTACCTGTTTGCAGGGTCTCTGACAGAGGCGAAAAACGCGATTATCTGGGACATTGCCAAAGATAACGAAGTGGTCGCCGAAGAGCTGCAAGGCTGCGCATGGCTTGATGACCTCGCAGCCGTTGGCGATGCCAAAGCGCGGGTTTGCGCGCAGAAATGGGTTCTGGAATGGATCACCCGTTTCGGGAACGGGCGCGGACTGGGCTGGACCCCTGATTTGGTCGGGCGACGCCTGATCCGCTGGATTCAACACGGGTTTTTCCTGCTGCGCGGGTTGGAAAAGGACGACAGCCAAGCCTTCTACCGCTCACTTGCACAACAAACGATTTTTCTGTCACGACGCTGGCACACATCAGCCCAAGGCCTGCCCCGCTTTGAAGCCCTCACAGGGATGATCTACGCAGGGCTATCGCTTGAGGGCATGGAAGAACACGTCGCCCCCGCCGTCAAAGCACTTGCGCGCGATTGCACCCAAGAGATCGACGACACAGGCGGCATCCCGACGCGCAACCCCGAAGAGCTGCTCGAAGTCCTGACCCTTCTGACATGGGCAACCGCGGCGCTGAAAGAAAGCGGCAACCAGCCCCCCGCAGCGATTGCAGCCGCCATCGCGCGGATCACCCCCACCCTGCGGGCCTTGCGCCATGCAGACGGCGGGTTGGCGCGGTTCCACGGTGGTGGGCGTGGTTTGGACGGGCGTCTCGATCACGCCTTGGCCGCGGCCGGCGACAGGACGCGGCCCTCGGAAGACTTACACATGGGCTATGCGCGGCTGAACGGAGGACGGACCTCGATTGTGATCGACGCGGCCATTCCGCCCGTCGGTGCGGCATCGGTGAATGCGCACGCCAGCACCTTGTCGTTCGAGGTCACATCAGGGCGCAGACCATTGATCGTTAACTGTGGGTCGGGCAAAACATTCGGCGAAGACTGGCGCAGGGCAGGGCGGGCAACGCCCAGCCACTCGACACTTTGCATCGAAGGGTTCTCTTCCTCGCGACTAGGCGCACCCAGCAGGTCGGTGACATCACGCCAAGAAATTTTGGACGATGTGCCGACATTGGTCCAAGCAGAGTTCTCGTCGCTGCACGATGGCAAACGGATCGAACTGTCGCACGACGGCTATCGGTCTACTCACGGACTGACCCATGCACGCACGCTTGATCTGGCGATAGACGGACGCGGGATGGTGGGCGATGATCTGTTGACCACCCTGAACGAGACCGACAAGCACAGGTTCGAGCGGGCGCTCGACGATACATCCCTGCAAGGGGTGCCCTATGCGCTGCGATTCCATCTGCATCCAGACGTCGATGCGACCCTCGATATGGGTGGGGCTGCGGTGTCGATGGCGCTAAAATCCGGCGAGATTTGGATCCTGCGGCACGATGGACACGCCGAATTGGCCCTAGAGCCGTCAGTTTATTTGGAAAACGGACGATTAAAGCCCCGTCCAAGCCAGCAGGTGGTTTTATCTGGGCGCACAATGGCCTATGCGACACGCGTCCGCTGGTCGTTGGCCAAGGCGCAGGACACCCCCGAAGGGGTGCGCGATTTGGTCACGGACGACCCGATGGACGATTATGATAATTGATCTTTGGGGGATCACATGACCGACCTTGCACCACTTCGCCGCGCACTTCTTTCCGTATCCGACAAAACTGGTCTCATCGACCTCGGGCAGGCCTTGGCCGCGCGCGGTGTTGAACTGCTGTCCACTGGTGGCTCCGCCAAGGCGCTGCGGGATGCGGGCCTTGATGTCAAAGACGTGGCCGATGTGACGGGCTTTCCTGAAATGATGGATGGTCGGGTCAAGACATTGCACCCCGTTGTGCACGGTGGGCTTTTGGCGCGTCGCGATCTGCCGACCCACGTGGCGGCAATGGACGAACACAACATCGGCGCCATCGACCTGCTGGTCGTGAACCTCTACCCGTTCGAAGAAACCGTCGCCAAGGGTGCTGACTTTGACACTTGCATCGAAAACATCGACATCGGCGGTCCTGCAATGATCCGCTCTGCGGCGAAAAACCATGCCTTCGTGAACGTGATCACCGATGTGGAAGACTACGGCGCTCTGCTCGCTGAACTTGACGCAAACGACGGTCAGACATCTTTGGCTTTCCGCCAGAAACTGGCACAAACAGCCTACGGGCGCACGGCGGCCTACGACACAGCCGTTAGCACGTGGATGGCTGGTGCGATTGATCTGGCGACCCCGCGCCGTCGGTCGATTGCGGGCACCTTTAAACAAGAAATGCGCTACGGCGAAAATAGCCACCAGTCGGCCGCCTTCTACACTGACGGCACTGGGCGTCAGGGCGTTGCAACCGCCGTGCAACATCAGGGCAAAGAACTGTCCTACAACAACATCAACGACACCGATGCAGCGTTTGAGCTGGTGGCAGAATTTGATCCTGCAGATGGCCCTGCCGTGGCGATCATCAAACACGCAAACCCTAGCGGCGTGGCCCGTGGGGCGACCTTGCTAGACGCCTACAAAAACGCCTTTGACTGCGACCGGACATCGGCATTCGGTGGCATCGTGGCGTTGAACCAACCGCTAGATGAAGACACCGCAAAAGCGATTGTCGAGATTTTCACCGAAGTTGTGATCGCACCCGGTGCATCCGACGCGGCCAAAGCAATCTTCGCGACCAAGAAAAACTTGCGCCTTTTGACCACCGACGGTCTACCCGATCCAAAGGCCGCACAAATCACCATGAAACAGGTCGCCGGCGGCATGCTGGTGCAGGACAAAGACGTGGGCTCCGTTGATCTCGCGGACCTCAAAGTCGTAACAAAAGTCAAACCAACCGACGCCCAGATGGCCGATCTGTTATTCGCTTGGAAAGTGGCAAAGCACGTCAAGTCCAACGCGATTGTCTACGTCAAAGACAAGGCCACAGTGGGCGTAGGGGCAGGACAAATGTCGCGTCTCGACAGCGCGCTGATCGCGGCCCAAAAGGCCGAGCGTATGGCAAAAGCAATGGATTTGCCGCAGTCACTCGCCATCGGATCTGCCGTTGCATCCGACGCGTTCTTCCCGTTTGCTGACGGTCTGCTTGAAGCCGCAGCAGCAGGGGCCACTTGTGTTATCCAACCAGGTGGGTCAATGCGCGACGACGAGGTGATTGCAGCGGCTGATGAGGCTGGTATCGCCATGGTCTTCACTGGCATGCGCCACTTCCGACACTAAGGATTAACTGATGCGGCTACTGTTCTGGACGGGGTTTTGGGTGTTTCTGGCGGATCAGGCCAGCAAATACATCGTCGTACATTACCTCGACCTGATTACCAAAATGCGGATCGACGTGTTCCCGCCATTTCTGACGTTTCAGATGGCGTGGAACCGTGGGGTCAACTTTGGCATTGGGGCTGGTTTCGACATGCGCTGGGTCTTGGTGGGGATCGCCTTTGCGATCTCGGCAGGCGTTCTTGTCTGGCTCTGGCGCAAGCCCGCGGATCGGTTCACCTACATCTCGGCAGGGTTTCTGATCGGCGGCGCAATGGGCAATGTGGTCGACCGGTTCATCTACGGGGCGGTTGCTGATTTTCTGAACATGTCTTGCTGCGGGATCGAGAATCCCTATGCCTTTAATGTCGCCGATGTGGCGATCTTTATCGGTGCCATCGGGATCGCATTTGCGGATAGTCGCAAGCCCAAAAAGAAACGGGCGTGACGGCCCGCGCCTGTTGGGCTAAAAGGATCGGTGAAACGACCAAAGGTTTGGGTATGCGCAAGGCAATTTTAGCATTCATCGCGGCAGCAACACTGGCGGCATGTTCGTCAGGCGAGCGGCCTTTGCACGATATGCGCTCGACAACAGGTGGACCGGACGAATTTTCGGTTCTACCCGTCGCACCACTGCAAATGCCCGAAACGATGGCTTTGCCAACGCCAACTCCAGGCGGGGCGAACCTGACGGACCCGACACCAAAAGCCAATGCAATCGTCGCTTTGGGTGGGAACCCCGCAGCGGTCAACGCGGGCGGTATTCCATCTGTTGACGCAGCCTTGGTCGCGCGGGCCAGCCGGAATGGCACCCAAGCGGACATTCGCGCCGTGCTGGCGGCAGAAGACGCACAGTTCCGCCAAGGCAAGAAACGGCTCGGGCTATTCTCCATTTTGCGCAACGACCGTTACTTTAAGGCCTATGCACGCTTTGCGCTCGACGCCTATGCAGAACTCGCAAGGTTCCGCAGTCTCGGGGTCGCGACACCGACAGCGCCACCATCCAACTAACACCTCTTCACAACCGCGTTTGCACCTCTTGCAGACGGGCATGCGCGGCGTAGGTTAACCTCAACGCCGCCCCAATAAAGGATCGCCCATGCGCCGCCTGATTGCCTCTGCTTTGCTGATGTTCACTGCCCTGCCTGCACTGGCCGAAGAGGTCACAACATACACTCTTGATAACGGTATGGACGTGGTCGTAATTGAAGATCACCGCGCGCCCGTCGTCGTGCATATGGTCTGGTATAAAATCGGATCAGCCGACGAACCCGTCGGGGCCTCTGGGGTTGCGCACTTTCTTGAACACCTGCTTTTCAAGGCCACAGATCAGCTGGAAAGCGGCGAATTCTCTGCAACCGTCGCGGCCAATGGCGGGTCTGACAACGCGTTCACCAGCCACGACTACACCGCTTATTTCCAACGGATCGCCGCAGACCGCCTGCCGCTTATGATGGAAATGGAAAGCAACCGGATGAACAATCTAATGGTGACCGAGGCCGACATCGAAACCGAACGCAACGTGATCCTCGAGGAACGCAATCAGCGCGTTGAAAACAGTCCTGGTGCTTTGGCGCGCGAACAGTTCACTGCGGCGCAATACCAAAACCACCGCTACGGCGTGCCGATCATCGGCTGGAAACACGAGATGGAAGAGCTGTCCCTGCAAGACGCTCTCGACTTCTACGACCTCTATTACTCACCCAATAACGCGATCCTGATCGTGGCAGGGGACGTGCAACCCGACGAGGTAAAAGCCTTGGCCGAGCAATACTACGGCGTCATCCCCGCCGAAGAAAATCTGCCAGAACGCTTGCGCCCGCAAGAACCCCCACAAAGGGCCGAGCGTCGGATCACCTACGTCGACCCACGGGTCAGCCAACCTTACCTGACACGGTCCTACATCGCCCCCGAACGCGATAGCGGAGTGCAAAAAGAAGCGGCCGCTCTGGTCTATCTCGCAGATCTGCTAGGCGGCTCGCCCTTCACATCCGCGCTGGGGCAAGCTCTGCAATTTGACACACAAACCGCTGTCTATTCGGGCGCTGGCTATGACGGATCGAACTTGGACAAAGGGACGTTCTCGGTCTCTGTTGCACCCTCCGACGGGGTGTCGCTCTCCGAGGCAGAGGCCGCTATGGACGCGGTCATCGCTGACTTCATCGCAGCACCTATCGACCCCGCCCAACTCGAAAGTTTACGCACCCAATTCCGCGCCTCCGAAATCTATGCCAAAGACGACGTGCAAGGACTGGCGCGACGCTACGGTGCGGCATTGACCCAAGGGCTGACCATCCAAGACGTACAAGACTGGCCACAAGCGCTGCAATCAGTCACCGAGGCCGACATCAAAGCCGTCGCCACCAAAGTGCTTAACCGCGATCAAGCCGTCACAGGCTGGGTTGTCTCATCCCAAGAAGAGGCCCGCTAATGCTGCGCTATATCCTGATCGTTTGCTTCACGTTGGTGGCCTCTGTAGGTCATGCCGTCGAGATTAAACAAGTGACCTCACAGCGCGGCATCAACGCATGGGTTGTCGAAGAACCGTCCATCCCGTTCACGGCACTCGAGATTCGGATGCGGGGTGGGGCGTCGCTTGATTTGCCCGAAAAACGGGGCGCCACAAACCTGATGATGGCGTTGATCGAAGAAGGCAGCGGCGACATGGACGCCCGCGCATTCCAGACAAAACTCGACGCGCTTGCCGCCAGCTTTTCATTCCGCGCCTATGACGACACCATGTCGATCTCTGCGCGCTTCCTGTCCGAAAACCGTGAAGAGGTGCTGGCCCTTTTACGCCAAGCCCTGACAAAACCGCGCTTTGACCAAGATGCCATCGACCGCGTGCGCGCTCAAGTCCTTGCAGGTATCGCCAGCGACGCCAAAAGCCCCAACAGGATCGCCAGCAGCTACTTTGACAAGGCCGCATTCGGCGACCACCCTTATGGGACCTCGATAGATGGGACCATCGAAAGCGTAAATAGCCTGACGCAACAAGACATGTTCGACGCGGCACGTAACACACTGACCCGAAATGAGATTTACGTCTCTGCCGTGGGCGATATCACGGCGCAAGAAATTGGCGACCTGCTGGATGATCTGCTGGGCGACCTGCCCGCCAATGGACCAGATGCGCTGCCGGATGTGGACTTTGGACTTGCGGGGGGCTTGACCGTCATACCCTTTGACACCCCACAATCCGTTGCGCTTTTCGGGCATAAAGGGATCAAACGGGATGACGACGACTTCTTCGCGGCCTACATCCTTAACAGCATCCTTGGCGGCGCTGGCTTTGAATCGCGGCTGATGAACGAAGTGCGCGAAAAGCGCGGACTGACCTACGGTATCCGCAGCTATCTCGTGCCCAAATTCCACGCCGAGATGTGGATCGGCCAAGTCGCCAGCGGTAACGAAACCATCGCCGAGGCGATCCAAGTGACCCGCGATGTCTGGTCCGATCTGGCAGCCAACGGGGTCACGCAAGACGAACTCGACAGCACCAAAACCTACCTGACGGGTGAATACCCATTGCGGTTCGACGGGAACGCCGAAATCGCGGACATCATGGTGGGGATGCAAATGATCGGGCTGCCGCCGGAATACGTGACAAACCGGAACGACTACGTCGAAGCAGTCACGCTTGATGACGTGAACCGCGTCGCCGCCGACCTTCTGCACCCCGATGACCTTCACTTCGTGGTGGTCGGGCAACCTGTCGGGCTAGAATAGCCCGTCGATACGGGCGTAACTGTCTTCCATGCCTTGCTCCATGCCGGTGTCCAACATCGCCTTCAGGCTGTCTTCGTCGGGTAGCTGCATGCGCACGGTCAATAACGTGCCGCCATCCTTTGCCTTAAACGTCGTGTGACAGCGGTTGTCAGGGGTTGGATCGGGGACATGCATACGCTCGATATGGCGGATTTCGCTGAACGGCGTGACGACCTCGTATTCGCCCGTGATCTCAAAGGAATCGCCTTCGCCGTTGGCCCAGCCATAGCGCAAAACCCCACCCGCACGGGCATCAGATTCGCAATGGGTCATATCCCAACCATCTGCGCCGCCCATCCATTGACGGATATACTCCGCCTCGACATGGGCGCGGAAAACCTGCTGGGGACTGGCGGCAAAATGACGGGTGACGATGGCAAGGCCATCGCCCGCAAGGTCAATTTTCAGGGTCGTCATAGTGTACCTCTTCCACTGGGGGCATCGCGGCTAAAACCGCATCTAACCGATCATAGTTGCGGGCCAATGTCATGCGTAGCTTGGTGGCCCATTGCTCAAGCTGTTCCAATCCCGCTGGCGACAAAGCACAGGGGCGCTTGGCTCCGTCTACACGGCGGGTAATCAGGGCGGCGTCTTCTAACACCTTTAGGTGGCGCGATATCGCAGGCTGGCTCATCGCAAAGGGGGCGGCGATGTCCATCACTGTCTTTTCACCATCCGCCAGCATCTCAAGAATTGCGCAGCGGGTCGGGTCGGACAGAGCAGTAAAGGTGCGGTGCATTTGTTTCATGCGTCAATTGTTATATAACATTAATGTTAAGTCAATCCGCTGATTTCGACCCTCGCAGAATCGCAAGCGTTCATGCTAAACCTTGTGGCATGGCCATTTCCGACCCCCAGATAAAGCCGCAACCTGTCATCAGACAGCTTGACGACGCCGCCATCAACCGCATCGCTGCGGGTGAAGTTTTGGAACGTCCGGCCTCTGCGGTGAAGGAATTGGTCGAAAACGCGGTGGACGCCGGCGCACAGCGAATCGAAGTTGTGATTGCCGATGGTGGGAAAACCCTGATCCGCGTTACTGATGATGGCTGCGGTATTTCTGGGCCTGATTTGCCGCTGGCATTGCGCCGCCACGCGACCAGCAAAATTGACGGCACCGATCTGCTGAACATCCATTCTTTCGGCTTCCGCGGAGAGGCCCTGCCATCTCTCGGCGCCGTCGGACGCCTGACGATTACCAGCCGTGTAGGCGGTGAAGACGGGGCCAGTATCGCTGTCTCTGGCGGACGGCAAAGCGAGGTGCGACCAGCGGCCTTATCAAACGGGACACTCGTCGAATTACGCGACATGTTCTACGCGACACCGGCACGGCTGAAATTC
>JAIBDT010000090.1 GCA_024686085.1 Loktanella sp.
AACGGTACTGGGGCCAGCGTTTTTGGGCTCGCGGATTTTTCTCAACAACCAGCGGAAATGTCACTGACGCTGTCATACTTCAGTATCTTGAATTACATTCAAAAAGGGAACCTACCGGCGTCAGCCGGTAGTCGTTCAGAAAGCTCCAAAGACCCATGATGTATTCCTTCCCTAGTTTGCACGGCGATTTGCCGATTGAGGCAGAGTTTGCCGTGCATGATCGGGGATTGCCAGAGTGGAAGAGGGGGAAATTATCCCCAATCGCGTCAAATCGTGACCGGCTGCATGACAATCGGGGCGATGACGTTGATGTCGGGCAGGGCGTCAATCAATGGCTGCGGACTTTGAGCCAAAAGGCCGAAGGTGCCAAAGTGACTTGGGATCAATGTTGTAAAATTGAAATACTTTTTCGCAACGTAAGCCACGGCGTCCATATCCATCGTGTAATGCCCACCTGCACAGATCAGTCCGATGTCGGGTTTGTGATAGTCACCGATCCACTCCATATCCGCCATAATGTCGGTATCGCCGCTGATATAGATGCAATGGCCCTCGCCTTTGACGATAAACCCAGCCTCGCCACCCGCATATTGAACGCCGCCCTGATAATCGATGGATGAGGAATGCACCGCATTGACCATTGTGACCGTTACAGTCCCCAAGGTCTGCGTGCCGCCTTTGCCCATGCCTTGTGCCTTGATGCCTTCGGCACTCCAAATCTCACCCAATTCATGCACACAAATGACTGGGGCACCTAGCTTCTCACTCAGCCTTGGCGCATCAGCCGCATGATCGCCATGCCCGTGGGTGATCAGAATATGCGTGCCGCCTTGCGTTGCGGCCTCTTCAGCGCCGTCGGGAAAGCTGGGGTTGCCCGTGATCCAAGGATCAACCAGCAAAATCTGGTCACCAATCTCGATTCGGAACCCCGAATGTCCTAGCCAAGTGATTTTCATCGTATTTCCTCCGTGTTGACGGCAACGATAGCGTGAATAGTTGGCAAGGCAATTGGGTTTGAGGTCTTGCGGGGTAGGGACGCTGCAGGTAAACGAAAGTCCAAAGTTTACCCCCCCCCTTTTTGGAGGCATATCATGTCAATCGACACCGAAACCGCCCGCCGCGTGGCTAAATTGGCCCGTATCAAGGTCGAAGATGATGCACTGCCCGCGCTGGCGCAGGAATTTTCCGCGATTCTGGGGTTCATTGAACAACTTAACGAAGTCGACGTAGAGGGCATCGAGCCGATGACCTCCGTGACGCCGCAGCGCCTTGTGCGTCGGAAGGATGTGGTGACCGACGGGGACCAGCAGGCCGCGATTTTGAAAAATGCGCCCGATGCGCGTGAAGGGTTCTTTGCTGTGCCAAAGGTAGTAGAATAATGACTGATCTGTCCAAACTCACAATTGCCTCTGCCCGCGATAGCTTGCGCAAAGGCGACGTTTCCTCCGTTGAACTGACCAACGCTTACCTGTCGGCCATCGAAGGCTCGGACAAGCTCAACGCATTTGTGCACAACACGCCCGAGATCGCAAAAGTGCAAGCCGAGGCCGCAGATGCGCGCATCAAAGCAGGCGACGCGCCTGATATGTGCGGTATTCCGTTGGGGATCAAAGACCTGTTCTGCACCAAAGGTGTGCCATCTCAGGCGGCATCTGGCATCCTTGCGGGCTTTAAACCCGAATATGAAAGCACCGTCACAACACAGTTGTTCGACGCAGGCGCTGTCATGCTTGGCAAGCTGAACATGGACGAATTCGCGATGGGGTCGTCCAACGAAACCTCCGTTTATGGCAACGTGATCAACCCGTGGAAATCCGGCGACCGCGACCTGACACCGGGTGGGTCATCTGGCGGCTCTGCGGCGGCAGTTGCAGCCGACCTTTGCCTTGGGGCAACAGGCACGGATACGGGTGGCTCGATCCGCCAGCCTGCGGCATTTACTGGGATCACAGGGATCAAACCAACTTACGGGCGCGTGTCCCGTTGGGGCGTTGTGGCCTTTGCGTCCAGCCTTGATCAAGCAGGCCCGATGACCAAAGACGTGCGCGACGCGGCCATCATGCTAGAGGCAATGTGCGGCTATGACGCCAAAGACAGCACTAGCGCCGATCTGGCCGTGCCGAACTTCGAGGCCATGCTGACAGGCGATATCAAAGGCAAAGTCATTGGTATTCCAAAAGAATATCACATGGACGGCATGCCCGCCGAGATTGAAAAGCTTTGGGCAGACGGGACAGCCATGCTCAAAGACGCAGGCGCCGAAATCCGTAACATTAGCTTGCCGCACACCAAATACGCGCTGCCAGCCTACTATGTGATTGCACCCGCTGAGGCATCGTCGAACCTTGCACGCTACGACGGCGTGCGGTTTGGGCACCGCGCCAAACTGGCCGCAGGCGACGGCATCACCGAGATGTACGAGAAAACCCGCGCCGAAGGGTTCGGCCCAGAGGTGCAGCGCCGCGTAATGGTCGGCACCTACGTTTTGTCCGCAGGGTTCTACGACGCTTACTATAACCGCGCACGCAAAGTGCGGGCGTTGATCAAACGCGACTTTGACGACGTATTTGCCGCAGGGGTGGACGCGATCCTGACACCAGCCACACCGTCGGCGGCCTTTGCATTGGGCGAAAACTTTGATCCGATCCAGATGTATCTCAACGACGTGTTCACCGTGACAGTGAACCTTGCGGGTCTTCCCGGTATTTCGGTGCCAGCGGGGGTAGACGCCCAAGGCTTGCCGCTGGGGCTGCAACTGATCGGACGTCCATGGGAAGAAGGCGATCTGCTGAATGTCGCCTATGCGCTGGAACAGTCCGCCGGATTTGTAGCCAAGCCGCAAAAGTGGTGGTAAGGCCTGCGGGGTCGAAGGATTGATAGGTGATTGACGTGAAAACTGCTGGTTTTGCCCTTGTTGGAATGCTGCTGATGCAAGCATGCACACCACCTGTCCCTGCGAGTAACGCAGGTCCGGGGTTCAACGACTATGCGGATTACGAACTCGAACGCGCCCGTCGGGAAGCCTCGATAACGGGTTCAGGCAGCACAACGTTTACCGCTCCAACCCCTGTGCAAACAGGCGCGATTGGATCGGCTGATCTGGCCGCGGCTGGGATCGGTCCGTCAGCAAGCATCGGCGCGCCCATGTCCGCGATGACACCTGCGGCACCAACCCCGTCCGCCCCCGTTCAGCCAACGATCGCAGGGGTGGCCGACAACTCTGTGTTCCGCGAAGGCGTGCAAGCCACGCCGGGCAACGCGGCACCAGAATTACGCGACAACGTTGGTATTTCCGACGAGCAAGACTTTGACGCAGTCGCCAGCCGCGAAACCATCGCATCCGACGCACAGCGCCGCGCCGAACAGGCCGCCGCACGCGAACAAGTCCAGCCAACAGCCGTGCCAACACGCCCTGCAAATACAGGGCCGAACATCGTGGAATATGCGCTGAACGCCCCGAACCGCAAAGGGCAAGAATGGTATTCCCGTTCGATCTTTTCGGGCAAAGGGCGGTTTGAACGAAACTGCGTGAAATATGCGTCCCCAGATGCAGCACAGCGCGACTTTCTCGCCAAAGGTGGCCCGGATCGGGACCGTATGGGCATCGACCCAGATGGTGACGGCTTTGCATGTGGCTGGGATCCGGCACCATTCTTGCTGGCAGCAGGCCGCTGACCGCGCTTACCCATCCATCCCCCAATTTTGGACCGCGCAAGCAAAACGCGCGTCCTGATTTGATCGTGATACATTATACCGCGATGCAATCCGCGCAGGCGGCATGTCGGACGCTGTGTAACCCCGAAAACGAAGTCTCGGCGCATTACCTGATCGGCGAGGACGGCGAGATCATGTCGCTGGTCGCGGAAGATATGCGGGCATGGCATGGCGGCGCTGGGCGATGGGGCGCTGTCACAGACGTGAACAGCCATTCCATCGGGATCGAGCTGGCAAACGACGGCTACTCACCCTTCTCTGCGGCACTCATGGACAGTCTGACCGACCTTACTAAGGGAATCATGCAGCGCAGGGACATCTCCGCACAGCGGGTGATCGGACATTCGGATATGTCACCAGGGCGCAAAATTGATCCTGGATTACGGTTCGACTGGCGGCGTCTGGCTCTCGAAGGGCTTAGCGTTTGGCCCAATGCAGGGCAGGCCGGTGCGCTAGACCAGTTCCCCATGATGATGGCACAATTCGGCTACACAGCCACCGACGACGCAGATCTGCTGCTGGATTGCTTCCGCAGACGGTTCCGCCCCCACGCCGTTGGGCCATTAGATGCAACCGACATGGGTATGATCGCTGATCTGGCGCAGCGATTCCCCGTTGACCAAAGCGCCGCCAGCACTTAGGCGAAACATTGCGCGGGTGGTCGGATGATCGCGGGGGGGGTAACCCTTCGAGGAAAGTCCGGACTCCATGAAAAGCACGGTGCTGGTTAACGGCCAGCGGGGGTAACCCTAGGGATAGCGCCACAGAGAACAGACCGCCTGCTATATGCAGGTAAGGGTGAAACGGTGAGGTAAGAGCTCACCGCGGATGTGGCAACACAGACGGCACGGCAAGCCCCACCGGGAGCAATGCCAAATAGGGGCTTCGTGTGGGCAACCACAGGGACGCTTGAACCCGAGAAGCCCGGGTTGGCAGCTAGAGGCCAGTTGGTAACAGCTGGTCCAGATGAATGATCATCTCGGGGTCTTCGGGCCCTAGACAGAATCCGGCTTACAGGCCACCCGCGCAAATAACGGCCTGTAAATCAGGATTCTGGCGCTTTGCGGTTGACTCAGGACGGGGCAGTTGTAAAAGGCACCAGATACATGAATTTTGCGTTGTGCCAATGATGGCCCGCACTCCAGGAGATTAGAGATATGGCGAAGCCAACCACAATCAAAATCCGCCTGAACTCCACTGCGGGTACTGGCCACTTTTACGTCACGAAGAAAAACGCACGTACGATGACTGAGAAAATGACAGTCAACAAGTACGACCCAGTTGTGCGCAAGCACGTTGAATACAAGGAAGGCAAAATCAAGTAATTGATTGCCACTTGAATGAAACGGGGGCTGCGCAGAAATGCGCGGCCCTTTTTCGTTGTGGACCCCACGCCCATGTTTATCAGACCCTCGACCCTCCAAGACAGCCGCGCGATCAGCGACATGGCCTATGCGTGCTACGGGGCACGATGCTGACCAGCCACTACGCGCCCGAGACCCTGAAGGCCGCGCTGCCCCATATGGCGCATGTTCCCGACGGTTTGGCGCAATGCGGGACCTACTTTGTGGCAGTCGAGGATGATGTGATCGTGGGGGCATGTGGGTGGACCGACGGGCCACGCGGGGCTGAAGTGCGCAAACTGGCGGTGCACCCCGACCACCTGCGCATCGGCATCGCACGGCGCCTGCTGAGGCATGTGCATCTGTCCGCACATGACGCAGGACACCAACGGATCAGATGTGCAGCCAGCTTGAACGCTGTGCCGTTCTACGCAGCCCTTGGCTACATTCAAACAGGCTGGGTCAAGATCGACACAGGGCACGAGGGCGCACCCTTTGACGCAGCGACTATGGTGCGGGGTCTGTAGGCTTCGCGCCCTTATTCATGCGGATAGGGGCGTATAGACTATCTGCTGGTGTACCGTCGTGCTGGGTCCAGCGCCGTGTCTGTTTCTCGCCTTTGCGGTCAAAGTGCAGAATGCGATCATGATCTGGGTAGGTCACAACATCACCTGACGAGCGGGTGCCGATCACAAGATAGCGCACATCGGTATCACTGGCGTTCTCGATGCAATGACCGGCTGCGACACCGGCCTTGAACGTGGCGGCTTGGCCGACCAGCAGGGGCGTCACGCTATCGCCTTCATGCAGCAGGGCTTCACCCGCCAGCATATAGACCATCTCGTCTTCGCCCTTGTGCCAATGCTTCACCGAAGAGCGCGATCCGGGCGGCAGAATTTCAACAAAAGCACCAAACTGGGTCAGCCCGCCTGTGTCACTCATCAGTTCGGCTGCATAGGGGCCACAGGGATCACCCGCGCCGTCGCTGCTATCTTTTTTACGGTGTAAGAGGTGATGATCGGCATAAAGTGTCCTCGCACAAAAAAGGGCCAGTGTTTCCACTGGCCCGATCCTAACAGATATTCTGCGTTTGTCTTATTCGCGGTTACCCAAGAACGACAGCAAGAACATGAACATGTTGATGAAGTCGAGGTAGAGGTTCAGCGCGCCCATGATGGCCGCTTTGCCCAACCATTCGCTATCGCCATGTGCGGCGTGTGCGACATACTCGTTCTTGATCTTCTGTGTGTCGTAGGCTGTGAGGCCTGCAAAGATCAGAACACCAATCGCGGACACTGCGAAATACAGGGCAGGGGACTGCAACCAGATGTTGACGATGCTTGCGACGATCAGACCAATTACGCCCATGATCAGGAACGCGCCCCAACCGGAAATGTCCTTCTTCGTGGTGTAGCCATACAGCGACAGACCTGCGAAGGCGATGGATGTGACAAGGAACGTCTGGGCGACAGACACGCCTGTGTAGATCGCGAAGATATAAGAAATCGACACGCCCATCACAGCCGAGAAGGCATAGAAAAACAACTGCGCGCCAGCGGCGGACAGGCGGTTAATCATCGCGCCAAACGCGAAAACCATGATCAGCGGCGCGAACATAACGATATAACGGGTAAAGCCCGTGAACAGCGTGTTCATCATCGCGGCGTTGTTGCCAACGGCCCAAGCGGCCGCGAAAGTCAAAAGCAAGCCGACGGACATTGTGCCGTACACTTTGTTCATGTGGGCGCGCAGGCCCTCATCAATCTCTGCGGTGCGCACGGCACCGGATGTGCGTATCGTATCAAATTGAGCCATTACAGACCTCCAAAAAACTGTGTGGTGCCTTTTGCGGCAACCTTGGGTCAAATATTGGCAGCGGCGCGTGAAAAATCAAGCCACGCGCCGTCATAAATCGGTGATTATGATAAGAATTGTCGGAATTACCGCGTCCAATGCGCTGGCACGTCCCAAATCGGACGATTTGCCTCTGTGCGGGCTTCCTGCGCACTGACGCCAATGTCATCAAGCTGGGCATCTGACAAGGTCGCAAGGGCACGACGCTGCCGCGACAGGCTGATCCATGTGCGCAATACCGCGATCAGATTTGGGCGGCGATGTGGGGTGATGCAATCTGTGTGAACGAGAGACATGGTGTAGTTCCTTTTGTGATGTGTTGTCCGTTATTCATTCCGATGCTTGATGTATGACGAGGGATGTGACATAAGTGAAATGAATGATTGGCAAGTGAACTATCAAGGATTGTGATATGGCCCGAAATCTGGACATGACCGCGCTGCGCTCTTTTGTGGCCGTG
>JAIBDT010000017.1 GCA_024686085.1 Loktanella sp.
GCCGAAGACGCCAAAACGGCGGCAGGCGAAATGGACGGCCCGCTTTGGGTTGTCAAAGCCCAAATCCACGCAGGTGGCCGCGGCAAAGGCAAATTCAAAGAAGCCGACGCTGGCGAAGCTGGCGGTGTGCGCCTTGCGAAATCCGTTGAGGAAGCCGCACAAGAAGCCAAGAAGATGTTGGGTCGCACGCTTGTTACCCACCAGACTGGCCCAGCGGGCAAAGTCGTCAACCGCATCTACATCGAAGACGGTTCGGGCATTGAAACAGAAATGTATCTGGCCCTGCTTGTTGACCGTCAGACCAGCCGTATCGGTTTTGTTGTCTCCACCGAGGGTGGCATGGACATCGAAGAAGTGGCCGAAAACACACCTGAGAAAATCCTGAACTTCACCGTTGATCCCGCGACTGGCTATCAAGCCTTCCACGGTCGCCGTGTTGCCTTTGCCTTGGGTCTTGTTGGCCCGCAAGTAAAGCAGTGCGTTCAACTGATGGGCCAGCTGTACAAAGCCTTCACCGAAAAAGACATGGAGATGCTGGAAATCAACCCGCTGATCGTGACTGACAAGGGTGATCTGAAGGTGCTTGACGCGAAAGTCGCATTTGATGGCAACGCGATCTACCGCCACGCCGATATCGCCGCCTTGCGCGATGAGACGGAAGAAGATCCAAAAGAACTGGCAGCCTCCAAGTTCGACCTGAACTACATCGCGCTTGACGGTGAAATCGGCTGCATGGTGAACGGTGCGGGTTTGGCGATGGCCACGATGGATATCATCAAACTTTACGGTGCCGAGCCTGCAAACTTCCTCGACGTGGGTGGCGGTGCGACCAAAGAGAAAGTGACCGAAGCGTTCAAGATCATTACATCCGACCCGCAGGTCAAAGGTATCTTGGTTAACATCTTTGGTGGCATCATGCGCTGTGACGTGATCGCAGAGGGCGTTGTTGCCGCGGTGAAAGAAGTCGGCCTGAAAGTGCCGTTGGTTGTCCGTCTTGAAGGCACGAATGTAGCCGAAGGCAAAGCAATCATTAACAACTCCGGTCTCAACGTGATCGCGGCGGACGATCTGAAAGATGGCGCACAGAAAATTGTCGCCGCAGTAAAAGGGTAAATAGAGATGACTAAAGTTACACTCATGATGACCATATGCGGCGTTCTGGCGACAGCGGCATGTTCCCAAACCGATGCGCCGATTGTTGTGCGCGGTGGCCCGCAAGTACAGGACCCAGCAGCTACTGCACCGGGTGGCAAATTAGCGGACGGCACAATGGCCACAACGACAACAGCTGTCATCATCGACGATAGCGCAATGGTGTCTGGTACAGTTGGCGCGGGCACACCTGCGTTGGCCCAAACCTCCACCAGCATCTTCGAGTTTATCCGCTAAGGCACAACGCCCCACGCGCGAAGGCACACCAGTCGCACCATCAAAATGGTGCGGCAACACCTGTATATACGGCGGCGACCCCCGCTATTACGCACTAAGGAGGCCCATATGGCCATTCTCGTAGACGAAAACACACGCGTCATCTGTCAGGGCCTTACAGGCTCGCAAGGCACGTTCCATTCCGAGCAGGCGATTGCATACGGAACCAAAATGGTTGGCGGCGTGACCCCTGGTAAGGGCGGTCAAACGCACCTTGATCTGCCGATCTTCAACTCGGTCCACGAAGCGATGCACGTCACCCAAGCAAATGCATCTGTGATCTATGTCCCGCCGCCCTTTGCAGCCGATTCCATTCTGGAAGCAATCGACGCGGAAATGGAACTCATCATCTGCATCACCGAAGGCATCCCTGTTCTGGACATGATGCGCGTGAAAAAGGCGCTTGAGGGCTCCAAGTCCCGCCTGATCGGCCCAAACTGCCCCGGTGTTATCACGCCTGACGCCTGCAAAATCGGCATCATGCCCGGTCACATCCACAAGCGCGGCTCTGTCGGCGTTGTATCGCGTTCCGGCACGCTGACCTACGAAGCGGTCAAGCAGACAACCGATCTTGGCCTCGGCCAGTCCACAGCTGTTGGCATCGGCGGCGACCCGATCAAAGGCACAGAGCATATCGACGTGCTCAACATGTTCCTTGATGACGACGAGACACACTCGATGATCATGATCGGCGAAATCGGCGGGTCTGCCGAAGAAGAAGCGGCAGAATTCTTGGCTGACCAGCGCAAAAAAGGCCGCTGGAAACCAACCGCTGGCTTTATCGCTGGGCGCACTGCCCCTCCAGGCCGCCGTATGGGCCACGCTGGCGCGATTGTCGCTGGCGGCAAAGGCGACGCGGAAAGCAAGATTGAAGCGATGAAGTCCGCAGGGATCATCGTGGCAGACAGCCCCGCCACACTTGGCGAAGCTGTGCTCAAAGCGATTGGTTAACTTTTACAAATTAGGAGTCAGCGGCCACCGCTGGCTCCACTTTCTTTGAAGACTCCCTTGTCCAGCCGTCATCCCGCTGAGGTCCAAAAATGAACGATAACTCCCCCAACGACATCATGCACGCGTCGTCCTTCTTGCAAGGACACAACGCCGAATACGTCGAGCAGCTTTATGCGCGCTACGCCGATAACCCCAACGCGGTTGACGAAAGCTGGCGGGACTTTTTCAAATCCTTGGGCGATGCCCCTGCGGACGCCAAGGCAGAGGCCGCTGGTCCATCTTGGGGCCGCACCGATTGGCCGCCGGTTCCCAACGACGATCTGACAGCCGCACTTGACGGGCAGTGGCCTGCCGAACCAGCCGCCGCGGGTAAGAAAATTCAGGAAAAAGCCGCCGAAAAAGGTGTTGAGCTTTCCGAGGCCCAAGTCCGCCAAGCCGTTCTGGACAGTCTGCGCGCGCTGATGATCATCCGCGCATACCGTATCCGTGGGCACCTGATCGCCGATCTTGACCCGCTGGGCATGCGCGATGTGAACGCGCATCCGGAACTGGACCCTGCCAACTACGGCTTTAGCGCCGCAGACATGGACCGCCCGATCTTTATCGACAACGTGCTTGGCCTTGAAGTGGCCACCATGAACCAGATCTTGGCGATCGTACGCCGCACCTATTGCGGCACATTTGCACTGCAATACATGCACATCTCGAACCCTGAAGAGGCCGGTTGGCTGAAAGAACGGATCGAGGGCTACGGCAAGGAAATTACCTTTACCCAAAACGGGCGCAAGGCGATCCTGAACTCCCTTGTGCAAGCCGAAGGGTTTGAGAAATTCCTGCACGTGAAATACATGGGCACCAAGCGGTTCGGCCTTGATGGCGGTGAAAGCCTGATCCCTGCGATGGAGCAGATCATCAAGCGCGGCGGCCAGTTGGGCCTTGAAGACGTAGTCATCGGCATGCCACACCGTGGGCGCCTTTCCGTGCTCGCGAACTTTATGCAAAAGCCCTATCGCGCGATCTTTAACGAATTTCAGGGTGGATCGTTCAAACCCGAGGACGTCGATGGCTCTGGCGATGTGAAATACCACCTTGGCGCGTCCTCTGACCGCCAGTTTGACGAAAACACCGTTCACTTGTCGCTGACCGCGAACCCGTCCCACCTAGAGGCGGTGAACCCCGTTGTCTTGGGCAAGGTCCGCGCCAAGCAAGACCAGAAAAACGACGTTGACCGCACGAAGGTCATGGCGATCCTGCTGCACGGCGATGCGGCCTTTGCGGGCCAAGGCGTTGTGGCCGAAGGCTTCGCGCTGTCTGGCCTGAAGGGTCACAAAACCGGCGGCACAATGCATATCGTGGTCAACAACCAGATCGGCTTTACCACAGCGCCGCACTTTAGCCGCTCGTCCCCATACCCCACCGACAACGCGCTTGTCGTCGAGGCCCCGATTTTCCACGTGAACGGGGACGATCCAGAGGCCGTTGTGCACGCGGCACGCGTCGCCACCGAATTCCGCCAGAAGTTCCACAAAGACGTGGTTCTGGACATTATTTGTTACCGCCGCTTTGGTCACAATGAAGGCGACGAGCCGATGTTCACCAACCCGTTGATGTACAAAAAGATCAAAAAGCAAAAGACGACGCTGACGCTTTACACAGAGCGCCTGATCAAAGACGGGCTGATCCCCGAGGGCGAGATCGAAGACATGAAGGCCGCGTTCCAAGCGCACCTGAACGAAGAATTCGAGACAGGCAAAACCTACAAGCCGAACAAAGCCGACTGGCTGGACGGCAAGTGGTCGCACCTTGATCGCAACAAAGAAGATTATCAGCGCGGTGCCACCGCGATTGATGAAAAGACGTTCACCGATGTTGGCAAGGCCCTGACAACCGCGCCCGAGAACTTTCCTTTGCACAAGACCATCACCCGTTTGATGGAAGCTAAGGCTAAGATGTTCGAGACAGGCGAAGGGTTCGATTGGGCCACAGGCGAAGCATTGGCATTCGGATCGCTACAGACCGAAGGCTACCCTGTGCGCTTGTCAGGCCAAGACTGTACGCGCGGCACATTCAGCCACCGCCATTCAGGTCTGATCAACCAAGACACCGAAGAACGCTATTACCCGCTCAATCACATCCGCGAAGGGCAAGCGAACTACGAAGTCATCGACAGTATGTTGTCGGAATACGCGGTCTTGGGCTTTGAATACGGCTACTCACTTGCCGAACCAAATGCGCTGACATTGTGGGAAGCCCAGTTCGGCGATTTTGCGAACGGTGCGCAAATCATGTTCGACCAGTTCATCAGTTCCGGTGAAAGCAAATGGTTGCGCATGTCGGGCCTCGTTTGCCTGCTGCCGCACGGCTATGAAGGCCAAGGGCCAGAGCACTCTAGCGCACGTCTGGAACGGTTCCTGACGATGTGTGGCGGTGATAACTGGATCGTGGCCAACTGCACGACACCGGCCAACTATTTCCACATCCTGCGTCGCCAGTTGCACCGCAGCTACCGCAAGCCGCTGATCATGATGACGCCAAAATCCTTGCTGCGCCACAAGATGGCAGTGTCCAAAGCGGAAGAATTCCAAACCGGATCGTCTTTCCACCGCGTTTTGTGGGATGATGCGCAGCACGGCAATTCGGACACCAAATTGGTGGCTGATGACAAGATCAAGCGGGTCGTGATGTGTTCGGGCAAGGTCTACTTTGATCTGCTGGAAGAACGCGATGCGCGTGGCATCACGGACGTCTATCTGATGCGCTATGAACAGTTCTATCCGTTCCCTGCGCAATCCGCGCTGAACGAACTTGAGCGGTTCAAAAACGCGGAGATGGTCTGGTGCCAAGAAGAGCCAAAGAACCAAGGCGCATGGTCGTTCATGGAGCCCAATATCGAATGGGTCCTGACACGTATCAAAGCCAAGCACACACGCCCAACCTATGCAGGTCGCGCCGCCGCGGCGTCGCCCGCGACAGGTCTGGCCAGCAAACATAAAGCCGAACAAGCAGCCCTCGTGAACGATGCGCTGACACTCGAAGGAGCGAAAAAATGAGCACTGAAGTCCGCGTCCCAACGCTAGGCGAATCCGTCACAGAGGCCACTGTTGCCACTTGGTTCAAGAAACCCGGTGACACCGTCGCCGTTGACGAAATGC
This sequence comes from Loktanella sp., assembly GCA_024686085.1. Classification (GTDB taxonomy): domain Bacteria; phylum Pseudomonadota; class Alphaproteobacteria; order Rhodobacterales; family Rhodobacteraceae; genus Yoonia. The sequence goes on from JAIBDT010000017.1 coordinate 5,532, forward strand.
TGTGCGAGTTGGAAACCGATAAGGTGACCGTCGAGGTGCCAAGCCCGATCGCAGGCACATTGTCCGAAATCGTGGCCGCCGAAGGTGAAACCGTTGGCGTTGACGCGCTATTGGCGCAGATTTCCGAAGGTGCGGGCGCAGCTGCAGCCCCCGCCGCCAAGGCAGAGGCACCCAAACCAGACGCGACACCCGCCGCGGGTCCGGCCCCTGTTACCGCACGCACAGACGTCGAAAACGCCCCATCCGCGAACAAATTGATGGCAGAAAACAACCTGTCAGACGTTGCGGGCACAGGCAAAGACGGCCGCGTGATGAAAGAGGACGTGCTCAAAGCGCTCAGCGGTGCAGCCCCCGCGCCCGCACCTGCCGCAGCGCCACGCGCCGCGTCAAACGATCCGCGAGAAGAGCGCGTCAAGATGACCCGCCTGCGCCAGACCATCGCCAAACGCCTGAAAGACAGCCAGAACACCGCTGCCATGCTCACCACCTATAACGAGGTCGACATGACCGCCGTGATGGACCTGCGCAACGAATACAAAGACCTGTTCTTGAAAAAGCACGGCGTGAAACTGGGCTTTATGTCCTTCTTCACCAAGGCCTGTATCCACGCCCTGAAAGAAGTCCCCGAAGTGAACGCCGAAATTGACGGCACGGACGTTGTTTACAAAAACTTCGTCAACATGGGCATCGCGGCTGGCACGCCAACGGGCCTTGTTGTGCCCGTGCTAAATGACGCGGACCAGATGTCATTCGCAGGTATCGAAAAAGCGATCGCCGAAATGGGCGGCAAGGCCCGCGATGGCAAGCTGTCGATGGCCGACATGTCAGGCGGCACATTCACGATCTCGAACGGCGGCGTCTACGGCTCGCTCATGTCCTCGCCCATCCTGAACCCGCCACAGTCAGGCATCCTCGGTATGCACAAAATCCAAGACCGCCCGATGGCGATCAACGGCCAAGTTGTGATCCGCCCGATGATGTATCTGGCCCTCTCCTACGACCACCGAATTGTGGACGGCAAAGGCGCCGTGACCTTCCTCGTACGCGTCAAAGAAGCGCTCGAAGATCCACGTCGGTTGTTGATGGACCTGTAAAGCGCGGCTTGGGTGTCAGCCTGACATGAAAATGATGTCTGCCTCCAAGGAAGACCAATCCAAGGCGAAACGGGCCGCGAGTTTGCTGCTGCCCGTTATGCTGCTTGGATTGGTCATTTCCATTGCCGGGTTAGGTATGTGGATCGGCATGCCGCAAGAATGGTCGTTTCGCATAAACATCACTTATGTTCTTGTTCTAATTGCTGCGACCCAAATTCACGGTCCCGCACTGGTTGTCGTATTTCGCAAGATATTTCACCCAAATGCTGTCGTGCAAAAGATCATGCATTTTCTTGCGGCATTCTTAAATGTCGTGCCGCTTGTCTTAATGATCGGCGTAGCTACAGTGACATTTTTTGACGACTACGAACCAACTTTGGCAATATGCGCAACCATACTTGGGGGCCTGTATTTTTCTGCCGTCATTTATGGCTGTTTTCTAACGCGGAAAGACCCGTTCTATTGGGCATATTTTTCGAACGAAATGTCGAAAAAGAGAAGGCCATAGCCTTGGTTAACTATCCCACCATCTTCACGTTTATCGCCCCCCCAATAGTTACCTTGTTCGGCCAAGGCGCCTACGGATCGGAGATATGAGGATGCTCTATCTCACCCTGATCGCAACCCTGACGCTCCTCCCCATCTTGGGCATCCTCGCCACGGTCACGTTCGATGAACTGGGTTGTCACGGCGGCACGGCGAATATGGGACAGGATGAGGTGGCTTGCATGATCAAAGGGATCAACTTTGGTGCAGTCTACGAGACCGTCGGGTCTATCGCGTTTTTTGCAATCATCGCAGCCCCCCTCAGCCTGCTTTGGGTTATCGGTGGCATCATCGTTTTCGTCCGCACAAAAAGGAAATCAGCATGACCCCCGAACTGACCGTCCTGACGCTTGCAGCCCTGTTGCAATGCCTTCAATTCGCGCTCATGGCCGTGCCTGCCAATTGGGAACTGGGCACAGGCAAGACCGCCTCTCCGCGTGATCTTGACCGTTTGGGCAAGCCGATGATCGAATTGCTGTCCGTCAAGACCGCCCGCCTTGCGCGCGCGATGAACAACCACTTTGAGGCGCTGATCCTGTTTGGCATTGCCATCACAGTGGTATCCCTGTCGGATCAGACCAACGCGATCACCACCGCTTGCGCGTGGACCTACCTTGGCGCGCGCATCCTATACATCCCTGCGTATTATTTCGGTTGGACCCCTTGGCGGTCCGCCATTTGGTTCGTAGGGTTCCTATCAACACTCGTCATTCTCATCACTGCACTGCTGTAACGCGGCAGTCGTCATTCATACCCGGGCCTGTCTGGCCCGAAACGCCTTAAGGAGACCCCAATGTCCAGCTATGATGTCATCGTAATCGGTGCCGGCCCCGGCGGCTATGTATCTGCGATCCGCTGCGCCCAACTTGGCCTGAAAACCGCCATTGTCGAAGGTCGCGACACGCTTGGCGGCACCTGCCTGAACGTGGGCTGCATTCCGTCCAAGGCCCTGCTGCATGCAACAGAAATGCTGCACGAGGCCGAACATAACTTTGCCGAGATGGGCCTGAAGGGGAAAACACCTTCCGTCGATTGGAAGCAGATGTTGACGTACAAAGAAAACGTCGTGGGCCAGAACACGGGCGGCATCGAATTTCTAATGAAGAAGAACAAGATCGACTGGATCAAAGGCTGGGCCTCGATCCCTGCGGCTGGTCAGGTTAAGGTCGGTGACGACACCCACGACGCCAAACACATCATCGTGGCCTCAGGGTCCGAGCCTGCGTCGCTGCCCGGTGTTGAGGTCGACGAGAAAACCGTTGTGACCTCCACCGGTGCACTTGAGTTGGGCAAAATCCCCAAGACGATGGTTGTGATCGGCGCAGGCGTGATTGGCCTAGAGCTGGGATCGGTCTACGCCCGTCTGGGCGCGGATGTGACCGTTGTCGAATTCCTTGATGCGATCACCCCTGGCATGGACAAAGACATTGTGCGCGCTTTCAAACGGACGCTGGAAAAGCAGGGTCTTAAGTTCGTGATGGGCGCCGCCGTGCAAGGCACCGAGATCAAGAACAACAAGGCGACCGTGACCTATAAACTGCGCAAGGATGATAGCGAACATACGCTGCAAGCTGACACCGTGCTGGTCGCCACAGGCCGCAAGCCATTCACTAAGGGTTTAGGTCTTGAGGATCTGGGCGTTGCGATTTCAGAGCGCGGCCAGATCAAAACCGACGATCATTACCGCACCAATGTTGCGGGCATCTACGCCATCGGTGACGCAATCGACGGGCCGATGTTGGCGCATAAAGCCGAGGACGAAGGCATGGCCGTTGCCGAAGGCATCGCAGGCCAGCACCCGCATGTGAACTACGGCGTGATCCCGGGTGTGATCTACACGCACCCAGAAGTCGGCACCGTGGGCAAGACCGAAGACGCACTGAAGGCCGAAGGTCGCGCCTATAAAGTCGGCAAGTTCAGCTTTATGGGGAACGCGCGCGCCAAGGCGAACTTTGCGGGTGACGGCTTTGTCAAAATCATCGCCGACAAAGAAACCGACCGGATCTTGGGCGCGCATATCATCGGCCCAATGGCGGGCGATTTGATCCATGAGATTTGCGTTGCGATGGAATTTGGTGCCGCCGCCGAAGACCTCGCGCGCACCTGCCACGCGCACCCGACTTATTCGGAAGCGGTCCGCGAAGCAGCGCTTGCTTGTGGTGACGGCGCAATCCACGCGTGACACCCGAAGTCGTGATATTACTGGTGAATGCCATTTTTTTGGCATTCGCCTACCTGTGGGTTTACCCCAACCTGACCGACAAAACGATCCAGCGCCTGATCCGCTATGATTTGATCATCAACGCCGCGGCATTGACCGTTGCGGGGCTATTGTTCTGGGGCAGCGGCACGGCGTTCCGCCTCGGCTTTTTCGACAGCAATTGGGCGGTGTTTTCGATTGTCACCATGGCAATCATGGAAATTCCGCTGTTCTTTTGGTTCGCCAAAAAGCACGACCTCGATATCTAGCCCTTCAGCATCCGCAGACCTTGGGTCGCGTCACCGCGCACGGCCAAACGTAATCCCGGATCATCGCCAGCCTTTAGCGCGGCAAGTATCAAACGGTGGTGGTGTGGCGGCTCTGTGCGGTTCAATCGGCCATAAAGGGCGGCCATCGTCGGCCCCAGTTGCAACCAGACCGTTTCGGTCATCGCCAGCATCGCAGGTGCCTGGGCGCGCAGATATAGCGTGCGGTGAAATTCCAGGTTCATCCGGATATAGCCCGATGCGTCATGACGGATCACCATCTGGCTGACGCCATTATTGATGGATTCAAGCCGCTCGATCAGCGCAAAATGCGCACGCGGCAGTGCACGGCTGGCAAGTTCGGGTTCCAGCAAGGCCCGCAGTGTCGCCAGTTCCTCAATCCGCTCGTTTGACAGCTCTGGGGTCGAGACGCGGCCAGAGGACGACAGGAACAACGCGCCCTCGGCCACCAAACGGCGCACGGCCTCGCGGGCTGGGGTCATTGAGACGCCAAAGTCCTTGCCGATCCCGCGCAGGGTCAGTGCCTGCCCCGGTCCCATTTCACCGTGCATGATGCGCGTGCGCAGGGTGCGATACACCCGTTCGTGGGCAGCAGCGGAGGGATCTAAGGGGCGCGGTTGAATAATCATAGCTCTTTGTGATCACAAGGGGGCCGTCGGTCAATCACCGAAATCGACGCGGTGCAGACTGTCACCGTTTTTGCGCAACCAGTTACGGTGCACGTCATAGTCAGGGCTAATCCGTGCGACCACCGCCCAAAAGGCGTCGGAATGGTTCATTTCCACCAAATGGGCGGCCTCGTGGGCGGCGACATAGTGCAGAATTTCCGGCGGGGCCATGATCAGACGCCACGAATACATCAGCACACCATCAGACGAGCACGACCCCCAGCGTGACCTTGTATCACGGATGCTGAGACGGGTGTAGGACTTGCCCAGCAGGCCCGCATAGTGGTCAGACGCCGCCGCAAGCTCGTCACGCGCGCGTAGCTTGAGGAAAGCCCGTGCGCGCGCCGCAGCCGTGGGCGCGTCAGGGACATGCAAGATACCGTCTCGCAAGGCGGTCCGCTTGACCTGCCCCGCCACAACGGGCAGGGCTGCACCCTGAAACGGCACGGTGCCATCTGCGTGGACACGGGCGACAGGGGCCAGCTTCACAAGGTTTTGCCGCAGCCAGATTTCGCGGGTTTGCAGGAAATGAATGCTCTCGCGCAACGGGCTGCGCGTAGGAATCGTCAGGGTCACTTTCCCGTCCAGACGCGAAACGCGCAAGGAAAGACGCTTGGCACGTGCGGACTTGCGCACTGTGACGTCAATCGGGGGGTTGCCTTCTAGCCTATGAACGCTCATATCCCGCTTTCTTATTGAACAATTGCCAAAGCCTTTGACACCATCAGTTGCATATGGCACGAGGCCTTGATGCGCTACAAGCGCGACCAGATTTGAAAGGGTAACACATGCCTAAGGAAGAATGGGGCACAAAGCGCCTTTGCCCGGAAACCGGCAAGCGCTTTTACGACCTGAACGCGACGCCGATCATCAGCCCATACACCGGCAAAGAAGTCGCCGTTGATACATCCAAAACGCGCACAATGGTTGCGGACGCGGAAGATGCGCAAACAACCAAGATGAAAGTGGCCGACGAAGAGGACGATCTGGTTCTCGACGACGAAGAAGACGATGAAGATGACATCGATCTGGCTGACGACGTTTTGGACGACGATGATGACGACACAGTCAGCCTCGACGAACTGGCGGACGTAGCCACAAACGACGACGACTAAAAATTCTAAAAGTCGGGCGAGATTCTATCTTGATCTCGCCCCGCTTGCTGCATAGACAGCACATCAGGTTAGGGGCCTTAGCTCAGTTGGGAGAGCGCTTGCATGGCATGCAAGAGGTCAGGGGTTCGACTCCCCTAGGCTCCACCAATACCTTTGATAACAAAGCCTTGAGAGACTGTGAAACACGGTGCGCCGCACTAGGGTCACACAGTTATGCGCAATCCAACCTATTTAGTTCTATCTCGGAACGGGTTTTTTACTTCCGTTGGCCTCTCGACATCCTGACAATTCCAGCCCATTGGCACTCGCATTTTTGATGCGTAAGGGGCGTTTATCCCCAAGACAGATTTGTTTTACACTGCTTTAGACATGGCATTACCCGCGCCTCGGTTTTCGAGGTGCGGGCCATATCTTGGTTAGACGAAGCTAGATATTAATCGTCGTCATTATCGTTGTCGCGGCCATCGTGGTCGTCGTTTTCTTTGCCGCCGCGATCTTTGTCGTCGTTGCCTTTGTGATCATTGTCGTCGTCACCGCCACGATCGTCATCATTGCTGCCGTGATCATTATCGTTGCCGTTGTGATCAGTATCGTTGCCGTTGTGATCAGTATCGTTGCTGTTGTGATCGTTATCGTTGCTGTTGCCGCGCTTGCCAGAGTTCGCGTTGTTTGAGCCACGGTTAGTGCGTTCAGAACGGTTTTCACGACGGGAAACATCGCTTAGAATTTCACCAGTCAGCGCATCATAAGTGATCAAACGCTTTTGGGTGCCACGGACTGCTTCAACTTTGTAGTTGTTGCCGACGCGCTCGATTTCGATGTTTGTATAGCCCATCCCAGAAAGCTGGGCGCGTGTGCTATCTGCGCTGGATTGTGCATAGGCTGCGTTGGATGCCAAAAGTGCAGCTGCGAAGATGATTGTCTTGATTTTCATGGTATTTTCCTTTGTTGGTTTGGTTGAAGGGCCAATCATTTGGCCGAGATTTAAGCGCGTTTCTTTCCCGTGATCATGGATTTGATCAGGTTTTCTTTGTGTTCAACGCTGGCAAGTAGGACGCCAACGACGTGCAGTGCGACAAGCCCGAGTGTCATGTAGACAATGACCTTGTGCGTGTCTTCGACCCATTCCTGCCCCCAGTAAGCGTCCATTCCCATCATGTATCCTGTTGTCGAAATCGCAGTGATTGCGACGAGCAGCGCGATGACCATCGCACCGCCAGCAGGATTGTGTCCGATGTAGCGTTTTGCTTTCATTGCGATGCTGTCACGCAGGAAGCCCAACACAGTGGAAGGCCGATAGATAAAGTCAGTGAAGCGGGCGTTTTTCGACCCGATCAGTCCCCAAATGGCTCGAGATGCGACCAGACCAGCAACGATGTAGCCAATCTTGATGTGGACGCGTTCCCATTCATCTGCGGAAATGTAGGCGGCGGTGAATGAGACCATTAGCGACCAGTGAAATATTCTGACCATCGGGTCCCAGACCCGGACTGTCGCCGGCGCCTCGTGGCTGCCCGCTTCCGTCGTGGTCGCCACAGCGGGCATTAGTTGCTGTCGCCCTCTGTGCCCAGTGCTTCGCCTGTCATCGGATCAACAATAATCTCAACGCGGGCACCGGTTGTATCTACGCCGTAAACTTCGTAGCAGCCCTTTTCGATTTTGATGCCTTTCACGTCGTAGCCAAGTTCAACATACATCGCGGTAAGGTCTGCCTCGGCCATCCACTGGTCTTGTGCTGGGCTGTCGCAAGCCTGCTCATCCGCGAATGCTGGTGCGGTCATCATCAAGACAGTGGCGGCGGAGATAAGAAATTTAGACATGGGATCTTTCCTTTGGGTTCTGAGCAGTGTTGCTCGTTTCGATGTAACCCTTTTGGCAGACCCAAAATGACAACTGCCTGATCAGGGCTGTCAGCAAACTGTAATTTGTGAAATTGTATCAAGGCATCAGAAAGCGAGGCGCCTGCGCGCCCAGAGTAATGCCCATGAAAAGTCTTCCAACTGTTGCAGCTTGTCTTTTAATGGCAATTGCTGTTCCGCTGACAACTTCTGCCGACGAGATCAGAAGCGAGGATGTCTCACGACTTTTGAAAAACGGTGAAATTCAATCACTTTTTTCTATCTTGGAAATCGTCCGACCTATAACCGGCACACATATTCTTGAGGTCGTTTTTGAGAACGAAGTCTTTTGTATGGCTTACGAAATCTATTTTTTAGATGCCGAAGGCCGCCGTCGTGAAATTTATGTCGATGCCCGCACGGGTGAAGTTTTGATGCAAAAGTTGGAAAACTAGACGATGCGCATTCTTGTTGTTGAAGATGATGATCGCATCCGCCACGACGTTCAGGCAGCACTCGAGGCTGCTGGATATATTGTCGACGTAGAGGCCTCTGGTGAAGAAGGTTGGTTCTTAGGCGACACCGAAGCTTACGGTGCCGTTGTGCTCGATCTTGGCCTACCTCAAATGGATGGTTTGACCATCCTCAAGCGTTGGCGCAAAGCGGAACGCAATATGCCCGTTCTGATTTTGACAGCGCGCGGAACTTGGAAAGAGCGGGTTGAAGGCATTGATGCTGGTGCAGATGATTATCTTGCAAAGCCGTTCCACGCAGAAGAACTATTGGCGCGAATTCGTGCGATTATTCGAAGGTCGGGTGGCAATGCGACCTCTGTTATCACCATCGGTGACGCCGAACTCGATGAACGCCAGATGCGGCTGACAGTGCGCGGCGTTGCAGTCAACCTCTCTCCGCAAGAATATCGGTTGGTCTCCTATCTAATGCTTCATAATGGCAGAGTTGTGTCGCAACAAGAACTGGCAGAACACCTTCAATCGGTTCACTTTGAACGTGAATCCAATGCAGTTGAAGTGTTGGTGGCCCGCGTCCGCCGCAAGTTGCCTACTGCGCTTATCGAAACACGGCGCGGCTATGGCTATAGCGTTGCAAAGGCCCATACAGAATGAACCCAAGATATTCGCTTCGCAACCGCCTTGCCGGTTTTGCTATCCTTGTTGTTGCAAGCACTATGCTCGCGACTTGGATTGGCTTAACGATCATTTTTGAGCGCAGCGTTGAGCGGCGCGAGGGGCAAGAATTAGATTCTTACCTCGATCAAATTATTGGCGGGCTCCGGTTCGGACCAAATGGTGAGGTCACCCTAGAGCGAGAGCTATCTGACCCACGCTTTGATCAAGTTCTCGGAGGGCTTTATTATCAAGTTGGCACACTGGATGGCACTATCGTCCTAAAGTCTCGCTCGCTATGGGACACAACATTGGATCTTCCCGATGATGTCCACGAACCAGGGGCTGTGCATGTCTATCAGCACGCTGGACCAAACGACACGGATTTGCTGCTGCACGAGAGCCGGATTGAATTCGTCAACAAAGGTGAAACGCAATCGCTGCTCATAACCGTCGCAATAGACACAACAGAACTCGAAGCGCTCAATTCAGGTTTCTCACGTGATCTTGTTCTCGCGCTCGTTTCCTTAGCAGTTGTATTACTGTTCGGTTTTGCCTTTCAAATCGGTGCGGGACTTCGGCCATTGGATCGATTGCGACAAGGGATTTCGGACGTCAAATCTGGTCGTGAGAAACGCCTTTCAACAGATGCCCCGACCGAGGTTATTCCATTGATCGACGAAGTGAACAGTTTGCTAGACCTGCAAGAAGAAAGCATGATCCGTGCCCAAGATCGCGCAGCTGATCTGGCACACGGATTAAAAACGCCTTTGACCGCTCTTGGAACGGACATCGAAAAATTGCGCAAGATTGGCGCCGACACTATCGCGGATGATATTCAGGAATTGTCGTCGCGCATGCGCAGGCATTTGGATCGGGAACTCGCCCTCGCCCGCGACAGGCATGGCCGAGCGAGTGCGCGCACATCAGCTCAGACCGCCCTGTCCTCAATTGTTAGGGCACTCGAAAAAACCCCAAAAGGCGAGAAGAGAATTTACGCCAACAACGTGCCAAATTGGGTTCAGCTGGCCGTAGATCAGGGGGACTTCCTAGAGGTTGCTGGCAACTTATTGGAGAATGCCACCAAGTTTGCGGCAAGCAAAATCGCGATTGATTGTGGTGTGAAAGACGGGTGGGCAACAATAGTCGTTTCTGACGATGGACCTGGTGTTGATGCAAAGCGCTTAACACATATTTCCAAGCGCGGAGTGCGGCTTGATACATCCGGATCAGGGCTTGGCTTGGCCATCGTCAAAGACATTGTCGATGCATACCAAGGTCAATTATTTCTCGAAAACAAACCTGATGGCGGACTATCTGCGACAGTTATTCTGCCAGTATCCAAGAAAATCGACCTAGATTAGCCCCCGCCCAAGTGTCAAACTATCTGGCACGCCACTCTTCAGGTCGATTTATAGCTTCGCGCCGCTGAACTTTGCGACAGCTATTCCCGCGCCTTGTAATGCGCTGCGGGTCGCTTTGGCGATGTCGACCGCCTCGGCTGTGTCCCCGTGTAGACAGACCGTATCAATGCGTGTCGGGATGTGCTTGCCGCTATGCGTGATAATCGCGCCTGCTTGGACCATCTCCACGATCCGCGCCGCCGCAAAATCGGCGTCGTGGATCACCGCACCGGGCAGGCTGCGGTCCACCAAAGTCGCGTCATCGTTATAAGCTCGATCCGCGAAAATCTCGCAGGCCGCGTTGCAGCCCAGTTCTGTGACCGCCGCCTGCTGCGCTGTGCCCGCCAGCACCATGATCGTGATATCAGGCGCAATCGCCAAAGCCGCACGGTAGCAGGTCAGCGCCATCGCTTTATCCTCTGCCGCCATATTCGCCATAGCCCCGTGCAATTTAAGGTGGCGGACCTGCGCGCCTTGGGCCTGTGCCATCGCAATGGCCGCACCCAGTTGATATTGCACAAGGTTGCCAAGGCTCTGCGCAGGCATCACCATGCGTTGCCGTCCGAACCCCTGCAGATCATCAAACCCCGGATGCGCCCCGATCCCAACGCCCCTTTGATGTGCCGCAGCCATCGTCCGCGCCATCACATCAGGGTCGCCCGCATGAAACCCGCAGGCGATATTGGCTGAACTGACCACATCAAGCAGCGCCAGATCATCGCCCATTACCCAAGGGCCGAAACTTTCGCCCATATCCGCGTTTAAATCGACACTTTGGTTCATGGTGGGTCCCTTTCAAGATCGTCGCCAGCGGTGGCTCCGCTGATCAATTGATAAGACAGCAAATCACCGATGTCATGCGGGTTGCGGATCATCGGGTGCACGCTGCCGCGCAACCCTTTGCGGCGGCCAGCTTCGCGGCGCTCTGCGGCGACAGCCTCTGCCAAGGTTACGAACTGAAACCGCAGCGTGGCCCCTGCCCGCGCTTGTGCGACACGTGGCAGGTCCATCGGCAAGACCGACCCGATGCGCGGATAGCCCCCTGTGGTCTGACATTCGGACAGCAACACAAAGGGCGTGCCGTCGCCCGTGACCTGCACATCGCCAGAGACGATGATCTCTGACAAGACCGATAGGCCCGCGCTGGTTTTGAACCCGCAACCATCAGGCAAAATGCGCACGCCCATACGGTTCCCACGTGTGTCGCGCGTGAATGTGGTGGCTTCAAAACGGGATATCTCGGCAGGCGCAAAGAATTCAGTCTGCAAGCTGGGCACAATCCGCACCGTGCCGCCGTCAAAGCGGGCATCAGTGTCAATCTTTTGCCCCGTCAATACATGCGGATCGGGACCAAGCGGCAGTGTATCACCTGCCTGCAACGTCTGACCAATCCCCGCCGCCAAATGCGCACTTTGCGCGCCCAAGATGGTCTGGCCCTGCAAACCACCACCAAAGTGCAAATAACCGTAACTGCCCGTCGTGGCCGCCCCGATGCATAACCGCGCGCCCTTGGGCAGCAGGTGACTGGCGTTCCAAACCAGATTGGCACCGTCGATAGAGGCCCGCATCGGCGCACCTGTCAGGGCGATGCGTGTCTCTACCGTGGCCTCGAACTCGCCGCCCATGCCGCCCATCTCAAGGGCCGCAAACTGGTCGCTTTGCCCTAGCAACGCGGCCCCCTCGGCCAGTGCTAAACGGTCGACCGCGCCGCCACGAGACAGGCCAAACGCCAAGAACCCCGCCCGCCCTTGGTCTTGGACGGTCACGCTTGGACCTGCGCTGATGACTTTGATGTCGCGGCTCATGTGGCAGGCTCGCTGACGGCACCACCATCGGGGTCGGTTTGCATATTGGCAAAGGCCTCGGGCGTGGTCTGGGTGAACATCACCTCGTCGCCTGCGCGCAGCACAAAAGGCGCATCCGTTTCTGGACGAAACAGGCGAAACGCGGTTTGCCCGATGTGCCGCCAACCCGTGGGGGTCGCGACGGGAAACAACACCAACTGACGGATCGCCACGCATAGCCCGCCTGCGGGTGTCTGCGCGGTCAGGGCGGTTTGGCGCGGAATATCCCAGACTTCTGGCAGCTCGCCCAAATAGGGCATTCCGGGCGCAAAACCGATCGTCTGCACGCGCACGCGGGCCCTAGAAATCGACGCAATGGCCTCTGCTCTGCTCAACCCTGCCGCTTGCGCCGCCTCGTCGAGTTGTGGGGCGTATGCGGGGTCAAAGACCGTTGGGACACGCCATAGCTTGCGACCCTGCGGCAAAGCGGCCCGAAACCAGTCTTGGGTTGCGACCAAAGCCTGCAACGCCGCGCGCATCGCGTCATGATCAACAGCCAAGGGATCAAACCGCACATAGGTCGATACCAGCGAGGTCGAGGTTTCCTGCACCCCTGCCAAATTCGCCTGTGTTACCGCATCGCGAAATGCCAGCGCCGCACGGTTTGCAGGCTCGGATAGCGCATCGGCAAAGCTAACAAGAAAGCCGTCAAAGCCAGCGGTCTTCAGGATCGGCCATGGGGTGTCTTGTGCATCTAACATAGGCGCACTTTAGGGCGGTCTATGGCAGATGTGCAATCGGCAGATCACTTATCTTGCAATAGTGAGTTTTCCCAGTTCCGCAAGAAATTGCGCCGCTTGAGTTGATCCATGAACACCAACAATCCGGGGCCAAACCGAATAGGGCGCAGCGACGAATTGGCCTGTAATGCAGCCGTATCAATCGCAGGCAGGCCAGATGCGGTCACCAAATCAGGCCGTTGGTTTAGCCGCGATAAAAAGTCGATCATCGCATAGGCTGCTTGGGTATTTTGCGCCGTATTGGGGATAAGCGACGTGCGCAGCATCACATTCACATAGTCCTCTAGCTCGATAATCTGGAACCCTTTCGTCGTCGCCAATTCGCTGGCCGCGTAACTGCCCAGCACATTATACGCGAGACCCAGTTTGCCGCTGGCCACATCACGGATCATATCGCCAGAGCAGCAGTATAGCTTGGCATCCAACCGGCCCATGACCTCCATCAGGCGCCAGAACGCCTCGCTATTGCGGCTGTCTTGGGTCGCCATCAAATAGCCAAACCCAGAGGTCCGCACGTCATAGGTGCCAACGCGGCCCTGAAACCGGTCGGGATTGGCGCGCAAAACCTCGATCAGCGCGTCCCTTGTGCGCGGCGCGTCATCTTTGGCAAAGAACGCGTCAGACACGACCAAGACCGCAGGCTCTTGGGTGAAGGCAAAGACCTGATTGCGCCAATTCGCCCAAGACGGCAAGCGCGCAGCCCCCGTATAGGATTGCGCATAGCCGTCATTGGCCAGCTTTGTTTGCAAATCCATCGCCGAAGAAATCGCCAGATCAAATGACGCGCCCTCAACCTCGATTGCATGCATCAAATCGGTCGTACCAGTGACGGTGTACTCAATCGTCAGCCCCGGTTGGGTCGCTTGAAACGCACGGATGATCGGATCAAAAACACCCAAGTCAGCGGTAGAGATAATCTTGAATACCGCACGTTCAGGGTCGGCAGGGTAAATCCGCTGTTCCTCGATCTCAAAGGCCAGCGCTGGCCCCGAAAACAAGGCAACCGCTAGCGCGGCAAATAGAGGCAAACGCATGCGCCGATCCCTTCGTTGTTGTGGCTGATCTCGATGCCACCGCCATGGGCACGGGCGACCTCGTCGGCAATCGTCAGACCCAAGCCTGATCCAACAATGTCGCCCACATTCGCGCCGCGCTGATAGCGCGTAGTGACCCGCGACATGTCCGTATCGCCAAAGCCGCGCCCTTGATCGGTGAACGAAATGCGGATCGTCTCGCCCACCTTGATCGTGGCGCTGATGTTGCTGTCTTCGGGCGAGTATTTGATCGCATTATCAAGAATGTTCTGCAGCGCCGCTTGCAGCAAAATACCATCCCCTTGGAACGGGATCGGGTCGTTACCAAAATCAGTGCGGATCGCGATATCTTTCAGGTCTGCTGTCGGTACCAGCCTGTCGCAAGTCTCGGTCATCAAGACCACCAGATCAAGGTCGTCACGCGCCAGACTATCGGCCCGAAACGTGACCATCGCATGATCCAGCATTTGCCCCGCCGACCGCGCGCTTTCGTCAATGGCGCGGATCATCTCGCGGATCGCCTTTTTATGCTCGGGCTTGTTCAGCTTGCGGTGCGTAACTTCGGCTTGCGTGCGCACGGTGGCAAGCGGGGTGCGCACACGGTGGGCGGCTTCGGCGATGAAATCCTCACTGCGGCCCAAAGACGTGCGCAGCCGCGCCATAAAGCTATTCAGCGCATCCACCAAGGGCACCAATTCGGCGGGCGTCTCGGCGGTGACAGGGCGCAAGTCCTTCGGGCCACGCCGTGTCACCGCTGCGGTCATGCGGTCAATCGGGGCCAGCGCGGAACTGGCCGCCCATAAGCTAAGGGCGGTGGCCAGCAAGAAGAACCCGACGCCAACACCCGTCGCTGTGGTCGTGATGCGTTGCGATGTAGCCTCTAGGCCCAGCCGCGTTTGCGCAACCGTGACCACCACATTGGTCGATTGCGCCGCACTGCCCACAGGACGCATGACCGACACCGATCTGACCTCATCGCCGCGATAGTCATAGGTATCAAACACAGGCGATCCGGGGCGTGGGGGGGCGCTGGGGGGCGGCAAGTCGGCGTAGCCCGTCAAGCTGTTGCCACTGACTACAACATGATAGAAAACGCGGTCCTCGCTGACAGTGCCCAGCATCGACAGGGCGGAATAGGGCAGTTCCAGCGAGACACTGCCATTGTCACTGCGCAGGCTGTCGGCAATCGCTGTGGCAGAGGCGGCAAGGATACTATCTTGGGTGGCTTCGGCGGTGTTTTCGGCCACCACGCGCAGGGTCAAAAAGAACGCCAAGGACAACAGCGCCGCAATGCCACCGAGTTGAAAAAACAGGCGTCTGCGAATGGACCCTTGGACCTTCATCGGGCGACCAACCTGTAGCCCATGCCGCGCACGGTTTCTAACGCAGCACCGGACCCTTCTAGGCGTTTGCGCAGGCGGCCCACATAAACCTCAATCGCGTTTTCCGACGCCTCGTCCGAGAACGAAAACAAGCGGTCCATCAGATGCGTTTTTGAAAACACCTGTCCCGGCGCGTTAAAGAAAATCTCCAACAAGCGCAGCTCTCGGTTTCGCAAGGCAGTCGCCTGACCATCCCAAACGATTTCACCTTTTGTCGAATCAAGCACAGTGCCCGCAAAGCTGGTTTGATTGGCCGCCACGCCACTTTGACGGCGCAAAACAGCACGGCAGCGGGCCTCTAGCTCGGAAAAATCGAACGGCTTGGTGATATAATCGTCGGCCCCAAGGTCCAGCAAACCAACCCGATCCGACACCGCAGAACGTGCGGTAATCACGATTACAGGGGTACGTTTCGCGGCGCGTCTGTGCCGTTCCAGAAAGTCGCGACCATCACCGTCGGGCAACATAATATCAAGCAATATCAAGTCGTAATCAGCAACCGCGATGCAGGCATCTGCACCCGCCAGCGTATCCGCATGATCCACCGCATGGCCGTCTAACTGCAACCGCTCGACAACAGCGCCCGCCAGCTTTGGATTATCCTCAATCAGCAGGTATCGCATGGGTGACCTTTTTGCGGGCGTGACAGGTTGGTGTCAGGTTAAGGCGGTTGGGTGTGAACATGGGCGGGGAAACCCGCCATGTCAAACGGGAGGAAACCATGACAAATCGTCTTTTCAAGGCGCTCGCGACGAGTGCCGTTTTGGGTCTTAGCGCCACAACTGCTGCAACAGCTGCCGAATGCGTTGCACCAGCAAACCCCGGCGGTGGCTGGGACTTTACTTGCCGCCAGATCGGCAAAATCCTATTCGACATCGGCCAAGTTGATAGCCCTGTTCAGGTCACCAACCTTGCAGGTGCAGGCGGCGGTTTGGCGTTCAGCACAGTGGTCAACGAACGCAACGACGACGCGGAACTGATCGTTGCGGCATCTTCTGCGACAACAACACGTTTGGCGCAAAACGCCTACGGCGGCGCGACGGCTGATCAGGTGCGCTTTGTCGGCGCTATCGGTGCCGATCCAGGTGTGATCGTTGTGGCAGCTGACAGCCCTTTCCAGTCGTTGAACGACATGGTCGAAGC
Source organism: Loktanella sp. (assembly GCA_024686085.1). Lineage (GTDB taxonomy): Bacteria > Pseudomonadota > Alphaproteobacteria > Rhodobacterales > Rhodobacteraceae > Yoonia. The sequence continues at coordinate 21,953 of JAIBDT010000017.1, forward strand.
GATCAAAGCGGATCCGGGTTCGGTTGCATTCGCGGGCGGCTCTGCAGTTGGCGGTTTTGACCACATGAAGCCTTTGCAGGTCATGCTCGCGTCCGGTTTCGACGACATCACAGCGATCAAATACATCGGTGTTGACGGTGGTGCAGACGCAATCACACAGACTGTTGGTGGCTTTACACAGGCAATGACAGGCGACATGTCCGAGATCGTTGGCTTTGTGAACTCTGGCGAAGTCCGTGTTCTTGCGGTTCTGACCGAAGAGCGCGTTCCAGGTTTTGACGATATCCCAACTGCACGTGAGCAGGGCATCGACGTTGTGTCTGTGAACTGGCGCGGTCTGTACGTACCGGGTGGCATCTCTGACGCTGACTTCCAAAAGTGGGCTGATCGTCTTCAGGCTGTTGCGGACTCTGCGGAGTGGCAGCAAGCGATGACCGACAACGGTCTTGCACCATTCACTAAAGTTGGTGGCGATTTCCAGTCATGGATCGACGGTGTTGTTGCGCAGACAGAAGAGCTGTCCCGCAAAATTGGTGTGATCCAGTAAGATGACACGCCTGACAGACCGCATCTTTGGTCTGGTCACAATTCTGGTGGCGTTCATGTATATCATGAACGCCACGCAGATACAGGCCAGCTTTTTGTCGGACCCTGTTGGGTCCAAAACATTTCCGATCATTGTGGCGCTTGTTGCTGTGATCTGTGGCGGCGTGATGATCCTACGCCCCGATGAAGAACCCGATTGGCCCGAAGGCATGACCTTGCTGTCGATTGGTATCAGTGTCGCGCTTTTGATCGCCTATTCTTACGCGCTAAAACCTATGGGCTTTATGATCCCGACGGCAATTGTCGCGGGCGCAATCAGCTATCAGATTTCACCGCGTCCGCGCTTTGCCGCCATCGCCGGGATCGGCCTGTCGGTTGGGTTGTTCATACTGTTCAAGTTCATCTTGGGCCTTGGCCTGACGGGCCTGCCAAAAGGGATGGGTTTCTAAATGGATATCTTATCAAACCTCGCGCTCGGCGTTGAAATTGCGCTGTCGCCTTGGACGCTGTTCCTTGCCGTGATTGGCTGTTTTCTTGGCACGATCATCGGCGCGTTGCCCGGTCTTGGACCATCAAACGGCGTGGCGATCATGATCCCACTGACGTTTACGATGGGGCTGGACGCAACAGCGGCCTTGGTGCTGCTAACATCGATCTACTACGGTGCGATGTATGGCGGACGGATTTCATCAATTCTGCTGAACATTCCCGGCGACGAGCCTGCGCTGATGACCACTCTCGACGGCTACCCGATGGCGAAACAAGGTCGCGCTGGCGACGCTTTGGTGATCTCGGGCGTATCGTCCTTTGTGGGCGCTTTACTGGCGACCATCGGGCTTGCGTTTCTTGCCCCTATGCTTAGCCGGATTGCTTACCAATTTGGTCCTGCGGAATACTTCGCACTTTACCTCTTGGCATTCTCCACCCTTGGTGGAATCTCCTCCAACAACCAAGCCAAAGCGGCCCTTGCGTCCTGCTTTGGTCTGATGATCGCGATGATCGGGCTTGATCCGAACTCTGGGATGCCGCGCCTGACGGGGGGTAATTTGCACCTGATGGACGGGGTTGATTTCCTTGTGGCGATCGTTGGCCTGTTTGCGGTGTCCGAGGTGTTTTTCTTCATCGAAAGCCACGGCAAATCGGGCGCATTAGGGATCAAGCTGGACAAAGTGACCGTGCCTTGGCGCGATATCTGGAACACACGCTGGACGATGCTACGTTCATCGATCCTTGGCTTTGTCGCAGGCGTCTTACCCGGTGCGGGCGCGTCTTTGGGCAGCTTTATGACCTACATGATGGAGAAATCCATCGCGGGTGAAAAAGGTGGCTTTGGGACTGGGGCCGTCAAAGGCGTCGCAGCACCCGAGGCAGGCAATAACGCGGCGGCTGGCGGTGCGCTGGTGCCCATGCTGACACTTGGCGTGCCCGGATCAGGGACAACCGCGGTATTACTTGCCGTGCTGATGACGCTCAATATCACACCGGGTCCGACATTGTTCACAGACCGCCCTGATGTAGTCTGGGGGCTGATTGCTTCGCTTTTGATCGCGAACTTTGTGCTTTTGGCGATGAACGTGCCAATGGTCAAAGTCTTCGTCAAAGTGCTGCAAGTGCCGCCTGCGGTTCTGATGCCCGGTGTCACGATGATTAGCTTTGTAGGTATCTACTCGCTGACAGGCAGCTACTTTGACCTGCTATTGGTCGTGGCCTTCGGGGTGATGGGATACGTCCTGCGCAAGCTGGACATCCCGACCGTGCCTGTGATCATGGGCATCTTGCTTGGCAACGCGATGGAGAAATCCCTGCGCGATGCGATGGTGCTGTCAGACGGGGAATGGACCTATCTGTTCGGCTCTGCCATCTCGACAGGGCTGATCATCGCAGCAGTTCTCGGGTTCATCGCACCGATCTTCTTACGGCGTTACCTGACAAAACCACAAAGGGTCTCTGACTAATGGTAAAAGTGTTGATCCCTTCAGGGGCCTTGGGTTTAGGCTATGATCGTGAAGCCCTCGCAAGAGGGATCGCACTGCAACCGGACATCATTGCAATTGATGGCGGCTCCACGGATTCGGGGCCGCATTATCTGGGCACAGGCACATCAAAATACTCGCGTAGCTCGACAAAGGCCGAGTGGCGCGAGTTGATGGCCGCCCGCGCACAGGCGGGCGTGCCGCTGATCATTGGGACCGCTGGCACATGCGGGGCGGACGACGCGGTGGATTGGCTGGTGGAGATCACCCGCGAGATTGCATCCGAGACCGGCGAAACCCTGCGTCTTGCGATCCTCAAAAGCGGCCAAGACAACCAAGCAATGATTGCGGCATTGGGCGAAGGGCGGATCACCCCCCTGCCCGCCGCACCCGACATTTCAGACGCGATCCTTGCGGATTGCACCAATATCGTGGCCCTTGCAGGGGCCGAGCAAATCCAAGCGGCCCTCGACACAGGCGCCGATATCGTCATCGCAGGACGGACCACAGACACCGCGATCATCTCGGCACTACCACTTGCACGCGGATGTCACGCAGGCGGCGCATGGCATGGGGCCAAGATCGGCGAATGCGGCGCACTGGCAACAACCAGCCCGAACTCTGGCACCATCATGATCGACTTTGACGCGGACGGCTTCACCATGACACCCATGGGGTCTCAGGCCCGCGCAACCCCGCATACGGTCTCGGCGCATATGCTTTATGAAAACTCCGACCCGCATATCCTGTTCGAACCCGGTGGGCATCTGGACGTGCGCGGATCGACCTATACGGCCATCGACGACCGCCAAGTACGGGTCACAGGATCCAAATGGGTGCCCTCGGATCGCTACACCGTCAAGCTAGAAGGCGCACGCCTTGTCGGCTATCAGACCGTTTCACTGGCACTGGTGCGCGATGCGCGCTACGTGGCTAACATCCGCACATGGTGCGACGACATCATGGAAAAATGCACAGCCAAAGCAAAGGCGCGCGTCGGTGGCACATTCGACATTGAGCTGCGACTGATCGGCGTTGACGCGACCTTGGGGGCGCTGGACACATCCCATGTGGCCGGCACGGAAGTTGGAGTCATGGGGATCGTGACTGCCCAGACAGAGGCGTTATCACGTGAGGTCGCCAAGATGCTCAACCCCTACCTGTTGCACCATCCGCTGACCGAACAGGAAGAAATGCCAACCTTCGCATTCCCCTTTTCACCCCCCGAAATGTCACGCGGGGCAATCCACGAATTCTGCCTCAACCACGTGCTAGAGATCGACAATCCAATGAACGTATTCCGCCTGACCGTAGAGGACATCACACCATGACCCGCCTTACAGATGTGGCTACAAAGATCAGGTCAAAAAACGCAGGGCCGTTCTGGCTAACCGTTGATATTTTCTGCGGCGATGCGGATGCCTATGCGCGGATCAGCGCAGGCATTAGCAGCGCGCAAGTGGCGGACCTGTTTCAGATCAATCAAGCCTCACTGAAACGGTTCGACTTGGCCGATTTGCACGTCGTGAAATTCAGCCTGCCGCGGCCTTGCGTGCAAGGGACGGCTGCTGATCGGGACATGCACGGCGCGTCCTTTGCCAATCTTCTAGCCGAAATGGACGTCTAACGCGGGCGTTTATTCTTCACGCGATAGCGGGTCCTCATAACCTGCCCAGCCTGTGTCGCAGCCTGTTGGCGGCAACTCCGACAGTTTCACGTGCTTCAGCATATAGGCTTTGGCAATGAAATTCGCGGTGATCGGTGCTGTCAAAAGCAAGAACAGCGTGATCATGAATTCATGAAACGACACCGCCTCTTTCAGCAACAAATGATACAACATCGACGCAATCAACGCGCCACCAACGCCCAATGTCGTGGCCTTGGTTGGGGCATGAAGACGCTGCATACTGTCGCGCAGCTTGATCAATCCATAAGACCCCACCAGCCCGAAAAAGCCGCTGACAACCAATACAGTCGCAATCACAAGTTCGATAACAAACGTCATAGCTGGCTCCTATTCAATGATATCGCCGCGCAGGATAAAGCGGCAATAGGCAACGGTGGACACAAAGCCGACCATCGCAATCAGCATGGCCGCCTCAAAGTAAACCGCGACGCCTTGGTACACCCCGTACAGGATAATCAGCGCGATCACATTGATCACCATCGTGTCCAGCGCAAGGATGCGGTCGGCAGAGGTTGGTCCCGTCACGACGCGGTAAAGCGTCAGCAGCAGCGCGATCCCAAAACAGGCAAACGCAAAGGTCAGAGCAATCTCGATCATGGGAAAATCTCCATCAAGCGGGCCTCGTAGCGGGTTTTAATCTCGTCACGAATTGCAACAGGGTCATCGGTGTGTAGGCAATGCACCAGAATGCTGCGCCCGTCTGCGGCCAACATCGCCGACACCGTGCCCGGTGTCATGGTGATCGTGCCCGCCAACAGCGTGATCGCCTCAGCGTTGGTCAGGTCCAGCGGCACATTGATCCACGCCGATTTGATGTCCTCGTTGCGTTTGAACAGAATGATCCCCGCGACAACAATGTTGGCCACCACGATATCCCAAAACACTAGCGCGACATAAGCGGCCAGTTTCAGCGGACGGGTTTTTTGCGGGCGGTCAGGCCAGTAAGGGGCCGTCATCACAGGCAGCACAATGCCCAAGAACGCCCCCAACAGCAGATTGCCCAGCGTGACCTTGTGTACCAACATGATCCACACCGCCGTGATCGTCAGCGTCAGCAAAGGGTGAGGCAGAAATTTACGCAGCATGATCACACCCCATTGCCAAGAACCGCCGAGATATATCCGGCCGGATTATAAAGCTGCTGACTGGTCGCATCAAAATAATCCATCGCGGGACCGGCAAAGACTGTCAGCAGCCCCAACATCGCAAGTGCCGCAAAAATCGCGGTAATCGCAAGCGGTTGAGCGGGCATCGGCGCGGCAACTTCAGGCACGTCAATGGCTGTTGATTTCCAAAAGATGATGCTGCCCGCACGCGCAAACCCGACGATGGTCAACAACGACCCCCCTAGGATCACGACCCAGACCAGCACCATTGTGTCTGGCGCACGCATCGCGTCCAAGATCAACAATTTGCCCAAAAACCCGCTCAGCGGTGGCATCCCTGCCATCGCGATGGCTCCGCCAAAGAACAGCGCCGCAAACAACCCGTTGTGGCGGATCACAGGTGAGGCCTGCAACAGACCCAAACCCGCACCGCGCCGCGAAATCACAGCATCAGCGACCAAGAACAAGATGGCAGCCGCCAGCGTCGAATGCACCATATAGTAAAGTGCGGCCGCCGTGGATTGCGGCGAAAACGCGGACACAGCAACCAATAGGGCGCCCATTGATCCCAAGACCGAGAACGCCACCAGCGGCAGCAATCCACGCGCGCCCAAGACCCCGAACGCCCCGATCACAACCGTGACCAAGGCCGCAGGCAATAACCAGTCCCCTGCCATTGATCCGGTCGCGGCCACATCAGGACCAAAGGAAATCGTATACATCCGAATGATCGCATAAGCGCCGACCTTGGTCATGATCGCAAACAATGCAGCCACAGGTGCGGGTGCGTTTGCATAGGTGCTAGGTAGCCAGAATTGCACAGGGAACAGGGCCGCTTTGATCGCAAAGACGATCAACAACAGCATCGCGGCCACACGGACCAAAGCCGCATCTTCAATCGGAATCTCGCGCAGTTTCACCGCCAAATCCGCGATGTTCAACGTGCCTGTGGTGGCATAAATCGTGCCCAACGCGAACAGAAACAGGGTCGATCCAGCAAGGTTCATCACCACATATTGCAGGCCCGCCTTCAGGCGCGCAGCACCGCCGCCATGGATCATCAACCCGTAGGATGCGATCAGCAGCACTTCGAAAAACACAAACAGGTTAAACGCGTCACCTGTCAGAAAGGCGCCTGAAATGCCCATCAACTGGAACTGGAACAGCGCGTGGAAATGGCGGCCTCGGGCGTCCCATTCGGTGCTGACCGCATAAAGCAGCGCAACCAGCGCCAGCACCGAGGTCAGCAAAAGCATCATCGCCGACAAGCGGTCCAAAACCAGCACAATGCCAAACGGCGCAGGCCAGTTACCTAGCTCGTAAACATGCGTTTCGCCCTGTGCGGCAAGAACCGTCAGGCCCAGCGCAATCGCGGCCAAAGCCGCCGCACCCGCAATTGAAAAGATACGCGCAAGGCTGATGTCGTGGCGCATCACAAAGGCCAGGATCGGGGCAAGAATGGCCGGCAAAATGACCGGTGCGATAATCCAATGGTTCACGACTTGCCCTCCGAAACGTCGGCATCTGCGGCCTGATCGTCAATATGGTCGTCGCCGTTTTCAAAGAAAACGCCAAGGGCGATCATTACTACCACGGCGGTCATGCCAAAGCTGATCACAATCGCGGTCAGCACCAAGGCTTGCGGCAACGGGTCTGTGTATTCGGTCGCGTATTTGCTTAGGATCGGGGGCAGGTTCACCGCCAAACGGCCTGTGGAAAGCAAGAACACGTTTACCGCATATGACAACATCGCCATGCCCAAGATCACAGGAAACGCCCGCAAACGCAGGATCAGATAGACGCCCGCAGCTGTCAGAACGCCAACGGTGGATGCAACAAGGTATTCCATCAGCGCACCTCCTCTTGTGGGACATCTGCGGTTTCGGGCGGCGTTGGGTCATAGTCCATCGGATCAATGTTGATCGTCTCACCAGCATGACGGGCGATGCGCGACAGGCTGTAAAGCATCAACATCACGGCCCCGAGCACGGTCAAGAACACGCCAAGGTCAAACAGCATCGCCGTTGCCAGCTCGAACTCTTCGATTGGGGGGAATGTGAAATAGCCAAAGCTACTGGTCAGGAACGGACGCCCCGCAAACCATGACCCGACACCTGTCAGCGCGGCAATCAAAACACCCCAGCCAATCAGGCTGTGATACTCGATCTTTTGACGCTGCTGCGCCCATGCAAACCCAGAGGCCATATATTGCATCAGTAAGGCAATCGAGACGACAAGGCCGGCAACAAACCCACCACCGGGTTGGTTATGACCGCGCAAGAAAATATAGACGCCAACCGTCAGTGCAATCGGCAGGATCACACGGGTCGCGATCACCATCATGAACGGGTGACGGTCGCGCGAACGGGTCTCTTTGAACAGCGTATTGCGGATACGCGCACCCGCAGGGCCAGCCAGCAAGGCCTCCATCAGCGCGTAAATCGCAAGACCCGCGATGCCCAGAACGATGATCTCGCCAAAGGTATCATAACCACGGAAATCAACCAGAATGACGTTCACCACATTGGTGCCGCCACCGCCGGTTTTGGAATTGGCAAGGTGGAAGTCAGAAATCGAGGACATATCGGTCAGCAAGAACCCAAGCGCCAGCGCTCCGACAGCACCGCCCGCAATCACGGCAATTGCTGCGTCACGCAAACGACGGCTGGCGCTGCTTTCACGCGGCGTGTCTTTGGGCAAAAAGTGCAAGGCAAGCAACAGCAGCAAGATCGTGACCGTCTCAACCGAGATTTGCGTCAACGCCAAATCAGGGGCGGACAAGTAAACGAACCCGCCAGACACCATCAAGCCGATGATACTGATGAGGATCAGCGCCGTGAACCGCTGGTGGTGCAACACAACAACCGCAGCCGCGGCCACGACCAACAGAACCCAGCCAATACCTGCAAGGATCGGCACCGGCAGGACCTCACGCGTCGCAGCAGGCATTCCGCCGCCCGACCATGCAATCACGCCCAGCGCCGTGGTCGACACCGTGAACACCGCCAGATAACGGCTGATGGCACCATTGTGCAGCAGTTCGGTAAACCACCGCGACGCGGTCACAATCGCAGCCATTAATGCATCAAAAATGTTTTTCGCCTCTGGACGCGGCAGCGCGTTCCAGATGCGTTCTAAACCGCCGTGCATCCACAAAAGCATTGCACCGCCTGCAACCGCTATGATCGACATGAACAACGCAGGCGTCACACCGTGCCAGATTTTCAGCGAATAATAAGGCAAGTCGCCACCCGTTACAGCGCCTGCAGCCACCGCCACCAGCGGGCCAACGATCGTCGCCGAGAAAAGACCGATCAGCACGACAAAAACAACCAAGAACGCAGGTGCTGCCCACAGGCCAAAACCCGGATCATGCGGCTGGCTAGGATAATCGTCGCGCACAGGGCCCAAGAACACATGCGCGATAAAGCGGAATGAATAGGCCACCGACAATAGCGCCCCCAGCGTTGCAAGCACGGGCAGCGCATAGTGACTACCAAACCAAACGGTGTGGGCGGCTTCTTCTAGCATCATCTCTTTGGACAAAAAGCCGTTGAGAAGTGGAATACCGGCCATCGACAAGGCCGCAAGTGACGCAATCACCGTGGTGATCGGCATCAGATGGCGCAGACCGCCAAGGCGCTTGATATCGCGGGTGTGGGTCTCGTGGTCGACAATGCCCGCGCTCATGAACAAGGCGGCCTTGAACGTCAGGTGGTTGATAATGTGGAATACAGCGACCACTGCCGCCGCTTTGGTGCCAAAGCCCAACAGCATTGTCAAAAGGCCAAGGTGACTAACGGTTGAATAAGCCAGCAATGCCTTTAGGTCGTCTTTGAACAAGGCAATTGTCGCGCCCAAAACCATTGTGATCAGGCCGGTTGTTGTGACGATATAAAACCATGCATCCGTACCTGCCAAAACTGGCCACATGCGGGCCATCAGAAAAATACCCGCCTTCACCATCGTGGCAGAGTGCAGATAAGCGGACACGGGCGTCGGGGCGGCCATCGCGTGAGGCAACCAGAAATGGAACGGGAATTGTGCGGATTTGGTGAATGCGCCCAGCAAAATTAGGATCAGCGCAGGCAGATACATATCAGAGGCACGGATTTCATCGCCCATCGTCAGGATCACGCTTAGGTCATAGCTGCCCGCGATATTGCCCAAAATCAACATGCCCGCGATCATCGCCAAACCGCCTGACCCAGTCACAGCCAGCGCCATTCGCGCGCCCTGTCGACCTTCGGGCAGGTGCTTCCAAAAACCGATCAACAGGAAGGATGACAGGCTGGTCAATTCCCAAAAGATCAACAAAAGCAGGATATTATCGGACAGAACCACACCGACCATCGCGCCCTGGAACAGCAACAAATAGGTATAGAACTGGCCCATCGGGTCGTCGCCCGACAGATAATACCGCGCATAAAGCGTGATCAGCAGACCAACGCCCAAGATCATCCCCGCAAACAGCAGACCCAATCCATCAAGAAAGAACGTGACGTTCAGGCCAAGGGCGGGCAGCCATTCGATATTAGCTTGCAAAACTTGACCGTCCATCACCGCAGGGGCGGCAAGCCCCAACAGGATCAACGCCAAGGCCGTCGGCAATGCGGTAAACATGGCACAGGCATCGCGCCCCGCACGGATCATCAGACCAGGCAACAACGCACCGGCAAATGGTAAAATGGCGATCAGCGGAAGTAACACTTGGGGGGTAATCATTTAAGTCTCTGCGCCCTTTGTGCCGAATTGTCGTCCACCTGCGCGGTGGATTTGCTTTATTAACTAGTAGTCAACTGCCCTGCGCATTGCAACTGCCCGACATCGGGACGTGGCTTGCGCTAGGCTTACTTTTCACAACGGAATTTAGGCCACGAATGAAGCAATGCAAGACCACCAACCGCCAAAACTGATCTAGATCAACGCAGCCTTGCGACACTGGGCTATGGTTGTTTCCATCAAACAGGAGGCAACCCATGTATAAACATATTCTCGTAACCGTTGCGATTGACGCAATGAACAACTCTGAACAGTCCCTAAAAGCCGCAAAATTGCTGGCTGGTACAGACGGGAGGGTGACTTTGCTGCACGTTAGAGAAGAAATCCCCGGTTACGCCAGCCCCTATATCCCAGAAGGTTTTGACGCCGAGCAAAAAGAGCTGGCGCACAAACATCTTGAAGTGCTTGCAGATCAACTTGAGGGGGCCAATGCGGTCGTGGTCACAGGACACGCAGGGCGCAGCATCATTGACTGGGCAGACGACAACAAAGTCGATTGTATCATCGTCGCGTCCCATAGGCCGGGGCTGCAAGACTACTTTCTCGGCAGCACCGCCGCACGGGTCGTGCGCCACGCACAATGCGCAGTGCATATCCTGCGCTAATAAAATCAGGTCCGCTTGGCACAACAATATCGTCCGACATCCAAACATCAACTTGGTGTAAAACTTAACATTAAATAACAATAATTTAGCCAAGCGGACCCACCACTGCCTGACGTCAGCGCTCATAGGTCCAAATAGCGCAAATTGCTAAGAGAGTGTTGTTGGCTCATCGTAACCACTGAGGAGTGGGACATGTGAACCGCCCCTTGTTTGCCGGAGACCCAGAAGTAAGGATACTGGGTTATGGAAAAGAACAAATGTGGAAACAGATATTCACCTGAAGTGCGCGAGCGGGCTGTGCGGATGGTGTTCGCGCATCAGGGTGAATTTGATAGCCAATCCGCTGCGATCAAATCGATTGCGCCTAAGATTGGTTGTGGGCCTGATACGCTTCGGGCGTGGGTTCGGCGTGCTGAGACGGACAGCGGTCGGCGTGATGGCGTGACGAGCGCCGAACGTGACCGGATCAAAGCGTTGGAGCGCGAGAACCGCCAGCTTCGGCAAGCCAATGAGATCCTGAAGAAAGCATCCGCGTACTTTGCGCAGGCGGAGATCGACCGCCCGTTTCGAAAATGATTGCTTTTATCAAAGAACATCGTGGGGTGTGTGGGGCGAGCCGATCTGCCGAGTTTTGCAGATTGCCCCTTCAACATTCTACGCGCATCTGGCCGTGGAGAATGATCGGGATAAAGCGTCGGATCGCGTCAAGCGGGATGCCGAATTGCGTCCAGAGATGAAGCGTGTTTGGAAAGATAACCGGTCGGTCTATGGAGCGCGCAAGCTGTGGCAAACAATAAAACATTCTCAGTGAGAATTGGTCTTGTCGCGGTTTAGTTCCGGTCTCTTTCGAGCAATGTTTGCTATGAAGGAGATAAAGAATGGCAAAGAGATACACAGACGAGTTTCGTCGTGATGCGGTTCGCATGGCGACCACCAGTTGATTAACGCGGCCCCAACTTTCATCGGATTTGGGGGGTGGGGTTTCGACGCTGAACACGTGGGTTCAACAGCATCAACACGATGACCTGATGATCGTCATTGGAACGCCATTGGTCCGAGAGGCAATGGCGATGACCGCATGAAGACGTGGAAAAGGAGAACACGCGGCTTCGCAAAGAAGCTGTCTGACGTCAGCACCGGTGGGACAGATTTGAGGATTTGAATAGCGGAGGATTTCTGGTTCATCTTATCGATTAGGAGATCGAGATGACGAAGAAGCCACAAACATCGAAAGAGGCCGCCGAGAAGGTGGTCAAAAACATCCGCCGTAAGACGCGGCAAACCTATTCAGCCGAGGAAAAGATCCGCATTGTTTTGGCAGGACTTCGCGGCGAGGAGAGCATCTCGGTGCTCTTCGATTCATTCCGTGACATTCTGAGAGATTGCATTTTTGCTCGTTGGCCAATCGCCGGAGGTGAGGTCATACTAGGAAAGGCTCTCGAAGAGCGCAGTCTACATTCCGTCTCTTCCGCGGCAAAGGAAACAGGCATCGGACCTGCCCTGCTGACGCAATTTCTCGTCAAAGCAGGTGCGTTCTCAAAAGATGATGAGAGGCCAGACGCACGAAAGACTTTCGATGCAAGAAGATACGCGTCACTTTTAAATGAAATCCCAGAGTTGATCGGGCCAATTGAGATGCGCAACCTAATGTCCGCAACGCTCAGTCAGTTCAAATCTCTTGTCGACGATAGCGTGCTTGTTCCTGCGATCAACATACCTACGGTCAAGTCACCCTGGCGGCGTGAGGACGGCATAGCCCTCATCACAGAGCTTTCAGGATATGCACAACAAATCGACGTGATCGACCCTCTCTGGGAGAGTCTTCACGCAGCCAAAATTCGATCGGGAATCCGAACTGGGGCAATTATCGAAGCAGTCAGGACGCGGCAGCTTCAACTCGGTGCACGCGCAGGACAAGCAGGCTATGCAGGGCTTTGCGTCTTGAAAAACGAAATCGATGCACTGATACGTGCGCCTTTGCGCCCAAAACACGTTCAGGATCTCACCGTATCGGCATTCGGCCGACAAATTGGAATGCGGGACAAAGGAAGGTTCTTAGCCCTCATTGCGGATGAGCATACGACTGCCACGGAAAAAATAAATCCAACCACTGGCGTCGCGCACCTCTACATGACGGAAAAAGACATCCAGGCATTCCATCAACGATTTATGACCTCGCCAACAATGGAAGCCGAATTCGGCCAACATCGGCGCAAGTTACTTACGGAAGTTCTAGCCGCAGGCGTGAACCCCTTTGCGCCCAATGGTGAAGACTACGGCTACGTGTTCCTGCGGTCGGAAGTTGAAGCGGTATTCCGTTACGCCAATAGCTAGGAGGATTTGGTCCGTCACAAGCGCCAGAACACCAATTTTATTAAAGATAGTGTATGCTTACGGCAATCCCACCAACCCAGACGAGGCGGATTACAGCGATCCGAGACTACATCAAAAAACCAACTTTTGTCGGAAAGTCGGTGTTTGGATGTCGGACGACAACAAGGCATAGTGGCGATCCCGGGAGGGATCGAACCCCCAACCCCCTGCTTAGAAGGCAGGTGCTCTATCCAGTTGAGCTACGGGACCATTCGGACGGTAATTTCTGATTGCCGTCCAGCCACGGCCAAGAACGAAATTTTGCCCCCTAATGTCAACACCCAAATTGCGATCCACCAAGTTGCGACACTTAGTGCCCATTTCATATCCTAGCATGTCGCACCTTGTTTCTGGCAACGCGATTGGCTTATGCCATAGGCAACACGCCGCAAAAGGGACCTGTTCTCATGGCCGACACCCAAGACGACAAACTGCCGCTGGCACATAATGGCACGAACACAGTTCCGCCCGCACAGGTCAAACCGTGGTCGCGGCTGCGGTTTATCCCGCTGATTGTGGCATCGATGTTTACAGGGGCGGTTGTGGGGCTTTATTTCCAGCCGCCCGCGCTTAAGGCATTTTTTGGGGTAACAGGGCTGGAACCGGGCGGCGGCACCAACACGCCCATCGCCACCGCAATTCAAAAAGTACAATCCCAACAAGAGGTCGCCGTGGTCAGCGAAGGAGACATCGTGGCCCTTGGGCGGATCATGCCGCGCGGCGATGTGATCAGCATCGCACCTCCCTTTGGCGCAGGCGACGCACGGATCGCCAGCTTGAACGTGAAAGTCGGCGACAAAGTGCAGCAAGGCGATACGCTTGCGGTGTTGGACAACTACGCACAATTGCAAAGTGCCGTTGACGCAGCCCGCGCGACCGTCGCCATCCGCGAGGCAAACCTGTTACAAACCCAACAGTCTATTGACGCTAGCCTTGCCGAAGCCCAAGCCGCGGTTGAACGGTCACAAGCCACCGCAATACAAGCACGCTCCGAACTGGCGCGGGTAACCTCGCTGCTGGAACGCGGGGTGACGACACGGGCGGACTTTGACCAAACGATGGCCCGCGCGACAGAGGCGGAACGTGACGTCGAACGCAACCTCGCGACCCTGTCGCGCTTCGACCCGTCATCAGGCAGCGTGCAAGCCGACATCGCCGTGGCCGAGGCCAACCTTGCGGCGGCACGGGTTGATGTGACCCGCAATGAACGCAACCTGTCCCAATCAACCGTGGCCGCTCCCGCCGATGGCACGATACTGAAAATCAACAGCCAGATTGGGGAACGGCCCGCCAGTGATGGTATTCTTGAAATGGGAGACACTAGCCAGATGGTCGCAGAGGCAGAGGTTTATCAAACTCTGATCGGGCGGGTGTCGATCGGCGATCCAGTCACAATCAGCGCAGACGCACTAGCGCAGCCCCTTTCAGGGATTGTGCATGCAATCGGGCTGGAAATCGGACGGCAATCTATCACCACCGGCGATCCGGCAGCCAATACAGACGCGCGCGTGGTTGATGTGATCATCTGGCTCGATCCTACCTCTACCGCGCGGGCGGCGCGCTTTACAAACCTAGAAACTGTGGTCCGCATTGACGCAGGAAAAATCCCTTGAAATACCTCTTGACCCTCCTTTTTGGACGGCTTCCCATTGGGTGGCTGCAACTGGTCCATTCTAAAACACGCTTTGCGGCCGCTATCGCAGGGGTGGCATTCGCGGCGCTTTTGGTGTTCATGCAGCTTGGCATCATGGGCGCCATGAACCAGTCAACGATGGCACCATATTCATTCTTCAAAGCTGATATTATGATCTCACCCCAAGATAGCAATATGCTGTCTGACGGCGGCAACGTCGCACGGGCGCGGCTGTTTCAGGCCCTTAGCGTATCGGGCGTGGCCGATGGTGCAGCACTTTTTATCGGTAGAACCGACTTCACATTAGAAGACGGTTCAACTTCAAGCCTGCAAACCTTTGGGATCGACACTGGCAAAGCAGATTTCCTATCCGCCGACATCGGAAACCAAATACAGGGACTGCAAGCCGAAAACACCGCGCTAATCGACATTGATACCAACGGCGTGCCTCCCGAGGTCTTTGCAGGGCTGGCGGCAGGGCATCCGTTTTCGTTTGAAGTTTTTGGCAAAACGCTCGCAGCAGTCGGTACGTTAAAACTTGGCGGCAGCTTTTTTACCGACGGGACGATTTTCATCTCAGATCAGACCTTTTTGCGGATTTTTCCAAGTCGTTCCAGCGGTGCGCCCAACCGCATTTTAATCACCGTCGAGGATGGTATTTCCGCAGACGTCGTGGCGGCGCGACTGGCCGCCGTTTTGCCCGCAGGATCTGTCAAAGTACAAACCATCCCCGAGACCATTGCCGCCGATCGAAAATACCAAAATACCGTTCGTCCAACAGGGATAATCTTCGGGTTTGGCGTATTGATCGGGATCATCGTTGGCATCGTGATCGTCTACCAAGTGCTATCGACGGACGTCGCCGACCACCTCAGCGAATACGCAACTTTTAAGGCTATGGGCTATAGCCAGTCCTTTTTCCTTGGAATCGTATTTGAAGAAGCACTGGTGTTGGCTGTCTTTGGGTTCATTCCTGGATTGATTGTCTCGTTGGGGCTGTATTTTGGAATGAGCATAGCCACCGGCCTGCCCATCGAGATGGATCTGGGGCGGGTTGTCATGGTATTTTTCGGCACACTTGCGGCTTGCGCGATTTCAGGAGCAATTGCCACGCGGCGGCTTGCAGGCGCTGATCCGGCGGACCTGTTCTGATGGAAGATGCCGCAATCAGCGTGCAAGGCTTGGACCATTTCTTTGGTATCGGCGAGGCGCGCAAACAAGCAATCTGGGACATCAATCTGGACATCGAGCGGGGCAAACTGACGATCCTGATGGGGCCGTCAGGATCAGGGAAAACCACCCTTTTGACCTTGATGGGATGTCTGCGCGATGTGCAGCACGGCAGTGTGCGCTTGCTTGGCACGCAGACCCATGGCGCAAGCGAGGCCCAGTTGGTTGGACTGCGGCGCAAGCTTGGGTTCATCTTTCAGGCACACAATCTACACGAAAGCCTGAGCGCGACACAAAACGTGTTGATGGGGCTGCAAGTGCACGGGAAAGGCGACCCTATCCTGCAACGCAATGCAGCCCATCATATGTTGCGGCTGCTAGGGTTAGGCGACAGGCTCGATTATCTCCCCCACAGCTTGTCGGGCGGACAAAAACAACGGGTTGCCGTGGCGCGGGCCTTGGTGTCCAACCCCGACGTCGTTTTTGCAGACGAACCAACAGCAGCGCTTGATAAAGACAGCGGGCGCACTGTGGTCGAGATGCTCAAAGCACTTGGGCAATCGCGCGGCGTGACGACCGTCATGGTCACCCATGATAACCGTATCTTGGAACTGGCCGACCGGATCATAACACTCGAAGAGGGGCGCATCGTCAATGATGTCAGCCAAAATCCACAACCGTTATGATGCCTTTCGAGCAATCAAGCGAGATTGCAGCACTTCGGTAATTTCATCCATTGGCAAGGGTTGCCCGTTCACAAAACCCTGCAAGTAATCCACGTCACATGCGCGTAAACTCAGGCGCTCTTCGTCGGTTTCGGCCCCCTCTGCAGTGACCGACATCCCCAAGGCATGTCCAAGGTTGGTGATGGCGACGACAATTGCGTGCGGTTCGTCGGCCTCTAACATTTTAGAGACAAAGGCGCGGTCAATTTTGATCTTGTCCACCGGAAATTGCTGCAAATAGCTTAAAGACGAATAGCCCATTCCGAAATCATCTAACGCAATCGTCAGTCCCAAGGCTTGCAACGCTTCGATCTCTTGGCGTGCGGAATGACGGTTTGCAAGAACGACAGATTCTGTGATCTCGACCTCAATTGCCGCGGCGGGGCAGTTCGCTGCCATCAAGCAATCACTGACGAATTCCACGACACCTGCGCCAAAAAGCTTGGGTGACAAATTAACTGCAATGCGACCCGTGAAACCATGATCGCGCCAGACCAACGCAGCTGCACAGCTTTGCATCATGATTAAGTTGGTCAAATCGGCGATCAAGCCGGATTCTTCAGCGATCGGGATAAACTCTGCTGGGGAAACCGCGCCAAGGTCGGGATGCTGCCACCTCGCCAATGCTTCAAATCCAATGATCTCGCCCGATTTCAAATCGGTTTGCATTTGGAAGACAGGAAAGATTTCCTTGCCCTCAAGCGCCCTACGCAATTCACGGTGCAACATGGATTTCCGATTGCTTATTTCCTCAAGATCCGTTCGGAAAACCTCGACGCCGCCTCGGCCCGACTTTTTGGCCTCATCCAATGCCAAATCAGCACGGCGCACACCGCCATCGGCGCTGCAATTGCCCTGCTCAATTGTTGCGATGCCGATGCTCAGACTTGAATGCAATAGCCGTCCCGCCACAAGTTGCGGAAGCGCCCATGTCGCCAGCAAGTCCTTTGCCATTTCGGCTGCTCGGTCCGCACTCTGCGGGCCCTTTACGATAATTGCGAATTCATCGCCACTTAGGCGCGCGGCAATCGCATCGCGTCCCAAACAGTTTGCAAAAGTAAATGCAACATGCTGCAACAACGTGTCGCCGACCTGATACCCCAATGTGTCATTGATCTGTTTAAATGCATCAAGATCAGCCAAAAGGATTGTTGCCTCTTGATCCGGTTCATTCAGCCACTGTTCTAACGTCGCCTCCATCAATCGACGATTTGGTAACCCTGTCAGGCTGTCATGCTCTGCCATATATTTTGCGCGCTCAATCTGTCGGACCTGATCGGTGTGATCCGTTGCCAAAACGACTGTTCCTAAAAATCGGTTGTCCTCATCGCGAATAGGGCTGCCCCGCATGAATAACTCACGATGGATTGCGCCGCTACGCACCGAGACAGGCCGCTCGAAATCGAACTCTGTTTGACCAATCAACGCATCATCAATTAATTTACTCTGAATGGAAGGCACGCAACGATGAAAGCTCAACAGGCGCCCAACAGATGCTTCACTAAAAAACTCGAAAGCCTGTTCATTCCCAAACACGACGTTGCGGTTTTCGTCAGCGATCAAGACCGCGTCTTGTGTGGCCTTCAACGCGCGACTGATCCTCTTTCGCTCGCGCCGCGCAGTTTCGTTATTCTGCGCGCGAAGATCGGAAATTTCGATTTCTTTTTCACGCCATTGGCTGATCGCTTTGGCCACTTGTCCAATTTCATCCTGCCGTCCCTCGCCAGGCACAATATCTCTATAAAATCCGTCACCAATACGTCCGATAACCCGTGGAAACTGGGTAAGTGGAAGCGCGATATGCGACAAAATTCCAAAAACGATGATTGTGATGACACCCAAGATAACGACCGAAAACACGACCTTATGATACAAAGATTGCATCAATGCTGCCGTCACCTTGTCCGTCGATAAGGACACAGCGAGCGTGCCCAACGCCTCCTGTTGACCACCAATGTCGTAAGTTAGGCTATGGATCGCCTGCAGGCTTTGCGCGTCTGGCACGAACCACTCTGCGGTCTGTTCTGCCAGCGTGGCACCACCAACATCCGTCAGCGTTACACGCCCGACAGATCCGTTCGCCATCAACCCTTGGATCAGGTTTTCAACCTTGGGCATGTCAAAATCCCAAAGCGGCAAAACCAGTGATTCACCAACCATGTGCGTGATGATTTTTGCTTCCTCTGACAGTGTCTCTTTGAAGTCACTTTCGAGGTGCCATGGTTCAAGGACCAACCCCAAACTTTGGATCAAAAAGATTGGTGCGACCACACCAATCAGCAGCCTTTGCCGGAAAGAGCGCAGATTAGTTAGGAACATGCCTAATTACCCAAGCCATAGCGGGCCCGAATAGCGGCAACACGGCCTGACTGCACAAGCACACTATACCCATGCGCAAGTTGGCGAGCATAGGTTTCAGAGTTGCTTGATGAGGGGGCGAAGGCCACAAACAGATCAGTTTCTTCATCGTCCAGAAAAACCTCTAGGCGGTCAGCAATGCCCATCGCGGCGAGCGTGAAATTCAGCACCGACGCCTCTTCCGCGACAAAATCAATGCGGCCTGCCAAAAGCTTTTGCAGATTTTGTTCCAGCGCGTTTTGGCCGGACAATTCCTGAATCAACCCATCGGTTTTTGAATGTGTCTTGATGTAATCACGAATCAGGTCCGCATACTCGTACCCTTTGATGGACCCAAGACGCTTGCCCGCGATTGTGTCTGCTGAAATCTCGGACGGTGCTTCTCCTAACCGAAACGCAAGGGCTTCGCGATACTTTGCTATGCCCGGTCCGCGGATCAGATCAGGTGCTTCGTCCTCATCTGTCCCGATAATGCCATCAATACGCCCGGTGCGAACCTGTTCCAAGCTACGCGCCCAGCTCAAAGTCTTGTAATTAACGCTATGCCCGGACAGCGCCAAGGCCTCGGTTGCGATTTCAACCATGAATCCGGGCGCGTCCGCACCCGCGTCACAATTGAACGGACACCAATGGTCGGCCCGCAATTCGATCTGATCCGCTGATGCGGCGCCCACGCCCCCCAAAAGCCAGAAAACAAGAACAGTTCTCCACGTCATACCAGCCTCCTGCGCGCTTTGTTCATCACTTGCATGCAGGATAGACGTTAAGATTGGGTTCAAAAATCTGCCGACAGACAGACGTCGCGCCTGAATTTGTCCAAACGATAAATTTTTCCAAGCCCCCAGTCGGGTATAACCCGTGCCCTAAAACGGGTTGGCCAGTCCCATTTGGACCAAATCCCGCATCGCAGAAGCCATCAATTCCTCTTGAATATGATGGGCATAGCCATGCCATGCCCACAACTGCGGCTGACGGCCAAGGGCAGGCAAAATTGCCCCCTTGCGGATGCTCGGGGAAACCATCCCCAGCATTTGCGCCACATCAGAAACGTCTACATCAGGGTTCGCGGCAAGGAACCTGTCCATCTCCGGGAATGACCCGTTCAGGCCCAAAACTGTCAAATAATCAATCAAGATCAGACGGACGATCTCGGCACGATTAGGTAAATCGATCAAGCCAGCCTGCGGCGCATCCGTCTTGGTGCGGGCGGCAATCTCGAACATCTTATCAGCGTTGTTTTGATCAAACCCCAATTGAATGCGCACAGGCCGATCGGTTGGGACAAACGGGTTCGCTTCCAGATCGTCCTGCGGCTTGGTGCCATAACCGGGGCAATTTCCCTGTGCGAACACACAGCCTTCAAGCGTGAAAACATCCAGTGTGGCCGTATCAAAATAACAATGCGCATCAGACACTTGGGTGTCGGGGGCCGCCCGCTGCGCATAGCCGACATTTTCAAGGCATTTTGCTAAAACACCCGTTTTGGAATCTGTAAAATCCAAGACATACGTCACATCAATCGGGGCAAACGCGTCAAGCGTCGGGGACGCGCCAACGGCCAATCCGCTCAGTCCAAGCGCGCCAATCGCAAGGCTTAGACGGTCGACAGCTTTGCCGTTGGACAGCTCGACCCTCACCGCATCGGTCGAAAAGGCGTCGCGCTTATACAGCATATTGTCGTCATAAAATTCCGGCTCATTAATCTTTTTGGCAGACAGTTTGGGGCCAGCGGGGCGATCCTCAATCAATAACGTCGGGCGGTCGATCATCAGCCGTGACATAAAATCGGGGCCCTTCGCGATATGCACAAACGATGTCTCGCTTTGTAGTTTGATACTACAATTCTGTCCCCTAAAATCGCATTGAAACACATGACCCGTCTCTGGTTCGTTCGGTAAAACACGCCCAGACGTTTTCACAAAAACGGTCGGCCACGGGAAATCCAGCTGGCCACGCGCCGCACTGCGATCAGCGCCTTTGCGTTCCGCATCCATCGCCCGTTGGATATCACGACGGACCACCGTCATTGCGCTACTAGAAATGTTGTCGCTTACAAATGTCGTATAGCTGGGCTGCCGCATCATTTGATCGCGGGTCACAACTGCATTGCTTGTGGCCTTTGTGCCGGTCGCAACACGCCACCACGTCGGGGATGCAATCACATGGGTTAAGATCAATACGAGCATCACAATCGACGGCAACCAACGGCGCAAGGTAAAGCCCAAAAATTCACGCTTAAAAATAGGACTGCTGCGCAGCTTGCGGCTCACAAAAACAATGCTCAAAGAAAACACCGAGACCATCGTCAAGATCACAAGAAATACAAACATACCGCGCATTAGGTCTGGGGTCATAGGTTATCCAAACACCACAATTAGCGCGACATAAGCCGCAAGCAGCGCCCACCAGCGCAAAAAGAACGGCAGTTGCGGGTCAAGCACCTGCACATCTTGGGCCTGCTGGTAAAAGCCTTCGGGGCGGCGCCTGTCATTCAATTTGTGCCACAGCTGGAAATGCTCGGGATGTTGGCGCTGGAAATCCAGACCATGGGTGAACCAGCCAAACCGGTCGTC
The DNA here is from genome assembly GCA_024686085.1 of Loktanella sp. Lineage (GTDB taxonomy): Bacteria > Pseudomonadota > Alphaproteobacteria > Rhodobacterales > Rhodobacteraceae > Yoonia. Next base: position 43,484 of record JAIBDT010000017.1, read on the forward strand.
CAACAAGCCCAGCCAGTCACGCGGCACCGATTGCGACGGCTTCAAGGCACCGAAAACCAGACTGGTATTCAGCGACAAAAGCAATTCCTTTTGAAACTGGCGTTCTTGGGCAAAATCCAAATCAACCAGCTTGTTCAAAACAGCACGCCATGGGGTGTCGGTGAAATCGGCCAGAGACACCAACTTTTGCATCTCGGAAACCAAGGACTGATACAGCTTTGGATCAGCGTTGAAATCGGTCTGCGGGGCAGTCTCTATGGGCCGCTCGACTGCGCGGGGGCGAGGCGGCGGCGGGGCGGCTTCCTCTAGCGGCGCAGGTTCTTTTGGCTTTGCGGGCTGGACGATAGGGTCAGGCGGAAACGGCACAAAGACCTGCCCCTGCCCGCCCTTCGACATCGCCAGCGCGGATTCATACGCCGTGCGCAATTCTTGAAACCCTTTCGGGTCCACCTCTGGATCGGCCAGCTTTAGCTTTTTGGCATAGGCACGTTTGACGGCGCGCGGGTCCACATCAGCGGCGTCCATCTCTAGCACGGACCACGGCCAATTGCGCCTAGGTGACATAAGAGCCCCGCATCGCGGCAATCGCGGCCTCGGTCTGAACGCGGGCCTTGGTGATCTTTTTGTCATCTTGGCTATCAAGCGCAGCCATGAACCCCGCCACTGAACGACTACCGGCTGACGCCGGTAGGTTCCCTTTTTGAATGTAATTCAAGATACTGAAGTATGACAGCGTCAGTGACATTTCCGCTGGTTGTTGAGAAAAATCCGCGAGCCCAAAAACGCTGGCCCCAGTACC
>JAIBDT010000045.1 GCA_024686085.1 Loktanella sp.
GGTACTGGGGCCAGCGTTTTTGGGCTCGCGGATTTTTCTCAACAACCAGCGGAAATGTCACTGACGCTGTCATACTTCAGTATCTTGAATTACATTCAAAAAGGGAACCTACCGGCGTCAGCCGGTAGTCGTTCAGTGGCGCTACGGTCAGCGTATCGCCATCCGGATCGGTGTCGTTGCCAAGCACGTTGCCGATCACGTCAGACGGATCGTCCTCGTTTGCAGTCAGGTCGTCTGCAACAGCCACGGGGCCGTCGTTTGTCCCTGTGACAGTGAAGGTGATCGTCGCAGTAGATTCCGCGCCGTCAGGGTCAGTGATTGTATAAGTCACTGTTGTTGTGGCTTCTTCGCCGTCACCCAGTGCTTCAAATTCGCCGTTTGGATCGAAGGAGACGTTGCCGTTCTCGTCGATTGTGACCAAGCCGCCGTCGGAGGCCGCGACCGGTGCCCCGACGCCTGCAGGGTCGCCGTTCACTTCAGAAACGGTCAGTGGATCGCCGTTTGGATCGCTGTCAACGCCGTTTCCAGTGTCGCCAGTGATGACGTTGCCCAAAATCTGGGACGGATCGTCTTCGCCTGCTGTGAAATCATCATCTGTTGCGATTGGGCCTGCGTTGGCTTGGTCGCCGCGGATTTCCTCGATTTCGACAAAGTCGATGATCTCGCCTGTTGGCACGCCGTTTTCGTCAACAAACACAACACGACCGTCAAAGCCATTGCCGTTGCTGTCTGGAATTGGATCGCCTGTGCCATCTGGGCCAGTCAGGATGAATTCGCCCTGACCGGTCACATCCAAGATGTCGTAGTCGTCGCCGCCTGCGCCACCGTCAACAGTGTCGCCCGCGCCGCCCAAAATCAGGTCGCGGTCTGCGCCACCGTAGATGTTGTCGTCGCCAGCGTCGCCGGACAATGTATCATCGCCCGCTTTGCCGTAGATTTCGTCGTCGCCGTCGCCACCAGAGATGATGTCATTGCCAGCTTCACCCGCGACGGGCGCGGATGCTGTTGTGAAGAAGTTGATGTCGGTCACGTCAACGCGCTGGTCTGTGTTCTCGCCGTTGTCGTAGTCGATCTCGATACGCGCAACCGGACCTTCGATCTGATACAGAACCGAGCCAAGCTGGCTGGCAGGCGTGATCCCTGCGGAGTGCTCAACCCCACCTGTCACGGTATTGCCGTCAATGATTTGCGCAGAAGATTCCGCCGTGATTGTCACAGGCACTTCGTTGCCGTCGGCGTCATATGCCCGCACTGTGACGATATCGATATGGTCATCGGCGTCTGTGCCGTTGTCGATGTCGTTGATACGGAAAGACACGTCTTGCACTTCGTCGCCGTAAGCCGCGTCGTCGGATGCAAAGGTGAGTGTTGTGGTCGAGGTGTTATCAACACCGCCCTCGCCGCCCAGACCGTAGAGGTACAGGCCAGAGTTCGGGTCAAAGTTCTCGCCGTTTTCAACATACATCTGTGTGTCGGAAATCTGGCCGGTCGCACCTTCGTCTTGCTGGTTGAACCCAACGGTAACGTTCATGCCACCAACGCCGTAGGTTTGCCCTGCACCCAATCCGGTACCAACAGGCGCAACCTGGTTCCACTGCAATGTCAACTCGTCAACACGCCCGACGGATGTGTCTTCGTCGTCGCCGCAAAGCAGGTCATTGCCAGCGCCGCCCTCAATGCTGTCATCGCCCGCGCCACCTTGAACAGTGTCGTCGCCAGAGCCTGCTTTGATCAGGTCATTGCCTGCATCGCCGTTCAGGTTGTCGTTGCCCGACCCGCCGTAGATGCTGTCGTCGCCGTCGACGCCGTGTCCAACATCATCGCCTGCATCGCCGTAAATGCGGTCATCGCCAGCGCCACCAAACAGAAGGTCATTGTCATTCATTCCCTCTAAAATATCGTTGCCAGCACCGCCAGAAAGCGTGTCGTCACCGTCTTGACCGCAAAGTGTGTCGTCGCCGTCGCCGCCTTCGATGTTGTCAGCGCCGTCGCCACCCAACAAGAAGTCATCGCCTGTGCCGCCATCGATGCTGTCGTCGCCTGTGCCACCGTAAACAGTGTCATCATCTGCGCCGCCAGTGATCGTGTCGTTGCCACCTTTGCCGTAGATCAGGTCGTCGCCTGCGCCGCCATCAATGATGTCATCGCCTGCTTCGCCGTCAACGGCGTCGGAAGCAACAGTCGTAAAGTTGATGTCAGTGACGTCGATACGCTGGTCGGTGACCTGACCATTGTCGTAGTCAATCTCGATGCGCGCAACAGGACCTGCGATGTTATAAAGCACCGAGCCAGCTTGGCTTGCCGGTGAAACACCCGAGGAATCCTAAACGCCACCCGTAACTGTATTACCGTTTATGATTTGCAGGTTGGATTCTGCTGTGATCACGACGGGAATCAAGTTGCCCGCAGCATCGTAGGCACGCACGGTCACGATATCGATGTGATCGTCTTCATATGTGCCGTTGTCGATGTCGTTGATCCGGAAAGACACGTCTTGGACTGTGTTCGCATAAGCGACGTCGTCGGACGAAAATGTCAGCGTTGTTGTGGATGTGTTATCGACACCACCTTCGCCGCCCAAACCGTAGAGGTATAGACCAGAGTTTGGATCAAACGGTTCGCCGCTTTCCACATACATTGGTGTTGTTTCAATGCAGCCGATCGCACCGCTGTCTTGCGCTTGGAAGCCAACATTGACGTTCATTCCACCGACCGCATAGGTCTGGGACGCGCCCATTTCAGTACCTGATGGCGCTACTTGGTTCCATTGCAGTGTCAGGTTGTCTTCGCGGCCGATGGCTGTGCCTTCATCGTTGTCACCGACGATGACATCATCGCCGTCACCACCAGAGATGCTGTCATTGCCAGCCTCACCAAAAAGTGAATCATTGCCAGTGCCGCCGTAAATGGTGTCGTCACCGGACCCGGTCCAGACCCGGTCGTCACCAGAGCCACCATAAACGGTGTCGTTGCCAGCAAGTTGAGCACCAGCAACGTCGTCGATGACATCATTGCCTGCGCCGCCAAAGACCAGATCGTCGCCTGTTCCGAATTCGATATAATCGTTACCGTCGCCGCCGTAGATTTCGTCGTCGCCGTTACCTGCATAAACGTGGTCGTCGCCAGATCCCGCGCGCACGATATCGTCGTTGACGCCTTCGCCAGCCAAAATTTGGTCGTTGGCATCAATACGGTCGCCGTCGGTGTCAACATAGTTGGCGTCGATCACATCGTTGCCGCCAGTGCCGTCAACATAGCCGTCGTTCTGTGGTTCGACGGGGCCAAACGATGTGTTGTCAACGGATTGGTTCGTATACCAGCCAGAGTAGTTGTCGCCCGTAATCGCGTCGATCCGCACATTCGCAATCGAAAGGTTGTCAAGCGTGCCACAGTTCAACAAGTCAGAGATGAAAAGGTCGCCATTCTGCTGCTGCATCATAACAACTTCTACAACGCGCGTGGAGCCATCCGTGAGGGTCAAAGTCACGTTGGCGCTCATTGTCGTGTCAGTCTTGGTGCAATTGTATTCGCCATCGATGTAATACTGCACGTAATCGTAGGTGCCATAATCGTCGTCATTGACCACACCATCACCGCCATCGCTGGCGCTCGCTTGAACGATGTTAAGCTGCGTGTGATCTTTGCTGATCCCAACGAGGCTGTTTTCGTATTCAGCCGTCCAGTTGTTTTCATACGTATCGACGCTGCCGTAATTACCTAGATAAATCAGATTTGGCATTAGTTCACTCCGTTGACCCTTCGCGTCCGAGACATTCAGACACAAACACCGATCACGCAGCACCGTTTTTTTTGCACGGGGCGTGCGATCTGGACAACCAACTCTTTCGAGCCGGCATTAAAACAATTCTTCGAAATGAGTTTCATTTCGCAGACATCACAATTCGCCTAGAGGCAAAATCTAGACCCGGCCGCCCCAATCGACCGGTGTGCCCCCCAGTTGGGCTCTTTCTAAGTACCGACATTTGTCCGCCACAAAAAGCAAAAAATGTAGCTGCGTCCTCTGACAAAGGCCAAATGCGGCAAAGTTTGGACGTGGACTGCGGCGTGACGACTGTGAAGTTTTTCGGATTGTTTCCTGTCCCGATACAATCGCCAACTTTTACCTGTCCAAAAGGATAGGATTTTTGCCAGTATTTTAGATTTCGGAAAAAAATGACGAAAAATGCGTAAAATTTTTGCATTTATTGTCGATGCCGCGAATCTTATTAACCTAACGTCATTTAATTTTTCAGAGTGCCCAAACTTCACCGCATTCCGTTTCCAAAGCAGAAACAAGGCGATAGATACGAGCTTATTGTGTAAATTCTGGCACTGAAACCCACGTTGAAATGTGTTCTCTGCCCTCAAATCTTCACGATTCGATAACGAAGATCGATTAGTGGTAGAGAACGTTCAACGACACACTTTGCCCCCAGCACCGATCCCCACGGCGCATGACAATCATACAGCTGACCAGTTATACCAGCCCATGCAATTTTTTGCGCTTCCGACCGCACTTTCTATCTTGTGTCTTTTTACAGGCTTGGCTATCCACCACCCTGTTGGCCGTGTGGTGGAATGGTAGACACGACGGATTCAAAATCCGTTGCTTTAACGGGCGTGCCGGTTCAAGTCCGGCCACGGCTACCAACAAAAAAGCGCGACCTGCCTTGAGGCATGGTCGCGCTTTTTCGTTTCAGACCGTGTTTTACAGTTGTGGCGCCGAGAATGTATCACAATCGGCAACATTACCGCTGTCATAACCACGTGCAAACCAACGCTGGCGTTGCTCGGATGTGCCGTGTGTAAAGGTGTGGGGTTGCACACGCTGGCCCGCGTTGCGTTGAAGTGTATCGTCGCCGATCTGTTTGGCTGCGTTCATCGCCTCGGCGATATCGCCGCGCTCGATGCTGCCGAACTTGGCTTGTGCACTGCGCGCCCAGATCCCTGACAGGCAGTCGGCCTGTAATTCGATGCGCACCGATATTTGATTGGACTCCGCCTCGGACACTTGCGCACGAACACGGTTCGCTTGGCCCAAGATGCCCAGCTCGTTCTGCACGTGGTGCGCGATTTCATGAGCCACAACATAAGCCGCCGCAAAGTCACCGCCAGCCCCCATCCGCTTTTCGAGCGTCGTGAAGAAGTCCGTATCAAGGAACGCCTTTTCCTCAGGGTGACAATAGAATGGCCCCGTTGCCGCGGAGGCCCCACCACAAGCCGATTGCGTGGACCCTTTAAACAAAACCAATGTCGGGGGCACATAGACTTGGCCGACTTGTGACCGGAAGACTTCTGCCCAGACTTCTTCGGTGTCCGCGAGCGTTACAGAGACAAATTCGGCAGCGCGTTCGTCTTGTGCGGTGACCTCGGTCCCTTGGCTGGCGCTGACGCCCCCGTTATCGCCACCAACAAAGCCGCTAACGTCCACGCCAAAATACCAGCCCACGAGCAGCAGCACGATAGCCCCGATTCCGCCGATGCCGCCTGTGCGTGCGGCCCCGCCACCGCTGCGACGGCGGTCCTCGATATTGCGGCTTGTACGCCGACCTTGCCATTTCATCTGCCGTCCTCCAAAGATTTTCGCTATTGTAGCCGTTCAGGGTAGCTGCACAAGGTTGACGAACCCCACGGCACATGGCCTAACGCGCGAAAGTAATCGGTGAGGATCATTATGATACGTGGACTATATAACTGGACGATGTCGCTGGCGGCGTCACCCTATGCGCTATGGGCGTTGGCAGCCGTCGCGTTTATCGAGTCCTCGTTCTTTCCGATCCCGCCTGATGTGATCATGATCCCGATGATTATAGCAGCGCCGCGCCGCGCATTCCTGATTGCAGGGGTCGCCACGGTGGCGTCGGTGCTGGGCGGATTGTTCGGCTATTATATAGGGGCTGCTTTGTTCGAGAGCGTGGCCCAGCCGATCCTCGATTTCTATGGCAAGGGCGAATACTTTGCCGAATTCGCGCTGAAGTATAATGAATACGGTGCTTGGGCGGTATTGATTGCGGGTGTCACCCCGTTCCCGTTCAAAGTGATTACGATTGCATCGGGCGCGACGGGTCTGTCGCTGCCTGTGTTCTTTGTATCAGCGGTAGCCGCCCGCGCATTGCGGTTCTTTCTTGTGGCTGGCTTACTCTGGAAGTTCGGAGAACCGATCCGCGATTTCATTGAGCGTCGACTTGGACTGATGTTCATCCTGTTTTGCGTGCTGCTGATTGGCGGCTTTATGATGGTAGGTGTTTTATGACCCGTCAGACCCTGATCCGCCTTGCTGCTTTTGGTTCTTTTGCGCTGCTGGCTGGCGCCTATATCTTTCAGGCGTTTGGCTATCCGCCTTGTCAGATGTGCTATTGGCAGCGCTGGCCGCATTTTGCCGCAGTGGCTGTTGGTATTGCCGCAACCCTGATCCCTGCCCGCGTCTGGCCGTATCTTGGCGCGCTGGCGGCAGCAATTACGTCGGGCATTGGTGTTTATCATACGGGCGTAGAACGTAACTGGTGGGAAGGCCCGTCAAGCTGTACGGGCGGCGGATTGGACTTGGGCGGCGATTTGCTGTCCACCTCTGGCGACCGTTTGATCATGTGCGATCAGGTGTCGTGGGAATTGTTCACCCTGTCGATGGCTACTTGGAACGCGCTATTTTCCGCAGCTTTGGTGCTGATCTGGTTAGCGGCGGCTCGTAAGCAGTAGGCTGGTTTCCGACCGCGTGACCCCATCAAAGGTGCGGATCGCGGTCAAGGCGGCGTCGAAGCTTTCAAGGTCTTGCGTCCCGAGTTCGACAATCAGATCCCATGTCCCGTTTGTGGTGTGGACGGCTGTTACAGACAACATCGACAGTAAGCGTTTCACGATCCGCGCGGTGCCACTACCTGCGATTTCCAACATCATCAATCCGCGCACCGGATGCGGTGCTACATCGTCGCGCGTCAGCACGGTGAAGCCCGCGATTTGCCCTGCGTGTTGCAGCCGGTCCATATGCGCGCGCACCGTGGCACGCGTCACTTTCAGGTCGGCTGCCAGTTCCGATAGTGACGCTCGTCCATCACGGCGTAGCAGCGCAATCAGTTGACTGTCCAAATCGGTCATATTGTTCGTCCATAATGATCAATAGCCGCACATATCGCACAAAATGTCAGATGCATCCATCACCATTTTGCGCAATGATACCGCATGACACAAACACATTGCATCTTAATTGGGGCCCCTGTTGACTGCGGTAAACGCCGTCGCGGCTGTCTCATGGGGCCAGACGCCTACCGGGTCGCCGGTATCGCTGAAGCCATCACCGCCCTTGGGCATACCGTGACCGATATGGGCAATCTTGCACCTGAAAAAGTGGATCCGCTGACCCCTGTGAACCCTGCGGTTCATCTGCTGGAAGAAAACATCGGCTGGACCAAGACCTTGTCCAAGGCCGCGAAAACGCATGCCCCTGACGGCATGCCGATTTTCCTAGGTGGCGATCATGCGCTGGCGCTTGGTACGGTGTCAGGAATGGCCGCGCACGCGAAATCGATTGGCAAACCGTTCTTTGTTCTGTGGCTGGATGCCCATAGCGACATTCACACCCCCGACACCACCGAGAGCGGCAATTTGCACGGCACCCCAGTGGGTTACATTACGGGCCGTAAAGGATTTGAACAGTTTCCAGAGTTGGAAACAGTCGTTGATTCAGAGAATATCTGCATGATCGGCCTGCGGTCGGTTGACCCTGCCGAACATGCCACGCTGAAAGAGATGAACGTCGAACTGGCCGATATGCGCCGAATCGACGAAAGCGGTATCCGCGCGCCTTTGGCAATCTTCCTAGAGCGCGTCGAGGCTGCGGGCGGTATTTTGCACGTGTCTTTGGATGTTGATTTCATTGATCCGATGTTTGCCCCTGCCGTGGGCACGACCGTTCCGGGTGGCGCGACCGAACGTGAGGCCCATCTGGCGATGGAAATGTTGTCAGACAGCGGCGTTGTCTGCTCGCTTGATCTGGTAGAATTGAACCCGTTCCTTGATGACCGCGGCAAGACTGCATCGCTGATGGTTGATTTGACTGCATCACTTCTTGGCCGTCGCGTCTTTGACCGCCCAACACGGAGCCACGCATGACCCTGACCCCATCCAAACTGGCCATGGTGCCATTCGTTTCCGTCGCCAATATGATGAAACTTGTGCATCACATTGGTTTTGAAGAGTTTCTGCGCGATTTGGCCGTCGAGATCGAGGTCGATTTCAAGCGCTGGGAACTGTTTGACAAAACAGCGCGTGTGCCGTCGCATTCCGAGGTTGGCGTGATCGAGCTTATGCCCACATCTGACGGCGAGCTTTACGGTTTTAAGTATGTCAACGGACATCCAAAGAACATGAAGGAAGGCCTGCAAACGGTCACGGCTTTTGGATTGTTGGCGGATGTGAACTCTGGCTATCCGGTTCTGCTGTCCGAGATGACCTTGCTGACCGCGTTGCGCACCGCCGCCACCTCGGCCATCGTGACGAAGTATCTTGCTGCCAAAGGCGCGGACACAATGGCGATGATCGGCAATGGCGCACAGTCCGAATTCCAGTGTCTGGCCCAGAAGGCAGTCAATGGCATCACCAATATCCGTCTTTATGACATCGACATGGCCGCGACCGAAAAATGTGCCGCGAACCTTGCGGGACTTGGCCTGAACGTCGTGAAGTGCAAGACCCCTGAGGAGGCCATTGAGGGCGCACAGGTTATTACCACCGCGACCGCCGACAAGGACATGGCCACCATCCTGACCGATAACATGGTTGGTGCTGGTGTGCATATCAACGCGATTGGTGGTGACTGCCCTGGAAAGACGGAATTGCACCGCGATATCGTGGATCGCTCGACCGTGTTCGTGGAATATCCGCCACAAACCCGTATCGAGGGCGAAATCCAGCAGATGGACCCCGACCACCCTGTGGTCGAGCTGTGGGAAGTCATGACGGGCCGCGTCGATGGTCGCACGTCTGCTGCTGAGATTACGCTATTCGATGGCGTTGGCTTTGCGATCGAGGACTTTTCCGCGCTGCGTTACGTCTACAACAAGATCAAGGGCACCGCATTCTACGACGATCTGGATTTCGTCGCTGATCCAGATGATCCCCGCGATCTGTTTGGTATGTTGCAACGCGCCAAAGCTTAATCTGCTGCGAAAACGATCACCTGCATGGCACCTTCGGGTCCTGTGCGGGTGCCCCACCATTGCCCGTCGATATGGTCGATGATGGTCACATCTGCGTGGCCTTTGGGCAGTTTGAATGGCGCAGCAAAGCCTGTGGTAAGGTCAATGGCAGCTGTCCGGCCTTTCCAAGGATCAGTGGGCCGATAACAGCCTTTGGCGAGGAAATAGTCGCCTGACTGCGTAAAGTCGCCTTTGAACCCGCGCTTTTTCTCATCGGGCATGTCGGTATAGTCCTGCCAATAAACCTGCCGCTTTACCGCGCCGTGCGTATCAATTTGCGCAATTACCCCAAAGCGGTACCCTGTGCGCGGTTGGCCGAATTGTCCTACACTTTGCAAAATGACTTGGTTGTCGCGCAAAATCGCCCGATCAAAGTAGACAGCTTTGCCCATGTTTGCCGGAAAGTCTGATGTCCGCAGCGTTAACGCCCTTTGGTCAGCCCCGAGATGTTCCCAACTGGCGGCGCCTTGGTCGAGATCAACCTTGAGAACTGCCAATTCCGCATCTGTGCTATTGCGCAACGGAACGGCTATCCGCATGCCATCCGCAATCAGTCACAAGGCAGGTGTTAGCCTGCGTGTCTCGTGGTCTCGACCTGTCACGGTCAGCTCACACGGAGCCGCACCAAATGCGTGAAACGCAACCTGACCCGTATCATTCAGCCCCAGAACCCCACCTGCAAGCGCACAAAATCCGTGCAGGTACCGCCCATCAAACGCCTGAACCGCTGGGCTTCCATCTTTTGACAGATCAATCAGCACATTACATGACGTGCCCCCAAGTGTTGTCGCAAAGACCACCGGCGGTCCGTCTTTTTGTGGCACGATGAGCTGTGCCCGACAGCCAGTGAGCATCTCGACCGATTGTTCCAGATCGTAGGCAATAGAAGGAAGCGCGACATGAAAAACATCGCGTAAGGAAAGATTTATCATTCTCAGAACATGTCAGGGGGGTATGTGACCTTCAATAGGTGAACTGCCGTAGGCCAATACGGGTAAGAATGCGCCCTTTAACGTTGAAGCCACCCCTAGTGTCTGTTAGGTTAACCTCTACGATATATGGGCAATGAAGCACGGGCGGCGACAACGTGAGCGACACACCAGAAACACCTGAAAACACTGATGAAAACCCGAAGTATGTATCTCCATACACGGGGCCGTCGGTCACAATCGAACATGAGCTGAAAACCAGCTATCTCGATTATGCGATGTCAGTCATCGTCAGCCGTGCGATTCCCGACCTGCGGGACGGTCTAAAACCGGTTCACCGCCGCATTCTTTATGCCATGCACGAGACCAATAACACGCATGACAAACCTTACCGTAAGTCGTCGCGCCCTGTTGCTGAAACGATGGGTAAATACCACCCGCACGGCGATAGTGCGATCTATGATGCGCTGGTCCGTATGGCCCAAGATTTCTCTATGAGCTTGGTATTGCTGGACGGTCAGGGCAACTTTGGCTCGATGGACGGGGATAAGGCTGCCGCCTACCGTTATACCGAAGTGCGGATGAAAAAGACCGCCGCCGCCCTGCTGGATGATATCGACAAGGATACGGTTGATTTCCAAGACAACTACGACGGTAAGGACCGCGAACCGACTGTTCTGCCTGCCCGTTACCCCAATATGCTGGTCAACGGCGCTGGTGGTATTGCCGTTGGTATGGCGACAAACATTCCGCCTCATAACCTTGGCGAAGTGATTGATGCCACGCTTGCCATTATCGATAATCCCGACATGTCGTCGGTTGATCTGATCGAATACATCCCTGCCCCTGATTTCCCGACGGGCGGGATTATTCTGGGCCGCACGGGGGCGTACAAAGCTTATACCGAGGGCCGTGGTTCGGTAATTGTGCGTGCGAAAACCCGTATCGAGGAAATCCGCAAGGATCGCTGGGCGATTATCATCGAAGAGATTCCCTATCAGGTGAATAAATCGATCATGATCGACAAGATCGCCGAAGCTGCCCGCGATAAAAAGATCGAAGGCATTGCCCACGTGCAAGACGAATCCGACCGGAACGGTGTACGGGTTGTGGTCGAGCTAAAGCGTGATGCCACCGCCGAGGTCGTGCTGAACCAATTGTTCCGCTTCACGCCAATGCAAACCTATTTTGGCTGTAATATGCTTGCGCTGAACGGTGGCCGTCCAGAGCAACTGACGCTACGCGATTTTCTATCTTACTTTGTCGACTTCCGCGAAGAGGTCGTCGCCCGCCGCACCGCATTTGAGCTGCGCAAAGCGCGTGAACGGTCGCATATCCTGTGTGGTTTGGCCGTGGCCGTCACCAATATTGACGAGATTGTAGCGACGATCCGGTCGTCTGCTGATGCCTCCGAGGCGCGTCACAAGTTAATGACCCGCAAATGGCCCGCGCTGGATATCCTAGAGTATATCGCCCTAATTGATGATCCAACCCATACGGCGAATGACGATGGCACCTATAATCTGTCCGAGGCCCAAGCACGCGCCATCCTTGAATTACGCCTGCAACGTCTGACGCAGATCGGTGTGAATGACGTGACCGACGAGTTGAAGGACTTGGCCGCGAAAATCCGTGAATACCTTGAAATTTTGGGCTCTCGCGAACGGATCATGCAAATCATCCGTGATGAGCTGACGACTGTACGTGACGAATTTGCCGTCCCGCGCCGCACACAGATCATTGATTGGTCTGGCGACATGGACGACGAAGACCTAATCGAAAAAGAAGATATGGTCGTGACGGTCACCTCTGGTGGTTACATCAAACGCACCGCGCTGGCCGATTTCCGCGCCCAACGTCGCGGCGGCAAAGGTCTGTCCTCGATGGCCACAAAAGAAGAGGATGTCGTCACAACCCTTTTCGTGGCCAATACCCATACGCAGCTGTTGTTCTTTACGACCGATGGCATGGTTTACAAACTGAAAACCTGGCGCCTGCCGCTTGGGTCACGCACGGCCAAGGGCAAGGCGATTGTGAATATCCTGCCTATTCCAACGGGTGTTTCGATTGCCGCGATCATGCCTGTCGACCGTGACGAAAGCGAATGGGCCGATTTGCAGGTGGTTTTTGCGACCTCTGCGGGCACCGTGCGCCGCAATAAGCTGTCTGATTTCACAAATGTCATGCGCAACGGCAAGATCGCGATGAAGTTTGAAGGCGAGACAGCTGATTATACGCTGATCAACGCGCGCATCGCGTCAAATGATGACGATGTGATGCTGGTGACGAACTCTGGCCGTGCAATCCGGTTCCGTGCGACAGACGTGCGCGTGTTCAACAGCCGTAATTCGGTTGGTGTGCGTGGTATCAAGTTGCAGGGCGACGATAAGGTCGTGTCGATGTCGATTATTCGCCACTTTGATGCGGAATCCGCTGAACGCCAAGCCTATCTGAAGATGCGTCGCGCCATGGCGGGTCTGTCCGACGAGGCCGAGAATGAAGACGACGACGTTGTTGCAGGCCAGATCAGTCCAGAGCGCTACGCCGAGATGTCTGCCGCTGAAAACCTGATCCTGACAATCACGGAAAAGGGGTCTGGTAAGCTGTCGTCGAGCCATGATTACCCGCTGCGTGGCCGTGGTGGCATGGGTGTGACTGCGATGGACAAGGCGATGCGCGGCGGCCAGTTGGTCACGTCGTTCCCTGTTGAGATGTCCGACCAGATCATGCTGGTGACATCTACAGGTCAGTCGATCCGTGTACCGATTGAGGGGATTTCATTCCGCTCACGCAGTGCAGGTGGCGTCAAAGTCTTTGATACGGCCAAGAAAGAGATTGTTGTCTCAGTCGCTTGGATCGCGGATCAGGGCGAAGAAGACGACGGTATCGAAGACGCCGAGATCGCAGAGTAATCCCGCACGCCGATCATCGCGTGTCACACAGTCAATTTGGCGGGGTTTTCAGGCCCCGCCTTTTCACATAAATCGGGTCACATGACAGATACATTAAACATCATTGGCGGTGGCATGGCCGGGTCAGAGGCCGCATGGCAAGCCGCAAACGCGGGCATCAAAGTGGTCATTCACGAGATGCGCCCCAAGGTTGAAACATTTGCACACAGAACGGGATTTCTGGGCGAGATGGTTTGCTCTAATTCCTTTCGGTCTGATGATGACGAACAGAATGCTGTTGGGTTGCTACATTGGGAAATGCGGGCCGCAAACGGACTGATCATGGCCACAGCGGAAAAGCACCGTATTCCTGCGGGAGGTGCTTTGGCTGTGGATCGTGACCCCTTTGCCGAGAGCGTGACTGCAGCATTAACTTCGCATCGTAACATCACGGTTTCATACGAAGAAATCACATCACTGCCGACAGATGGTACATGGATTATCGCTACGGGTCCGCTGACATCGGGTGCCTTGGCCGAGGCGATTGCGGCTGAAACGGGCGCCGAGGCGCTCGCGTTCTTCGACGCGATTGCTCCGATTGTTTATCACGACAGTATCAACATGGATATCGCATGGATGCAGTCGCGTTATGACAAGGGCGACACGATTGAAGAGCAGACCGCCTATTTGAATTGCCCGATGAACAAAGAGCAATATGAAGGCTTTATTGACGCGCTTCTGGCCGCTGAGAAGACAGAGTTTAAAGAGGGCGAAACCGCGGGCTATTTCGATGGGTGTTTGCCGATTGAGGTCATGGCGGAACGCGGTCGCGAAACCCTGCGCTTTGGCCCGATGAAGCCTGTTGGCCTGACCAATGCCAACGATCCCGAGAACAAGCCTTACGCCGTGGTGCAACTGCGCCGCGACAACGCGCTTGGCACGCTTTACAATATCGTCGGCTTTCAAACCAAGATGAAGTACGGCGCCCAAAAGGCTGTTTTCAAAACGATTCCTGCGCTGGAAGAGGCGGAGTTCGCCCGTTTGGGTGGTATTCACCGCAATAGCTTTATCAACTCGCCGACGCTTTTGGACAATCAAATGCGTCTGAAATCGCGCCCGAATATCCGTTTTGCGGGCCAGATTACCGGTGTTGAAGGTTACGTTGAAAGTGCGGCCATGGGCCTACTAGCGGGTCGTATGGCGGTGGCGGAAATGACGGGTAAGCCGGTGCCTGTCCTGCCTGATACCACGGCCATGGGCGCATTGGTGTCGCACATCACGGGTGGTGCTGCAGCAAAGACGTTCCAACCGATGAACGTCAATTTTGGCCTGTTCCCGCCGCTTGAAGGGATGAAATCCGGCCGTCGTGGTCGCAAGGACCGCTATAAAGGTTATACCGACCGCGCCAAGGTTGATTGGCAGGATTGGTTGTCCAAGCTGGCATGATCACCCGCTTTGCCCCTTCGCCAACTGGCCCCCTGCATTTGGGCCACGCTTATTCGGCGTTACTGGCGCATGACATGGCGATGGCAGAGGGTGGCGAGTTCTTGTTGCGCATAGAGGATATTGATCAGTCGCGCGCACGGCCCGAGTGGGAAGACCAGATTTCCGCCGATTTGGGCTGGTTGGGCCTGTGGTGGCCTACCCCTGTGATGCGCCAGTCGGACCGCTTGGGTGTTTACCAAGAGCGCCTGCAAAACCTGTGGAAACGTCAGTATTTGTTCAGCTGTGATTGCAGTCGTCGTGATGTGCAAGAGGCTGCAAGTGCCCCGCAAGAAGGTGCTGCGCCACTGGTTGGGCCTGATGGTGTGGTCTATCCAGGGACGTGCCGCGAGAACCGCGCCTTTGCGATTGGGGCTGATGTGCCAACGGACACGGCCTTGCGTCTGTGGATGGACCGCGCTGCCAATATGGCGGGCGAAATTCATGAGGACGGCAAAATGCTGTCGTTTGTCGAGACCGGATCGGGGCCAAACGACGAGACGGGCTTGATCACGTTTTCCGCCGCTGAGGTGATCAAAACCATTGGTGATGTCGTGCTGGCGCGCCGTGATATGGGCACGTCTTACCATCTGTCTGTCGTCTTGGATGATGCCGCCCAAGGCGTGACGCATGTGGTGCGCGGCGCGGATCTATTTGAGGCCACGAAGATCCACGTGATCCTTCAACGATTGTTCAGATTGCCGACGCCGATCTATCATCACCACCGTTTGATCCGTGATGAGGATGGTAAACGATTGGCCAAGCGCGATGACGCTCGCGCTATTTCGAAATATCGCGCTGAGGGGGCAACGCCCAATGATATCAGACGCTTGGTGGGGCTTCCTGAAGCATAGGGCTGCTAATCTCAACCTCTTTTCCGTTCTGGACGGAGGTGTAAAAGCAGGTCCGCCGCCCTGTGTGGCACGCGGGCCCAGATTGGTTGACCTCGACTAATAGGCAGTCACGATCGCAGTCAATTTTGAAATCCACAAGCTGTTGGGTGTTGCCGCTGGTGGCGCCCTTAACCCAGAATTCTTGGCGTGATCGCGACCAATATGTGACCTCTCCGCTGTCCAAGGTACGCTGAACGCTTTCGGCGTTCATCCATGCCATCATCAGCACTTCGCCTGATGACGCGTCCTGCGCGATAGCGGGGATCAGTCCTGCGTCGTTGTAATTTAGCGTGGTGGGATCAAATGACATGGGTGTGGACCTTTGCAATGGCGGCGTTGCGGACTATCTAAGGGCAATAGTGGTAGAGGGCAAACGCATGTCGGATAAAGTCGAGATGATGAAACTGTATTCGCAGCGCATTTTGGCGCTGGCAGCAGACATGCCCCGCACCGAGCGGTTGGCAGCCCCTACCGGGACCGCCAAGAAGCGCGCGCCGCTCTGCGGGTCTACGGTAACTGTCGATGTTGCGCTGAAAGACGGGATCATCACAGATTACGGTCAAGACGTGAAGGCTTGCGCCTTGGGGCAAGCCACTGCTGCGGTTGTGGGCGCTGTTATTGTTGGATTGAGCCCTGAGCAAGTTCAGACGGGCCGTGATCAGATGATGGCGATGTTGAAGGATGCGGGCCCTGCCCCTGCGGCCCCGTTTGACGGCTTGGCTGTGTTGGAACCTGCGCAAGAATATCGCAATCGTCATGCGTCGATCATGTTGGCATTTGATGCGACTTTGGACGCGATTGCCGCGAGCCAAGCGTAAAAAAAACGCCGCACATCCGGGACTGGATGGCGGCGCATAGGGGTGCGATGCTGCTTTCGGTCCTATGTTCCAAGGGGAGAGGCAAAACCCCCGCTTCGGAATGGGACGGGCAGGTCATCAATCATTGCAAGGTGGGACAAGGCAATGTGACGGACCGAAAGCCGCAGTCGCTGGGCAGGTCAGACCATCCCGGGCAGGGATAGACCGACAAACAACATCACAAGCAAGGCAGCAGCCCCAACGGCATCGGCAAGAATGGTATCACGCGACCGGATGATCACTGTTTTAATTTCTTTCGCCATTGTTTTGCTCCCTCACTTATTTGTTGCCCCTTTGTTCCACATGGTTAACGACCTGTAAAGAACTAAATGAGAACAAAAGAGAACAAAGTGTTAATAAAACATTTAACCCACTGATATTAAACGGATAGCCTTGTCCTGTTCCATCAGCCAAAGCGCAGTTCTGGCGGCCTTTCCGCGGTCAGACTCGAGTTTCGGATCAATTGACAGCAGGTTTCGGGCATCGGTTTGCGCAATTTGCATCAAGGCCGCCTGCCGTTCAAGATCGGCGATCCGAAAGCGCGGCACACCTGATTGTGCGGTTCCAATCACGTCGCCTGCCCCCCGCATGGCGAGGTCTTCTTCGGATATCCTAAAGCCGTCTTCGGTTTCGCGCAGAATCTCCAGCCGTCTCCGCCCTGTTTCGCTAAGCGGTTCTTGAAACAGTAACAGACAACTTGAGGCCGCGGCGCCGCGCCCGACCCTGCCCCGCAGTTGGTGTAATTGCGCAAGCCCAAAGCTTTCGGCCCGCTCGATCATCATGATGGAGGCATTCGGCACGTTCACCCCTACCTCGATCACGGTGGTTGCGACCAAAACCTTGGTCTCGCCCGATACAAATCGCGCCATGGCCGCGTCTTTTTCTGCGGGTGGCATTTGGCCGTGCACAAGTCCGACGACGCCTTCGCCCAATGCCGCGCGTAGCCGTTTGAACCGTTCCTCAGCGGCTGTCATGTCGAGAAATTCGCTTTCTTCGACCAAGGGACATACCCAATAAGCTTGGCGCCCTTCGGCAACGGCGCGGCGGAGCTTTTCGACAACTTCGTCCATGCGATTGGTTGAAACCAGCGCTGTTTGCACAGGCGTCCGTCCGGATGGTTTTTCGTCCAGCACAGATACATCCATGTCGCCATATTGCGCGAGCGCAAGGCTGCGCGGGATTGGTGTCGCGGTCATGACCAACACGTCGACGGCAATGCCTTTTGCACCCAGTTCCATGCGTTGTGCCACGCCGAACCTGTGTTGTTCGTCGATAATAGCCAGTCTAAGGTCTTTGAATTCCACACCTTTTTGGAATACGGCATGTGTTCCGACCAAAATCTGGATGTCGCCGCTTTCAAGTCGTGCCAGTTTTTCTGCCCGGTCCTTGCCTTTGTCGCGGCCTGTCAAAAGCTCTAACACAACCCCCGCGTCTTTGGCCAAGGGTTGCAATCCGTCTAAGTGTTGGCGGGCCAGAATTTCGGTTGGGGCCATCATGACACCCTGCCCGCCTGCCTCTACCACGGCCAGCAACGCCATAAGCGCGACGAGGGTTTTGCCAGAGCCAACGTCGCCTTGCAAAAGCCGGTTCATCCGTAAAGGCGTCGCAAGATCGGCAATGATTTCCCCGATGGCCCGGCTTTGTGCGCCCGTCGGTCTGTAGGGCAAGGCATCGAGCACTTTGGCCTGTAAGACGCCGGTAGCATTCGAAGGGTGCCCTTTGCCGCGCCGTGCAACTGCGCGCGCCAAGGCCAATGTCATCTGATGGGTGAAAAATTCGTCGTAGGCCAGACGCTCGCGCGCCTTGGCGTGGGGCGACAGGTCGGTGGTTGCCTCGGGCGTATGGGCGTCGCGCAAAGCCTGTTGCCAGCTTGGCCAGCCGTGTTTGGCCTTGAGCGTCGGATCAATCCATTCGACCAGATCGGGGGTTAGCCCAAGGGCGGCGCGCGTCCCTTTCCACATCAGTTTTTGCGTGATGCCTGCGTGCAGCGGATAGACGGGTTCGAAAGCTGGAATGTCGCCCGCGTCTTCCACACGCAAGATATGATCAGGATGAACCATTTGGGCGATGTTATCGAAAACCTCGATCTTGCCAGAGACCACGCGTCGTTGCCCTGTTGGCAGTTGCTTGGTCAGGTAATCGCCGCGCGCATGAAAGAACACGAGTTGAAAGGTTGTTTCCGCGTCTGTGACGTGGATGCGGTAAGGGCGATTGCGGGAACTTGGCGCGTAGTGTTCGCCAATTGTGACCTCGACAGTGACAACGGCGGGCGCGATCACGTCACGAATGGTGGCCCGCTGCCCGCGATCAACGCCCGAAATCGGCAGCGTCATGAGCAAGTCGCGAGGCCGCGAAATATGCGCCCCTTCCAGGACTTGCGCGGTTTTCGGGCCGATCCCGTCAAGTTGGATCAAGCCGCCAAAAAGCGGAAACAGGCTCTCTGGACGGCCAGTCATAGCCCATCAATCATGGCAAGCCACCCGTCTTCGTCGATGGTCAGGATGCCCAAACTTTCGGCTTTGGTGGCCTTTGACCCCGCACCGGGCCCTGCGATCAGGATATCGGTTTTGGCGCTGACAGAGCCCGAGACCTTTGCGCCCAAACTTTCGGCGCGGGCTTTGGCCTCGGCGCGGCTCATCTTTTCAAGCGTCCCTGTAAAAACGACCGTTTTACCAGCGACGGGACTGTCCAAGGCGGCGGCCACAATGGCGTCTTGCACGTTTAACTGTTCCACCAGCTTGTCGATAGAGGCTCTTTCCGAAGGGTTTTGGAATGTCGCGATAAGCGAGGTCGCCATGACCGCGCCGACACCGTCAACGGACAATAGGTCGTCCCATACTGGACCTTGGCCGATTTCTGCCGTGGCCAGTGCTGTTTCGAGGACATCCCATGATCCGTAGTGGTTGGCGATCAAGCCTGCATTGGTATCGCCGACGTGGCGGATACCGAGGCCAAAAAGCAGTTTGCGCAGTGGGATACTGCGCTTGTCTTCGATCGCTTCAAAGAGTTTTTGTGCACTTTTTGCACCCCAACCTTCGCGGTTTTTCAGCTGTTGCAGCCCTTGGCCATATCGCTGCTGCAGCGTAAAAATATCGGCGGGGGTCTGGACCCAGCCATCCATATAGAATTGCTCGACCTGTTTTGCGCCAAGCCCGTCGATGTCAAACGCGGTCCGACTGACGAAATGTTTGAGCCGCTCGACCGCTTGCGCAGGACAGATCAAACCGCCCGTGCAACGGCGCACGGCATCGCCGTCCTCGCGGATCGCCGCAGACCCACATTCGGGGCAAATATTTGGAAAAACAAAGGGTTGCGCATCTTTGTCGCGCCGCGACAGATCAACATCTTTAATCTTCGGGATGACGTCGCCTGCCCGATAAATTTGAACCCAATCGCCGATGCGCACATCGCGGCCTTCGCGAATGTCGGCCCCGTCACCCCCTCGGCCCGCAATATAATCTTCATTGTGCAGGGTCGCATTTGATACCACGACGCCGCCAACGGTCACCGGTTGCAGGCGTGCGACAGGAGACAGCGCACCCGTTCGTCCGACTTGGATTTCGATGTCGGTCAGCTTGGTCCAAGCCAGTTCTGCGGGGAATTTATGGGCGATGGCCCAACGCGGCGTCGTGCTGCGAAACCCGAGCCGCTTTTGCAGGTCAAGATCGTCGACTTTGTAAACAACGCCGTCGATGTCATAGCCCAGATCGGCGCGTTTTGCTTCGATGCTTTGATAATGTGCGATCATCTCTTCGGTCGATGCGCATTTTTTTGTGAGGCTGTTGGTTTGAAAACCGAAATGTTGTAGCGCTCTGATCGCCCCAAACTGGGTATCCGCCAAGGGCGCCGATAACTCGCCCCAGGCATAGGCGAAGAACATTAGCGGGCGTTGTTTCGTAATCTCGGGGTCAAGTTGGCGCAATGAACCTGCGGCCGCGTTGCGCGGGTTTGCAAAAGTTTTGCCACCGATATCCGCCTGTCGCGCGTTGAGGGCAGCAAAATCATCGCTACTCATGTAAACTTCACCGCGGACTTCTAGGACGGCCGGCGCACCTGCGATTTTCTGAGGAATCGTAGAGATCGTGCGCGCATTGGCGGTGACGTTTTCACCAACAGCACCATCACCGCGTGTTGCGGCTTGGATCAGTCTTCCGTTCTCGTAGCGTAAAGACAAAGATAGCCCGTCGATCTTTGGCTCGGCGGTATAGATCAAGGGATCGGCATCTTTGATCCCCAGATATTTCCGCACCCGATCATCAAAATCTTGGACATCTTCATCTATGAACGCATTGCCGAGACTAAGCATTCTGACGGCGTGTTGAATTTTGCCAAATCCGTCAGACGGTGTGGCACCTATCTGATCGCTCGGGCTGTTATCTAATTTCAGATCGGGAAACCGCGCTTCTATCTCTTGGTTGCGACGCTTTAGTGCGTCATAGTCCGCGTCAGACAACTGCGGTGCGTCGTTGCCATGATAATCTTGGTTTGCCTGTGCGATTAAAGCCGCCAAGCGCGCAAGTTCGGCCGCAGCTTCGACCTCGGTCAGGGCATCAACAGAGAGCTTCTCGATGTGAGTTTGACGCGTCACTGCTATCCCCCAAGCATAAGATCGGCTGTTCTACCGATCTGACCCAAGTTTTAGCAGTGTCGCGCGAGAGGTAAAGTCCAAGCGCCTTACCTCTGCCGATTCATTTCATTGATTATGCACCCAGTGCGACCTTCTCGGCGTCAACCATAGTCACAGGATCACGCAATACATAGCCGCGCCCCCAAACCGTTTCGATGTAGTTGTCGCCGTCTGTAGCCTCGCCAAGTTTCTTGCGCAACTTGCAGATGAAGACATCAATGATCTTGAGTTCCGGTTCGTCCATGCCGCCGTAGAGATGGTTCAAAAACATCTCTTTGGTCAAAGTGGTCCCTTTGCGCAGGCTGAGAAGTTCCAACATTTGGTATTCTTTACCCGTGAGATGCACAGTGCTGCCACCAACATCGACAGTTTTTGCATCGAGATTGACCGCGATGCGGCCGGTTTTGATGATCGATTGCGCATGGCCTTTTGACCGGCGAATAATCGCATGAATGCGCGCCACGAGTTCTTCGCGGTGGAACGGTTTTGTCAGATAGTCGTCCGCCCCTTGACCAAAGCCTTTTAGCTTGGTCTCCGTATCATCATCGCCTGACAGAATAAGGATAGGCGTATCAATGCGTGCATGCCGCAATTGGCGTAGCACTTCATGCCCATTCATGTCTGGTAGGTTCAAATCAAGCAGGATCAAATCGTAGTCATACAATTTGGCCAAATCGATCCCTTCTTCCCCCAAGTCTGTTGAGTAAACATTCAGATTGGCATGGGTTAGCATCAATTCGATGCTTTTTGAGGTCGTAGGGTCGTCTTCTACCAACAGTACACGCATTCAATTTCTCCGCTGCATCTTTGATAAACTTATCTTAACCGCCGAATGGTTAATTCCACTTTAACAACAAGCGTGATGTTTGCACCTACACCTTATGGTTGTCTATAGCGTTTCAATGCTGTGACTTTTAACGCACCAATTCCGTGTTCCTTGACGGCTGTTTCCCATTCTGAAAACTCTTTTTCTGACAGTGCATACATATCTTTTGCGACATCTCGCGTGATCAAACCGCAGCCAACGGCGCGGATGACCAATGCTTTGCGTGATGCAACCCAGCGGCGTGTCTCTACTGATGGCAGATCTGCGCGTGTCATTATGCTGCCATCCGGCAATGTCACAGAGCGCGGTCCTTCGACTTTTCTCAAATACATCTCTCTATTCCCTTTTCAGGTCGCCCCTTGAGCGTTATGGGGGCCCAGCCTTAATGAGAGGTGTAGCCGCACCTTGTTCATCGTTCGGATTTACCTATATTTCGAACAAAGCTTTCATGATCGGACGATCTTATGCCCCTAGAGCACCCGCTGAATTCCCTTGGTTTTGCCAAGCCGCCATCCGAGACCCGCGTTGTCGTCGCGATGTCGGGTGGCGTGGATAGTTCTGTTGTGGCTGCGCAATTGGCTGAGGAAGGCTATGATGTGGTTGGCGTCACCTTGCAGCTTTATGATCATGGCGCAGCCTTGGCCAAAAAGGGTGCCTGCTGTGCGGGCCGCGATATCCACGATGCGCGCCGCGTGGCAGAAGAAATGGGCTTTCCGCATTACGTGCTGGATTACGAGAATATATTTAAAGACGCCGTGATGGATGAATTCGCTGATAGCTATTTGGCGGGTGCGACCCCTGTGCCATGCATTCGCTGCAACGAGCGTGTGAAATTCAAGGACCTGTTGGGCACCGCAAAGGATTTGGATGCCGATTGCATGGCGACGGGTCACTATATTCAGCGCAAGATGGGCGATCACGGGGCGGAGTTACATTCCGCCGCTGATCCGACCAAGGATCAAAGTTATTTCTTGTTCTCGACGACCCCAGAGCAGTTGGATTACCTGCGTTTTCCGTTGGGGCATTTGAAATCCAAGGAAGAAACCCGCGCGTTGGCTGTGAAATATGGTTTGGGTGTCGCGGACAAGCCTGACAGTCAGGATATTTGCTTTGTGCCTGACGGCAACTATGCTGCGGTGATTGAAAAGCTGCGCCCAGGTGCCGCGGAGCCTGGCGATATTGTGGATGTCGAGGGTAATGTGCTGGGCGCGCATACGGGGGTTATTCACTATACTATCGGGCAGCGCCGTGGCTTGGGCATCGGTGGTTTGGCTGATCCGCTGTATGTTGTGCGGCTGGACGTGGACAAGCGGCATGTGATTGTCGGGCCAAAGGCGATGCTGGCCACGCGAATGGTGCCGCTGCGCGAGATTAACTGGCTGGGCGACGGCGGGTTTCTTGCAGGGGGCGAGCGGCAGATTTCTGTGAAAGTGCGCTCGACCAAGCCGCCGATTGAAGCGATCTTGCGGCCGATTTCGGATACCGAAGCGGAAGTGACGTTGTTGGTCGCCGAGGAAGGTGTGTCACCCGGACAGGCGTGTGTGTTTTATGATCCGATGAGTAGTCGTGTGCTCGGTGGTGGTTGGATTTGTCGGGGGTTTTGAATGCACGCCTAAATGGCAGCTATGCGGGACGAAGGCGACCTCTACCGTCTCGGAATGAATGTCCGCTTCCAACAGTTGATCCAGACCCGCTTCATCATGCGAATTTAGAGTCCAAAATCAGGGCAATTAGGTAAAAAATAGGAGCGTGTCACTCAAACCAAGCTCTGCAAGAAACACTCCTAGAACAATTCCGCATGGTAGGCTCAGAAGACGGGCGAGAGGTTTGCGCTCGTTTGCAGGTGGGTTCTTCGCTGGCTTGATCCCGTTTGGAAACATCCAATCGAAAAACCTATTTATTACATTGTCAAAAAGACACATGCCCCCCCACATGATCATAATGAAAATAAGTATGGGCCAAAAAATCGCAGTTCCAACCAACTGCGACAAGCCGTGCAAAACTAATCCAAGATAAAGCCCGATAATACATAGCCATGCACCGTTGAACCAATCCCCCAAAACCATCTTGCGGCGATTTTCCATCTGACTTTATTTCCCCAAGCTATTCCAAATGATAAGGTAGTCTAAGCCGCCATTGGTGTAACCTGCAAAATTTGTAAAAATGGGCTCTGAGCCGCCGTTATCTGCGTCTGCACATCGAAAAAACTGATTGCGACCCCGAGTTTCCGCTTTCACCATGTTGCCCAATTGGGTTTGCGAGCGCAGCGAATGGCGGGCTCTCCGCCCCCTTTGTCGATGTCATTCACGGCCCCTCACCAATCGCTGA
This sequence comes from Loktanella sp., assembly GCA_024686085.1. Lineage (GTDB taxonomy): Bacteria > Pseudomonadota > Alphaproteobacteria > Rhodobacterales > Rhodobacteraceae > Yoonia. The sequence continues at coordinate 24,025 of JAIBDT010000045.1, forward strand.
ATCAATGCCTTCCGTGCGAACATAATTACACGAAATAGCGCTAAGCATCTCGCAAATTAATGCTGCGAAAAATAGACAATAATAAGAACAGTAAAGCCGCCTTTGTTTTTGAAGTCGGATGTTGAAAACCCCCACCCCCCTTCAGGATTTGACCCGATAGCTTCAGGCACAAAACGACCTGCCAATAGAGCTTGGTCTTTTGGCATGCTTTGAGCATGGCGCATTTGGGTTTGGGAGATTGATCCTGCAGCCCAGCCTCGCCACGCTGCAGATACCGGTCATACCAGCGATAGAATGTGGTGCGGGGAATGCCCAATTTTGCAAGCGTCAGCCGCGCCGACAGGTGGCTTTCCTCGACCAGCCGAATGATCTCTAACTTCTCAGATGCAGGGTATCTCATTCGTGGTCGCCCCCACCGTCGAACATGCTTTTTTTAAGCAAGCGGAGTTCGAGCGTTTGTTCAGCCACAACCTCCTTCAGATCATGGGCTTCAC
>JAIBDT010000010.1 GCA_024686085.1 Loktanella sp.
GGCGCTCAAGAAAAAGCTGCAGCGTGAAGGTGTATTCCGCGAAATGAGGCTCAAAGAACATTTCGAGAAGCCGTCAGTTCGCAAAGCGCGCGAGAAAAAAGAAGCCATTAGTCGTCAGCGTAAACTGGCACGTAAAAAGGCAGAACGTGAAGGCTGAGGCCAAACCATCTATCTCGATAGCAGATATCAACTGTGTTGCAGAAATTTTGTAAAGAAGGGGCTCTGCCAAAATCTGATCGGTCGCAGCGTGTTCAGCCAACGGATTGTGTTGCGCCAGCAGGGACGGCCCATAGGATACATTTACGTGAACTCTCGACGTTTATGCGCGGCTTTCCTGAAGCAGCCATTGGCGTGGGAGCGCAGCATTTTGACACGGACGAAGCATACTGTTCTGGCAAAGCTGCCAGCTTATAGACATTGACAAATTCATGATGGGCATTCGCGAAAGCGGAGTATTTTTCGTATACAGGTGCCTCCAATGTCGAGAGAGTTCGACTTGATCCGACGACCCACACTTCTAAGTCAAAAACCGCCCAAGCGGGGGCGGTTTTTGAACTGTTGCAACAGATTCGAGGTCTAGCGTTTTAGACGCTAAACCATGAACACATCGTCTTGCAGCTGTGCGAGGGTCGCCCCTTCGACGACAACATAGGCACCGTTTCCAAAGCTAAACACGACCTTGCTACCGCTTTGATACGCGAAATCAAACGGATCGGTCCCGTTTGCAAAACCATCTAGCTCGATGCGGTCAACATCATCCTTAAAATCTTGGATGCGCATGATGTCTTGGCCGCGTTTAAAGTGGAAAGTATCGATGCCACCTGCGCCCCAAACCTTATCGTCGCCCGTGCCGCCGTCGATCCGGTCATCATCAGCACCGCCATTGATCCGATCATCGCCGCTGCCGCCGTAAAGCAAATCATCGCCTTCTTCACCAAACATCTTATCGGCATTGCCAAATCCATAGATGCGGTCATCACCGTCATCGCCGCGGAGTTCGTTTTTGATGTTGTTACCGATCAGCACGTCATCATAGTTTGATCCCCTGACATCCTCGAACTGGCTAATTATGTCACCTTCCGCATAGCCGCCGCTGGTGGTGTTATCGCGCAAGTCGACGCGGACCGCACTGCCGCTGAGGGCATAATCGATGACGTCATAACCACTGCCGCCCATATAGGTGTTATTGCCGCTGCCTGCCAAAACCTCGTCACGACCAGAACCCGTACCGGTTCTCAGCCCATCTTGCGCCCGAGCATATCGAGGCGATTGCGGCCTTTGTCTTCTTGGAGATGCAAGAGACGGGTTACGCCAGCGTCGGCGAATTCCACTATTTGCATCACCAACCAAATGGCAACACTTACGCGGATCTGGGGGAATTATCGGCGCGGATTGCAGCGGCGGCGGCAACCACACGCATTGGTCTGACGCATCTGCCCGTTCTTTATTCCTACGGCGGTGCAGGGCAGGTGCCACTTCAGGCGGGACAAGCGCGGTTTGGTAATTCAGTTGATGACTTCAACCTCTTGGTCGCACGTGCAAAAGAAGTCGTCGCTGAACTCCCTGCCGATTGCCTTGTTGGTATTGCCCCGCATTCGCTGCGGGCCATATCGCCTGACGATTTAAGTGCAGTCCTTGCCGCGCATCCGGCTGGCCCTGTTCACATCCATATCGCAGAACAGCCCAAGGAAGTGGCGGACATTACTGCGTGGCTTGGTGCGCGACCTGTTGAGTGGTTGCTTGCCAATACTGACGTGACAGAACGCTGGTGTCTGATCCACGCGACCCACATGACGGCGCATGAGACGGTGCAAATGGCGCGATCTGGGGCGGTGGCCGGTTTGTGCCCTGTCACCGAGGCAAACTTGGGCGATGGGCCGTTCAATGGCCCTGCCTACTTGGCGGCGAATGGTGCCTTTGGCGTTGGGTCGGATTCCAACGTGCTTATCTCGCTTACCGAAGAGTTGCGCACATTGGAATACTCGCAACGCTTGCGTGACATTGCCCGCAACGTGATGGTCGTTGCTGAAGGATCGGTTGGCGAGACGTTGTATCTGGGTGCTGCCCATGGTGGGGCGCAGGCCTTGGGCCGAGGCGGTGGCGACATTGCCGTGGGCGAACTGGCCGATCTGGTGGCCATCGATAGCACAACGCCCGCACTTTGCGCGTTGCGCCAAGACCAGATTTTGGATGGGCTGTTGTTTGCTGCAAAAGATACGGTCGTGACGGACGTCTGGTCAGCAGGGCGGCATGCGGTCAAGTCAGGTCGGCATATCCGCCGCAACGAGATTACGGCAGCCTATCGTGTGGCGATGCAAAGCTTGATGTCGCTACTCTGAGGAAGATAGGACAGCCGAATTTCGAGAACAGCGTCGCCTTCTGACAGGTTTAACCGTGCGGACGCATCTAAAAACGCAGTATCAGCGATATCGAGCTTGGTGCCGCGTATGTCTGGCGTTCCTGCCAAGACATGAAACGCAGTTATGCCCGCGTCTGTTAGTGCGATGTCCAATGCACAAGGTCCGCATTGCGTGACCACTTCGCCCGCGCAATGAGATGGATCGAACATCAGGTTCAGGTCGGTCAAAGGGCCGTCCTTTAACTGGGACGCAATTTTTAGGCCTCCATCAAAAACCACGGGTTCCCAAAGGTTGGCGTCCAAGGCACCGCCATCGTATTTTAAGACCATGCCGTGACCCGACACGACCGTGAGGATGCGGGTCAGGCCAGCGAAGTCTGAAAAAGCGCTGTCTTGCCCGACATCAGCGCGGCTGATCCGCCATGCGGCCTGATCGCTGATCCGACCAATCGCGATTTCGCGGGTTGTCCCGCCACCGTTCTTCCAAGGCACTTTGACAAGGTGGCTAGAACGCAAGAGGTTCATTGGGGGTCCTACATTAGGTTTTCAAAGCCGCAAGTTTCGTGGGCAGGCAAACCTGAACAGGGCGGCTGAATCGATTCGCAGCGAAGCCAGAAATCAGTGGTGGTGCGGCTCATCGTCGAGATGGCCATGCACAGCAAATTGCATGATGTCGGCGTCTTGAGATTCAATCACCCGAAAGCTTTCGCGCACACCTGCAGTCGTTAATTCGCGGGTAACTGTGAGTAGTGCGTTGGGGGCGTGATCGACGCAAAGCTCGGCCATTTGGTCGATTTCCTCAAGGGCTGTCCCGAGGGCCGCGTCCACGGATGGTGCGCCATAGATATCGACAAAGTGCTGCGCCAATAGTTGCGCAATCACGTCGCGTTCTTGTGGTTCAATTTGCGTCACGGCAACACAGCTAACGCGGCCAAAGGTTTCGACACCCATCCATCCGTTGGTGAACGCCTGACGAGCCTTGCCAACCAGATCAGCTTCACCCCAATTCGAAAACTCGAACCCGCCAGAAATGCACCATTCACCCGTACGGGCAGGGTTGTGAAATACCCGTTGGTCGCTTTCGTCAAAATGGATTGCGCGTGCTAGTTTCATACAGACCTCGTCAGAGTTTGAGTGAGCGGGATCAATTTCGCCTCGCCCGCGATCTTCAGCAATAGGCCCATAGTTTCATCGACACCAATGAAGGTTCCCGTTTGGCCTGCGGCTGTGACCTCACCATCGAGCCCATGCGCCAAACCGACCCAATCGCGGTGCAATTGCTTTGTCCCACTATCGGCCAAATTATTGATCCCGACAAGCGTGTGGCGCACCCATGCCTCTAGCAAGTCGGAGGCACTCACTTCGGCACATCCTTCGGCGTAAAGCGCTGTCATATCCGGGGTGAGCCCAGTGTCGTCATTTGTCGGCCAAAGAGAAAGCGTTAGGTCAATGACGAGCCAGTCAACCATGCCTTCATGCGGGTCAGCGCTTGCCATGCGCAGTGCGCCACAAACGCCGCCGTTGATATAGATTGTCCCGTCCCAGCCAAGGTGAACCGCGACTTCTGGCGGGCCTATCGCGCCAAGCGCGTTTTGAAATCCAACGCCGCAAACGGGCAGCATCGCGACCGCCTCTGTAAGTGGCACGTCAGGTGCAAAAACGATCGCAGCGCGCAGGGTATCGGCTGCCAGATTATAGACGACCAACCCCGCATCGCAGCCCGCACTAGCGGCGGTAATCGCTATTTCGAACGGATCGCTACATTGGGCGTCCTGAGCGCTAAACAAAGGGGGGAGGCTAATCACCGTCATGCATGACCCATCGCAATCAGGTCCTTTGCGACCGTGCGGAATACTTTTGCTTGCGGGCTGTCGGGTTTGGAAACCACGACGGGCGCGCCACCATCAGCCGCAAGCCGAATGTCCAAATGCAGCGGGATTTCTGCGAGCAATGGGACGCCTAGTTTCTTGGCCTCGGTCGCAACGCCGCCATGCCCGAACATGTGTTCCTCGTGGCCACATTTTGAGCAGATATGCGTCGACATGTTCTCGATCATCCCAATAATCGGCGTGCCAAGCTGGTTGAACATATCGATCCCCTTTCGGGCATCAAGCAGCGCAATATCTTGTGGCGTTGAAACGATAATCGCGCCATTCAGATCGGTCTTTTGCGCAAGTGTCATCTGCACATCGCCTGTGCCAGGTGGCAGATCGACGATCAATACATCAAGCGCGCCCCATTGCACTTGGGTCAGCATTTGCTGGAGGGCACCCATTAACATCGGGCCGCGCCATACGACCGCTTGGTCCTCATTAGTCATCAGGCCAAGCGACATCATCGTGACCCCGAAATTACGCATCGGCAGAATAATTTTTCCGTCAGGGGACGCGGGCCTGCCCGACACGCCCAGCATGCGTGGCTGTGATGGACCATAGACATCGGCGTCCAACAGTCCGACACGCCGCCCTTCGGCAGCAAGCGCGCAGGCCAAATTGGACGCAACTGTTGATTTGCCCACGCCACCTTTGCCAGAGGCCACCGCGATAATCCGGTCAACGCCCGGGATTTTCTGTGGCCCTGTGGGTTCGGATTTGCGCGATGATTTCAAATCTGGTGGCGCTTTGGGTGTGCTATGCGCGGTTAGGATGATGGACACATTTTGCACGCCTTCCAACGCCTTGATCTGTGCCTCTGCTTCATCTTTGAGGGCAGTGTAAGAGTCAGCATGGCTGCCCGACACCTCCATCACAAAGCGGACAGCACCATCTGTCACGGTCAGCGCCTTGACGATGCCAGCCTCGACGATGGATGACCCACTGATCGGGTCTTTGACCTTGGATAGGATCGCAAGGACGGATTCTCTGGTTGCCGACACGTTATGATTGCCCCGCAATTGTGCCCGTCACGACATGTTCCATTTCGAGGTCGTTGATGGTCAAAACCATCTTCGCCTCGAATTGTTTGCCAGTCGTGTCACCTGCGTTGCGCAAAGCCTCTTCAATGGCTTGTTGGGAGGTCACACCGACTTGCTTGAGGAATTTGCGCATCGACATATTGAAGTCTTCGCTCATTTTTGGGGTCTCCTGAATGGGGTTTAATGATCTTTACGCTTTGACAGATAGTCGTCGGTCGTGCGCGGGCGAGGGCGTTCGCCCCCTGCAAGCGGATTATTGTCAGAATGGTACTGCGCATTGATCCGGCACCCGTCACACATCTGGATCATTCGGGCTGCGGCAGGGTTGGCAAACATCGCATGATTGCCCGCCAGCTTTTCCATGATTTTCTCGACAGTCGATTTGACGCCGAAAAGCGTGCCGCATTCGACGCAAGCGAAGGGCTCTTCTTCATTCAGGATTGTCTGAGTGAACGCCGCATCGGTCAGGTCAAGTTGCGGTGCAAGAGTAATTGCCTTTTCGGGGCAGACATTGGTGCAAAGTCCACATTGCAAACACGCATCTTCTTGGAACCTGAGCTGCGGCAAATCTGGATTGTCGCCCAACGCGCCAGACGGGCACAGCGAAACACAGGCAAGGCAAAGCGTGCACGCCTCGGTATCGACCACGACTGCCCCATATGGCGCGCCCTCAGGTAGCGCGATTTTTTCAATGTCAGGGTTCAGCGCTTTTGCTGACAATCGCGCGACCTGACGGCGAGTGCCAAGTGGCAAAATCGGGGCATCAAGCGCTTTGGCATGCGTCTGGTTAAACAAGTGATCGGACAGCAGATCAGGATCCGCAACATCAAGTAGGGTAATCTTGTCGGCAGAAATTGCGTCCGCCAGCGCCAGTTGCGGGTCAAGGGCGTCACGCTCGGTCTTTGGTCCGATCAAGACGTTTACGTGGGCAAAGCCCGACGCCAAAGCTGCCAGCATTTCCGCATGACCAAACCCTGAAAGTGCCGTCACCTCCATTGGGATCACACGCGCAGGCAACCCGCGACCATGCCTTGCCGCAAGGCTAATCATCTGTGCACCATGTTCGTCATGCACCAAAAGGACGGCGTCCTTGCCGCCCGCATCGCGGTAAGTTGTTGCCAAGGTAGTGATCCGACGAAACAAGTGATCAGGCGTCGGTTTATCATAAGTAATTGCGCCCGACGGGCAAACGGCTGCGCAAGACCCGCAGCCTGCACAAATCATCGGATCGATTGTGACGTGCTCACCCGCCGACAAGATCGCGCCCGTGGGGCAGACATTCAGACAATTTGAGCAGGCAGGCTTTTCTGCGCGCGAATGGGCGCAAAGCGATGTTTCTAAACGAACATACAGCGGTTTCTCGAACGTGCCTGTCATGTGGCTTGCGGCAAAGATTGCGGCATCAACAGCAGTTGAACTTTTGGGGTCAGCTCGCAAATACCCGTCGCGTTTTTCGGGAGCCGGAAAGAGCGAGGTGCCGCCGGTAAAATCCAGAATAATATCGCACTCTGAGGCTGCACCATCACGCGGGGCAGTCAATTTTGGCGTGCCGCGACCGCCGACAAGACTTTGCTGGAAAGCGTTGATTTTGACATGAAACTGGCCAAGAGATCCGGTCGTTTGGTGCAACGTACCAACGACTGTATCGTAAGCTGGGTTGGGGTCGACCTCACTATCTGGAGCGAGCAAGACAGTAACCGAGAGCGTCTCCGCGAGCCTATCAGCGGCGGCAAGCGCCACGTCTTGTGGCCCGATAATCATGCAGGTGCCTTCCGACACAACATCGACCGATTTATAGGTGGGGTCATGCAGGTTTGCGTCCGCAATCAGCGCAGCCATTTTCGGGGTCGTCGATGCGGTGTCTTCGGTCCAGCCCGCGCGGTCACGGATATCAACGAATTGAGGCTCCTCGGCCTCCAATTCCTCTGCAAGTTCAGAGAACCGATGCGCCTCTTGCGCGCAGGCGATCGTTACGCCCCCTTCTTGTATCGCCGCGGATGCGACGTCCAGTTGGGTCGTGCAAAGGCTGGTGTAGCAGCCAGCGCATGAGGCGCCTGTCGTCTTTGACAAGGTTTGGAAATCAATAGTTTGCGTTCCAAAGCAATCACATACCAGTAAAGTTTTTGACATGCGCTCTCCCAAACGTCGAAACTTGTTTCAAAGCACAGCTAGCCAGTATTTTGGCGGACAGTAAACTTGTTTTTCGCTTTTGAACGGAGGCAGATCGGTTTGCATGCGCGGCATTTCAACGCTCTGCTTTTAGGTTTTCATAACGAAATGCCCCAATACTGGACGAAAATAAGAGGTTGAATGAGATGCTGCAATGCAGCGCAATTTAAAGTTAAATTTTGCCAATTAATTTACTTTCAAAATTGGCGAAACTGGTCAACAATATTTACAGAAACCGTGGATTCGAAGGATCGACATTTGACCATTGAATATCCAAACGCTCAGAGCATTCCACTTGGTGTCGTCGTAAAACGCGCACAGGGCGTGACGCGCTGGGCGAAGTATGCGTGGCATGCGTCCGCTGTTTTACCCGGTGCCTGGGATGCGGATTGGAAGGTGCTGCGGGACGAGGGTGGTGTCACAGAGTATCACGCTGCGACCTTACCGTTGACGCTTTATGTGTCTGACGCGGAGGCCTACGCGCATGAACTGATGACGCGCGAACCGTCGGTCTACGTCGTTCTTCGGCCCAATGAAGGGTCACAGACCCTACCTTGGAAAGTCGCGTTGGTGACAGCATCCCCTTACGAGGCGCAGGATTACTGCGATTCTGCAGAGGAGCTGGTCGAGAAAATCCCTATGCCCGACGGTTTGCACGCATGGGTCGGAAGTTTCGTTGACACATACTATGAGGAAGAGACGTTTGTGAAACGCCGCCGCGACAAGTCTCGCATTGACCGTGTCGATGACGGGATTGGTGATGCGCGCATCAAGCAAGTCAGCGATGTCTATCGCGCGCCGCGACGCAAAGAGGTGGTGAATTGAGCCGCCCTATCTCCACTTGGTCGCGCAGGCGCGCAGCCGTTGCCGCCGAGGCCAAGGCCGAGGAATTGGCGGCCGAACAGGCGGTGATGGAGCAAGAGCAGGCCGCGCTTTGCGAAAAGACCGACGAAGAAATACTGGAGGCCTTGGGCCTGCCTGATCCCGACAGTCTTGTGCAAGGCGATGACTTTAAGGTGTTTTTGACCAAAGCAGTCCCCGCGCATTTGCGTAAACGCGCCTTGCGGACATTGTGGCGAAGCAACCCTGTTTTGGCCTGTGTTGACGGTTTGAATGATTACGATGATGACTATCTAACGGGTAGTTTTGGACAAGATCCGATCAAGACCACCTATCAGGTTGGCAAGGGGATGTTGGCGCATTTGCTGGAAGTTGAGCGTCAAAAAGAAGCGACGACAGCCACAGCTTTGATGGAAGAAGAGGCGGAAGCCCTTTTGGAAGATACCTCAGTGGTCGTGCCGACGACGACCGAATACGTGGCCGAACCGGATGCGGAGGAGATACAGACATCAGAAGCAGAAATGCCAACACCGCGTCGCATGCAATTTCAATTTGAGGGAGACGCCGCATGAATGTTGCCGCCGCCGTCCCAGAGGTAATGCAGGAAGATCGCCTGCGGGCCGATCTGTACAACTATTTGGGGCTCATGTTGGTTGGTCCGCCCGACCAATTGCTTTTGGACCAAACCGCAGATTTATCGGGTGACGACACCCCATTGGGCAATGCGATCCAAGGGCTTGCGCGGGTGGCAAAAGTATCAAAGCCCAAGGCGGTGCAAACAGAGTTTAACTCGTTGTTCATCGGTTTGGGTCGTGGAGAGTTATTGCCTTACGCGAGTTACTATTTGACTGGCTTTCTGAATGAAAAGCCGCTGGCGAATTTGCGTGTGACTATGGCCAATTTCGGGATGACCCGTGCGGATGATGTGTTCGAGCCAGAAGACAACATCGCCTCTCTTATGGAAATGATGGCAGGAATGATCGTAGGGCGCTTTGGCCGCGTTGCGACTGTTGCCGAGCAGACCGAGTTCTTTAACGCTCATATTGGCACATGGGCGACCTACTATTTTAACGATTTACAAGCGGCAAAATCATCGGTGCTTTATGCCTCCGTTGGTGCAGTGGGCGCCGCATTTATGGACATCGAGCGCGAAGCATTTCGCATGACGGCAAGCTGACGGGCCTGCCAAGAAACCGGCGAGGATGCTCGCCATAGATGAAAGGGGAGACATCCCATGAGCGACAAAACCAAAGGTACGAACCGCCGCAATTTCTTAAAACTGGCAGGGACAGCCGCACCCGCAGCGATTGCTGTTGCGGCAGGTGGCGCAACGCAGGCTGCAGCGCAACCTGTCGATCTGTCATCCGACAAAATGCAAGACACCGAACACACACGGGCCTATCTGGAAAGCACACGCTTCTAGGGTTTTAATCATGCCCTAGTGAGCGCGGTCGTGAAGGACCAAACTCAGCGGGCTTCAGAATTTTCCAGTAAGACTGGAACAGGGAGGAAGACGATGCTCAGGAAAAAGACCAACGGGTATACACGCAGATCAGGCCGCACGCCGATCGTAGTGAACAAGGGATCAAACGCAATTGACCGCCGCGGATTCTTGCGCGGATCAGGGCTGGCGATTGGTGGGCTCGCGGCGATTGCTGCGACGGGTGGCTCCGTCACCCAAGCGACTGCACAGACTGCGGCGACACGCGCGATCGAGACCATCAAGTCTGTTTGTACGCACTGCTCGGTCGGGTGTACCGTCGTAGCAGAAGTCGACAACGGTGTTTGGATCGGTCAAGAGCCTGGATTTGACAGCCCGTTCAATCTGGGTGGTTATTGCGCCAAAGGGGCCTCGGTTCGTGAGCATGCCCATGGTGAGCGCCGTCTGAAGTACCCAATGAAGAAAGAAAACGGCGAATGGGTTCGCATCAGCTGGGAGCAAGCGATCGACGAGATCGGCGACGGCATGATGAAAATCCGTGAGGAAAGCGGTCCAGATTCTGTGTACTGGCTCGGCTCGGCGAAACATAACAACGAGCAGGCTTATCTGTTCCGCAAGTTTGCCGCCTATTGGGGTACCAATAACGTCGACCACCAAGCGCGTATCTGTCACTCCACGACTGTTGCTGGTGTCGCCAATACATGGGGCTACGGCGCCATGACCAATAGCTACAACGATATACATAACTCTAAGGCGATCTTCGTGATCGGCGGAAACCCTGCCGAGGCGCATCCGGTTTCGTTGCTGCACATCTTGAAGGCCAAAGAAGAAAACAACGCGCCATTGATCGTGTGTGATCCACGCTTCACGCGCACCGCCGCGCATGCCGATGAATATGTTCGCTTCCGCCCTGGTTCCGACGTGGCGCTGGTTTGGGGCATTTTGTGGCATATCTTTGAAAACGGCTGGGAAGATCAAGAGTTCATCCGCACCCGCGTTTGGGGCATGGACGAGATCCGCACCGAAGTTAAAAAATGGACGCCCGAAGAGGTCGAGCGCGTCACAGGTGCGCCGGGTTCGCAGCTAGAGCGCGTTGCACGTACACTTGTGAATAACCGTCCGGGCACCGTGATCTGGTGTATGGGTGGCACACAGCACACCAACGGAAACAACAACACGCGTGCCTACTGCATCCTTCAACTTGCTCTTGGCAACATGGGGACAGCTGGTGGCGGTACCAACATTTTCCGCGGCCACGACAACGTGCAAGGTGCCACTGACCTTGGCGTTTTGGCAGATACATTGCCTGGCTACTACGGTTTGTCTGCAGGCGCTTGGGCCCATTGGGCACGCGTTTGGGAAGAAGACCTAGATTGGGTGAAGAGCCGTTTCTCCGAGGCATCCTATGGCGATACGCCGATGATGAACCTCACGGGTATTCCTGTGAGCCGTTGGATTGATGGTGTTCTTGAAGATAAGGAGAACATTGATCAACCTGACAACACCCGCGCGATGGTGCTTTGGGGTCATGCGCCAAACTCTCAGACCCGTCAAAAAGAAATGAAGACGGCGATGGAAAAGCTCGACATGCTTGTCGTCGTTGATCCGTATCCGACAGTTTCGGCGGTTCTTCAGGATCGCACTGACGGCGTATACCTGCTGCCAGCCTGTACGCAGTTTGAAACACGTGGGTCTGTGACCGCTTCGAACCGGTCGCTGCAATGGCGTGACAAGGTCGTTGAGCCCCTGTTTGAATCGCTGCCAGATCACACGATCATGTTCAAGTTTGCGACCAAGTTCGGCTTTGCCGATCGTCTGTTCCGCAACATTGGCATGGATAGCGAAGAAGAACCAAATATCGAGGATATCACGCGCGAATTCAACCGCGGCATGTGGACGATCGGATATACGGGGCAAAGCCCAGAGCGCATGAAGATGCACATGGCTAACCAACATACATTCGACCGCACAACACTGCGGGCTGATGGCGGCCCTGCTGATGGCGACTTTTACGGGATGCCATGGCCATGCTGGGGCACTGCCGAGATGAACCACCCTGGCACAGCAAACCTGTACGATATGTCGATGCCAGTGGCCGAAGGTGGCCTAACGTTCCGCGCCCGATTTGGCATAGAGCGTGATGGTGACAATTTGCTGGCTGAGGGCGTGTTCACTCCGGGCTCCGAGATCGAAGACGGCTATCCTGAATTCACCATGCAAATGCTTATGGATCTGGGCTGGGATGGTGATCTGACCGCGGATGAGCGGTCCTCGATCGAAACTGTCGCAGGTGCCGCCGATAAGGTTGGCGGTGTAAATTGGAAAACCGACCTTTCTGGTGGTATCCAGCGTGTGGCAATCAAGCACGGGTGCGCACCATTTGGTAACGCAAAGGCGCGTGCTGTGGTCTGGACATTCCCTGACCCTGTGCCGATCCACCGCGAGCCCCTTTACACCAACCGCCGTGATCTGGTGGCCGATTATCCCACTTACGAGGATAAGAAGTTCTGGCGCGTTCCGACCATGTACGCATCCATTCAGGAAAAGGATTTCTCGACAGATTATCCGATTATCCTGACCTCCGGCCGCTTGGTCGAATACGAGGGCGGCGGCGACGAGAGCCGGTCGAACCCATGGCTTGCCGAATTACAGCAAGACATGTTCGTTGAGATCAATACACGCGATGCCAATAACCTTGGTGTCCGCGATGGCGAACAGGTTTGGGTCGAAGGTCCAGAAGGCGGTAAGGTCAAAGTGATGGCGATGGTCACAGAGCGGGTCGGAGAAGGCGTTGCCTTCATGCCGTTCCACTTTGGCGGTCATCTGGAGGGCGTCGATCTACGGGATAAATATCCTGAAGGAGCCGATCCATTCGTCTTGGGTGAATCCACCAACACCGCACAAACATATGGCTATGACAGCGTAACCCAGATGCAAGAGACCAAAGCGACTCTTTGCAAAATCTGGACAGCATAAGGGAGAAGTAGAATGGCTAGAGCAAAATTTCTCGTAGATGCTGAACGCTGCATCGAATGTAACGCCTGTGTAACGGCCTGTAAGAACGAGCACGAGGTGCCTTGGGGCATTAACCGCCGCAAGGTTGTTACGATCAATGATGGCAAGCCGGGCGAACGCTCGATCTCGGTTGCTTGTATGCATTGTTCGGACGCGCCTTGTATGGCGGTCTGCCCGACTGACTGTTTTTACCAAACAGAAGAAGGCATTGTGCTGCACTCCAAGGACCTGTGCATTGGTTGTGGTTACTGTTTCTATGCATGCCCATTCGGCGCGCCACAGTATCCGCAGGCTGGTAACTTTGGTTCGCGCGGCAAGATGGACAAATGCACATTCTGCGCCGGTGGCCCAGAGGAAAATAACTCCACTGCCGAGTTCCAGAAATATGGCCGTAACCGCATAGCAGAAGGCAAATTGCCGATCTGTGCGGAAATGTGTTCGACCAAAGCCTTGCTTGCGGGGGACGGCGATATGGTGTCCAACATTTACCGCGAACGCGTTGTCGCACGTGGGTTTGGGTCAGGCGCATGGGGCTGGGGCACAGCCTATAGCCAAAAGGGCGAATAGGCCGCTTTTGAACATCATGACGGGCAGCCCCAGCCGGCTGCCCGTCATTGCACCGCACACAGGGACGTTTTGATGCTACGTTTTCTAAGCCTTTTTGCTGTAATTTTCGCGCTTGCAGTACCTGCTGCTGCGCAAGACACCACTGTCGACAGTCGCGCTGCGACTGGCGGCGCCCAAACCCTTGCCGATATTCTTGAAAGGCAAGAAGGCCTGAAAGTTGACGATGCATTTCGCAGCGAGGCCACGGGAAACCCCGATGTGGCGGCGCCTGGCAGTGATCAACTTGGCACACTTGGCGGCGCATCTGATCCTGAACTGTGGCGGGCATTCCGCTATGGATCAGCCGACATTAGCACGCAAAACAGAGGTCCTGCCGCGACGACTGTGATTCAAGATGGCGGCATGTGGTGGCTGGAATTCCGCGAAGGGGCGCTGCTTCAAATAGCAATGTATCTTTTGGGCGGGACGCTTGTTGCTCTCACGCTGTTTTACCTCATACGAGGCCGGATCAAGATTGACGGTGAAAAAACAGGCCGCACAATTACACGTTTTAAGGCCTTTGAGCGCTTTGGTCATTGGCTTTTGGCATCATCATTTATCGTCCTTGGCCTGACAGGGTTGTTTTCGCTGATTGGCCGCAAGGTGCTGATCCCTCTGTTCGGACACGAAACTTTTTCGTTCCTCGCAGTTGGCAGCAAGTGGGTGCACAACAACATCTCTTGGGCGTTCATCATTGCGCTTTTCATCATCTTTTTCGTTTGGGTCGTACATAATATACCGGACCGAACGGACCTGCGGTGGCTTGCAAAGGCTGGTGGGTTGTTTGGTGGTGAACATCCACCAGCGAAGAAATTCAATGCAGGTCAAAAACTGATCTTCTGGGCCGTCATTGTTTTAGGCGGGTCAATTGCTGTGTCTGGTTTGTCTCTGCTATTCCCGTTCGAAATTAATCTGTTTGGCCATACATTCTCGACGCTCAACGGTTGGGGCGTGCCAGGGTGGTTTGGCGCGACTGAGCTGCCGTATCCATTGTCGCCGCAAGAAGAAATGCAATATGCTCAGCTTTGGCACGCACTTATCAGTCTGATTCTGACTGCGATCATTTTTGCGCATATCTATCTTGGGTCCGTCGGAATGGAGGGTGCGTTTGATGCGATGGGGAAAGGCGAAGTCGAGGAACAGTGGGCGCGCGAACATCACAGTCTTTGGGTCCAAGGCGTTCTTGGCGCTGATCCTGTGGAAAAGGAAAATAGTAAATGAAACCTTTTATTCTCGCGCTTCTTGCATTGGTCGTCATTTCTGTTGGTGCAAATCAAATTTTGATGAATAGCGGATTTTCAAGCGCAGATGCGAGCACCTCCGATAAAAGTGTCCGCCTGTCAGACTGAGACTTTGTAATTATAAACTTGCAAATCAGAGCCGCCAAAGGCTCTCATTTTTTATTAGCTATTGTGACGACTTGCGTCGGTCATTACGGCAAGGGCGTGATTTTGATCTGAACGGATATGTGCTTTCGGTGCTGCAGATGCTTTCGGCGTATCGTGCGCAAGCGCATCGTCAAGCATAGTACGGTGCTTGTACATCCCGATTTCGCCGCGATAGGTGCAAAAGCATAATTTGATAGCGCAGGTATTTGTCGAAGATCGTAGCATGCAAGCTTGGTAGGTTTTGGGAATTGTATGCTTGGATCAATGCGAAGTGGAATTCCCAATCGTAGCTCTTCCAGCAATCTATTTGTGTCTCATCACCCGCCAGCATTTGTTGCTCAACTTTGTCAATCTTGTCATGGGCCCCGACAAGATTGCGTCCCAGGCCAGCGTCGCACGCAGCAATGGCTGTTTCGGGCGTAGAACATTCAAGCAAGATGTGTAGGTTTGCGATCTCGGTCAAATCGCTTTTGTAGACAGGCCGCAAAAAGGATTCGCGTTGTTAGGCGTCACCAGCAAAGGATTCGCTCGCTAGTCGGGCAGCGTCACATGGCGGCAATTGAACAAGTCCGTGGCCTATCAGGCCTTGAACGCGGACATGCAGACGTCCCATGCCTTCCCCATGCTTTGCGAGCCCATTCTCGCGGAAACTCGCAAGGCTCTCTCCGAGCATGCGATCATCACAACGGATGTTGGATGGAACAAAAACGGGGTGGGCCAGTAATTTGACATTCTGACGCCCAGATCAATGCTGACCCCGAGCTGGTTGGTGTACATATCACTGGGGCGGATGAATTACTGTCTGCCTTACAAGCGGCCATTGTCAGCGGCAAACCAACAGTGTTGGATGGGCCCATGATCGACGCCCACGACGGGGCATTGGAATATCCTTGATATCTACCTGCCTGATAAGGATGTCAGCCTCGTTTCCACCGAACTGAAAGTAACAACCATGAAAAATCCGAAAAATCTGTTTAAGGCCGCATTGAAAGCGCAAAAGCGTCAGCTTGGTATATGGAACACCATCGGAGGGAATTCGGTGCCTGAGTTGTTGGCTGGGGCAGGGTTTGATTGGGTGCTTGTGGATTGCGAACATGCGGCGATTGAAACGGTTGAGGTGCTGCCCGCGCTGCAAGCGATTGGGCAGAGCCCCTCCGTTTCCGCCTTGGTGCGACCTGCCGATAACGACGCGACCTTGTTCAAGCGTCTGTTGGATATGGGCGCGCAAACCTTGCTTGTGCCCTATATCCAAACTGCCAAAGAGGCAGAGGCGGCGGTCAGCGCGATGCGCTACGGTCCCCAAGGTATTCGTGGCATGGCAGGAACGACCCGCGCGACCCGTTACGGACAGATCGAGGATTACTTTGCCACCGCGTCGGATGAGCTGTGCCTCGTTGTGCAGGTAGAAACGGTTGAGGGGATGAAGAACCTAGAGGCGATTGCCCAAACGGACGGTGTTGATGCGGTCTTCATCGGCCCCGCAGATTTGAGCGCCAGTATGGGGTATCCAGGAGAACCGAACCGTCCCGAGGTGCTTGCGGCGATCAAAGCCATCATCAAGCGCTTGCAGGCGGTTGATGTGCCTGCAGGGCTCATGTCTCTCGATCCAGATGCCGCAAAAGACTACTTTGAAATGGGCGCCAGCTTTGTGGCTGTTGGGGTGGATCTGATATTGCTTGCTGATGCGGCGCGTCATTTGAGGCGTGCATTCGAAGCATAGCCTTTGCCTTTGGTGTCTCGACATAGCTGAAGGTTGATCCAAGGCAAGCGGTCCCGCTCTAAGATCAGGCGGGCAGTACGGTTTCTTTGACAAACTTTTGCGCAGCTTCAATGCTGTCGTCTAGCAATGTGAGAAGGCCAAGTATCCTATCACTACTAATTGTTGATAGGTCTCGTAATTCTTGGGCCTGGTGCGCCACGCGCGAAAGACCCATTGTTCCAGACGCTCCCTTTAAAGCATGCAGTTTAGGTTCAAAAAGCGCGTGGTTTTGCTCCTCCAACTCGTGGTCTACACATTGTTTTAGGGCCATTCCGTCTATGGAAAGCTGACCCAATAATTCTAAGAACAAGTCTGCGCCCAAGTCGCTAAGCACCGGGGACAATTGCCCCAGGTTGAGAAGGTCATTGTTCTGGTCAAGCGGGGTTGTTGGAAAAAATGTCCTCAAAACGGATAGAATTTTCGCGCGTGTGACAGGTTTTGCAACGAAATCGTTCATTCCGGCATCGATACATGACTTCTGTGTTGAATGTCATTGAGAACTGACCCGGTATTGTCACCGAGATTTGACCCGCTCTTAGTTATGTATCGGCGGCTATGCTTTGGTCTGTCCGTCGTCAGGGTTTTTGGAACCAATGGCGGTCTAAACTAAGCGAGAGTTTGGCTCATCTGGTTGGTTGCATTATGCGGCGCGTTGTCTGTGATGCAAGCGTCGCGCTTCGAGCGTCTTTCGTTTGATCCTTTCCCTTTGTTGCAGGATGGCTTTGTCTCGCCCGAAGTAGACGTCTGCGGGTGTGATGTTGTTCAGGTTTTCGTCGGCATAGGCAACTGAAGTGGTGCGAACAACTTGGACAGGTTAGCGGCTCAGTTAGGATGTAATCTGGTCAGTTTCATGCTGCTTGGTCCGTTCGTATCGTGTCCATGCGTGCGCCGTCGGATTGCGCTGTTAATTCGGTACATACCGAACATGAGCAAAACCATGGCTATGGTGTTGATCGCAAAACGTGCGGCAAGTTCCCAAAGAGGGTCGGCCCAATTGATAAGAGACATTGAAAATTCCTTTGCTGAGGGTATTGGCTGAAAACGGACAGCGGCTAAGATGTCCCATGTCTTTGCCATGGCCCATTCGCGAAGGATGCCGACCTGCGTCTGGCTACCTTTCGGACCTAGGGCCGAGCCGTTTTTCCGGCAGGCTTGCTATTATCAAGTGACCCATTGGAAAACTAAGTGCTGTGGGAACCCACGGCAGCATCTGACGCCGGTATTGGTGGCGCCGAAAATCACAAGCCTCGACGCCCAATAGGTCGTGGCGATTTTGAGAATGGGACGTTGTTTTCTCTGGGCCCAGCGATCAGTGCAGCCAATCGCTGTAGAGCAAATTTGATGCCGGTTGCAGGGGGGGGCGAGATCGACAGCGGTTGTGATCTGCGCTTATTGTTTTGCGCCTTTCCAGATGGCGGGGTTGACGTAAACGATGGCGTCATCGACGCTGACCATCACTTCGCCGTCTTGGATGTTCACCTGTAATTTCATCGACCGGTTTGCCAGCTTGGCAAGGTCGCCGGTTTCGTTTTCGGCGAGGTTGATGACTTGCAGGTTGTCAAAACGTGTCGTGCTATTTTTGATTTTGTCCCACCACATTTGGGCGGTGTTGCCGCCGTAGCAGTAAACGATCACGTCGCGCGCTTTGCCGCTGGATTGCCGCACAACTTTTTCGCTGGGCAATCCCAAAGCGACCCAGAGTTCGAGTTCGCCGCTGAGGCTTTTTTGCCAAATGTCAGGTTCGTCATCGTTTGACAGCCCCTTGGTCAGTTCCAAATGTTCGTGTGCGTTCAATGCAAAAGCGAGTAGTCGCACCATCATCCGCTCATCTGTCTCGGAGGGATGTTTGGCAACGGTTAGTTTATGCGTCTCGTAATAATGCCGGTCCATGTCGGACACCGAGAGTTCAACTTTATAGATCGTGGATTTTTGCGCCATGTTTTGTCCCAGCATTGCGGAGTTAGGGATGCCTAATGCGTCTGCTGGTGATGTGAAAGCAGATAAAATTCGTCCCATTTTGGGGTTTGGACCAGTCAACTGTATTGTCACATAAAGTTGCGCCCAAATGGCTTGGGCGATTGGGTTTCACCTGCTATGCCGTGGCGGTGGGATAGGAGACGGAAATTGCGCAAAGGTTTGGTTTGGTCAGGTGCTATGTTGGCCGCGGTATTGGCTGCGGTTTCATGCACGACGATGACTGCGCCGTCCGCCGTGACCCCGCGTAGCGATGCGTTGCGTGTTGCTACATACAATGTGCATTACATTATTCTGGCCAAAGAAACCGGCCCGTGGTCGATTGCTGACTGGCACGACCGCAAGGGCTCGATGGATCAGGCGTTTAAAGCGATTGATGCGGATGTTATGGGCTTTCAGGAGATGGAAAGCTTTGGTGGTCGCTCTGGGTCGCAAGAAAATCTGACGCTTGATTGGCTATTGGCCAAAAACCCTGATTATGCGGCTGCAGCGGTGGGTGATCCTGATGCGTTCCCCTCGACCCAGCCGATTTTGTATCGCCAATCCCGTTTGGAACTGGTGGGTCAGGATTGGTTCTTTTTCTCGGACACCCCCGATGTGATTTATGCGCGCACCTTTAACGGCTCGTATCCTGCCTTTGCCAGCCTTGCGACATTCATTGATAAGCCAACCGGTGAAACGCTGCATTTTGTGAATGTGCATTTCGAGTTCAAGAGCCGCTCAAACCGTGTTCAATCCGCTGAACTGGTTGTGAACCGCGTTCAGCCGTTACTGGATGCCGGAGAGAAAGTTATCTTAATCGGCGATATCAATGCCCGTCATGGTGCGCGGACCCAAGATATTCTGGCGGAGGCTGGATGGGATTTTCTGCCTGTAAAAGGTGCGACCTATCATCTGAACCGGGGCGTGCATCTGTTTGGTGCGATTGATCATATCGCTCTGTCGGGCGGCTTGCGTGCCGATGGTCCGCCGCAAGTTTTTCGTCAAAAGTTCGACGACAGGTGGCCGTCTGACCATTACCCTGTCGTCGCAGATATTGTGATTGATTAAGCGGGCCCGAAGTTGTCGGCATAGAACCGATACCAGTTCCCGCCCATAATTCCAGCCACATCGTCTGCGTTCAGACCTGCCGCCAAAAGCCCGCTTTCAATATTTCCGAAGTCACGGTTGTCGTTGAACCAGCTTGGCATCGGGGGAAAGCCTGCGTCAGAGGCAGAGCCTTCGCCGTAGTCGATCCGCTTAGTCCAGCGTCCGACGCGCATCCATTCGACGATACTATCGGGCTGGTCTTGGCATAGGTCGGTGCCGATGCCCAAATGCTGCGCCCCGTAGGTGTCTGCGGCCTGTGCAATCATGTCGCAAAAGCTTTGCAATGTGCAGTCGGATTTTCCTGCAAGATGATGCGGATAGACGGAAAAACCGAGCATCCCGCCGCGTGATGTGACCGCTTTGATCACCTCTGGCTTTTTGTTGCGCAGGGCCGCGTGCCATTCGTACGGGTTGGCGTGGGTGATCGCGATGGGGCGGTTGGAAAGCTCTGCCGCCTCGATGGTGGACCGGTCGGCCGAGTGGCTCATATCGATGACCATGCCGACGCGGTTCATCTCGGCGATGACTTCGCGGCCCATGCGGGTGATGCCAGGGTCTTCGGCCTCGTAGCAGCCTGTCGCAAGTAGGGACTGGTTGTTGTAGCTAAGTTGCATGAAGCGCGCGCCAAGCCGGTGCAGCACTTCGACCAATCCGATGTCGTCTTCGATGGGCGAGGGGTTTTGGAACCCGAAGATGATTGCTGTGCGCCCTGCGGCCTTGGCCGCGTCAATGTCGGCGGCGGTGAATGCTTGGCAGATCAGATCGGGGTATTGTTCGAACCAGCGGTTCCATGCCTCGATGTTGAGGACAGTTTCACGGAAATTTTCGTGGTAAGCGATGGTGACGTGAACGGCGTCCACGCCTCCATCACGCATTTGCCGAAAAATCTTTTCCGACCAGTTTGCGTATTGCAGATTGTCGATCCGCATTAGACAGGCATACCGCTAGAGATATAGGCGGTTTTCACGACAGTGTAGAATTCTGCCGCTGCCTTACCTTGTTCGCGAGGCCCGTAGGAACTGTCGCCGCGGCCGCCGAATGGCACGTGGTAGTCGGTGCCCGCGGTCGGCAGGTTAACCATGACGCAGCCTGTGCGCGCGTTGCGACGGAAGTGGTTGGCGCGCGCAAGTGACGTCGTCACGATGCCTGATGTCAGACCAAAGTTGGTATCGTTGACGGTGTGTAGTGCTTCTTCATAGCTGTCCACTTTGATTACGGAGGCCAATGGCGCGAACATTTCTTCACGGTTGATCTGCATATCGTTTGTGGACCCGACAAAGATACCCGGCTGCATGTAATAGCCGTCATGTGGCATCTCGAGGCGATTGCCGCCCATAATCAGCTCTGCGCCCTCTGATTGCCCAAGGGCTGCGTAGCGCAGGTTTTCATTGAGTTGCTGCTCGGACACGACGGGGCCGATTGTGGTGCCGTCTTCCAGCGCATGGCCGACTTTCAAGGCTTTGGTAGCCGTGACCAGTTTTTCGACGAATGCGTCATGCACGGATGCATGCACGATTAGGCGTGAGGAGGCGGTGCATTTCTGTCCAGAGCCACCAAAAGCCCCACCAGCCGCAAGAGCAGCTGCGAGATCAAGGTCAGCGTCGTCCATGACTGCGAGTGCGTTTTTAGAGCCCATTTCCATCTGCACCTTGGTCAGGTTTTCAATGGCTGCGCGCGCAATGCCTTTGCCCACAGGCACGGAGCCTGTGAAGGAAATTGCGTTCACTTTCGGGCTTTCGACCAAGCGCTGTCCAATTTCAGACCCGGCACCCATCACAAGGCTAACGAGGCCCTTGGGGATGTCCTGCTTGGCGATGATTTCTACCAAGGCGACGGCGCTGGCGGGTGTTGCGTTCGCGGGCTTCCAGATCACGGCGTTGCCGTAACATAGGGCAGGGGCGATTTTCCAGCTAGCGGTGGCAGTTGGGAAGTTCCAAGGACTGATGATCGCCACAACGCCCACTGCTTCGCGGCGCACGTCGATTTCGATGTCAGGGCGCACGGAATCGGCGTTTTCGCCCATCTGGCGCAGGGTTTCAGCGGCGTAGTAGGTGAAGAACTGACCTGCGCGGTAAACCTCGCCTTTGCCTTCGGCCTTTGGCTTGCCTTCTTCGCGTGCAAGCAGGGTGCCGAGTTCTTCAGCGCGGGACATCATCTCGGTGCCGATGGCCATCAGGACGTTATACTTGCGCTCGATCCCGTAGGCTTCCCATTCGCGTTGGGCTATGCGGGCTTGATCAAGGGCTGCTTCGAGTTGGTCGCTGCTGGCTTGGGCAAAGTTGCCGATCAGGTCAGTCAGGTCGGACGGATTGCGGTTTTCAATCGTGCTGGCGCCTGCCAGCCATTCGCCCGCGATATAGTTCTTAAACAGATCAGTCATTTTGTGGCCCTTTGCGCATGTATTTGCACCGTTATGGACATAAGGGCGGGTTTCAGTCAAACTTAAACAGTTGAAGTTTATTTCAAGGTTTCTGAAGTTATGATCAAGTCTGAAATGCTGCGCAGTTTTGCCGCTGTCGCGGAGGCTGGAAACCTTGCTGATGCGGCTGAAAAATTGGGGCGCTCTCCCTCGGCTGTGTCGATGACGATCAAGCAGTTGCAAGATCAGTTGGCCGAGCCTTTATTTGCCAGTGACCGTAAAAACCAGCTGACCGCCTTTGGGGTGTTTGTGCTGGAACAGGCGCAGGCCGAGATCGCCCAGCACGATCAGACCCGCCGCGCGATAAGCGGGTTTGCCCGCCATGGCAGTATGATGATCCGTATCGCCGCCGTGCCGTCGGTGGCGGGGGGGATATTGCCGCGTGCGATCAATGCCTTTCTCAAAGATCGCCCCAAGCTGCGCATTGAAATACGCGATATGGAGTCTGCGGCAATCGTGAAGGGTGTCCATGACGGGCAGTTTGATATTGGCATTGCCACGGCCCCTGACAGTGTGTTGCGCGACGGGCGCCAGCCGCTTTGCACCGATCCGTTTGGGATTATCTGTGCGGCGGACCACGTTTTGGCGCGTTTGACTGGCCCTGTTGATTGGGATGTCTTGCAAGGTCATGACATTTTGATGAACCCGCTGGCAGTCACATTGCGAGCGCCCAAGCTGCGGGCCGTGACCCAAGATGCGCGTGTGACAGCCCACAATACGTTGTCCCTATTGTCGTTAGTGCAAGAGGGCACGGGCGTGACTGTGTTGCCCAAGCTCGTCACCCAGATGGCGTGGCGCCCTGTGCATTTTTTGCCAGTTACCGACCCAGAGGCAATGCGGAAAATTGATATATTGCAGTCGCCTAGCGGGCATCGTTCAGACGTCTTGGAAGATCTTTGTGCCGAAATTCATGCCGCTGTGGCAGCGTAACGCGGCGCTTCCCATCACTTTCTAAATCGTTATAGTAAATTCAAGAATCGTAGTTTGGGGGGCGTTTTTATGAAGACGATTAAAGGGCCAGCGCTGTTTCTGGCGCAATTTGCGGGCGATGATGCGCCGTTCAATACGTGGGACGGGATCACACGCTGGGCGGCTGATTGTGGATATAAAGGTGTGCAGGTTCCGAGTTGGGACGCGCGGTTTATTGATTTGGAAAAGGCCGCAGCCTCAACGGATTACTGCGACGAGATCGTGGGCTTGGCTGCGGAAAATGGCGTAGCGGTCACCGAACTGTCCACCCATTTGCAAGGGCAGTTGGTCGCCGTGAACCCTGCGTATGATGTCGCCTTTGATGCTTTTGCCGCGCCTCATGTGCAGGGCAATCCAGCCGCGCGGCAGGCGTGGGCGGTCGAGCAGGTTAAGCTGGCGTTGACGGCCTCGCGCAATATGGGCCTGACCGCCCAAGCGACGTTTTCGGGTGCTTTGGCATGGCCTTACGTTTATCCGTGGCCGCAGCGCCCAGCGGGGTTGGTCGACCAAGCGTTTGACGAATTGGCAAGCCGCTGGCGGCCGATTTTGGACCATGCCGAGGATTGCGGTGTTGATCTGTGCTATGAAATCCATCCCGGTGAAGACCTACACGATGGCGTTACGTTTGAGATGTTTTTGGAGCGTTTAGGCGGGCATAATCGTTGTAATATGCTGTATGATCCAAGCCATTACCTGCTACAAAGCCTTGATTATCTTGATAATATCGACATCTACAAAGATCGCATCAAGATGTTTCATGTCAAAGACGCGGAGTTTAATCCGACGGGTCGACAGGGCGTTTATGGTGGGTATCAGGCTTGGGTCGACCGCGCGGGACGGTTCCGTAGTTTAGGGCATGGGCAGGTAGATTTTAGTGCGATTTTTGCCAAAATGGCGGCCAATGACTTTGACGGCTGGGCCGTGGTCGAATGGGAGTGCTGTTTGAAGCACCCAGAGGATGGTGCGCGTGAAGGTGCGCAGTTCGTTAAGGACCACATCATCCGCGTGACGGATCGTGCCTTTGACGACTTTGCGGGCGGCGACGTTGATGTGGCCACAAATAACGCGATGCTTGGCATCTGACCGGCCCTGCGGGGGGCGCATTTTTAATACGACAAAAAGTTGGGGGACTAAGGCATGGAACGGATACGTTTGGGCATGGTTGGGGGTGGCAATGACGCGTTTATCGGCGGGGTTCACCGTTTTGCCAGCCGCTTGGATGGCCAGTATGAACTGGTTGCGGGTGCCTTGTCGTCGACCCCTGAAAAAGCGCGGGCGTCGGGGGCAGCTTTGGGTCTTGATCCGGCGCGCACCTATGATGACTTCAAGGCGATGGCGATCCGTGAAGCCCGCTTGAAAGACGGGATTGAGGCGGTGGCAATTGTCACCCCGAACCATGTCCATGCTGCGGCCGCGCGCGAGTTTCTCAAACGCGGCATTCATGTGATTTGTGACAAACCTTTGACCGCAACGCTGTCTGATGCGCGTAAGCTGGTGAAGGCTGCGGGTGAGAGTGATGCGCTATTTTTCCTGACCCACGTTTATACGGGCTATCCAATGATCCGTCAAGCCTGCGAGATGGTTGCGGCGGGTGAATTGGGCAATCTGCGTGTGGTGAATGTCGAATATGCCCAAGATTGGTTGACTAAGGCTGATGACAGCAAACAGGCTGCGTGGCGCACCGATCCTGCGCAGTCTGGGGCAGGCGGGTCGACGGGCGACATTGGAACCCATGCGTTTAACCTAGCGGGCTTTGTCAGCGGTTTGACGTTGAACAGCCTGTCTGCGGATTTGCAGTCTTTTGTTGCCGGTCGTACCTTGGATGATAATGCGCATGTCATGCTGCGTTATGAGGGCGGGGCGCGGGGCATGTTGTGGTGTAGCCAAGTGGCCCCTGGGAATGAGAACGCGCTGCGCTTGCGCATTTATGGCGACAAAGGCGGGATTGAGTGGGCGCAGGAAAACCCCAACCAATTGTGGTTCACGCCCTTTGGCGAGCCTAAGCGACTGCTGACCCGTGGCGGGGCTGGCACGGGTGCGGCTGCTGCACGGGTGACGCGCATTCCTGCGGGTCATCCTGAGGGGTATTTAGAGGGCTTTGCGACTATTTATAGCGAGGCCGCGATTGCAATTCGTGCCCATCAGGCGGGCGAGATTTGTCCTGCTGATGTGCACGTCCCAGACATCAATGACGGGCTACGAGGCGTGCAATTTGTGGATGCTTGCGTGCGGTCATCCAAGCGCGACGCAGCTTGGGTGACGCTGGCTTAGCCCGCCATTTCCTTGACCATTTCAAAGTCGTAGATCGACCGATTTGTGAGACCTTCTGCGATATCTTCGCGTCCTAACTCTCTGAATTGGCGCAAGATTTCCACATGTGTGTGTTCGGTGCCTTGGCCCCAGTCAACGATGTTTTCATAAAGCTCGCGGGCTTCTTCGGCGCGGCCAAGCAGCATCAGGATACGTCCTTTTTGGGACATCAGGCGTTGCGAGCCGTGTGCAAGAGTAAGGGCGCGGTCTATGGCTGTCAGCGCGTCCTCGACGCGGTCCTTGTTACGCCGCAGCATATCGGCGTTCATCATATGGATTTCGATGAAGTTGTGGTCCATCTCGAACAGGCGGTCGTGTAGTTTCGCGCATTCGTCGCGGCGCTTTACCTTCCAGAACCGTTGGGCCATTTCGGCCATATAGGCGGGATGTTCGCCGTGGATTTCGGCGGCTTTTTCGAGGTGCATAAGTGCGGTTTGTTCGTTCTCGGTATCGAACAGCACGTCGGACATGCGTTTGCGATAGATTGCGCTGTCGGGCGCGATTTCAATCGCGAGGCGCTGGCTGGCAAGGGCCGCCTCTAGGTCGCCCATGCCCCGTTCCAGCACGCCACGTGCCGAGATCGCCGCAGCGCTGCCTTCGATTTTGGAGAACGACCGTTCCAGCATTTGCATGGTTTTGGCGATCTTGGATTTGTTCGAGAAGGCGCGGTTGAGACGCTTGCCCATCGACAACCGCCAGTCGCGTACGACCAAATCCCACGGGTGAAAATCTATCCGGTCGCCTTCAGGATGCCCCTTGGGGCTGAACTGGTTCAATTCGCCCAATGCTTTTTTGCCATTGGGGAATACGCTGCCTTTTTGGCGCACCATGTCAGGGTCAAAGGGGTAGAAGTTCTGCGGCGTGACGACCCCTGCGGTCAGCGCAAGGTTGAGCACGCCGTGGGTCATGGGTTCGAGCGGGCGGAACCATGCCGCGCATTGGATGCGCTGGTGCGCTGTGTCCCAATCGCCCAGAACAAGCTGGTTGATGCCCGAGTAACAGTTCACGTAGGCCATTGAATCGTCAACATAAACGGGGCGTGTATAGGCCAGATCGCGCACCCGTTCACAGTAGTCCAACTCGCCCGCAGACACCGAAAGTTCGCAGAGCAATTGGTAGGCAAAGGACTTGTCCAGCCCGTCTTCCATATAGGTGCGGATGATCCGCTTGGCGCGGTTGGAGTTGCCTTTGGCCGCTTGGTGTTCGATCAGGAAGTGCAGGCATTGCCCCACGTCGCCCATGTTCAGAAATAGGTCTGATTTTGCCTCGAGACGATCGGTCATCCGGTCCATTGCTGCGGATTCTTCCTCGGCGGGGAGAGCGTCTTGCACGGCTTCGAGTGTGCAGCCGCCAATTGTCATCGCGGTTTGCGAGAAAGCGGAGGAGGGTGGTCCGAAAATATGTTTGCACCGTTACATGGCGTAGAGTTCGAGAAAGTCGCGCCCGCCCGTGGTGAATTCGCGGTCGCCGAGCAGGTCTTTGAACCCTTGCACGCGGTCGGGCGCGATTTCTTTGAGCCGCTCTACTTCGATCGGTGTGTCCGAGAAGCAAAGCACTTGGGCGGCGGGGTCTTTGAGAGTAAGCGCAAGGTGTTGTTCGTAAAATTCACGCGGGATGAATTTGTTGGGCCACAGTTTGTTGGACGCAATCGGGTCAAGAATGATGTCGCCGCGCCGGATGTGGTAGGCCGTTAGCTTCTTGCCTGCAAAGACGTCAATGATCTTGGTAACCATTTCGCGCACAGGGTCGGAAAACTGGAATTCATCCATGCAGGCAGGTAGGCGGGCAGTGACGTCGGCCTCGTCTTCCCAAGGCAGAACTGTGACCCCCATGGCGGCCCCTGACATGAAGGATTTACCTTTGGCGGCTGCTTTGCGGAATTTCGCTTCGTCCCAATTGCGCGCATCAACGGTCGAGAGGTCGATCAGGTTGTCGTAAATTTCGGACATGATTTCGACGTCAAAGAACCGTTCCTTGATGTAGTCAGGGTCAAAAATGAAGGCGGGGTCGCGGACTTCTTCGCGGGTTCGACCGTGTGTCGTCCAGCCGACATAATAAGGAAGATCGTAGTCCTGCGCCACGCGCACGGCGTTGAGCATCGCAATCACACGTGCGCCCATGCCATCGTTACGGTGCGCAATAATGCAGCCTTTGGTGTCTGACGCCTTCATGTGTTTTGGTCCTGCTCTTTGTCCGGTCTTACGCCGTGTGTTGTCTGCCAGCATGCCAACTGGCGTCGCCCGCGTGAAGGGGGAAACGCCAGCATAGTGTCGGTCTGTGACCTAACTGTGACCCTTAGCGCGAGATTTTGCGCGAAATCTGCTCTGACAGGGTCACAAGAGACTTTGCTTGCGCTTGCGCGATGGATGCAGGTGACAGGTCTGTCATTGGAATTGCGATGGCAAAGCCGTTGGTCGAGTTTGGATAGTCGATCCCATCCCCGCCCACGAAGAATTGTCCCTCGAGGTCAAACACCCCGTCTGCTCCAGCGATCATGCGCGTCACCCGCACATCTATGGACACGTCAGGCAGCCCTGCGAAGGGCCACGGGTCTGGTCCGACCTTGGCCTTGGTCACATCGCCGATTGTCCGTGTCAGGATCAGGGTCACAGCCCTTGCGGGATCGTCGGCCCAGAGGATTTCTTCATCGCTCGCAATCAGCCCCTCGGCGGTTTCAATCGCCAATTCCTCTGCTGCGGCATAGGTTGGCAGGGACACGGTCCGCACGATAGCCGATCCAACGGCTGTCCGTAGGTTCAATTGCGAAGCTTCTGGGGCCATTTCAAGCCGAGAGGTGGGGCCGGAACAGGCCGCCATCACGGCGGTCAGCCCTACAAAGATCAATGGTTTCATCATGATTTATCGCCCCGTCAAAAGTGAACTTGGATTGCGCTGAATGGTGCGCGCAAGGTTGGTGACCGCATCGGCTGCGGCCTGAATGTCGCGCAGGGTGCCGAGTGTTTCCGCGCTAAAGCGGGACCGCTCGCCAAAGGACGCCACAACGGCCTCTGTCTGGGACACAAGGCTGGTTGCACGGTTGGAAAGTGCAGGCAGTCCTTGCACAGAAGTCTCGAACGCCTTGGCTGCCGCACTGGCGCTGGCGAGCGCGGCGTTCACATTCTCAATCGCCCCGCCTTGGCGCACTTCGGCCAAGAACAGCCGGGTTTCATCCAGCGCCGCAGACACAGACGCAGGCAGGTCCGCCGTGGCGTCGGAGCCGATGAGCTTGTCGATGGACGCCAAGGTTGCGGTTGCTTCTTGCACCAGTTTGTCGAGTTCTAACGCGTTGGTCTTGGCGATAACAGCTTCGATTTGCGCGGTTATCTGGGGCAAGTTGCGCGTCGCTTCTTCGATATTTGCAACAGCCGTGTTTGCGGTTTGCAGTGTCTCTGCGAGTTTGCTGACGATCTGTGCTTCGTCCGCAGAGGCGATCACTTTGTTGAGGTCGCTCAAAGCGCTGCGCAAATTGGCAGGTACAGCTTGCACGTCCTCGTTTGCAATCAGCCCGCGGGCTTCGTCCAGAAGTGCGTTTAGGCTGGCAGGGGCCGCGCGTAGGCTGTCGTCGTTTGCCAGCCTCTCGAAGCTGTCCATCATGTCGATCGCGCCAGACATGAGTTCTTCGACGGGCAAAGAGTTGATCCGGTCCAAGACCCCTTCGGCGGTGGCCGCGACATCTGCGATTTCGGATTTCGTCGTCGGTATGACCGGATAGCCGTCATCAGTTTGCCGCACGACGGCCGTTGGTGCGTCTTCGATTTGCAAGAATTCCACCTGCAAAGACCCCGATAGAATGTTCCCTGTGATCATACGCGCCCGCAATCCGCGCAGCACAAAGTCTTCGAGGAAACCCAAGGCGTCCTCGGTGCTTGCGTCTGGACCAAGCCCTAGACGCCCCGGTTCGATTTCAAGGTTTGCCCGCAGACGCACCTGTTGATCGTCGCGATCTGCGACGACAAAGGCGCTTAGCTCGGAGACTTGCCCGATGCGGATACCTTGAAAACGCACCTCTGACCCGACAGACAGGCCGCTGACGGATTGTTCAAAAAGCACCGAGACATTCAAGACTTCTTGGTTTGGTTTCGCAAACAGACTGCTGCGCGCGGTGTCTTCGTCGTCGAACAGGTCAAACAGCTGCCCTTCAACCAAGGGTGACCCGCCTGACACGACGGTGTCAAATGCGATCCCGCCTTCGATGAGCGATGCCATCGAGTCCACGTCAAGTGCAACCCCTGACGCGCCAAATTTGATTGAGAACCCAGAGGTGTCCCAGAACCGTGTTGTGGATGTGATCCGACGGTCATAGGGCGCTTCGACAAAGGCCGACACCAGAACGTCGCGCCCGTTGAATGACAGTTCAGGCGTTTCCAAATACCCGACTTGGATGCCTTTGTGCAGGATTGGAGCACCTGCTGACAGGGCGCTGCCGTCACGTGCCCGCAGGGTGATGACGCTGCCGCGCTGACCTGCGCGGGTAATGGGTGGGTTTTCAACACCAACGAATTGGTATTGCGCCTCGTCTGCCTCGGTGTCCCAGTTTCCTTCGATGTAGACGCCGCCGAGAACCGTATCGAGTCCCGTGATTCCGCGCACGGAGACATCGGGGCGCACGACCCAGAATTCTGCATCGTCATCAAGGTAGGGTGCCATTTTTTGATCAATGCGCGCATGGACTAGAACGTCAGATAGCCCCGCTGCGAATTCGACTTTCTCAACCCGCCCAATGGTCACGTCGCGGTATTTGATCACGGTTTCATCCGCAGCCACGCCAGAGGCGTTGTCGAAACTGATTTCTATGAGTACCCCTTGGGACGCGTAGTTTTGATAGGCGACAGACAGCGAAATAATCAGCGCCAGCGCAGGCACCAGCCAGACCAGCGAGATGCGCTGCCAGATCGGGCGTGCTGCCTGACGGAGGTCAAAATCCGCAGGGGATTGGTCGTGATCATTTGGCATGTGCAGTCCTGTCGGTGTCCCAGATTAGCCGCGCGTCGAAACTTTGCGCGGATAGAATGGTAAAAATAACCGACAAAGCAAAGCTGAAAGCCGCAACGCCGGGGTTAATAGAAGCAATCGTGTCGAGTTGCACCAATGCTGAAAGAATGGCGACCACAAAAACATCGATCATCGACCAACGGCCGATGAATTCGACAACTTCGTAAAGTTTGTGCCGTTGGTGTTGGTTCAGTGTTGATTTGCGCTGCACCGAGATTGCGAGATAGGCAATCGCGATGAACTTGCCCACTGGGATCAGGATTGATGCGATAAACACAATCGCGGCGATCCCGATGCTGCCGTGGTGGATCAGTTCAAACACGCCGCCGATGATCGTGCTTTCGGAATGCTCGACCAAGGTGTTGGTCTTGAGCATTGGTAGCACATTGGCGGGGACAAAGGTAATCATCCCTGCAAACAACAGCGCCCAGACCCGTTGAATACTGGTCGCATCGCGGCTTTCAAGATATGCCCCGCAGCGCGTGCATTCGTGAATTTTCTTTTCATGCAGCAGACCGCAGCGCACGCACGCGATCAGGCCTGCTTCGCGTGCCGTCATCAGCCCGCTTGTCATTCCAGTGCTTGCCAAATCGAGAACCTACAAATCAATTGATCTTTGAGAATGGTCACAAGGACCAACCCGCTAAAGGCCCAAAACGCAGGACCGGTTGTCACTGTTGCAATGCCCGCAACTTTGATCAGAGCCACGGTCACGCCGACGATGAAAATTTCGGCCATGCTCCATGGTTGCAAAGCTTCGGCCAACCCAAATGCCGTTTTGGCCCCGCGACGCGGCGCTTGGCCCCGTGCCAAAGGTCCGATGGCATAGATGATCGCGCTTAATCGCAAGAGCGGCAAAAGCACGATGAATCCGGCCACTGCAAAGGCCAGAAGCAAAGCAATGCCATCGTTAAAGGCGGTGATCGCTTGCAGCACGGAAATGCTGTTGTGGTGTCCTGCGACGTTGAGTTCGAGGAACGGAAAACTGACCGCGGCCAGCATCATCACAAAGGCCGTGAGCGCTAGGCTGACGACCTGCGCAAAGGCGGTCCGGTTTTCGGTGATCAGCCTGATCCCGCAACGCTTGCAATGCGCCCGCGCACCCTGCGGCAGCCGCGCTGCGTTATGCAACGTGTCACATTGCGGGCAAGCCACAAGGTCGCGCAAAGGGGGCAGGGCGTTTGGCAGCGCTTCTTCCTCAGATATCGTCTTCACCGCAGCGGGAAAACTGCGCACCTTATAGGATGCGCAGTGTTAACTTACCACAGGAATTGTCGGTTGCTTAGCGCTGCGGTTGCCCGTCTAGCGTGATGTCGCAGGGCAGTGCCAGTTCAACCACGGATTGCGCATTCGGGATGTCGTTTCCTTCGGCTCGCCGCGTGGCAACAGGCGGGCTGTGATTGAGCGAAAGCCACCGTTGGATCAGTCGCGCCCGCAATTCTGGCAGCGGCACGTCCAAGCGCACAGTCGTGTCCCAAAGCGGGGCCAAATCGCGCCAGCCGTCTGCATCAAACATTAGATAGTTACCTTCCACGATCACCACGTCTACATCAGAAGGCACCGAGATCGCGGCGGCAAGGCTGAGGTCCCGGCTGCGGTCAAATTTCGGTGCGTAGACATGAGCGTCGTCTTTTATCGCTTTGATAATGCGTAAAAAACCGTCAACATCGAAAGTTTCAGGCGCGCCTTTTCTTGCCCGATTACCGAGCTCGTCTAGGATAATGTTATCAAGGTGAAATCCGTCCATTGGTACAACGACGCAAGAACATTTTTGCAGCGTCAGCCGTCTGGCGACCTCGGTGGCGAGTGTGGTTTTCCCGCTGGCTGGTGCGCCTGCGATTGCCACAAGCACGCGTGGTTTGGTTTCGCGAAGTGCATGGATGTGCTCTGCGACGATGTTTACATGTTCTGTCAGGGTGTTCAAACGATAGGTCTCTTATTTAATTTAAGAAGGCGTTGTTTGATTTATATGGGGAACGAGGGCCACGGCAATGACAAATCGACAGTTGCGCAGATACCGCGCAAAGCCGCCAAGCATCGGCGGTCTCTTGCCTGTGGTAATTCACCGCCGCGTGGCTTAATTTGACGATTGACCCTCACAGGAGCCGATACGCGATGATCAGTTTTGGAGTTGCGTTGCGGTTTTGGCGGCTTTTGGTTGCGGTCTGGTCCTTGGCTGGTCGTAAACAGTTGAGTCTTATCGCGGCAGGTGTCGCGTTTTTCGGTATGTTCGCCATTTTCCCAGGCATCGCCGCCGTAATCGCGATCTTTGGCCTGCTCGCTGACCCTGCAGTCGTTTCCGAGCAGTTGTCATTGATGGAGGATATAATTCCTCCTGATGCATATGGCCTGTTTGCCGGGCAAATTGACCGATTGCTGACCGCCCGCACGGATACATTGGGATGGGCGACTGTTGTCTCGATTAGTCTTGCCTTGTGGTCATCGCGCGCAGGGGTGGCGGCCTTGATGGGGGGATTGAACGCGATTGCGGGCACGCCTCCGCGCAATGGCATCATGCAGGCGATTGTGGCACTGGGGTTGACGATCTGTCTGGTGTCCTTGGCGATTGTCGCGCTTTTGATGGTCGTTGTGGCCCCTGTTGTCCTTGCTTTCTTACCGATTGCGGGTTCGACCGCGTGGCTATTGGAAGGGTTGCGCTGGATAATAGCGCTAAGTGTTCTGCTTTTGGGGCTCGGGTTGCTTTACCGTTTTGGCCCCGCGCGCAGAGGGGATCGCGGGCGCTGGTTTACGGTTGGCGCGGTTACGGTTGTTATCTTGTGGATCGCCGCATCTGCCGGACTGTCGTACTACCTGACTAACTTTGCTTCTTATAACGAGGTCTATGGATCCATCGGCGCGGTTATTGGTTTGCTATTGTGGCTCTATGTCAGCGCCTATCTTATTTTGCTGGGCGCAGCACTGAACACCCAAGTTCACCGAAAATCGGCCATCGTTGGCCCGCAGTGAATTAAGTGACTCTGTTGCAACAACGCTCTCGAAATCGCAATTGTGGCAGCAATATGGCCCTGAAATGACGATTACTTGGGCATTTTCCCACTAGAAATTGGGTAAATGTCCAGATCGTGTGGTCTCAATTAAAATAAGCACACGTCCATGATGGCGGTGCAATGAGGCGGAGCTAGTAATTATGTCAGCGATTGAATTCGTTGTCCGTGGAGACACGGGCGTTTTAGAGCGTGGAACCGTTGCCGGTGTTGGTGGCGATACTTCTATTACAGTCGGTGCAGGGCAGGATATTTCCCTGAACCTGAGCCGTAACAACATCCTTTCATATGTGCGTAACGGCCAAGCCTTGCAGATCACATTGGTTGATGGGCAGACAATCACGATTGAGGGTTTCTTCTCTCCTGAGGGTGTTGTTGAGAACGAATTGTTCATCTCGGCAAATAGCGAATTGGCGCAGGTCGATTTGGTCGCTGGTGAAGGTGATCTTCTCTATGCGCAATATGTGGACTCGGATTCATTCGGTAAGTGGAGCCCTGACGACGATCTGTACTTTGTCCGCGGTTCTGAAGTTCAGATTGCAGGCGTTGAGGTTGCAGACGCTGAAGCTGGCATGTTGTTCACGCCTTTGCTTGGTGGTCTCGCTGGTTTGTCTCCTTTGGCGATGGGGGCTGCTGCGGCTGGTGTCGCTGGTGCCGCGGCCTTGGTTGCTGGGCGTGACGACAAGGATGGAACGGATCCAACTGATCCGAGAGAGCCGACGGACCCAACCGATCCGACGGACCCAACTGATCCGACGGACCCAACTGACCCTGTCGATCCTCTTGTGGTTGAGATCACATCTGGCACGCAGGGTGTTGGGCATGTTGTTGATGGCGACGATTATTCAGACGGTATTGATATCGGCGGTACAGGCACGCCTGGTGCGTCTGGTGTGATCACTGTTGGTGGCGTGTCCCAGAACGTCGAGGTCGACGGGCAGGGCCATTGGAACGTCAATTTTGCAAATGGCGAATTGCCGGATGGCGACTATATTGCTGACATTAGTGTAACGCTGACCCAAGGTGGTCAGTCCGTTACGGCTGTTGATAAGCTGGACGTCGACACAGTTGTTGATGTCAGCGTTGATGTTGATGCTGTTGAAGGCGACGGTATCGTAAGCTTTGAAGAAGAATCCAATGGCGTGACGCTGACTGGTTCTACGGATCCAAACACAACTGTTGTCGTGACAATCGATGATGTTGATTACAACGCTGTTGTCACTGGTGGCAGCTGGTCGCTTGATCTGGATGCGGGTGTGATTGCACAGGGTCAGTACGACCTTGAAGTCACTGTCACTGCGACAGATGAATATGGCAACACAGGCTCCGCGACTGACTTTGTGGCAATCGACACTGTTACAGATGTGACTGTTGATATCTCTGCTGCGGGCGGTGACGGCACTGTTAATCGTGATGAGCATCCAAACGGCGTCGCCGTCAGTGGTGTTGCCGAAGCAAATGCAAGTGTTGAAGTCTCGCTTGGCGAATATGCGTCCCATACTGTTCAGGCGGATGGTAATGGTGCATGGACCTACACGTTCCCTGCAGGCGTGGTTCCGACAGGCACGACCGATGTGCAGGTAACTGCGGTTTCAACTGATGCGGTAGGTAATACTGCGACCGCATCTGGCATGGTTCACATTGATACAGACCTTGACGTTGGCATCGATACGTCCGGTGTCGAAGGTGACGGTACTGTCAACATCCTAGAGCACAGCAACGGCGTTGTGTTGTCTGGTACGGCGGATGCGGGCGCATCTGTCACGGTCACATTCGGCACAGGCACACGCATGATGACCGCTGACGCGGATGGTAACTGGTCTGCGAACTGGAACACGACTGAAGTGCCACGCGGCAATGATGTCAACGCACCAGTCACGGTTGTTGCGCGCGATGATGCGGGTAACGTGTCAACGACATCTGCAACAGTTCACATTGATACAGTGATCGACGTAAATGTTGATACAAGTGCCGTTGGTGGCATTGATAACGTCGTGAACGGTAATGAGCACCCTGACGGTGTAACATTGACGGGCTTTGCTCCGGGTGCGGATACGGTTAGCGTCAACTTTGGCGGTGCTGTTCATAACAACGTATCTGTCAATGCAGACGGGTCTTGGTCCAGCTTCTATGCGACAGGCGAGTTCACCACAGGTGAAGAAACCGTGCCAGTCAGCGTTGTCGCAACAGATGCCGCAGGAAACCGCGACACAGCGTCCGGGTCCATTGTGGTTGATACTTTTGTGAACCGCCTTGCAAATGCGCCAGGTCAGGTTGAAGGCAACGATGTTGTGAACCGTGCAG
Source organism: Loktanella sp. (assembly GCA_024686085.1). GTDB lineage: Bacteria > Pseudomonadota > Alphaproteobacteria > Rhodobacterales > Rhodobacteraceae > Yoonia. The sequence continues at coordinate 35,554 of JAIBDT010000010.1, forward strand.
AAGCATCTGACGGCATCACGCTAAACGGTGTTGTCGAGGAAGGTTCGCGTGTTTTTGTTACCCTTGAGGGCACAGAGCGCGAAGCATCGGTTGATGGCAACGGCAACTGGTCGGTGACATTTGAAGCAGGCGAAATCCCTGTGATGGATGATGCGACTGTGGTCACAATTCGTGCCGTCGATGCCGCAGGCAACGAGGCCGAGATCACCGATACGTTCCACATTGATACCGACGCACCTGAGGCGGCTGATATTGAATCGGTCACGACTGCCGATACGGCAACCCGCGGCTTCTCTATGTTGAACGTGGAGACAGGTGAAACTGTTGATGTCACCGAGTTTGTGAATGGCTCTGATGATGCCGCAACCGACGTTGCAGGGGGCTCTTATGTGAACCCGTTGAACGGCGAATTGCAGCATTTGTTCGAGAGCGGCGCGGAAGTGCCCGATGGTAGCCACCTTGTGGTCACCAACACGGACACTGCAGGCAACACCAATTCAACACTTGTTGTCCTCGACGAGGACGGTAATTCGGTTGTGGACATGGGTGCAGGCGCGCTTGATAACTTCAACATAGGCGCAATTGACCTAGAGTTTGCCGATGACAGCGAACTGACATTGTCTGTCGCTGATCTGGAAGCCCTGTCTGCAAACGACAACAGCTTGATTGTTCACGGCGGCACGGATGACAGCGTGACGTTGAATGGCACTGCGACGCTGAAGTCTGGTGATGACGCGACACGCGAGATCAACGGTCAGCAATACGATGTTTACAATGTCGGGGATAACGGTGGTGAGTTGATCATCAGCCAAGATATTGATTTCCATCAGTCGGTTATCTGAAACTGACGAAACACGGGCCGGCAACGACCGGCCCGTGACCCCTTGGCACAATAATAATATCGGCGGGGCATGGCGCAGTGAATGGACGGGACAGCTTTAAACTAATCACAACGGGATGTGTTGTTGCACTTCTGTCCGGCTGCATGGGCGCGGATATGATGGCAACGGGCCCATTGTCGATGTTTGGCGCTGACAAATCCACAGCGGATGCAGCGCCCGAGCGCGTTCTCGATTCCCAAATGGAAAATGGCGCCCAATCAGAAATTATCGAAGGCCTGTTGAACCGCCGTTCTGTGCTGGCGTCCGGTCCTTATGCCCAAGTTGCTAATGCCGTCCTTGCCGCGAACTCCCGCGCTGCAGAGGCTGATTTACGTGCCGCGAAATTGCGCGCAGAGGCCCGTGCGAACAACTGGCTGCCAACACTTGGTCCGTCGGTTTCTTTGTCGTCACTTGGCGATGTTGTGACCTCGCTGGTTGTCGAGCAGGTCTTGTTTGACAATGGCCGCAAGAAGGCCGAGCGCGACTATGCTGCTGCTGATGTTGAGGTCGCCGCCGTAAATCTTGCCCAAGATACCAATGACCGCGTTTTGGCGGGGCTAGAGTTGTATCTTTCCGCGCAAGCCGCGACAGCCAAAGCCAACGTCAATATGGCCGCTTTAGAGAAGATGGAGCGTTACGAATACGTCATGTCCGAGCGTGTCAAAGGCGGGGTGTCGTCCCGTGTTGATATGCTTGTCGTCCAGCAAAAAGTAAACCAGATGCGGTCTGACATGGCGTCCGACCAAGAAAAGGCCACGGCGGCTATGTCAGAACTGGGCGCGATGACCGCAGCCCCGCTGACAGGTGTCACTGGCCTATCGACATTGAACGACGGCAACGTCGATAGCACCCCGTTGACGGTGCTCAAAGCGCGCGCTGAAAGCAGCCGCGCTATCGCCGAAGCCACAGCCGCCCGCGCAGGTTTCCTCCCCAGCCTGACCGCGGGGGGCGATGTTTCCGGCGGCGGTGGTCTTGGTCTTGCACTGGGTGCGGCCAACGGTTTGGGCTTTGGTACAGGGGCCTCGCTAAAGGCCGTGGATGCCCAAAAGGCCGCAGTTGCTGCCCGCGTGGGTCAAGTGCAGGAAGACGCCAACCGGTCCTTGCGTGCATTAGAGGGCGAATTGGCGTCCTTGCAGCGCAAAGCAGCACAGTCCCAGACGCTGGCCGATCAAGCGGCCGCAAACTATGATATTTATGCCGAGCAACAGCGTGCGGGCCAACGTGCCGTGCCTGATGTTGTCGGCATTTTCGAGACAAAAGTGCGCACCGAACGCGAAGCGGTGTCTCTCAAGTATGAGATCGCACGGGTAATGTTAAAGATCGCGGCCCTAAAGGGCACATTGGTAAATGGTGAACAGATATGACCGGTCCTGTATTGGCTTTTGACATCAATGTGACACGCGGCGGTAAGTTAACGCGCGTTTCCAAAGACGATATCCTGAGATCAGATGCGTCCGAAGAGCCAGTGGATACTGCACCTGCGATGCAAAAACCCACATCGCGCTTTTCTGATAAAGCCGTCGCACGGGCCGAAATCGCCTCGCTTTACGCGGGCCTTTTGGGTGTAGAATTGCAAAAGACCGACCTGCTGGAGCGTTTGACCGCTGACAGTGGTAGCGATTTGTCTTCGGACGCTATTTCGGCTGCGTTATCCCGCGTTGGTCTGGTCGCCAAAGTATCAAAGATGCGCGCAGCCAAGCCTGCCATGTGGCCTGCATTGGCCGAAATGACATCTGGTCAGGTGATCCTTGTGTTGGCTCAAGAGGGCGACACGCTGACGATCTATGACACCACGTGTAGTGACAATAAGGCCGAAGTGCCTGTTGCTGAATTCATGCCAGTTTTCACGGGCCATATTATCCGTGCTGATGTCGCGGTCGAGGAACTGTCCCGCCGTCACGCGGCCAAAGGCAAGGACGAGCATTGGTTCTGGGGCAAGATCAAAAGCTACCGCCGTATCATTTTTGAGGTCGCGTTGGGCTCTTTTGTGGCCAACTTGTTGGCTGTCGCTGTCGCATTGTTTTCATTGCAGGTTTATGACCGCGTGATCCCGCACCAGTCGATTGCGACCTTGTGGGTGCTCGCCCTTGGCGCTGGTCTGGCGATGTTGCTCGAGGCGTTTTTGCGCATTGCACGCGCCCGCTTGATGGATGGCGCTGGTCGCCGGATTGAATTGCAAATTCAAGAGCTTCTGATGGATAAGCTGTTGGGTATGCAGTCGGGCCAGAAGGGGCAGACGCCCTCTGGCACCTTTGCTGCCGTGCGTGAGTTTTCTGCTATCCGCGAGTTCTTTACGGCCTCGACAATCGGCACGCTGACCGACCTGCCGTTCATCGTTTTGTTTCTTGCCCTTGTCGCGTCAATCGGTGGCAACGTTGTTTGGGTGTTGTTCATTGGCGGCATCCTGATGGTGCTACCGTCGTTCTTTATGCAGCGTAAAATGATGGAATTGACGATGGCCACGCAGGGCGCATCGACCAAATCCAGCCGTTTGTTGCACGAGGCGATTTATGATGCCGACACGATCAAAGCGCAACGCGGCGAAGACCGTTTTCGTCGCATCTGGTCTGAATTGACCGCGCTGTCATCGCTTGCCACGTCCGAGCAGCGCAAGCTGGCGACGACACTGACGTTCTGGTCCCAAGGCGTGCAGCAGGCGACCTATGTCTCTGCCGTTGTTGTGGGTACGTTTATGGTTTTCCAAGGCCAGTTCACCGTTGGCACGATTATTGCGGTGGGTATTTTGACCTCGCGCACATTGGGTCCATTGACCCAGTTGGCAGGCACTTTGGCCCGTTGGGCGAACGTGAAAGCGGCTCTAGAAGCGCTAGACAAGATCGCAGACGCCCCGCAAGACACCGAAGAGGGCCGCAGCTATTTGCGCCGCGAGACCTTACAAGGTGCGTTTGAATTGCGCGAAGTGTCTTACACATATGACGAGGGCAGTAACGCCACGATCGACATTCCTGCCTTGTCTATTAAGGCGGGTCAGCATGTCGCAATTTTGGGCTCTAACGGGTCCGGTAAGTCCACATTGCTAAAGGTGTTGTCTGGTTTGCACCGACCAACGTCCGGCCGCATTTTGATTGATGGCGTTGATATGGGTCAGGTTATGGCCCGCGATTTGCGCCGTGGCATTGGCTATCTGTCCCAAGAGGTCCGTCTGTTTGCAGGCACCTTGCGTGAGAACCTGAACCTGACATTGCTTGAGCGTGATGACGAGCGTTTGCTGGCTGCGTTGGATTTTTCCGGTCTTGGTCCGTTTGTGCGCAATCACCCGAAGGGTCTGGATCTTGAAATCCGTGACGGTGGCGAGGGCCTTTCGATCGGTCAGCGTCAGTCGATTGGCTGGGCGCGTTTGTGGTTGCAGGACCCTAAGGTTTGCTTGCTTGACGAGCCGACAGCGGCCTTGGATCAGACTTTGGAAAAGACACTTGTCAGCCGTCTTGAGACTTGGCTGGAAGGGCGCACCGCGATTATCGCGACGCACCGTGTTCCGATTTTGCAGCTCACAGATCGCACGATGATCTTGCAGAACGGACGACTAACCGTGGACGGCCCGCGCGATCAAGTGCTGGCCCATATGCGCGGCAATAAAAACAAGGCGGCAAGCTAATGGCAACCATCGACGCAGAATTCTCGGGTCGTATGCGCGGCTCTTCCATGACGATTTGGCTTGTGGGGGCCACGGTCCTGCTGTTCATTATCTGGGCGAAATTTGCGTGGCTGGACGAGATCGTACGTGCTGACGGCGAGGTTGTATCGGCCTCCAAACCACAGATTATCCAAAACCTTGAGGGTGGTATTCTCGCAGAGCTTCTGGTCTCTGAGGGTGATATTGTTCAGACTGGTGATGTGCTTGTCCGTTTGCGCGGCACGGGGTTTCAGACCTCTGTGGCTGATCTTGAGGATCAAATTCTTGCCGCAGAAATCCGCCGGTTACGTCTGGTTGCCGAAATGGAAGGCGCCTTTGACTTTGACGTCCCTGACGAGATTGCGGCCCGTAGCCCCAATATGGTCGCCTCCGAGCGCGCGCTGTTGAATGCTCGCCAGTCCGATTACGTCAGTAAGTTGGAAGGTGCGCGCCGCGTGAAGGCCGAGACGGCCCGCGAGTTGGCGTTGATGGAAGATATGCTAAAGCGCGAGATCGTCGCTTTGACCGAGACCACAAAGGCCCGCAAAGCCAATGCTGACGCTGACATCCGTTATAACGAGATTGTCACGGGCGCCGAGTTGGAACGCGCGAGCGCATTTTCGGAAACCTTGCAAGAGTTAGCCCAGTTGGGGCAGAGCCTGCGGATGGCCAATGATTAGCTTTCCCGCACCGTCATTACCTCGCCGATGCGCGGCATTGTCAATTCGCTGGGGATTACAACTATTGGCGGTGTTGTCCGCCCGGGTGAAGAGATTGCACAGATCACACCTTTGGGTGACGAGTTGTTTGTGGAGGCGCAGGTCAAGGTATCTGACGTTGCCAACGTTATTCCGGGCCAAGATGCGACGATCAAGTTCAGTGCCTATGACTACACAATCTATGGCAGCCTGTCTGGCAAGGTTCAGTTCATCTCGGCTGATACGTTCAAAGACGAGCGCCGCCCTGACATCGCGCCGCACTACAAGGTGACGGTTGCGGTTGATCTAGAGAACCTTGATGCCCGTCAGCGACAGATCGCAATTCGCCCCGGTTTGCAGGCCTCTGTCGAGTTGCACACGGGTGAAAAGACCGTGCTGCATTATCTCACAAAGCCGCTGTATCGTTCGCGTGAGGCTTTGCACGAGCCATAGGTCAAATCTATCTTGCCGCCACGTTTTGTTTGATTTTGGCGCGCGGTTTGCTCAACATCTGTCCTAAGTTCACTTAGGAGCGTTGCCATGATCCCGACTTTACGTGTTTTGATGCATATGGGCAGTCTGCAAAGGCTACTGCCCTTTTGGCTGACTGGCATGGCCGCGTTGATTTACTGGTTTCATCCGGTCCTGATTTTGGCGCTGATCTACGGCGCGGTTGTGCAATTTGTTGTCGAATACGTCATGCACCGCTTTCTCTATCACCGCGAACCACCAACCGAGCAGTCGGTGTTTAACGATCTCTACCGCAGTCATATCGGACATCACGAGTTTCCCAATAAGCCCGAGTTTTTCACCGGCGACGATCATTGGTATGCAGTCCGTTTCGGGCTGACCTCGATCGCGCTGCATTTTGTGGTATTGTGGCCGTTTTTCGGGGCTGGTTGGGCGATTTTGTTCCCTGTCGTTGCGATTTTTGTGGGCTCAATCAGTGCTTTCACGTTTTATGAATACTGCCACACGTTGGCGCATTTGCGCGTGCCTAAGGGCTGGTTTGGTGAGCGTGTAACGCGGTCGCATATGGCGCACCACTTCCAAGACCATCACGCAACGTTCCATGTCAGTTTTGGCATGGGCTGGATCGACAGATTGTTTGGCACGCCCCATGACCGCGAGGCGGCGCGTGCCCGTTTTGATCGCAAGACGATGTTATCGCTGGGCATGGACCCCGACGATTTGCGCCTTGTGACAGCGCGCAAGGCTTACGGTGTCAGCGGCACGTCTAGGTCACAGCCGCCCGTGTCTTGAACTGGGCCTGATCCCAAGTCCCGTCGCGCATGATATCACCAAGGATGCCGACCGCACGGCTGACGTCGCTTGCGTCGATGAACAGGGGTGTGAAGCCAAAGCGCATGATGTCGGGTGCGCGGAAGTCACCGACCACCCCTTGTGCAATCAATGCCTGCATGATCGCGTAGCCCTCGGGGTGGCGGAAAGAGACTTGGCTGCCGCGCACCTGTGGGTCACGTGGCGTTGCAAGGTGCAGATCGGGGCAGGCGGCTTCGACCTCGGCGATGAACTGGTCGGATAGCGCAAGGCTGGTGGCACGCAGCGCATCCATGTCCACGCTGTCCCAGATGTCCATTGACGCATCTAGTGCCGCCATCTGTAGCACAGGTGGCGTGCCGACCCGCATGCGTTCGATCCCTGTTCCCGCGCGGTAGTCCAGATCAAACGCAAAGGGGGACGCATGGCCGAGCCAGCCTGACAGGGCAGGGCGCGTGCTGGCGATATGACGTGGCGCCACGTAGATGAACGCGGGCGCACCGGGGCCGCCGTTAAGGTATTTGTAGGTGCAGCCAACGGCGAAGTCGGCGTTGCATCCTGACAGGTCGACAGGCAAGGCCCCCGCAGAATGCGCAAGATCCCAGACCGTTACGATTCCAAGGTCATGGGCTGCTTTGGTCAAGGCGGCCATATCGTGCATCCGCCCTGTGCGATAATCGACTTGGGTCAACATGAGGACCGCGATGTCTTTGGAAAGCGTGCCCATCACGTCTTCGGGGGCGACTGTTTGCAGCTCTAGCCCGCGCCCGAGAGAACCCACCAGCCCTTCGGCCATATAAAGGTCGGAGGGGAAGTTGCCGGTGTCTGATAAGATCACCTTACGGTCAGGGTTCATCTCGATGGCCGAGGCCAATGCTTGATAGACCTTGATCGACAACGTGTCGCCAAGTGTCACATGTCCCGCCTCGGCCCCGATCAACCGTCCGATCCGGTCCCCAAGGGCGGTGGGTTGTCCCATCCAGCCTGCTTTGTTCCAGCCTGTGATCAGCATTTCGCCCCATTCGTCGGTTACGGTTTGGGCGACCCTTTGTGCTGTTGCTTTCGGCAGCGGCCCAAGCGAGTTACCGTCGAGATAGATCATCCCTTCGGGCAGGTGAAACAGGGCTTTGGTTTGCGAAAAGTCAGTCATTAGAGAGATATCCATACGGTTATGAGGGCGAGAATTGCGGGGATGCTTTGTGCGAAAAGTGCAGCACGGATGCCGCAGGACAGCGCATAAAGCCCTGCCACGATGATGCAGCACAAAAGAAAGACGACCATGCCCATGTTACCTGTCGCCAAGCCGACCAGAAGGCCCGCAGCGAGGAAGCCGTTATAGAGCCCTTGGTTGGCCGCCATGATCACAGTTTGACTGGCGAGGTCTTGGGTTATCCCGAAGGCTTTGCGCGTCCGCGGGGCCTCCCATTTGACCATTTCCAGATACATGAAATAAAAGTGGATCGCGGCCACCAGTATCGTCAAAATTGATCCAAGCATTAAACTTGTCCTCCTGCAATTTGAATGGTCTGACCGTTGACCGAGCGGGCCGCATCCGAGCACAACCATAGCGCTGTTGCTGCGATTTCGTCGACCTCAAGCAGTGTGTTGTGACGATTCCCTTCGGCCATAACCGCAAGCGCGCCTGCCGCGTCGCTGTTGAGCCGCTTCATCAATCCGGGCAGTTGTCGGCGCAGGATATCTGTGTCCACATAGCCGGGGCAAATGGCGTTAAAGGTGATGGGCCTATCTATGTATTCCTCGGACAGCCCACGGATCAATCCAATGACCGCGTGTTTGCTGACGGTGTAGGGCACGGCCCCTTTGAGGCCGCGCACCCCTGCGATGGAACTCATGACGATCATGCGCGCTGGCATGTCCGCGGCAAGGGTCGCCATAGCGGCTTGCAGTGTCAGGAACACACCGTCCACGTTGGTCGCCATCATGCGCGACCAGTCAGCAAGAGATGTCGATGCGAATGCGCCGCCTTCGGCGATCCCTGCGTTGGCGATGCAAATCTGGATCGGGCCGCGCTTATTTGCAGCGTCGCTGATCCCTTCGCGCACGGAATATTCGTCCGATACATCCATCGGCAGCGCGTGGATGTTGGGATGAGAGGCGGCGACGGCGTTCAATACGTCGGCACGGCGTCCAGCGATTGTGACCTCGGCGCCTGCATTGGCCAAGGCGCGTGCGATACTTTCGCCAATTCCAGACCCTCCACCTGTTACCAGCGCGTGTTTGTCCTTATGTTCCATATCATCTCCCTTGCGGCATGGTATCGCAGGGATACCCCGTGACAAGCAGATAAGGACCGCAAATGCGTTTGAAGAAGCTGATTGATATCCCGCCCGTTTGGCTATTGCTTGCCGTTTTAGTCACCTGGCAAATTGGCGTCATGCGCCCCTTTGGCCTATCGTTGGATTTTCCTGTCGTTCAACTTTTGAGCGGCGTTTTGATTGGTGGCGGGATCATTTTGATGCTGTTGGCGGTCATGGAGATGCGCAAGCGCCGCACGACGATTGTACCGCACCGCGAGGCGGAAAGTCTTGTCACGTCTGGCATTTTCAAGCGTACCCGTAACCCGATCTATCTGGGTGATGCGCTGGTCCTTGCGGGACTTGCGTTGCGTTGGGATGCTGTTTTGGCGTTGGTCTTGGTCCCTGTTTTTGTCTGGGTCATCGAAAAACGCTTTATCATTCCCGAAGAAAACATGCTGCGCCGCAAATTTCGCGCCGACTTTGCCCGCTATGAGCAGAAGACTCGCCGTTGGGTTTAATCTCCAGTTAGCGCAAGCAGGCTTTGTTCGTTTCGCTACATACTTGTGAAATATTATTGCGCAGGTTAGGTCTTCTGCACTGCAAAATCGCGCAAGGGGATAATCGATGAAAATCGGGACACCAAAAGAAATATTCGAAGGCGAGAACCGTGTGGCAATGACGCCCGCATCCGCCCGAGATCTGCAAAAACTTGGATACGACTGCGTTATCGAATCCGGTGCAGGCAAGGCCGCTGGCTTTTCAGATGCGGCATATAAAGACGCGGGCGTGGAGGTTGTCAAAACTGGCACCGCCCTGTTCAAGGCCGCTGATATCATCGCTAAAGTGCGCCCGCCTTCAGATGCCGAGACCAAGCGCTTGCGCGAGGGTCAAACGCTGATCTCGTTCTTCTATCCAGCCCAGAACGACAAACTGATGGATCTTGCCAACAAGCAAGGTGCCACCGTTATCGCCATGGATATGGTGCCGCGCATTAGCCGCGCCCAGAAGATGGACGCGCTATCGTCGATGGCCAATATTGCGGGCTACCGTGCTGTGATTGAGGCCTCTAATAACTTTGGCCGCTTCTTTACTGGCCAGATTACTGCGGCGGGTAAAGTGCCCCCTGCGAAGGTTCTGGTTGTTGGTGCGGGTGTTGCGGGTCTTGCGGCGATCGGCACGGCCACGTCGTTGGGTGCTGTCACTTACGCATTTGATGTCCGCCCAGAAGTGGCAGAGCAAGTTGAAAGCATGGGCGCCGAGTTTGTGTTCCTTGATTTCAAAGAGGAACAGCAGGACGGGGCCGCAACGGGTGGTTATGCCTCTGTGTCTTCGCCCGAATTTGCCGCAGCCCAGTTGGCCAAGTTCCGCGAAATCGCCCCAGATATGGATATCGTGATCACGACCGCGCTGATCCCGGGCCGTGATGCGCCAGAGTTGTGGACCAAAGATATGGTCGAAAGCATGAAGCCAGGATCGGTGATTATCGACCTTGCGGCTGAACGTGGTGGTAACTGCAAGCTGACCGTGATGGACGAGAAAGTTGTTACTGAGAATGGTGTCACAATCATCGGTTATACCGATTTCCCAAGCCGGATGGCGGCACAGTCGTCTACGCTGTATTCCACGAACATCCGCCACATGATGACGGACCTCACGCCTGCAAAAGACGGTGTGCCAGTCCACAACATGGAAGACGATGTGATCCGTGGGGCGACAGCGACACATGCTGGCGAGGTGACATTCCCGCCGCCGAAGCCGAAGATCGCAGCGATTGCCGCAGCCCCGAAAAAGGCCGCGCCAAAGGAACTGACGGCTGAAGAAAAGCGCGCCGCAGAAACAGCTGCATTCAAGCTACAGACCCGCAACCAAGTTAGCATGCTTGCCATTGGTGGCGCGTTGTTGCTTGCGATTGGTTTGGTTGCACCGGCCAGTTTCATGCAGCACTTTATCGTGTTTGTGTTGTCGGTCTTTATCGGCTTCCAAGTGATCTGGGGCGTTGCACATAGCTTGCACACGCCGCTGATGGCTGTGACCAACGCGATCTCTTCGATCATCATTTTGGGCGCGCTTGTGCAGATCGGATCGGGGTCTTTCCTTGTGATCATCTTGGCCGCACTTGCTGTCTTTATGACGGGTATCAACATCTTCGGGGGTTTCCTCGTGACACGGCGTATGCTCGCCATGTTCCAGAAATCTTAAGGGGTTAGACACATGGAATTCGGATTTACAACAGCGGCTTACGTGGTCGCAGCCGTCCTTTTCATCCTCTCGCTGGGTGGCCTGTCTGGACAAGAAAGCGCCAAGCGCGCGGTATGGTATGGCATTGTAGGCATGGGCCTAGCGGTTGCTGCTACTTTGGTCGGTCCGGGGGCTGGGTATTGGTTCTTGTCACTGCTGATGATCATTGGCGGCGGCATCATCGGGCATCAACTGGCGACAAAGGTGCAGATGACGCAGATGCCTGAACTGGTGGCTGCGATGCACAGTCTTGTTGGCCTCGCGGCTGTCTTTGTGGGCTATATCGCCCATTTCGAGCTGAACCGTGTTTTTGGCATGGGCATGGGGTCGCGTAATGCGCTTGAAGGGTTTGCAGCGATGCTTGCCCATAAGTCGGGTGTCGAAATCGCGATTTTGCGGGTTGAGCTGTTCCTTGGCGTGTTCATCGGTGCGATCACCTTTACGGGGTCGGTTATTGCTTATGGCAAACTCGCGGGTCGTGTGAACTCTGCAGCGCAAAAACTGCCTGGTGGTCATTTCCTGAATATCGCAGCGGCAGCGATCGCTGTGCTGACGCTGGTTTGGTACTTTAACACAGGCGGGTTCCTGCCGTTGTTCATCATGACGCTGGCGGCGCTGTTTATCGGTTATCACCTGATCATGGGCATTGGTGGAGCGGATATGCCTGTGGTCGTGTCGATGCTGAACTCTTATTCAGGTTGGGCTGCTGCCGCGATTGGTTTTAGCCTTGGCAACGATCTGTTGATTGTCGTTGGTGCTTTGGTCGGCTCGTCCGGTGCGATCTTGTCCTACATCATGTGTAAGGCGATGAACCGGTCGTTTGTGTCGGTGATCTTGGGCGGCTTTGGTGGTCCCGCAGGCGAGCAGATGGCGGTTGAGGGCGAACAAATCGCCATCGACAGCGATGGTGTCGCAACGGCTTTGAATGAAGCTGACAGCGTCATCATTATTCCCGGTTACGGGATGGCGGTTGCGCAAGCGCAATCCTCGGTCGCGGAACTGGTGCGCAAGTTGCGTGCGCAGGGCAAGAACGTGCGCTTTGCGATCCACCCTGTTGCGGGCCGGTTGCCGGGCCACATGAACGTGCTGCTGGCTGAGGCGAAGGTGCCGTATGACATCGTGATGGAAATGGACGAGATCAACGAGGACTTCCCGACAACGGACGTCGCGATTGTGATCGGGTCCAATGATATCGTGAACCCCGCAGCGCAAGACGACCCAAACAGCCCTATCGCGGGTATGCCTGTTCTGGAATGCTGGAAAGCCAAGCAAGTGTTCGTGTCCAAGCGTGGACAAGGCACGGGTTATTCGGGCATCGAGAACCCGCTGTTCTATAAAGAGAACACGCGCATGTTCTACGGTGACGCGAAAAAGTCATTGGATGAACTTCTACCAAAGATCGACTAGATCGCATATAAGCCCCGCCAGACACGGCGGGGCTTTTTTACGTGTGGTATTTTTTTGAATGAATAACGCATCTGATAATTACAATCCAAAGGGCAATGGTAAGGACAAGGCCGTCCAAGCGGTCCACTTTGTCGAGGCAGAGCCACCTGCACATTTACGCGGGATTGTGCACCGGTTTTTGGAACTGAAGACCGACCCTGTTTTAGCCGACGATTACCGGTTTCATGCGCTGCCAGATGCATGTGCCTACATTGTTTTCGACCAGCTTCATTTGACGATTACGGGTGTGTCAAAGTTGCGTGCCACGTCCGAGGAATTCAACTTGGGCAGATCGTTTCACTTTGTGAATATTCGTTTTCTGCCCGGCGTTTGGCAGACCAGTGGCGAGCCGATCTCGCATGGGATGGTCGATGCGTCTTATCAGGGCCAGCTGCCATTGTTGGACGTGAACCGAGACTTGGCGGGCTGTGATTTTGCTACCCAGCAAGAGGTGTTGACCCAGTTCGTGGATGTTCTTGTGCAAAGCGGACAAGTGGCTGTGAACCCTGTAACCGAGATGATTTTTCAAAGGTTTGATGATATTGCATCAGTTGCAGATATGGCCGAGGCCGCGGGTGTGTCAGCCCGCCAGTTACAGCGCATCTTGAAACATACCACAGGATTTTCCCCGCATGATTTGCTGAAAGTCTTACGCTTGCAGCAGTCTTTGAACGGCAGCGATACGTGGTCCTATGCCGATCAATCGCATTTTATCCACTCTTTTCGCAATGCGACCGGATACACGCCCGGAAAATACGCAAAAAAGTTTGATGTCTGAAATCTACAATACCGAGGATCGGCCAGCCGCTAAACAGGGGACATAACGACAGCAAAAGGAGTTGAATATGTCTAAGATGAACCCAGTAGGTTGGTTTGATATTTTTGTGAACGATTTGGATCGTGCTACAGCATTTTACCAAACTGTTCTTGGCGCAAAGCTCGAGGTCATGGTTGACCCGACAGGCGAGTCCCAGATGATGAGCTTTCCAAGCGACATGAGCGTGTATGGTGCTGGCGGCGCATTGACCAAGGCCGCACATGGCAAGCCCGGTGTCGGCGGGACGATCATCTATTTCATGGCGCAGGATTGCGCGGTTGAGCAGGCCCGTGTTGCGGATGCAGGCGGTGTTGTGATCAGGCCAAAGTTCTCGATTGGTGATTTCGGCTTTGTCACATTGATTCAAGACACGGAAGGCAACATCTTTGGTTTGAATTCAATGGTGTAATCAATGCCTGCGGGCCCGCGTGAGCCTGCTGGCGTTTCGTTTGCCGTTAAGCTCCAAAGGCTGGCGGCAAACCGCGGCACACGATTGCATCTGGATGACAGGGGAGCGACCATGGGAATGATCCAAGTGCCAGCTTTTCAAAAAATCATTTTGTGACGCGGAAAGAAACAGTCTGTGCCGCGGATATTAACTAAGATATTTAGACGCAAAGCGTGCATTGCGTTAAGGTGGCGCAACTTTGGGATAGCTTAATCATGACAAATTTTTTGACTTCTGCGGTACCTTTTACTTGCCTATTGTTCGCCGCTGCATGTGGCGGCAGCAATGGCGGTAGTGAACTAGATAGTTTTGAAGACCGGATATTGGACGCGCAGGAAGAAGCTGAGCGTATCGCCGCTATTCCGGGCACCGCGTGGGCGCAAATGCCTACACGGGGCACAGCGAGTTTTGCCGGATCGGCAGCGTTGATAATTGATCCGATCGAAGAACGTGATGATGACGATATTGTTGTCATCGGAGACGCGAGCCTCACGGCCAATTTCGGGCGTGGCTCCATGACGGGCACGATCGACAATATGCAAGGCATCACCAATCTGACTGAAACCGATGGTGACATGGTTGATGTTAATGGCGTGATCAACATCGGCAATGACCTGTCCATAATTGGCGACGACTTTGATGATAACCTGACCGATAATCCTAATGATTGGCTTGCGGATTATAACGGATTGCTGACGATTGAAGGTGACAGATACGAGGTCGAAGGCATCCTTGAAGATCAGTTTGTCGGTACGCGAGCGAACCCTGCGAGCGGTCAAAGCGTAGTGCGCGGGATCATTGGGTTTGATGAGGACGGCTATGCGACTGTGAATGGTCAGATGGAAGAAGTGCCCGCATATTTGGAAGTCTTTGGCGAAAACCGTTAAAACCCATCCGGTTGTATTACGGAGTATGAGGTTAAACCACTATTGTGCCTGAACCCATGTACCGCTTGCAATGCCGTCAAGAGTCCAACTGCCGATCCGCCAACGCACCAGCCGTAACGTCGGGAACCCGATATGGGCGGTCATGCGCCTAACTTGCCTGTTACGCCCTTCGCTGATTGTGACCTCGATCCACGTGTCTGGCACGGATTTGCGAAACCGCACGGGCGGGTCGCGATCCCAGAGTGCAGGCGGGTCGATGAGGCGCACCTTTGCAGGGCGTGTAGGTCCGTCTTTTAACGTCACCCCATCCCGCAACGGCTGTAGGTCTTTGTCGGTGGGCGTGCCCTCGACTTGCACGTAATAGGTTTTGGACATCTTATGCTTGGGGTCTGCAATTTTGGCTTGCAGGGCCCCGTCGTCCGTCAGCAGCAGCAACCCTTCGCTATCACGGTCCAGTCTGCCCGCGGGGTAGACATGCGGCACGTCCACATAGACCGACAAAGTAGGCCGTGTTGTGGGGCTTTTCGTGTCGGTGAATTGCGACAGTACGCCAAAGGGTTTGTTGAGCAAGATAAGTCGGGTCATGATATTGGTTTAGCCCGCCGCGAATACAGCGACTACCCCCAAATTTTCCATCTGAAATCCGCCGCAAGTCCTGTGCCGGTCAAACTAATTTTGCTGTTGCGCAATTTGCCCTTGCACGAATCCAACAATAGCCTAAATGGCGGTTTATAGAAGCCAACGCACGCGCCTCTGGCCGGTGACAGTCATCACATGTGTTTACGTAGCGACGGTAACTTCTCCCTTGGAACTGAGCGGTCTCGTGTTAGGGTTGTCACCCACACTATGGCCGGGTCTACTGGAGATGACAGATGACTGTTGAACTTGCGAGCGCTGACGCGCAACCCATTAACGTCCATGCTCGCCTTGATGCATATTGCGCGGCGAATACTTTTGATCAGCCGACCCTTGTGTTGGATGTTGATCTAGTCGAGCAGCAATATCATGCCCTGAAAGAAGGTCTCGGATACGCTGACATCCACTACGCTGTGAAAGCGAACCCTGCCGAAGAAATCATTGCCCGTTTGGTCAAATTGGGCTCGCATTTTGATGCTGCGTCCAAGGCCGAAGTTGCTTTGTGCCTCAAGCATGGGGCTGATCCTGCGCATGTGTCTTTTGGTAACACGGTCAAGCGGTCGTCCGACATTGCTTGGGCTCATGCCCAAGGGATCACGCTGTTTTCTGCTGATGCCGAACAAGAGCTTGAGAAGATTGCGATCTCCGCGCCAGGTGCGCAGGTTTATATCCGTTTGATTGTCGAGATTTCCCAGGCAGATTGGCCGCTTTCCCGCAAGTTCGGCTGCGACTCCGCGACGGCCATTCGCCTGTTGTCTTACGCAAAGTCCCTTGGCCTTGATCCGATCGGGTTCTCGTTCCATGTCGGATCACAGACCCGCAAGGCTGCGATGTGGGGTCCGTCTTTGGACGCGCTAGCTGAAATCTGGCACGCGGCAAAAGCGGCGGGTCACGAATTGACCTTGCTTAACATCGGCGGCGGTTTCCCTGCGTTTTATGGCGAGACAATCGAGGCCCCGACAGATTACGCCTCTGCTGTGATGGAGCAAATCATCAGCCGCTTTGGCAAAGTCCCACGTATCATGGCGGAGCCGGGCCGTGGTTTGGTCGCAGAAGCAGGCGTGATCGTGTCTGAGGTGTTGCTTGTGTCGCGCAAATCTGACCGCGATATGCACCGTTGGGTTTATCTTGATATTGGCCGTTTCTCGGGCTTGGCCGAAACAGAAGGCGAGGCGATCCGGTATCAGTTCGAGACCCCGCGCGATGGCGATCCGGTTGGTCCGTGCATCATGGCGGGTCCTTCGTGCGATAGTGCCGATGTCTTGTATGAAAAGCGCCCCATGTTGTTACCGATTAGCCTGCGCGCAGGTGACCGAGTGCTGATCCGCAATACTGGTGCCTATACATCGACGTACTCAAGCGTGTGCTTTAACGGCTTTCCGCCGCTGGCTGTCGTTGTAATCTAACGGAAAATATAGGTTGGCAGCGCACGGTATACCGTTGTGTGCTGCTAACCTATTAAAATGTATAGATTTTTTCTTTACAGGCGCGTTTTCCTCGGTAGGGTGTTCGCAACACTTTGCCTTGAGGCCCAATATGCCCCCTATTACTGATCACCCGCTGCGCTACGCGATGTCGAATGAATTGCATGCCCGTCCGTTTCCAAAACTGGCCGCGCCATCGCGCGCTGCGTTTCTGGCGCTCAAGCCCGCCAGCAATGCTGCTGGCCGTGACCGTGCCGCAGATCGGGCGCATTTGATCAATTTGTTGGACCGCTATGGTGCCGCGCACCCGCAACCTGACGCGACACATTATTCGGGCCAGATTGGGAAGCATTTGCTGAAGTGGGAAAGCCATACGGAGTTTGTGACCTATACGATTTTTGGTGATGGCAATGCAGCCCAGCCGTTTGATGCAGCGACCTTCCAAATGTTTCCCGAGGACTGGTTAGCCGCCACACCGGGAACACGTGTTACAAGTGCGCTGATCCGTGTGGAACGTTTGGATGGTGACGACGGGATTATCGCCAAGGCCTACGAATGGTTTGTGCCCGAAAGCGTTGCGATTTCGCGCGTGCTAGATGACGAATTGGTTGTCGCTAGCGATTTTCGCATTGATCCAGCAGGGCATCTGCGGATGGCTGTCTTTGCCCGCAATGGCACAGGGGAGCGTCGTATTGGCCGCGTTGTGCAGCGCTTGTGCGAGATTGAAACCTATAAGTCGATGGCGATGCTGGGGCTTGCAGCGGCCCGCAAGCTTTCGCCGATTATGGGGACGATTGACGGGCAGGTGTCCCATCTGATTGCAGATTTGAACAGCGACGACGTGCAACCGGATCAGACCTTAAAGCAGCTTTTAACGATTTCTGCCGAGTTGGAGAATATCGTGGCGCAGACTGCCTATCGATTTGGCGCGACAGGCGCCTATGAGACAATTGTGAACCAGCGTATCAGCATCCTGCGTGAAGATCGCTTTCTTGGTCGCCAGACCTTTGGCGAGTTTATGATGCGCCGATTTGACCCTGCGATGCGCACGGTGGAATCGACGCAGGCCCGTCTGAGGGGGTTGTCAGACCGCGCGCTGCGGGCAGGGGATTTGTTGCGCACAAGGGTTGATGTTGAACGCTCGGCGCAGAACCAGTCGTTGTTGACCAGTATGGACCAGCGTGCCGATCACCAACTGCGTTTGCAGCAAACGGTTGAGGGGCTATCAGTGGTCGCCATCAGTTATTACGCGGTGAGCCTTGCCTTGTATGTGCTTGGTCCGCTTGAGAAAACCTATGGGATATCCAAGGTCTATATCGCCGCTGGCGTGACCCCGATTGTGCTGTTGCTCGTTTGGCTGATGATACGGCGGATACACCGCCGTATGCATTGAAGCGTTTTCAGGTCCCAAAAAATAAGTCCCGCAATCGCGTTCGGCCGTCAGGGCGAGGCAGCGATTTTGGAACCGGTGAACTGAAACGCCCTTTAAAGTCCGCGGATGCGTGGGTCGAGAGCGTCACGTAGTCCGTCACCGATGTAGTTTACAGAAAGCACGGTCAGCGAAATTGCCAGACCCGGCCAGATCACCCGTTCCGGGAAGGATGTCATCCGGTCAACGCTATCAAACAGGATTTTTCCCCATGTCGGGAAGTCGCTGGGGAAGCCGAGACCGAGGAAGGACAGCGCACTTTCGGTGATGATCGCGGTTGCCAGCCCAAGGGTTGCGGAGACCATGATGGGCGAGAGCACGTTGGGCAGCAGGTGCCGCGTGATCATGCGCCGTGCAGGCGTGCCGATGGAACGGGCGGCCAGCACAAATTCGCGCTCTTTAATGGTCATCACATCGCCGCGTACGATCCGCGCGGTTTGCATCCAGCTTGTAATGCCGATGCCTGAAACGATCAGGATGAAGATACCTTGCTCTGGTCCGAACGCGCTGCGCAATGGGTCGCGGAACAGCAGCATCATCACAAGTAGCAGTGGCAAGAGTGGCAGCGCCAGCACCAGATCGGTGAAACGCATCAAGATACCGTCAAGCCGTTTGAAATAGCCCGCAAGCACCCCGATTGTCGTGCCGATCAGTAGTGCGAGGATCATTGCGGTCCAGCCAACTGCAAGGCTGATCCGTCCGCCTTGCATAATGTTGGCCATGATATCGCGTCCTAGGTTGTCGGACCCCATTGGGTTGCTCCAGCTTACTTTGGCGCCACTGTCGAACAGGGCCATGTAGATGGGCCGGATGTCTTTGCTGCGGATATTCAGCTTGCCCGGGTCAACATCCCAAATCACAGGGCCGATCGTGCAGAATAGGGTGATGAAGATCAGGAAGCAAAGTCCGAAAACCGCCCCTTTGTGGGTTTTGAATTGGTCCCAGACATCCCACCACTGGTTGCGCGGTGCGGCGGTCATTTCCAAGGTGTCATCAGTCATAGCGGATCCTCGGGTCAAGTACGCCGTAAAGAATGTCAGCAATCAGGTTCATCACGACGATCAGCACCGCCAATAGGAAGGTGATCGTCATAACCATCGGAATATCGTTACCTTGCAGTGCGATAATCAGCAGTTGGCCAAGCCCGTTCACTTTGAAAATCTGCTCGGTGATAATTGCACCGCCAAAGATCGAGGGGATACCCAGCGCGATTACGGTCACAACGGGGATCATCGAGTTGCGTAGCACGTGTTTCATCACGACGACGCTTTCGGTCATGCCTTTGGCGCGGGCGGTGCGCACATAATCTTGCCCTAGATTGTCGAGCATCGAGGCCCGCATGTAGCGGCTGACTTGCGCAGTGGTTTGCAGCGCCAACACCATGACGGGCATGATCATCTGCCGCATCTGGAACCAGAAGCTGTCCCATGAATTGACTACATGGGTGGTGTCATAAATCGACGGCAGCCACTTGAGTTGCACAGAGAAGATCACGATCAGCAGCACCCCGCTAAAGAACGGCGGCACCGAAAACCCGATCATGGATACGAATGTGCCAGTCTGGTCGAAGACCGAATACTGTTTGTAGGCCGAGATAATCCCGATAGGCAGGGCGATCAGCACCCCGACGATATAGGACATGCCTACGACCCAAAGCGTTTGCGGCATCCGCTGTGCGATTGTGTCGAATACAGGGCTACGCGACTGGAACGAAATGATCCGCTGTGCGCCATCCGCAAAGTTGGTGCCAAAGGCGCTGTCGATCCAATACTGTGGCTCGACGATAAAGAACTGTTTAAGCCAAAGCGGGAAACGCACCCACCAAGGTTCGCCTAAGCCAAGCGCAAGGCGCATCTTTTCTTTGACCTCTGGCGGGATCGTCAGTGGCATCTGCGCCATCGGATCGCCGGGCGCCAGTTCAAGCAGCATGAAGATCACAAAAGCGATGAACAAAAAGCGTCGGGATGGATAGCAACAACCTGCGGATGGTGAAGGTGAGCATGTGAGGGGCGCCTTAGTTTAGTGCTTTGCGGGGAAAGGGGGGCAGGGCGACCCGCCCCCCGATAGGATTTTGGACTTAGTTACCTGTGCGGTACCAGTCAGCAACGTTCCAAAGCTCGGAGTCCCAAGTGTTCAGAACAACGCCGCCAAGTGTGTTGGCTTTTGCAGAGACGCGACCACGGTCAACCAGCGGCACGATTGTCATCGTGTCTTTGGTCAGCATGTCGTTCATCTTGCGGGCCAATTCACCACGTTTGTCGATGTCGGCCGTTGCACCAAGTTCGTCGATCAGCGCGTCATATGCCGGATCACAGAAACGGTTGATGTTTTCACCCTGCCACTGGCTATCAGGCTTTGGCTCGCCGCCACACTTATAGGCTGCGAGGTAGGCTTGTGGGTCTGTACCGTCAAAGTTGTTAGCATACATTTCAACGTCTGCGTAGAACTTCTGGAACGTGTCAGGCGAACCTGGATCACCACCAAAGAAGACGGACGCATCAAGGTTACGAAGCTCTGTTTCTACACCGATCTCGCCCCACCACTCTTTGATGAGCGCTTGGAAATCCTGACGCACAGCGTTTGTAGATGTCTGGAACAAGATACGCAGCTCGACGCCGTCTTTTTCACGGATGCCGTCGCCGTTGCTATCGACCCAGCCCATATCTTCCAGCATGGCGTTTGCGCCTTCGATGTCTTGGGTCAAGCAGCCAGTGTTGTCAGTCGATGCATAGATTTCCGGACCAGGAACGAGGTTACAGGTCGGACGACCAGCCTGACCGTAGCCGACTTCGACCAGCAATTCGCGGTCAATCGCCATGGACAGCGCATGGCGCACATGGAACTCGGACAAGAACGGGTGCGGGTGTGCAACTGTCGCACGCTCGCCCTCGGGCAGGTCTGGGGATGGGTTTGTCAGGTTCATTTCAAGACGCTCGACCAGTGTCCCGAATGCGCTGATTGGTGTCCCAACGCCGCCCTCAGCCATGGCTGCAAGCACGTCTGGTGCAAGCTGCATGTTCCAAGCGTAATCAAACTCGCCTGTTTCCATAACCGCACGTCCCGCAGCAGTTGCGTCGCCGCCCCCTTTGAAGGTCACGGTTGCGAAGGCTGGTTTGTTTGGATCGCGGTAGTTTGAGTTTGCTTCCATCTGGATCACGTCGTTCGTGCGGAAGTCGGTGACTACAAATGGACCTGTACCGATTGGCATGAAGTTCGCGTCTGTGCACTCGGGCGCTTTTGCGCCGAGGCATTCAGCAAACTGTGCCTTTTGGATGATCGGAGACTGTGCGCCTGCGAACGGGCCATATGGGTTTGGCTTGGGGCTGTTGAAGGTAACTTTGATGGTCAGATCGTCGATCGCTTCAACAGATTGCACACCATCAAATTTGGACGCCTGCGCACAGCCGCCTTCTGGGTGCATGCAGTATTCTGCGGTGAACGCGACGTCTGCGGACGTCACAGGAGAGCCGTCAGACCACAGCAGGCCGGACTTTAGCTTCCATGTGATCGATGTCAGGTCTTCGGAGACGCCGCCATTGCCCACAGTTGGAATTTCCTCGGCCAAAAAGGCAACCAAAGCACCAGTGCTGTCGTAGCGTGCGAGTGGCTCAATAATCATCGAAGCGGATTCGAGGTCTTTTGTGCCGCCTGACAGATATGGGTTCAAAATGGATGGCGCTTGCCAATAGATAATGTTGAGCTGACCATCGCGGCCTCGCTCGCCTTCGTGACCGTCGGCAATTGCCATCGGTGCAAAGGCGAGAGACGCAACGGCGCCCATCAATGCTGTCTTCATTTTCATTTTTTCACTCTCCTAGTTGATGCTCTTGTTCTTAACCTCAGGTCCCGCCGTTATGCTCGGTGGGGGTTTGTTGTTATGTATCGTTGTAAAGGTGGCACGCGGCGAACTGGCGCGGTTTCACTTCACGGTATTCTGGTTCGATTTGTTTGCAGATATCCATCACCGCAGGGCAACGGGTGCAAAAGTTGCAACCCTTTGGCGGGTTTGATGGCGACGGGACGTCCCCTTGCAGAATGATCCGTTCGGTCTTGCGCGCAAGTGACGGATCAGGTTCGGGCACCGCAGAAAGAAGTGCTTTGGTATAGGGGTGCAAGGGTTCTGCGAAAAGCGTTTCGCGATCTGCAAGTTCCACAACCTTACCCAAATACATGACCGCCACGCGCGTTGCGATATGACGCACCATCGACAGATCGTGGCTGATGAACAGATAGGTCAGCCCGAACCGTTCTTGCAGGTCCTCCAGCAGGTTGACCACTTGCGCTTGAATCGACACGTCCAGTGCGGCGATAGGTTCGTCGCAGACAATAAATTGCGGATTGAGCGCGAGCGCCCGCGCAATCCCTATCCGTTGCCGTTGCCCGCCCGAAAATGCGTGAGGATAGCGTTGTGCAAATTTGCGGTTCAGGCCCACATCGTCCATCAATTCGGCGACTTTTGCGCGCTTTTCCTGCGCGGTCAGGTCCGTGTGTTCATCGAGCGGTTCGCGAATAATCGCCTCGACTGTCATGCGCGGGTTGAGGGACGCCTGCGGATCTTGGAAGACCATTTGCATGGTCGGACGCATTTCGCGTAGTTGGCTTTGCGGTGTGCTGCCGATCTCGCGGCCATCAATGCTAATGTCCCCAGAGGTAATATCATAGAGCCGCAAAATCGCCCGACCAGCGGTCGATTTACCGCAGCCGCTTTCGCCGACAAGCCCGAGGGTCTCGCCCTCCATGATGTCAAAGGTGATCCCGTCTACGGCTTTCACCGCACCTGTTTTACAGCGCAGCAGGCCAGAGTA
>JAIBDT010000021.1 GCA_024686085.1 Loktanella sp.
TGAAAGCGGGCGATCACGTCGTGTCATCGCGCGCACTTTTCGGGTCATGCCTCTACGTGCTCGAAGACGTGCTGGGCCGCTTCGGCGTCGAGATCACCCTTGTTGACGGGACCGACAACGCAGCATGGGACGCGGCGATCCGGCCCGACACCAAACTGGTCTTCTTTGAAAGCGTCTCGAACCCGACCCTTGAAGTTGTGGACATGCGCCACATCGTCAAAGCAGCGCACGCGGTCGGGGCTTTGGTCTTGGCCGACGACGCTATGGCGACACCCGTATATTCCTATGCGCAAGAGTGCGGCGTTGATCTGGCGCTGGTTTCGACTACCAAACACGTGGACGGGCAGGGACGCTTGCTGGGCGGGGCGATCGTGGGCTCGCGCGATCTGATCCGTGGGCCAATCGAGACCTACATGAAACACACAGGCGGGGCGATGAACCCATTCACCGCTTGGACCCACCTCAAGGCGCTCGAGACAATCGACCTGCGCGTGCGGGCACAAGCGGCCGCAGCCTTGCAAGTGGCTGAGGCGCTGGACGGGCACCCAAAACTGACAACCCTGCGCTACCCGACCCATCCCGCACACCCGCAATACGATCTGGCCATCTCGCAGGCACCAAGCGGCGGGACCGTGCTGGCATTCGAGGTCGCAGGCGGGCGCGAGGCGTGCTTCAAGTTCATCAATGGGCTGGAAATCTTCACGATTTCGAACAACTTCGCAGATGCGAAATCCATCGTGACACACCCCGCAACCACAACGCACCAGCGACTGCCACAAGCGCAGAAAGACACACTTGGGATTTCCATGGGGCTGATCCGTTTGTCGGTAGGGCTAGAGGATCCGGCGGATTTGATCGCAGACCTTTTGGGCGCACTTGATAAGGTTTAGGCAATATTTCCCCGCAATTGCGGCGGGGAGGCTGCTATACTGCCCTTAAAGGAGATGCATGAATGACTGATCTAAGGGCCACCCTGTCGCGTATCTATTACGATAACGCTGGTAAATCTGACGCAACGCCCCATCTAGATGGGGACGATGCGGTGCTTGGGGGCCAAGACATGAACGTGCATACACCTGATTTAGATCGTGAACCAACACGGGCCGAGGCGGAAGCAGCGCTTGCTTTGCTGCGACGCTGGGCCGTTGATGTGACACCCGAAGAGGTCTCGACACTCGATCCGCTGGTCAGCCGCCTGATCCCCGGACAAGAGGTCAGCAATTACCCTGCGCTAGCGCGCGCCTACCCTGACGCGTTCGAGGTCGACGAGGCCTACAAAGCTTCTATGCCCGACCTGCAAAACGGGCCATCCAGCCTGATCAAAGGGTCCAAGCAACAAATCCAGCACGTGGGCATCTCGAATTTTCGGTTGCCAATCCGCTTTCACACACGCGATGGCGGCGATCTGACCTTGGAAACCTCGGTGACGGGTACCGTCAGCCTCGAGGCGGAAAAGAAGGGGATCAACATGTCGCGGATCATGCGGACCTTCTACAAACACGCCGAGGAAACATTTAGCTTTGAGGTGATCGAACGGGCGCTCGATGCCTACAAGACTGACCTCGAAAGCTTTGATGCACGTATCCAGATGCGGTTTTCTTTCCCGATGAAGGTGCAAAGCCTGCGGTCGGGGCTATCGGGCTATCAGTACTACGACATCGCTTTGGAACTGGTCGAAAGCGACGGGGTGCGGCGCAAAATGGTGCATCTGGATTACGTCTATTCCAGCACATGCCCGTGCTCGCTGGAACTGTCTGAACACGCGCGGCAATACCGCGGGCAACTGGCGACACCACACTCTCAGCGGTCCGTGGCACGGATGTCATTGGTGGTGGAAGACGACGAACCAATCCTGTGGTTTGAGGATGTGATCGACATGGCGCGTTTGGCTGTCCCGACCGAGACCCAAGTCATGGTGAAACGCGAAGACGAACAGGCCTTTGCCGAACTCAACGCCGCCAACCCGATCTTTGTCGAAGACGCAGCACGGCTGTTTTGCGAACAATTGCTTGGCGACGTACGGGTCGGCGACTTTCGGGTTGTAGCGAGCCACCAAGAAAGCCTGCATAGCCACGACGCTGTCTCGGTGATGACACAAGGACAAACCTTCGCATCGGCCTCCATCGACCCACGGCTATTCCAAACACTATTCCACACAGGCTAAGGCGCTAAGCACAGGTTTTATTCCCATAAACGAGGCCAAGAACGGTGTTGACGCTTTAAGTCAGTGGGTCTGCGGGCCTTCTGGAAAGGCGATGGTCGCGATTGAATGCTTAACGATCATTGGTGATAATCAGCCTAGCCCCTTCGGGTCCTTCACAAAATGCGATGCATTTGTCGATAAACAATTGCACCAATTGTCGCTTCGGTCCCGGTGCGTAGCCAAGTGAAAGCATGACACCTGACGATGTGTCAGACACTGGCAAACAGCAAATTTCGCGGCCCGCATAGGGCGGCACCTCGCGCGGGCGCATGTTCAGCAGCGATACACCAATCCCAGATGCCACCAAAGATCGCACCATCTCGGTCGAATTGGCCGTTGCAACGATGTGAATATCCTCGCCGCTTTGCTCTAGTAGATCCATATAATATCCTCGCGCGGCGGGCCGGTCCAAAAGGATCAGCGGCTCACGCGCTAATTGGGCGACCGACACAGTCTTGCGCGCCGCGATGGGATGATCCGCCGGACACAGGCAATAGGTCGGTGCAAAAACCAAGGGTTGTGTCGCTATCTGGGGATTGGGCAGTTCGGCGACAAAAAGGATCACGTCAAACTGACCATCAAGCAGCCCTTTTTGTACAGACGCATTGTCGCCCTCGTTAAATGACAGTGTCACCTCGGGATGCGCGGCCAAGACGGGGGCACAGATTTCCGGCAGGAAGGCAGGCGCAATCGGGGCGTTAAAGCCTATCGACAACGTCCCCGAGAGACCAGATTGCAGATCGGATACGTCAGCGAGCAAAGCGTCATACCGCTCGAGCAGATCGTCGATACGGCGCTGCACATCGCGACCAGCCGACGTCGGAAACACGCCTTTTGCCCGTGCGCGGGTGACCAGCGCCATGCCAAAGGCGTCTTCGGCCTGATTAAGGGCCGACGCAATCGCGGACGGGGCCACATGCATCGCCTCGGCTGCTGCTGTGATAGTGCCGTATTGCAGCGCTGCCTGCAGGTAGCGCATCGCACGTAAAGATAGGGTCATGGGACAACCTCTTATTTTCAGATGTTATACCTCTTATTAAACTATTTTCCAAAGCATCAAAGGTCTGCAAGTCTGGATGTGATAGAAATCGGGAGCCACAGCATGAAAAGCAGAACCAAAGTTGTCGTCATTGGCGGTGGAATCGCTGGCTGCTCGACGCTCTATCACCTGACACAAGAAGGATTGACCGATGTCGTTCTGGTCGAACGCAACGAACTGACCAGCGGCACCACTTGGCACTCGGCCGCGCAGGTCACGAATTTCGGGATGACCCAGACGATGGTGGGGCTCAAATCCCATTCCATCAAGCTCTATCAGGACCTTGCAGCCGATCCAGACTATCCAATCAATTACCACCACGGGGATGGCGGTATTCGCCTTGCCAACACGCCAGAGCAGATGCAGGGTTACCGTCATTTCGCGTCGATGGCACGTGGCATGGGGGTCGAGTATGAAATCCTCGACCCTGCGGAATGCGCACGCCGTCACCCGTTGATCTCGACCGACCGTCTTTTGGGTGGGCTTTGGGATGGGATGGACGGGGATATTGACCCCGCCCAACTGTGTCAGGCATTGGCCCGCCGCGCCCGCACTGCAGGGGCAGAGGTCTATCGCAATACGCCCGTCACGGCGTTGAGCCAGCACAAGGATGACACATGGACAGTTCACACCGAACACGGTGACATCGACTGTGACATCGTGGTGAACGCGTGCGGCTACCGCGTGAACGAGGTGGGCGCAATGATGGGGGTGCATCACCCTGTGGCTTCGATGGAGCACCAGTATTTCCTGACCGAGCCTATCCAAGCGATTACCGATTTTGGCAAACGTGTGCCGCTGTTGCGTTGCCCGATTGATGATTTCTATTCACGTCAGGAAAAGCAGGGCCTGCTTGTCGGCTTCTACGAGCAGGACTGCAAAACTTGGGGCATGGACGGGATTGATCCGAATTTCGTCAATGCACTTTGCCCGGATGATCTGGAACGGATCATGCCTGTGCTTGAGAACGTCTTTAAGCGGATGCCTGTGCTGGAAGAGGTCGGCATTCATACGGTCGTCAACGGCCCAATTACTTATGCCATCGACGGTGCCCCACTGGTCGGACCCATCCCTGGCAAACGTAACGCATACTGTATCATCGGTTTGCGTGCGGGCTTGGGCGAAGGCGGCGGGCATGGCTGGCTGCTTGCCCAGCAGATCGTGCATGGCGAGGCGTGCTATGACACGTGGGTGATCGACCCGCGCCGCTTTACGGGGCAAACCAATGTAGAACTGACTGCACTGAAGGCGATTGAGGACTATCAAAACGAGTTCCGGTTCCATTTCCCCCACGAACACCGCCCCGCCGGACGGCCCGCCAAGACGACACCGCTGACACCCATTATGGCGGCAGAGGGTGCCGAATTTACGGTGGTCAACGGCTGGGAACGGGTGGATTACATCAAACCAACGCCCGATTTTCAACCAAGCCTGACCTTCGATTTCGATGAGGCTTTCGACATCATCGGCGCAGAAGTGCGCAATGTGGCCGAAAACGTCGGTGTGGCCGAGGTGAACGGCTTTAACCGGATCGAGATCACAGGCAGCGACCGCCATGCATTCCTTGACCGGATGGTCTGCGGGAACGTGACGACACGCGACGGGCGGGTTGGTCTGGGCTATCTGCTCAACCAGCATGGCTGCATTAAGGGAGAGGCAACAGTTGCGAACCTGCCTGCCTCTGATCGTGGTCCGGCGCGGATCTGGTACGGCTCTGCCGCCGCAAGCGAATTTCACGACATGGATTGGCTGACGGCCCATCTGAACCCCGACGAAGACGTGCAACTGCGTAGCCTCACCAATGATCAGACAATCCTTGTTCTGGCAGGACCAAAGGCCCGCGCCGTGTTGTCTGATTGCGCACGTGGGGACTGGTCGAAAGCTGCATTCCCTTGGCTTTCGGTGCGTGACTGCTTCATCGGATTTGCCCCCGCCACTGTCATGGGCGTCAGCTTTTCAGGTGAACTGGCCTATGAAATCCACGTCCCCAACGCCTCGCTCTATGCCGCCTATCTAGCAGTGCGCAAAGCGGGCGATGCACATGGTCTAAAACTTTTCGGCGCACGCGCGGTAGATTCGATGCGCATGGAAAAAGGTTTTTTGCATTGGAAAGCCGACCTGATCACAGAATTTGACCCCTTCGAGACAGGACTTTCGCGGTTCGTGAAGCTGGACAAAGGCGATTTCATCGGCAAGGACGCTTTGTTGAAACGGCAAGCCAACGGCGCGGGCAAACAGCTCGTAACGCTCAAGGTCGACACTAAAAATGCGCCCGCCCACGCAGGCGCGTCGCTGATGCAAGGCGACAGAGTCGTCGGGACTGTCACATCGGCTGATTGGGGGCACCGGCTTGGCATCAACCTTGCCTATGCCTTTGTCGAGCCAGAGTTTGCGCGTGTTGGACGCGTCATGCAGTTGGACATGTATGGCGATTTGGTCGCCGCCGAAGTGATCGCGCCATCGCCATATGACCCATCATTTGATCGGATGCGCAGCTAGGCAATCAGCGCGATGACCGGACTATTGATCAAACAGACGATGCCGGATCAAAAGATCGACTTCAGGACTTCTCTCGGGTGATGTATCGGCCCTAAGGCACGCAGAAATGGACAAGATGCGATTGCTCCAAAGCGTTCAGGGCGCGGGCAGCGCAGGTCTCCGACCTTCGCCCAGCACTGTAAAAGATCGTCAACAAAAGCGCGGACCTATTGGCGCTACCAAAAACACCGCTCTCAACGACAGCGTGCGTTCTCAAATCACACCACACGCTCATCACCTTGAAATACACCCCGCCATCACGCCCACATCTTGACACCACGCCACAGTCAGGCCAACGCTACCCCATGCTAGATTTTCGCCCAGTGGGATATGTAATCGGTCTGCTTGTGGCGTCGCTTGGGGTTACCATGCTGGCGCCTTTGGCGGCTGATCTTATTGAAAACAACGGGCATTGGCCTGTCTTCATGGAAAGCGCGATCATTACCATCCTGACAGGGGGACTGATTGCGATGGCCTGTGCAAATGGGGTCAGCGCGGGGCTGTCACTGCGGCAAACCTTCCTTTTGACATCTCTGGTCTGGCTCACACTCCCTCTTTTCGGGGCGATCCCCTTTGTGCTGGGGGCCACCAACGCCAGTTACACAGACGCTTTCTTCGAGGCGATGTCAGGACTGACCACCACAGGGGCGACCGTGTTCAGCGGGCTAGAGGCCCTGCCTGCTGGGATCAAACTCTGGCGCGGCACATTGCAATGGCTCGGCGGGGTCGGGATCATTGTTGTGGCCATGGTCTTCCTGCCAGAACTGCGGGTGGGCGGGATGCAGATCTTTAGGTCCGAAGGGTTCGAGACAGGGGGAAAAATCCTGCCACGGGCGGGTGAAATCGCGCAAAATATCTCGGTCATTTACGTGGGGCTGACCGTGGCCTGCGCCTTGACCTATTCGGCATTCGGGATGGCTAGCTTTGACGCGCTGGTGCATGCGATGACCACAGTCTCGACAGGGGGAATGGCCAATTCTGACGCCTCTTTCGGGTTCTACGGCGAAGCCATCCACTACGCCGGATCGCTTTTCATGCTGCTGGCCGCACTGCCATTTGTGCGCTACGTGCAGCTGCTTGCAGGAACAGCGCAACCGCTGTTTAAAGACACCCAAATCCATGCCTTCCTTGTGATCTTCGGGATCTGCGTCATGCTCATCTCGGCTTGGGTCTGGGGGCGCGACGGGGCGATTACCGAAATCGCATTCCGCGAAGCGGTGTTCAACGTCACCTCAATCATCTCGGGAACAGGCTACGCCTCCGCAGACTATATGACATGGGGAACATTCCCTGTTGTGATGTTCTTCTTTATCGGGCTGATTGGGGGCTGCGCGGGGTCAACTGCCTGTTCTGTCAAAGTGTTCCGCTACCAACTGCTTGTCGCCTCTATCAAAAGCCAAATCCGGCAAATCCATTCGCCCCACGGTATCTTCCAACCCCGCTACCAAGGGCGGCCCATCTCGCAAGACGTTCTGAACTCGGTCATGGCATTCTTTGTGGCCTTTGTGCTGATCCTCGGGGTGGTCGCAACATTGCTTAGTCTGACTGGGTTGGACTTCATTACCTCTGTCTCGGGGGCGGCTGCGGCGATTGCGAACATCGGACCGGGGCTGGGCAATGAAATCGGGCCTGCGGGCAATTTCGCAGGGCTGAATGACACCGCCAAATGGATCCTCGCAATCGCGATGTTCATCGGACGTCTGGAACTGATGGTCGTCTTGGTCATATTCACTCGCTCATTTTGGAGATCATAATGTCACAACGTCCACTCGGCGCTCAAATCTCGCATATGCTCAAAGATCGGGGCGTCGAAGTCATCTTCGGCATCCCGGGCGTGCATAACCAAGAAATGTATCGGGGCATCGAAGAGGCGGGGCTGACCCATGTGTTAGCACGGCACGAACAAGGGGCAGGGTTCATGGCAGACGGCTATGCACGTGCCACAGGGCGGGCAGGGGTCTGCTACGTGATCACAGGGCCCGGGGTGTGCAATATCATGACACCAATGGGGCAGGCCTATAGCGACAGCGTGCCCATGCTGGTGCTCTCGTCATGTCTGGACGAAACCTCCGCGACACGCGGGCAATTGCACCAGATGAAAGACCAACAAGGGGCCGCAGCCACCGTCTGCGATTGGTCCGACACAGCGCGCACCGCTAACGCGGCCTACACACTGATCGACCGCGCCCTGTTTGAATTCGAAAGCGCGCGCAAACGGCCCAAACACATCACCCTGCCCATAGGGTTGCTCGAAGGGCCATCAGGGTCCGAATTCCCACCCGCACGGCCGGATGTGGCCCTGCCTGATCCGCTGATGTCGCAGGTCGTGGGCTTGGGCGAACTCTTGAACGAAGCCAAGCGGCCATTGTTCATCTTTGGCGGTGGGGCGGTGCATATCGACTTTGCAGGTACAGTCATGTCCGATCTCGGGATCGCCAGCATGACAACCTACGCAGGGCGAGGGATTATCCCGGCCGAGGACCCATTGCACTTTGGGGCCTGCCTTGCGCGCGGATCCAGCGCGGACGTGATCGCCAGCGCCGATCTGGTCGTGGTCATGGGGTCCGAACTTTCAGAGGTCGATCTATGGCGCGACACGCTGGGGCACACCTGCCCGATGGTGCGAGTTGATATCGACCCAGAGGTGCTATGCGACAGGCACGGGGCCGATCACGTAATCTTAGCCGATTGCTTTGCAGTGCTCGACCAGTTGTCCGAGATGTTCGAAGGGTCGCTCGACACGGCTTGGACGCCGCAAGAGGTGGCCGACGCACGCGCAAAATGGCGCTCCGAGATCGAAATCGAAAGACCCGGCATTCCAGCCGTTGCCGACGCTTTGCGGGCGGCATTGCCCTCCGACACCATGATCTTTTCGGACATGACGCAATTTGCCTATGCAGCCAAAGAAATCTGGCCAATGGATAAACCTAGCCACTGGCACCACCCCTACGGGTTCGGAACATTAGGCTACGCACTACCCGCAGCCATCGGCGGCAAAATCGGGCTGGGGGATTTGCCCGTTGTGGCCATCGCAGGGGACTACGGGTTCCAATACAGCCTGCAAGAACTGATGGTCGCGGTCGAGCTTGAACTCTCCCTACCCATCATCATCTGGGACAACGGGAAACTGGGCGAAATCGAAGACAGCATGGTCCGCGCCCAAATCGCCCCCAACGCCGTGATCCAGAAAAACCCCGATTTTGTGAAACTGGGACAGGCCTACGGCGCCGCAACCGCTGCCCCCAAGACCTTGCAAGACTTGACCGAAGCCGTACGCACAGCGCTCAAAGCCAAAGGTCCCACAATCATCCACGTGACAGCAGACATCCGCTAGCAAAAGCAACGCGCCAACGCCCTCAGGCCTCTCATTCGGTCTGGAAACCTTTAAACCTGCGCTTAGCTACACGTCAAAACAACGGGCATGCTGCCACCAAACTTGTTGTATTCGCCCATCGGAATGACGGCATTTCGATTGTTACCCATTGCGTCGTAGGTCGGTTGAACGACTTTCGCATTGCAGCCAGACGCCTCCGCAGCTGCGGCCTCGACACCTGCAATTGTGGGGGTGCGGGTGGTCGTGCGCACCAGCGCAACCTTGCCGTTGGCTGAAATGGTCAGGTTATAGTCCCCATTTGCGGACAAGAACGTTTCCTGAACGGGAACATTGCCAAGCGAGCCTGCCGGCGCCAACGTCGTTCTCACTGGACTGGGTCGTTCTTCGCAAGCGGACAAAAGCAGGACTGCGGCGGGGATCGTGAAATATTTGAACAATGGCTTCTTTTCTCTGAAATTTCCCAAACGGGATATCTTTTCTCTTATTTTGACGCGTTTTTGAAATGAGATCAATTCTTTTGCCTTAAGGGTTGGTTTGCGGATCCAACGCCATCGTAGCAAAAAACCATTGTTTTGAGTGTAGCCACCAAAATACCCAAACCTACCAGCAGCTCACCAACACAGTATTTTCAGCAGCGCGTAACGTCAGGGTCTCTGGCGGCATAAACGCCATTGTGTCTGTGGTCAGAACGGAAATTCCGGCGGCCTGCAATGATGTCAAAATTTGATCCGCATCCAGCGCAAAGCTAACCTCTGGCGGTAGCACTTGCCCGTTTGTCGATGCGCGCGGCAACAACATGCCCAGCACAGCACCACCATTGTCAAACACAGGACCACCCGCATCGCCTTCTTGGGCGGTCAGGGACAGGCGCTTGACGTTCTCTTCACCGTTCAGCCCGCGCAGATCAGCAAGACGACCAAACGTCAGGGACGGGGTCACCAGAACGCCACCATAAGGATAGCCCGCAACAGCAACTTCGGCCTGCAAACGTGGCACACCGGTTTGGAACAAGGCTACATTCTGCGGCGCGAGTTTGTCTTGCGGACGCAACACAGCAATCCCCAAAGCCTCGTCTGAATGAACGATGCTCATGTCATGTTCACCGTCGATGGTGATGCTCTCACAGGACTGAACTGCCTGCATCGTGGTCAGGACACTGCCCTGATCATCAATATAGAAACCAGACCGCGACATTTGCGGTTTGCGCACAGCCAAGCCACCGATCAAATCAATCGCCTGATCTTCACTCGGGGTCGCAAGACTAGGATCAAGGACACCCTCCAGCGTCACAAAGCTGGCCTTCATCTCGCCCAGAATACGGCGGCGACGCTCGTCATCACCTTCTGGCCAGATCAGGCTAAAGCCTTTGATATTGCCGTCGTCCAGTTTTGCGTAGGTATAAGAATGGATACCATCACCAATGCCTTCCAACTCAAACGAAGACTTGTCACGGCTGCGCGCGCCCTCAGTGGGGACAATCGCCAATGTCTGTAATATCTCATATAAGCCATAGAGGCGGTTCTGATCACCTTCTTGGCTGATCAACAAAACCTTGGCATCAATCTCACCCTTTGCATCAAACCTTACAAACGGCGGCTCGTATTCCGAAAAACTCACAACGCCGGTCGGGATCATAATCTCAATGCCCGAGGCATCATAGCGGACAACCTGCAGGTCCATACCTTCCAGCACAGCATTATAAGCGGTCAACAATGCGGCGCGCTGGCGGGTCGTCAAAATACCTGTCGGCTCGTGATTGTTTGCCTCTTGCCACGCGCGCATCGACGCGCGGGTGCCGCGGCCGTAAGCGCCATCAATCGCAGAGGTATAAAAGCCGGCCCACTGCAACGCGACCTGCAAATCCATGCGCTGGGCGCGGTCAAGCAAGGCTTCGGATGCTTGGGCTTCTTTTGCTGTTTCATCAGGGGCTTGCACGGGATCAACCACAGGGGCCTCGATGATCGGTGGCGCAATCACAGGCGCTTCGACCTCTGGCGCGGCAACGACCTCGTCGACCAATGGGGCAGAGGCAATCGTCGCAGGCAACGGCTGGGCCGCAGTTTGTGCACCAACGCCAACAGGATAAAATTGCTGACGGAAACGCGAGCCATCAACAATGTAGCTATCATTTGGGATCTGACCCGAACGGCGCAAAGCGGCGAGCAAGGCCTCTGCATCATTCGGGGTGTAGGGGCCCAAAACGACGCCATACCAACGGCCACCCAAGAAATAACCGTTCACGTTTTCCAACTGACCTGCATAGACACGTGCACGGGCCTGTGCTGTCGATAATGTGGGCTGGGCTTCAACTTGGACCCAAACGGTGTTTTGTGCGATGGCCGTCACAGGTGACAGGGCGAGAATAAAAAAGAACGTTAATGCCCGGATCATAAGTGCCTCAATTTGGTAAATACACAGAATCTTTACAGAGTTTCGCGGAATTTAACAGACAAGTCAGCCCGTGCAGCATGAATCAACATCATTCGTTAAGAATTAAGCAGTCGTGGCCTAATTGACCCTTTGCGCGCACCCCCGTAAGAGGTGTGCAACAAGTTGAAGAGGCTCAGATGACCGACAAACCACGTAGTTTTCAGGAAATCATCCTGCGGCTCCAGAATTACTGGGCCGCAAAGGGCTGCGCTATTTTGCAGCCATACGATATGGAAGTGGGCGCGGGGACATTCCACCCGGCCACAACCCTGCGGTCGTTGGGCAATAAACCTTGGGCAGCAGCTTACGTTCAGCCGTCGCGCAGGCCAACTGACGGGCGCTACGGCGAAAACCCGAACCGGTTGCAGCATTATTACCAATTCCAAGTCATCATCAAGCCCAGCCCGCCCGACCTGCAAGACCTCTATCTCGGGTCACTCAAAGCCATCGGCGTCGACGCCTCCGTGCACGATATCCGGTTTGTCGAAGACGACTGGGAAAGCCCGACTTTGGGCGCTTGGGGCTTAGGCTGGGAGGTCTGGTGCGACGGCATGGAGGTTTCGCAATTCACTTATTTCCAACAAGTGGGCGGGCACGATTGTAAACCAGTGTCGGGCGAATTGACCTACGGGTTGGAACGGCTGGCGATGTATGTGCTTGAATGCGATCATGTTATGGATATGCCATTCAACGACCCGGACTCAATTATCCCATTGAAGTACGGAGATATTTTTCTTCAGACCGAACAGGAATACGCACGCTGGAACTTTGACGTGGCGGACACCGATGTGCTGTTGCAGCACTTCCTCGACGCCGAGGCAGAATGCCAGCGCATTCTGGACATGCCTGCGGACGATCCGAAAACCGGCAAGCGCATCATCATGGCGCATCCGGCCTATGATCAGTGCATCAAGGCCAGCCACGTGTTTAACCTGCTTGACGCGCGCGGGGTGATCTCGGTCACCGAACGGCAAGCCTACATCGGGCGGGTGCGGGCTTTGGCAAAGGCCTGCGCAGACGCGTTCGTGCAGACACCGGCGGGCGGTGTGGCGGCATGATAGCACGCATTATTATATTGGGGATGGTTGTGATTGCATTGATAGCTGGCGCGGCGATGTACTACCTGCAAGTTTACGCATATTATGACGATGTTTCAGAACAGGTTGAAAATGTGCAACTCACATCGGTGGTCACCGGCGAAGCTGAAGGCATATTGTTCGAAAACATCAAGGCAATTGATAGCTCGTCTAGCCCGTTGCGCTACCGTTCATGTTTTGACACGGGGCTTTCTTTGGCATTGCTGACCGAAACCTTTGAGATTTACGACGAAGCTGAACCACGCGTCGCACCTGCTTGGTTTGATTGCTTTGACGCCGTAAGAATTGGCGCTGATCTGGAAGCGGGGACCGCCGTTGCGTTCCTTGGCAACAGAGACATCCAATACGGCATCGACCGCGTGATCGCCGTCTACCCTGACGGGCGCGCCTATGCGTGGCACCAGATCAACTTCTGCGGCGACGTTGTCTTTGACGGCAACCCGACACCCCCTGAATGCCCACCAGCACCCGAAGGCCTGAACTAATGTCTGATCTCCTGATTGAACTCTTTTCCGAGGAAATTCCGGCACGCATGCAGGGCAAAGCGGCTGCTGACCTGCAAAAACTGGTGACTGACGGGCTGGTCGAGGCAGGGCTGACCTACAAATCCGCCGCCAGCTTCTCGACACCGCGCCGCTTGGCCTTGCAGGTCGAGGATCTGCTGACCGAAAGCAAACCCGTGCGTGAAGAACGCAAAGGCCCTAAAGTTGGCGCGCCAGAACAGGCGATCAACGGATTCTTGCGCGGCGCTGGCCTGACCATGGACGACCTCGAAATCCGTGACGACAAAAAGGGCCAAACCTACTTTGCGATCATTGAAAAGCCTGGTCGCAAAGCCGCCGAAATCATCGCCGAAGTCCTAGAATCTGCGATCCGCAATTTCCCGTGGCCCAAATCCATGCGCTGGGGCACAGGCACGCTGAAATGGGTCCGTCCGCTGCATTCCATCATCTGTATCTTGACCGATGAAGCAGGCGCCGAAATCGTGCCGCTCGACATCGATGGGATCACATCCGGTCAGCAAACACGCGGCCACCGTTTCCTTAGCCCAGAGCCATTTAACGTAACGTCCTTCGAGGATTACGAGGTAAAGCTAAAGCGCGCAAACGTCATGCTGCGCGCCGACGAACGTGCCGAGATGATCTGGCACGACGCCACCAACCAAGCCTTCGCGCTCGGTCTCGAAGTCGTCGAAGATAAAGGTCTGCTGACTGAGGTTGCAGGCCTCGTTGAATGGCCTGTTGTGCTGATCGGCCAGATCGATCCGACCTTCTACGCACTGCCCGCCGAGGTCCTGAAAACCTCGATGAAAGAGCACCAGAAATTCTTCTCCGTGCGCAACCCGAAATCAGACCAGATCGAACGCTTCGTAACTGTGGCTAACACCGTGACCGCCGACCACGGCGCGACAATTCTCAAGGGCAACCAAAAGGTGCTTTTTGCACGTTTGTCCGACGCCAAATTCTTCTGGGAAAACGACCTGCGCGTGGCCAAAGCAGGCATGCAGCCATGGCTCGACAGCCTGTCCAACGTGACCTTTCACAACAAACTTGGCAGCCAGAAAGAACGCATCG
Organism: Loktanella sp.; assembly: GCA_024686085.1. Taxonomy (GTDB): domain Bacteria; phylum Pseudomonadota; class Alphaproteobacteria; order Rhodobacterales; family Rhodobacteraceae; genus Yoonia. The sequence goes on from JAIBDT010000021.1 coordinate 14,216, forward strand.
ACCGCATCATCGCACTCGCCCGTGAAATCGCACCCATCGTAGGCGCAGACGCGGATGAAGCAGCCGAGGCCGCCCGCGTCGCCAAAGCCGACCTATCTAGTGAAATGGTCTACGAATTCCCAGACCTGCAAGGGCTGATGGGCCGCTACTATGCAAAAGAGGCAGGGCTCTCCGACGCCATCGCCGCCGCCGCCCAAGACCACTACTCCCCCCTCGGCCCCTCCGACGACGTGCCAACCGCACCCGTCTCCGTGGCCGTGGCCTTGGCCGACAAAATCGACACCCTCACAGGCTTCTGGGCCATCGACGAAAAACCCACAGGCTCCAAAGACCCCTTCGCCCTACGCCGCGCCGCATTGGGCGTAATCCGATTGGTGTTAGAGAATGATGTATCTTCAAGTAAGTTACTAAGCCGTGACGCGTTAAAGATATGCGCATTAAAATGCTTGGGGCAGCAGGAGTTAATTGACCGCATCAGTGTTTTAAAAAATGACATTTCAGACCAAGAAAAAATGGTTGAGCAAGATAAGCGTGATGTCGAAGCTTTGACTGAAGGAGCTGTAAGAGATTCCATGCAAAGTCGTGCCGATGACTCAGACGGTGATTTGGAATACCTTAAGGAACAAATTTCAATTGAAGAGAACAAGTTAGCTCAAATTGAAACACAAGTTTCGAGCGTTGGTAACGACCTCCTGTCCTTCTTCCACGACCGCCTGAAAACCTACCTTAAAGACCAAGGCATCCGCCACGACATCATCGACGCCTGCATCGCGATGGAGGGCAACGACGACCTAACCCTTCTGGTCAAGCGGGCAAAAGCCCTGTCCGAGACGCTTTCCACCGACGACGGCGTGAACCTGATCCAAGGCTTCAAACGGGCCAACAACATCCTGACCCAAGCCGAAGAAAAAGACGGCGTCGAATACTCCTACGGGGCCGACATCAAACACGCCGAGGCGGGCGCGGAAACTGACCTTTTCAACGCGCTCGATGCAGCCGAAGCCAAAATCACCCCCGCCATGAAAGCGGAAGATTTCAGCACGGCCATGACCGCCATGGCATCCCTGCGCGGACCGATTGATGCGTTCTTCACCGACGTGCAGGTGAACGCCGAGCAACAGGTGGTGCGCCGCAACAGGCTTAACCTGTTGTCGCGCATTCGGAAAATCTGCCTTTCCGTGGCCGATTTGACGCGGGTAGAGGGCTAGTCTGTCCTTTACCTGAACGGCATTCACACCCTATGCTGCACTCACAAATGAAAGTGGTGCTGCAGTGCAGAATGTATTTAAGTGTGAACCCGTAACGCTCATTACCCCAACGGCGCTGATGTCGCCCGTTGTGCATGGGGGGCGGGCCAAGTGTCTGCAACGGCTGGTGCGGCTCGATATGCCTGTGCCAACAACCATTGCGCTGTCATTCGACGCCGTTCACGAAATCGCCATCGGCAATATGCCTGACATGGATGCGATTCTTGCGCCCTTTGGCGAAAACCCGTTGTTATCAGTGCGTCCGAGTAGCCAAGACCCCGATTGGGGCGGGCCGAGCGCAATCTTGAACATAGGCATGAACGATGTTCGCTATGCCGAGATGGGCAAAGTCATTGGCAAATCTGCCGCCACCGCTCTTTACCTCAAATTCGTGCGGGCCTTCGCGGTGCATGTCTCGCGGCTTGACCCTGACGCCTTTGATATTCCTAAGGATGCCGATGAGAAAACGCTCGCGCGGATGCTAGAGGCCTACGAATTTGAGACCGACGAGGTCTTCCCGCAAACTGTAGATGTGCAACTGGGCGAAGTTCTGCGCTCTATGGCACGCGCATGGGACGGCACAACAGCGCGACTTTTGCGCCAAGCCAAAGGTGCGCCCGCCGACGCAGGTCTCGGGCTGGTCGTGCAAGCCATGGCGCTTGGGGTTGGCGAGTTGATCAGCGGGTCGGGCGTCATCCAATACGTCGACAGTGCCACGGGTCTGTCCCAAGTCACGGGCCGCTACTTGGGGCAAAGCCAAGGGCGCGACGCCTTGGGCGACGTGAAAGGGGCGATCTATCTGACCAAAGACGACCGCGGTCCGTCGCTAGAAGACCGCAGTCCGACCATCTTTGCCGAATTGATTGCCTACGGCAAAACTTGCCGCGAAAAGTTGCGCGAAGAAATGCAGGTCGAATTCACGATCGAGAACAACCAGCTGTTCATCCTCGACGCCGTGCGGGTGCAGCGCGCGTCGCAAGCCTCGGTGCGGATCGCCGTGGCCTTGGCCGAAGACGGGATCATTCCGCGCCAAGAGGCCGTGATGCGGGTCGAACCCACAGCGCTGTCTGAACTGTTGCACCGCCAAGTAGACCCATCCGCAGAGCGCGACAAAATCGTAGCAGGCATCGCCGCCAGTCCGGGGGCGGCGTCTGGCCGGATCGTGCTGACAGCCTCTGAGGCGCAGGCAAGTGCGGCGCGAGGCGAAGCTTGCATTCTGGTGCGGCGTGAAACCACACCCGAAGATATCCGCGGCATGCACGCCGCCGTCGCCGTCCTGACGATGCGGGGCGGTGTGACCAGCCACGCCGCTGTAATTGGGCGCGGTTTGGGCGTGCCTTGTGTCGTGGGCGCATCTGATCTTGTGATCGACCGCAAAGGGCAGGCGGTCATCGCGCCCGACGGGCGTCACTTTCAGGCAGGCGATATGATTACCGTGGATGGCACCACAGGCGAGGTGCTTGCAGGCGAGCCCGCAATGGTCGAGGCAACGCTCGATCAGACCTTCCGAACATTGCTGGCATGGGCCGACGATTCGCGCGATATTGGCATCCGTGCCAACGCCGACACCCCCGCTGATGCGCAAACTGCGCGGAATTTCGCCGCTGAAGGCATCGGACTGTGCCGTACAGAGCACATGTTCTTCGAGGGCGACCGTTTGGGCGTGATGCGCGAGATGATTTTTGCAGGGGGCAGCGACGACAGGCGGGCTGTACTCGACCGATTGCTCCCCATGCAACGCAATGATTTCGCAGAACTTTTCAGAATCATGAAAGGTCTGCCCGTCTGCATCCGGCTTTTCGATCCGCCACTGCACGAATTTTTGCCGTCCGGCAAAGCAGGCTTGCGCGACCTCGCAGAACAGTTGGCATTGTCGGTGAACGTGGTGACCGACCGCGTTGCGGCTTTGTCTGAATATAACCCGATGCTGGGGATGCGCGGCGTGCGTTTGGGCATTGCTGTGCCCGAAATCTACGAGATGCAAGTGCGCGCGATTTTCGAGGCGACAACCGAAATTGCGGCCAGCGGCGGGACCGTTGTGCCTGAAATTATGATCCCTCTGGTCAGTGCAATGCGCGAAGTTGAACTGGTCAAAGCACAGATCGACGCGGTGGCCGCATCCGTGCGGGCCGAGAAAAACGTGCCGTTCACCTACCGGCTTGGGGTGATGGTTGAAACGCCTCGCGCGGCACTGCGCGCCGAAGATATCGCACGGAACGCCGACTTTTTGTCTTTTGGAACAAATGACTTAACACAGATGACTTACGGGTTGTCGCGCGATGACGCGGGGCGGTTCATGTCTGCCTACGTGCAACAAGGGGTCTACGCCGAAGACCCGTTCCACACCCTTGACGTCGAAGGGGTGGGCGAGTTGTTGTCCATCGGGGCAGAACGCGGGCGCAAAGGGCGACCCGATGTGGTGCTGTCGATCTGTGGCGAACACGGGGGCAGTCGGACCGCGATTGATTTCTGTCGGGCGCAAGGGTTCGACTATGTATCATGTTCGCCATTCCGTGTGCCCGTGGCACGGCTCCATGCCGCACAGTTGGCCATCGGGGACAAATTGGCAGCCAAGGCATAAATCGACCCTAAATGCTGCGCTGCAGCACAGGGGGTAGACGGATCAAATTCAATGTCTTAGTAAACCCACGCCAGCGTGGGGCATACCACGTGACGCTATGGATGCGCGAAATGCGATTGAATTTTGGAACGATGTTAAAGACCGCTGCAACAGTGACACTGCTGATCTCGGGCACAGCCGCCCAAGCAGATGAAGTTATCGCTAGCCGGCTGAGCGCCCTTTTGGGGCAAGAACGCCAATCTTTATCCGTTGTTCCAGATGTGCGCATGACGGCGCTGACAACCTTGCCGCCCGCCTCCGAGCGCGGCGTGCAATTGGCACCCTCCACAATCTCATACGACCGCTCTTTCCTTGCGGCCTTGCCAACGGCATCGGGCGGGGCGCAATGGCGCTGCCTGTCAGAGGCGCTTTATTTCGAGGCACGCGGCGAAACCGTCAAGGGCATGTTCGCAGTAGCCGAAGTCATCATGAACCGCGTAGATAGCGCATCCTACCCAAATTCGGTCTGTGGCGTGATCAACCAAGGGACAGGGCGTAAATTCGCCTGCCAGTTCACCTATACTTGTGACGGCAAAGAAGAAGTGATCGCAGAGCAAGGATCGTGGCGCCGCGTTGGCAAAATCGCCAAAATCATGGTCGAAGGCGCAGAGCGCCCGCTGACATCCGGCGCAACGCATTACCACACCAAAGCCGTGAACCCGTCATGGGCCAGCCGGTTCCCGCGCACCGCGACAATCGGCGTTCACCACTTTTACCGCCAGCCAACACGCACCGCATCCAACTAAGGTCGCGGTTAGGCGCAAGGCCGTCGGCTTTGCAACGCTTGCAAGAGGTCTTTGTGGCAAGTATGCCGCAAGGGCCTTTTGATTGAGTACACTATGACAGATGATATCCGCCTCGCGTTTTCCCACCCCAGTGAACGGGCAGAGGCCAGCGCCGCCGCGCCCTGCGACCGCATTTCCCTGCGCGACTATACCGTCGAGGTTGAAATCGGCGCGTTTCAATTGGAACGCGGCACGCTTCAGCGGGTAAAATTCAATATCGTGGTCGAGGTCACACCTTTAACAGGGCCAATCGACGACGATGTGGACCGCATCCTGTCTTATGACCGCGTGACCGAAGCGATCACCATCGAACTGCATGCCGAGCGGATCAACCTGCTTGAAACCCTCGCAGCACGCGTCGCCGAGCGGATTTTGCTCGAACCACAGGCCGAACGGGTCTTTGTGCGCATTGAAAAGCTGGACCGCGGCCCCTTTGCGCTTGGCGTCGAAATCGTGCGCTCGCGCGACGGGGTGTCCCACGCGGGTCAAACTCACCAAGAGGCACCGCACCCGCGTGTGCTTTACCTCAGCAATTCGGCTGCCGCTTCCGACCACCTCAAAGGCTGGATCGACGCGCTGGCCGCCAAAGACGCGCCGTTGATCATCTGTGTTGGGTCACCCGACATCGCAGCCCCGCAGACGGGGCACGCCATGACACAGCGGCGCATCGACCTGTTGGCGATCGAACAAAATGCATGGGTACTGGCCGCCCGCGATCACCGCTGCAAAGTGGTTGAAACCCGCACCGAACTTGATTGGGCAATGAAGAACGGCCAAATCTGCGTCTGGGCACCCTCGAAAATCGTGCTCGACGCGGTCGATGGTCCTTCTGCTGGCGCAAATGACGGGCTGACCCTCGCGATGTGGTTCGCCGCTGAGATGCAAGCCAAAGAGGCCTTCGTGATCGGTGAAGCCGCCCCGCAATCTGACATCCCCGTTGTGGCGCATCCGGTGGATCGCGCAGACCTCGCATGACCGCCTATTACCGCCCCATCCTGCAAATGTTTGGACCGAAACCAGCGGGCGCATTGGCACTGGGTTGGTGCTGGTTTGACCGCGTCGAAGTCTTGCAAAGGGGGGCACCCGCCAAGGTCACCCCCGCAGGCGACACCCCCGCCGAAATCCTCGCGACGCTGACCGCAAAACGGGCTGATATCGCAGGGCTGTCGATGGACACACCGCGGATCATGGGCATCCTCAACGTGACTCCCGACAGCTTTTCCGACGGCGGATTGTTCAACGCGCCAAAGGCCGCGCTTGCGCACGCCTTGGACATGATAGGCGCAGGGGCCGACATCATCGACATTGGTGGCGAAAGCACACGGCCCGGGGCGCAAACCGTTGACAACGCAGATGAAATAAATCGAACAGCCCCTGTGATTGCGGCGATCAGGGCAGGGTCGAACGTGCCAATCTCCATCGATACACGCAAAGCCGATGTGGCTCTCGCGGCCTTGAACGCAGGCGCGACATTGGTCAATGACGTGGCCGCGATGAGCTATGACGCGGAAATGGCAGCCATGACCGCCAAATCAGGCGCGCCGATCTGCCTGATGCACGCCAGCGGCGACCCTGAAACGATGCAGAACGACCCGAAATACGACAATGTGTTGCTGGATGTGTATGACTTTTTAGCCGCGCGGGTTGCCGAGGCCGAAGCCGCTGGCATCCCGCGCGATTTGATCGTCATTGATCCAGGTATCGGATTCGGCAAAACTTTGGAACACAACCTTACCTTGTTGCGCGGATTATCGCTGTTTCACGGGCTGGGATGCCCAATCCTGTTGGGCGCATCCCGCAAGCGGTTTATTGGCACGATAGGACAGGCACCCGAGGCACGCGACCGCACAGCAGGCTCTGTCGCAGTCGCATTGCACGGGATTGCACAAGGGGTGCAAATCCTGCGGGTCCACGATACATTCGAGACAAGTCAGGCCATGCGCCTGCAATTAGCAATGGCAGGGCAGCGATGACACGAAAACTCTTTGGCACCGACGGTGTGCGCGGCAAGGCAAACATCTACCCGATGACCGCCGAAATGGCGCTGAAAATCGGGGCCGCCGCAGGGCGCTATTTCCGCAATGACGGGTCCAACGGGCACCGCGTTGTGATCGGCAAGGACACACGGCTGTCAGGCTACATGTTCGAAAATGCATTGACCGCAGGGCTGACCAGCACAGGCATGAACGTGCTTTTACTTGGGCCAGTGCCAACACCCGCTGTCGGGCTTTTGACCACTTCTATGCGGGCCGACGTGGGCATCATGATCTCGGCCAGCCACAACCCGCACCACGATAACGGGATCAAATTCTTCGGGCCTGACGGGTTCAAATTGTCCGACGAGGCCGAGGCTGAAATCGAGGCCCTCGTCGCGGGCGACATCGAACCCGCCAAAGCCAACAACATCGGACGGGCCAAACGGATCGACGACGGACGGTTCCGCTATGCAGAACGCGTCAAAACAACCTTGCCGCACGGCATGCGGCTCGATGGGCTGAAAGTCGTGATCGATTGCGCCAATGGGGCGGCCTACAAGGTTGCCCCCGAGGTCCTTTGGGAACTGGGCGCCACCGTGATCCCCGTGGGCGTCTCGCCGGACGGGTTCAACATCAATGCAGGCTGCGGGTCGACTTCACCAATGTCTGCGGCCGAAACCATCGTTAGCCACGGCGCGGACGTCGGGATATGTCTGGATGGCGACGCCGACCGCGTGATGATCTTGGACGAAAACGGGCATGTGGCCGATGGCGACCAGATCATGGCGCTGATGGCAGGGCGTTGGGCAGAAACCGACCGGCTGAACGGCGGCACACTTGTGGCCACAGTCATGTCGAACCTCGGGCTGGAAAGGTACCTGCAAAACAAGGGGCTAAACCTTCTGCGGACAGGCGTCGGCGACCGCTACGTGGTCGAGGCGATGCGGGCAGGCGGCTATAACTTGGGCGGCGAACAGTCAGGCCATATCGTGATGACCGACTACGCAACGACAGGCGATGGGCTACTTGCTGGGCTGCAATTCTTGGCGGCCATGCTTGAAACAGGGCAAAAAGCCAGCGCACTAACGCAAAGCTTCGAGACCGTGCCGCAGATGCTTAAGAACGTGCGCTACAGCCTTGGCACCGACCCGATGAACGCAGACGCAGTCAAGGCTGTGATCGCAGATGCAGAAACCAAACTGGTGGGCAAAGGGCGGCTTTTGATCCGCAAATCTGGAACCGAACCTTTGGTGCGGGTCATGGCCGAATGCGAAGACGCTGACCTTCTTGAACAGGTCGTGAACGGGATTGTGGCCGAGGTCGAACAGGCGGTCTAATTCCGCCCGAAGATCCGTTTCAGGCTCGTCCACTGACTGATCATGAGGCCGATCATGATCAGCGCAAGGGCTGCGAAAAAGCGGATAGGCAACACCTCTGACAGCACAAACGCGCCAAAAATCATCGACCAAACAGGGACTTGGTAGTTCACCAAGGTCATGAATACCGCGCCTGCACTGCGGATTGTCGTGACGCGCAGAAGAGCTGCGAACGCCGTAGGGACAAACCCCAGAAAGATGATGGCAATCGTTGATGTGCGATCAGAAATATGTGGGATGCCCTCAAAAACAAGCATGGCAGGCATCAGCGCAGAGGCGCCAACCACAAGCAAAAGGGCCGCCATCGTGATCGAGTCGATTGGCGGGCAACGGCGAGTCATGATACTTGATATTGCATAGGAAATCGTCGCTAAAATGCAGGCGATTTGACCCAAGGGCGCCATGCCCGTGCCGATTTTCAGCACCGAAGGCCCGATCAAAACAACGGCCCCCATGAACCCAAGCCCGACGCCCACCAAATTACGGGTCGTCAGCTTTTCATCGGTGAAAATATGCGCAAGCGGCAGCACAAACAGCGGCAAAGCGGCCATCGAAATCCCCGCAAAAGCAGAGGGGACATACTGCTGACCCCAACTGAGCAAGGCAAAGGGCAGGGCAGTGTTCAGCAGGCCAATCACGACCAGATACTTGATCATGCGGGTGTCAAAAACAGGCATCGGGCGGTGCATCGCGCGCATCAAAGCCAGCAGGGCCACGGCACCCAACGTGGTGCGGGCACAGGCCACCGTCAATGGGCCATACCCCCGCAACGCAATCGAGACGACCATAAACGTGCCGCCCCAGATTAGGCCAAGGGCAAGGATAGATAGCCAGTTCTGCAATGTCGGTTGGGTGGCCATCGGGCGCTCCGGTTAGGTATTTGTTAGCAATTACAAAACCTTATCCGCGGATAAGGTTTGAAACAAACAGGGCGCCCCGAACGGGACGCCCCACGACAGGTTAAAACCTATCCCCCTTAGATAGCTTAGTTCTTAGCTTTGTCGACCATTTTACCAGCAGAGATCCAAGGCATCATGTCGCGCAGCTTGCCACCAACCTGTTCGATCTGGTGTTCGTCATTTGCACGACGCGCAGCCTTGATCGTTGGCTGGCCAACAGCGTTTTCCAGCATGAAGTCACGTACGAATTTGCCCGACTGGATGTCGTCAAGAACCGCTTTCATACGGGCCTTTGTCTCAACGTATGGCAGGATGCGTGGACCTGACACGTACTGGCCGTATTCTGCTGTGTTCGAGATCGAATAGTCCATGTTGGCGATGCCGCCTTCATAGATCAGGTCGACGATCAGTTTCACTTCGTGCAAACACTCGAAATATGCCATTTCTGGCTCGTAACCAGCCTCAACAAGGGTTTCAAAGCCCATGCGGATCAGTTCAACAACGCCACCGCAAAGAACAGCCTGCTCACCAAAGAGGTCAGTTTCGCATTCCTGACGGAAGTTGGTCTCAATAATGCCAGACCGGCCGCCACCGATGCCAGAGCAATAAGACAGGCCGATTTCCATCGCTTTACCCGTGGCGTCAGTGTGAACCGCAACCAAGCAAGGCACGCCGCCGCCCTTGGTGAATTCGCCGCGCACAGTGTGACCTGGGCCTTTTGGCGCCATCATGATCACATCAACGCCGTCTTTTGGCTCGATCAAGCCGAAATGCACGTTCAAGCCGTGTGCAAACGCAATCGCGGACCCTGGCTTAATGTGGTCTTTAACATATTTGGTGTATGTTTCTGCCTGCAGCTCGTCGGGCATTGTGAACATGATCACATCACACCAAGCAGCAGCTTCAGAGATGCCCATAACCTTCAGGCCTTCGCCTTCGGCTTTGGCTTGGCTCGGAGAACCCTCGCGCAAAGCAACAACAAGGTTCTTCGCACCGCTATCGCGCAGGTTCAGCGCATGGGCGTGGCCTTGGGAGCCATAGCCGAGAATGGCAACTTTTTTGTCTTTGATGAGGTTAACATCGCAATCACGATCATAATAAACGCGCATAGGGACATTCCTTTGTTTAGGTTTCTGGCCTTGTTATAACGGGCGCATTACGGGTTGTAGAGGTTACAAACCGACATATTTGCGCTCAGAAAAAACTTGTTATGCGCTAATTTGGCTATTAATGAGATTTTCATGCTTGATACAGACGCCCGCGCGATTTTGCGCCAATTGCAACAGGACCCGACACTGACTGCGCCCGATTTGGCGCAACTCACGGGCTTGACTGCGGGCAAGGTCACCCGCCGTTTGGATAGGCTGACAGCTGACGGCATTTTGCGCGGCCAAGTCGTGGTGATTGATTGGGCCGCTCTAGGCTATGCGGTGCAGGTATCGCTGCGGGTTACGTTGGATAAAACCGTCTCGCGGGCCTTTGACGACTTTATGATCGCAGCAAGGCTGGTCCCCGAGGTTCTCGAGATCCAGACATTCCTTGGCCGCGTCGACGTGCGGCTCTCGCTCGTGGCGCGGGACTTGCCGCACTACCAGCAAATCTACCGCGACCAAATTCTGACCTTGCCGCATATCGCGGACATCGAGGCGCTGATGACCGTGGCCGAGATCAAGTCGGATCGGGTGCTGCCGCTATGACCCTTGACGATCTCGACCGCGATATTTTGCGCGCCCTTTACGGCGATGCCAGCCAGCCCGCCAGCCAGCTGGGCCGTAAATTCGGGCTTAGCCAGCCTGCCATGTGGCGGCGGATCAAGCGGTTAGAGGATGCGGGCATTATAAAGGGGCGCGCGCTTGTTCTGGACGCCGAAAAGGTCGGGTTTGGCGTGACGGTTTTCCTTGGGGTCAAACTGGCCACCAAAGGGCGGGTCAGCCTTGAGGACTTCGAACGCGCCGTCACGGCGATCCCAGAGGTGCAGACGGTCGAGCATGTGTTGGGGCTATACGATTACCGCTTGCGTGTTGTCGCACGTGATCTGGCCGACTTTGAACGCGTTCTGCGGCGACGGGTCATGACATTACCAGGGGTAGGGAATGTCGAGGCGAATGTGCTGCTAAGTGAAGAACGCAGGCCCGGTCCGATTTGAACGGTATGCCAAGATAGACTTTGCCATCAGGGCGATGTCGGGGCATGGTGTGCGCAATTCAAATTGGAGACGACAATGACCGATAAGACACCTGTTGACCCAAATGGCCTGACGGAATTCTCCGTTGTGTTCACAGACCGTTCACTGAACCATATGTCTAAAGCTTTTCAAGGCGTTATGACGGATATCTCATCTATGCTCAAAGAGGTCTATAGTGCTGATGCTGTGGCGCTTGTGCCGGGTGGTGGGACATATGGGATGGAGGCCGTGGCCCGTCAATTTGGCAGCAATGCCCATGCCTTGATCGTGCGCAACGGATGGTTTTCCTACCGTTGGACACAGATTTTTGAGGCGGGCAATTTCGCAGCGAAAACAACCGTTTTGAAGGCGCGTCAGGCAGGTAACGACACCCGCGCACCATTTGCGCCAGCCCCAATTGAAGAGGTGGTCGCGGCCATTCGAGAGGCCAAGCCCGACGTGGTCTTCGCCCCCCATGTCGAAACCAGCGCGGGCCTGATTCTGCCTGATGATTACCTCAAAGCGATGGCCGATGCCGCCCATGAGGTCGGGGCATTAATGGTGTTGGACTGCATCGCAAGCGGTTGCGTCTGGGTTGATATGAAAGCCACAGGCGTGGATGTGCTGATTTCTGCGCCGCAAAAGGGCTGGTCGGCGACCCCTTCGGCGGGTCTTGTAATGATGTCGGACCGCGCCGCGTCACGGCTGGATGAAACCACATCTGACAGCTTTGCGATGGACCTGAAAAAATGGCGTGCGATCATGGTGGCCTATGAGGGCGGTGGTCATGCCTATCACCTCACGATGCCGACCGATGGCTTGCGCGCTTTCCGTGATACCATGTTGGAAACAAAGGATTATGGGTTCGATAAACTGAAAGCTGCGCAGTGGGATTTGGGCAATCAAGTGCGGGCCTATCTGGGAGGCAAGGGCATCAAATCGGTCGCGGCCGAAGGGTTTCAAGCGCCCGGTGTGGTGGTCAGCTATACTGACGATCCTGCAGTGCAAAACGGGTCTGTTTTTGCCGCCAAGGGCATGCAGATCGCAGCGGGCGTGCCACTGCAGTGCGACGAGCCTGATGATTTCCGCACGTTCCGTTTGGGCCTGTTCGGGTTGGACAAATTGTATGACGTGAAGGGCACGCTCGGTCGCTTAACACCTGTTTTGGACGCGGTGCTTTAGGTCTTCGCACCCAAACCGAGTTCCATCAATTTGCGGCGGATCGGGGCAGCCCCATAAAGCGCCTTGATCCCCGCAACCCGCATGTCTTGGACCAAAGGCGCGCCTGCGATGGATGCGCGGTTAAGCGCGTCGATGCCTTTGACCCGCAGCCTGATATCGCCGTGCCGCGCTTTGTGAAAGTCGTCCAACATGGCTTGGCTGCCAAGGTCTTCACGATGCGTTTTGGCCAGATCAAGCAAGCAATTCAGGTCTGCGAGCGACATGTTCAACCCCTGCGCACCGATGGGTGGCACGACGTGGGCGGCCTCTGCCACAAGGGCGGTGCGCGGTCCCGTCAAGCTGTCCGCGCATTGCGAAATGATCGGCCAGACGCTACGTTTACTGGCAAGTGTGAGGGGCCCGTAGGTGCCCGCAGAGCGGTCGGTGGCGGCCGCGCTAAAGGCGTCGTCAGTCAGCGCCATTAACTCTTTTACAGCGGCACCGGCCTGCATCCAGACCACGGCAGAGCAGGGCTTGCCCCCAAGATCAGGCAGTGGGACCAAAGTGAATGGCCCGCCTGCGCGGTGGACCTCTGTCGAGACATTATCGTGGGGCGCATCATGGGTAACGGCGAATGTGATCGCTTTCTGCCCGTAACGTGTTGTTGTAGCGTTAATTCCTGCAGCACGGCGCACGGGTGATCCACGTCCGTCTGCCCCGATGACAAGCTTGCAGCGCACAGCAGACCCGTCAGTGAGCCGCACCAGTGCGTAGGCCGAGCGCGCGACCACATCGCCAAAGCCCACACCTGTTTTGAAGATCACATTGGGCAAAGCTTGTAGGCGGTTAACCATTTCTCGCCGTAACAACCAGTTTGGCAGGTTCCACCCAAAAGGTTTGTCGGACACATCGCTGGCGTCGAAATCTGCACTGGTGCGCACGGCACCGTCCGCGCCGCTGGCGTCAACGATCCGCATGATCTGCAAAGGGGCCGCAAAAGGCGCGAGGCTGTCCCAGATGCCTGCGCGGTCCAGAAACTCTTGGGCTGGTTGCAAGAATGCTGTGGTGCGTAGGTCCGCGCCTTGCCCATCGATGGTGGTAACGGGCGGGGCGGGGTCCACGATCAGCACGTCAAAGCCCGCGGTCCCAAAGGCCGCAGCGGCAGTCAGTCCAGCAACTCCGCCGCCCGAAATCACGATGTCAGTTTCTATCCGGTCCATGAGATAGACATAGGCCGATGCGCGCGCTTGGGAAAGGGGGATCACACTGCCTGCGACAACTGGCGCTGGATGTCGGTTTGCCTTGCCGCGAGGGGCGTAGCGCGGCTAGGGTGCAGCATGATGAAAGGTCCCGTAATGTCAGACACGCGCAGCCCGCAAAAAGATGCCTATAGCTTGATCCTCGAAGCGATCGACAGCCACCTGTATACTCCGGGTGACCGCTTGGTTGAAAGCGAGTTGGCAGAGCGGTTTGGCGTGTCGCGCACGCCTATTCGTGAGGCATTACAGCGGCTTGAGACTCAGAACCTGCTGACACGCGACGGGCGGTCGTTAATCGTGGCGTCCTTGGATCATAGCCAATTGTCCGAGCTTTACGCTGTGCGCGGCGAGTTAGAGGGTATGGCCGCGCGGTTAGCGGCCCGTCATGCGGCCCCTGAAGAGGTTGGCGTTTTACGGGATATGTTGAATGATGATAGGGCTTTAGCGGACGATCCTGCGGCGCTAAGCCGTGCCAATCGCCGTTTCCACAAACAGATTCACCTTGCTTCGCATAACCGGTTTTTGGTGCAGCAATTGGACTTGGTGCACCGCTCTATGGCGCTGCTGGCAACCACATCTTTGGCCGCAGAGGGCCGTGCAACAGGCACGTTGGACGAGCATGCGCGGATCGTGGACGCGATTGAGGCGGGCGATGGTGATGCGGCCTATGCGGCGCTGCGCGATCATATCTCCAAGGCCTACAAGACCCGTCTTAAGCTTGATGCGAAGGCGGTGGAGGAGGCGCCTTAACGGGTTCGGGCAGGAGGACGCCGTGCATGGTCTTGTCCCAATAGAACGGTTTCCACGCCAGTTCAAACAGCCCCTTGTAGGCGGCAAGCGCGGCAAGTGGGAAATAAACTTGGAGGGTCACTGCCCATTTGATTAGCCAAGTCTTCTTGGCTGCTTTCAAGGCGATGGCCGAGATGGCGAAGTTGATGATCTCGGAGCCGAAAAACACCGCCGCCAACAGCCAGAACCCTATCGGTGGCAAAAGCGTTTGGATCGGGTGCGCGATCCCGAAGGGGATCAGCCAGAACGACCAAAGCACTGGTTGCAGCACGAATTGTGAAAGCGTGCCAAGGAACAGCATTTGTACGCCAAGAAACCGTTTGAGGCCGAGATCGCGCATCAGCTGGCGCGGGCTGCGCATGTGGACGGCATAAGTGATCGCATAGCCTTTGAGCCAGCGTGACCGCTGTTTGACCCATGGCCATGCGCGCCCGTTGGCTTCTTCTTGGGTGACAGAATCAATCAGTTCAGTGCGGTATCCTGCGCGCGCCAAGCGCACCCCGAGATCGGCGTCTTCGGTTACATTATGTGCATCCCAACCGCCGAGGTCTTCTAGGATTTGGCGGCGGAAAAACAGCGTTGTTCCCCCTAAGGGCACGACAAAGCCAAGCCGCGCAAGTCCTGGTAGGACGATCCGGAACCATGTCGCATATTCGATTGCAAAACAACGTGTTAGCCAGTTCGTTCTATCATTGTAGTAGTCCAGAACCCCTTGCAAGCACGCCACATCCGGCCCGCAATTTGCAAAGTGAAGGGCCACTTTGCGCAGCTGGTCAGGGTCGGGGGCGTCTTCGGCGTCGTAGACCCCGATGATGCTGCCTTGTGTGAAATCAAGCGCGAAATTCAGTGCCCGTGGCTTTGTGCGCAATGTGCCATCAGGCACGATGACGGACCGCATCCATGTGGGCAGAATGCGGCGCTACGTGTGGTTAGATCGTCGCCTTCGGTCACAAGGCAGACGTCCAAGAGTTCGCGCGGATAGTCGATCTCGCGCAGTCGTTCCAAAAGGTGATCAGCGATTTCGGTTTCGCGAAAAAGCGGCACCAGAATCGAGATTTTGGGCAAGCGCGCAGGGGTCACTCTAGAGATGTTTTGCATATTCTTATCAGCGAGATGAGCCGCTGCAGCCGCCACTTTGAACCCTGTATTCAAGATCAGGATCAGCGTCGCCCAAGCGCAGAACACCCCGAATGTCAGCTGGGGCCAAAGTAGGCTCGCCGCGATCAGGAGGCCAAGCACCAAAATTCCCCCGATCAGCGTGCGCCTTGCCTGCCAATTCCTGCTGCTTTGCGCCAAAGGCACTTTGGTTTCTGCTGCCCGAACCAAGCAGTTTTGGTGGTGTGCGATCAGGTACTTTTCGATGTGTTCGGTGGTGGTGATTCCCATGCGCACTGGCCCAAAAGTGCGTGTGAGATCGTCGCATGCCCGTTCGAACTGCTCGGGCTTGTCAGTCAGGATGATCGTATCATGTCCGATCATTCGCCAAGGCAGCAACCCCGTTTTCGCCGCTTTTGCAGGTCCGAATTTATGGACGAGCGAAGGCGTTGGCAGGGCTTCTTGCGGGTTGACCATCTGGGTCTGGAATAGCTGTGAATAGGCCTCTGCGATAGACAGCGGTGCGACCCCGAACCTGATTGCCAGCACATCTGCCAGCCTTTGTCCGCCTTTGATCGCGATGTCTTCGGCTTGGTCTGCGTGGTCGGCGCAAAGGAGTTCCTCGTGGATCAGCTGTTTGCATAGCGCAGACACCCCGCGCGCGGGTGTAAGTGTGGAGAGGGATGAAAACCGCGTTTGCGCCATGGTGACCCTGTTAACAACAAGATAACCATGACACTTTTCGGTTAATACTTACTTAATAAGTCTTAAGGCGAGCTAAGCCGCGTTGGCCTGCATCGCTGCGGCAAACCGTTCGAACAGGTAGTAGCTGTCTTGCGGTCCCGGGCTTGCTTCGGGGTGGTATTGCACGCTGAACACGGGCCGGTCGGCCATGCGGATACCGCAGTTGGACCCGTCAAACAGCGACACATGGGTTTCAAGCACGCCCGCCGGCAGGGTCTGGCTGTCGACTGCAAAACCGTGGTTCATCGAGGTGATCTCGACCTTGCCTGTGTCGTTGTCTTTCACGGGGTGGTTGGCCCCGTGGTGCCCGTGGTTCATTTTTACCGTCTTGGCACCCAAAGCCAGTGCAAGCATCTGATGACCAAGGCAAATCCCGAAAACGGGGATGTTAGATTGTGCGAGGACTTGCTGGATCATGGGCACGGCGTAAGCGCCTGTTGCCTCTGGATCGCCAGGGCCATTGGACAGGAACACACCGTCGGGTTTGTGTGACAACACGTCTTCGGCGGTGGCAGATGCGGGCAGAACGGTCACGTCGCAGCCCGCAGATGCAAGGCAGCGCAGGATGTTGCGTTTTGCGCCGTAATCGACGGCCACCACTTTGAATTTCGGGTTTTCCTGACGGGTATAACCGTCCGGCCAAGCCCACCGCATTTCGTCCCAACGGTAGGATTGTGCGCAGGTTACGTCTTTGGCAAGGTCAAGCCCCACAAGTCCAGACCAAGCGCGCGCCTTTTTCACCAGCGCGTCGATGTCAAAGTTACCCTCTGGGTCGTGCGCGAGTGCTACATGCGGCGCCCCTTGCTGCCGAATGGCGCGGGTCAGCCGGCGGGTGTCAACCCCGCCCATACCGATGCGCCCGTTTGCAACCAGCCACGGTGCCAGTTCTTGTGTCGTCCGCCAGTTGGAGGGTGTGGTCGGGTCCCATTTCACGATCATGCCTGCGGCGGCGGAGGTGCTTGCCTCGTCATCCTCGGCTGTGGTGCCGGTGTTGCCGATATGGGGGAATGTGAAGGTGACGACTTGGCCCGCGTAGGACGGATCGGTCATGATTTCTTGGTAGCCGGTCATCGCGGTGTTAAAGCAGAGTTCTGCCACCGTCTCGCCGGTTGCGCCGAACCCGTGGCCGTAAAACACGGTACCATCTGCAAGCGCGAGGCATGCTGTCGGTTTGAATTGTTCAGATTGTGCCATCGTATCATTCCCCAAAGCCTGCCAAATTGTGCTGGGTTTACGGGCGCGGGCAGGGCGGGTCAAGACCGATCTTGCCAGTTAAATAAGGGCGCGGACCTGCTTTATTGGGGTGGTTGTCAGCGGGGCGGCTTCGCTCTATGTTGCGCGTTCGTTGAAAGACATGTTTGAGGAATTTCATGGAAATGCGCGACCGGATCACTGCAGCGTTGAAAGACGCAATGCGAGCCAAAGAGGCAGACCGCCTGTCGACCCTTCGTTTGATCAATGCGGCGATCAAGGATCGTGATATTGCGTTGCGTGGCACTGGCGACGACGCGGGTGTCAGCGATGCCGATATCCTTGCGATTCTTGGCAAGATGGTCAAGCAACGCCAAGAAAGTGCGCGTGCCTATGAAGAGGGTGGTCGCTTGGAATTGGCGGAAAAGGAACTGGCCGAGATCAAAGTCATCGAGGATTTTCTACCCCGTCAGTTGTCCGAGGCCGAAACTGCCGCAGCTATTGATGCGGCCGTGTCCGAGGTGGGTGCCGAAAGCATCCGCGACATGGGCAAGGTGATGGCTGTCTTGAAACACAAATATACAGGTCAGATGGATTTCGGCAAAGCCGGTCCATTGGTCAAAGGCCGTTTGGGCTAAGACAACAGGGACGGGTGAAAGCCTGTCCCTTATTAGCGTCGCAGTGCCATTTGTAACTCGTCAAAGAGTGTCAGCCGTTCGCCCGCGTCCAAAAACGCGCCGATCTGCACCTCCCGATCGCCCCCCCGCAATGTGATATAGTTCTCGACCGGCCCACCCTTGCGGTGCAGGTGCGCGGTTGCCCAATATCTGTTGGCGGTCCATGTTTGCGTTTTCCCTTTGGGGTCCGTGTGTGTCAGGCTGACGGTCTCGCCTTTGAGCACCAGTTTTTCCAGCGCCTCGCCGCGTTTGTAGCTGATGTTCAGTGCGGTCCACAGCCCCCAGAGCATGATCGCAAAGCAGGTCAGGATGACCCAAAGGATCACCGTTCCTAGCAGTGTGATCAGGGGCAGTGCCACAATTGCCGCCGTTCCACCGACGAATAGAACGAAGTCTTTGCGCAGCAGTGACCGGTAGGGCCAGAGGCTAAGATCGAGATCGGTTTTTGTGCTGTGCGGATCAGCGGACCATTCATAAGGCATGGTCTATAATTAGTCCGAAAACGCGCTTGCGCAAATGCGCGGTTTCGTCGCTACGTTCCAACAAAAAAAGGCCCCGCCAATGATGACAGGGCCTTTGATATTTTCAGTAAGCAGGGTCGCTAGTGTGCGTGCCCTTTGTCCCAATCAGACTGCTTTGGCAGTGTCTCAAAGGTGTGCTCTGGTGGTGGGCAAGGCAATGTCCACTCGAGTGTGTCTGCAAACTCGTTCCATGGGTTATTCTCGGTGACCTTGCGGCCCCATTTCAGCGAGTAAACCATGATCCCGATGAAGAACAAGAACGATGCGAACGACAGGAACGCGCCCCAAGAGGAGACAAGGTTCCAAGTTGCAAAGGCGTCCGGGTAGTCGATGTAACGACGTGGCATGCCCTGACGACCCAAGAAGTGCTGTGGGAAGAATGTCAGGTTTGCACCGATGAACATCGCCCAGAAGTGCAGCTTGGCCGCCCACTCAGGGTACATTTTGCCGCTGAACTTGGGGAAGTAGAAGTAGATACCTGCGAAGATCGCAAATACCGCGCCCAAGGACATCACGTAGTGGAAGTGTGCGATCACGTAGTAAGTGTCGTGATAAACGCGGTCGATCCCAGCTTGTGACAGAACGATCCCTGTAACCCCACCAACGGTGAATAGGAACAAGAAGCCCATCGCCCAAAGCATCGGCGCGCGGAACTCGACCGAGCCGCCCCACATGGTCGCGATCCACGAGAAGATCTTGACCCCTGTCGGCACCGCAATGACCATTGTTGCCAGCATGAAGTAGGACTGCTGTGTCAGGGACATGCCCACGGTGTACATGTGGTGCGCCCAAACGACGAAGCCCAGAACACCAATCGCGACCATCGCATAAACCATCGGCAGGTAGCCAAAGATCTGCTTACGCGAGAATGTTGCGATGATGTGGCTCACGATCCCGAAGCCTGGGATGACGATGATGTAAACCTCTGGGTGTCCAAAGAACCACAAAATGTGCTGGTACAAGATCGGGTCGCCGCCGCCTTCAGGTTGGAAGAAGGTTGTGCCGAAGTTCCGGTCTGTCAAAAGCATTGTGATCGCACCGGCCAAAACCGGTAGTGCCAGAAGAATCAACCAAGCCGTCACGAAGATCGACCAGCTGAACAATGGCACTTTGTGCAATGTCATGCCCGGTGCGCGCATGTTCAGGAAAGTTGTGATCATGTTGATCGCGCCCAAGATCGAGGATGCACCCGACAGGTGAACCGCAAAGATCGCGAGGTCCATCGACATGCCTGCCTCGGAGGTGGAGAGCGGTGGATACAGAACCCAACCCACACCCGACCCAAGTTGGCCGTTGCCGCCCGGTGTCAGCATGGATGCAACACCCAAAGACGTACCTGCAACATACATCCAGAAGGACAGGTTGTTCAGGCGTGGGAACGCCATGTCAGGTGCGCCAATTTGCAATGGCATCAAGTAGTTACCAAAGCCGCCAAAAAGCGCAGGAATAACAACAAAGAACATCATCAACACACCGTGGTAGGTGATCATAACGTTCCAGAGGTGCCCATTTGGCGTACATTCCGCCGCACTATCGGCGATGAAACGTGCGCCTTCGAGACACATGTATTGCACACCAGGGTGCATCAATTCGAGACGCATATAGACGGTGAAACACACCGAGATAAAGCCAACGGCGCCTGATACGAATAGGTACAGGATACCGATGTCTTTGTGGTTGGTGGACATGAACCAACGGGTAAAAAAGCCCCGATCGTCTTCATGGCCGTGGATGGCTGCATCTGCCATGTGGCTCTCCTCAGTTTGAATTCAGATGCACAAGACACGAGAGTCGCGCCTGCACGTTTGGAATTGTTCTAGTGCGTTGTGCCTATGGGGGCAATAATCCATTGCGCAATAAGGCTGGGTTAATTTGGCGCACCCCAACGCAAAGTGTCACATGGTTGGGGTATTTTATCCACGATCCTCGACTTTGTCGTGTGGTATGCTCTCGTCCTTTACCGATTACGATCTGCGGGCTAGGGTCAGAGCATAGCAAGATGCCCCCAGGGACCCTAAAAAACACATAGGACCTAAATGATGCCGAGCATGACGGATAAGATTTTCGATTGGGCGTTGCACAATCTTGTTGATCCAGATCGTGAGCCGTCCTTTGAGCAATTTTCGCAAAGTATCGGAATCAAAGCGTTTACTGTTGCCGACCTTGATGTTGCGAGATCCCAGCTTGTCCGGGCAGACTCGACAATGTCGCAAGACTGGCTGGGCGATTATGTTGCGTGTGGTTTTCATAATATTGATCCGTTTCTGCGCGGGGTCTGGCGAGGTCAGTCCTTGATGACTGTGGATAGCGGCACCTTGGTCCGAAATGACGATACGTGCAGTGCCAGTTATGCGCTGAACCATGGTTTGTCTGATGCGGGATACGGGCATTTAAGAGCGTCTACCTTTCACTCTGCAGCAGAGGGCGGGACGCGTTTAGTGTCGTTGTGTTTTGCGGATGATGATCATGACGTTGATCCGTCTGCCGCGTTGGCTTTTTCAAGTGTCATCAATACGTTCTACCGTTTTGGTGAAGAGAAGGACCCCCTGACCTTTTGGCGGACGCCTCAGGTGAGGATTACCAAGCGTGAAAGGGATGCACTGTCGTTTCTGGCGGACGGTAACGCAGTGTCGACGGTTGCGTTCAAAATGGGGATCAGTGAAACGATGGTCCACCGCCATCTTTCATCGTGCCAAAGCAAGTACGGGGCCGCATCGCGTGAGCAATTGATCGCAATGGCCATCAAGGACCGCGTTATCGGCAATTGATCGTTTCACGTGAGTCAAGGTTCAGATTTGTGAACCTATACAGATGAGACGTTGCCCGACAGGTTATTTGTCAAGACCAGCGACGCGTTGGTTTTCTGCAAACAGAACACTGGAGGGACTTCATTTGAAAAGCTTTGCTATTATTGCGGTGTTGGGATTGGCCGCATGTCAGGCGACCGTGGCGGATCAGTCCACTGTCCAAGTCGCCCCGCAATCGGGTGCGACCCAACTGGCGACACAAGCTGATATGACTGCGGTAGTGGGCAAAAGATTGGTTCACGACAGCCCCGCGCAATATGTGATCATTGGGGCTGATGGTACGCTTTCAGGGTCATGGGACGGCGTTCGATTGGCGGGCAATTATGAGATGAAGGACGGATTTTTCTGCCGGACTTTGTCTGCAGGTCCCGGCGGTGCTTCGCCAGAAGACTGCCAATTGTTCATTTTAGAAGGTAACAAGATTATAGGTACGCGGAACCGCGGTAAAGGAAGCTCTTTTACCTACACGGTCACCTAAGTACGCACTACATTTAAGCGCCACCCGCGGTCTTAACTAAGGTCGTGGGTGTCGTCGTTTTTGGGCTTGGGGAAGCAGGTTAAACGTCTGCCGTAACGCCACATCGACGTTTTCAATCGTTGAGGGCAGGTTCGACGTTGATGGAAAGTCCGTTAGGTCATGGCCGCTTCGGCGGTGTGCATCTTGCGCGTTGTTGCAGTTTTTGCAAGATGGCGAGGCGCTTTACCGACAGTGAGGCATTGTCTGGAGGCGGGTCCGTTTAGCGGCGCATCGGGCGACGGGGGTGTCCCATAAATATTTTCCAGCGTCCGGCGCACCGAGGCTGTCATTGCACTGACGACCATCCCCCCAAGGAGCAAGGATTCTGAGAAGCACCCATTTGCGATAACTACCTCGTGTTGATCGCAGGCGAAATGGATCCATGTGATTTTGGCTTTTCCATTCATATGCCGGATTCCACGTAAAGCCGTGAGCGATTTGGCGGGTACAAACGACTCTGCCCCAAATTGGTCTTCTAACTGCCCACGTCCCCCCACCAGAATGCGATGCTGGGGCGAGACGATCAGATCGTGTGTTGGCAGGTTCTGACCAAGTGCGCCTGCCGCGATGAGGACGGGTTTGGCGTCGATGTCCACTTTCTCTAGCGGTTGATCGCTACTGCGCACCCAGCGGACGATTTGCGTGCCGTGATCAAGGGTCGTCACCCAGTCGCCTGGTCGCAACGTTTCGACGGGCCGGGGTCCGTTTATTGTCTCAATCATTGTGCCTGAGGCATAGCAGGGTGCTGTGCCCGGATTGGGCGCACTTTGTGTATAATAACTGGCGCCCCCGTTATCAGATTGCAGGCTTTCGTTAAATCCGTGCGTCCCGATATCGGTGCTGCCCAATCCACTTGCGGGGCCTTCGTTACCTGTGACCGTATTTCCATTAAACGAGACAAATTGTACGACATCCCCTGAGCCGTCGACCAAGGCAACTGCCTCGTTATAGGTAATGTCGCCGAGGCCCGAGTCCCCATTGATCAGGTAGGTGTCGTTACCGGCGGCTGAACTCTGCAAGGTTCCCAATGAAATGGGTCCCTCGGAAACCGACCCGTCGGCTGCATAAATATAAAGTTTGTAGTCGGACATGTCTGTGCCCGTCTTAACTGTAATTTCAACAAACTCGAGGTTTTCGGGCCCAGAGCTGTCTGGCGCCCGACCAACAACGTCTATTTCTGATATATATGCAGGCACCGGCTTGATCCTCAAAAACTGAGATCTTTGTGCCCAATATGGTTTTCTGTAGTGTTAACGAGGCATGGCAACGTTTTGAAAATTTTAGGAAATTTGACAATTTATAGCGGATGCTGCGTTTGGAAACCGTAGCTTCCGTGAGGGCGGTGCAACTTGGTGCGCAATAATCTAATGTGCGGCGCACCTTGCGATTTAAGTTTTGGTCTCGTCATTCTTTTTTGCAAAGCTGGCCTCGAACGTCTGCTGTAGCGCCACGTCGACGTCTTCCATTGTCACGGGCAGGCCAAGATCAACCAGCGACGTGACTCCATGCGCCGTAATCCCGCAGGGCACGATGCCTGTGAAGTGGGAAAGATCGGGTTCGACGTTGATCGATAGCCCGTGAAAGCTAACCCATTTGCGCAGCCGTATCCCGAGCGCTGCGATTTTGTCTTCTTGCGGTTGCCCGTCGGCCCCCAGTGGTTTGTCGTGTCGTGTCACCCAGACGCCAACGCGACCGCTGCGCCGTTCACCCTTGACGTTAAAGGTGTCGAGGGTTGCGATGATCCAGTTTTCGATCTGGCACACGAACGCCCGCACATCGCGACCCCGTTTGCCCACGTCCAGCATGATATAGGCCACCCTTTGCCCCGGACCGTGGTAGGTATATTGACCGCCGCGTCTTGCTTCGTGCACCGGAAAGCGGTCGGGATCGACGAGGTCTTTGATATTCGCCGAGGTCCCTGCAGTGTAGAGGGGCGGGTGCTCGACCAGCCAGATCGCCTCGTCTGCGGTGCCCGCTGCGATTTGCCCTGCGCGGTCTTCCATAAAGGCCAGCGCGTCGTCGTAGGACGTCAGTCCTGTAGAAGTGATCCAGTCTACCATGTGTCTACTTGGCCAAGAGGCCAGCCTTTTTGATATGTGTGACGTAGCGCCGACTTACGGGGATTTCGGTGTCGTTCACAAGTGTCAGGATCGCGCGGTCATCGTCGCGTCGTGCGGATTTGACGGCCTGCGTGGCGATCCAATGGGATCGGTGCACTTGCATCCCCGCAACATCGCCCGTTTCGCGCATCGCGTCGCTGAGCCTTAAGAGGACGAATTCGACGCCTTTGGTGGTGATGATGCGCACGTAGTGGTCCTCTACTGACAGTGCCATAAGCCGTCCGCGTTTCTCATAAGGGATACGGTCGAGGATTGCAGGGGGCAGGGCGTTGTTGGTGTCGGGTCTGTCGCGACTGAGCATGTGAAACATTGCGGCCACGATAAAGGCGATGATAAAGATATTGCCCAGATAAATTGGTAATTCCGCAACCGTGGGCAATTAGCCAATTATCAGGGAGTTGATCGCGGACACAAGGGCCGCGATAGCCGCACCCGTGGCTGCGCAGCTAATGCCGATCAGGACGGGCAGGGCCAGCTTGCGCCGATACCGAATTGACAGCCCGCCGTTGATAAACGCGCCTGCGCCGTAAGTCGTAGCAACAACCAAAAGCCAGTAGCCAAAGCGTCCCATCACCCCGAATTGACGGCCCGCTTCAAACGGCACGATGATCGCAAGGATCAATGCGATGCCAACCACCGCCCCCAATGTGGCTGGCGTTGTTATATGCGCCCGCCATTCGCGTAGCGCCAAGTGCAGTGCCCCGTCATTCACGCAGTTTCCCCTTATTTAACGTATCTTCCGTTGGTCCTGTGCAGACCTGCCGTCATGGATAGGCAACCCAAACGACATTGCCAACCACGGAGCTGAACATGATCTTGATCCCTTATCTTTCTGCCGCCCCCAATACACAATTGCACATCATTCTGGCGCTTGCGTCGATCGTGTTGGGGCCGTTTGCCTTGTATCGTCACAAGCGTGATCGCATCCATAAGATTGTGGGCTATATTTGGGTGATCTGTATGGCGGGGGTCGCGCTGTCATCATTCACGATCCATAGCTTTGCGCTAATCGGTCCGTTTAGCCCGATTCACGGGCTTGCGATTTTCACGCTGTGGTCGCTTTATTCTGCTATGCGTCATGTGATTGCGGGGCGCGTCGCAATTCACCGAACGATAATGCGCAACCTCTATTGGTATGGATTGATGTTGGCGGGTCTTGCCAATTTTTTGCCCGGTCGCCGCACAAACGCTTTGTTTTTCGGGCAGAATGAGCAGTTGGGTTATGGTGTGATCGCTTTTGGTGTCGCGTTGATGGTTGTCAGTGCCATTGTGCAAAAGCGCCGTCAAAAACGGCTAAGTCCAAAGCAGCGCATTTTTCCACTTGAGAAGCCCGCAAGCATGGTCTAGAGCAGCCGCAGTCATTGATCGCGGTCGTGGCGGAATTGGTAGACGCGCAGCGTTGAGGTCGCTGTTCTGTAACAAGAGTGAGGGTTCGAGTCCCTCCGACCGCACCA
>JAIBDT010000077.1 GCA_024686085.1 Loktanella sp.
GATCATAATCTTCCCTCTCATTTTTAAGACCCTTACCGCTTCGCTGGGTCTTAAAAATGAGAGGGAAGATTATAGTACATTACGCTAAAGCGGACCGGCTGGAAGCCGGTGGCTTTAATCCCGTTTGTGGAAAGTAAAAATCTTTAAGATGTCGAAATGCTGTCATGCCGGCACCGAACCCATCAAGGGCAAAACTAATGCCGCGCGGCTGAACCTCTTCCATGAATCGTGTAACGATTTCATGTAGTACCATCGCCGAAGTCTCGCTGATCTCGAAGATCAACCTCTCGCCAACTGTCCCTTCTTTGTTCAATCCCTGTTCAAGAATCCGCCGCCACTGCCCATCACCTATAGACCGTGCTGACAAGTTTACCGATAGCCTGAGATAAGGGTTTACCGTTAGTAGCTGCAGCGCCAACTCTAAGGTCACACAATCAATCTGCCGCCCCAAATCCGTCTCTTCAATGACGGGCATAAAATGCGCCGCTGGGATTACCCGCCCCGCGTCGTCCATGACGCGAATAAGACCTTCATAGAAAGCTGTGCGACTATTTGCCCCTGCGGTCACAATCGGCTGAAATGCCAGTTTCGCGCGTCCAGCAGCCAAAGCTTCGCGCACGAGCGTCAACACATCCGCGTCACGACTCGCCATTGCAAAGTGGAACGGATCGCGAAGTGATGCATCATCAAGGGTATCATTGGGCATGGCAGTACGAGACATAAAACAATCCTAATTCATCACAATACAATCCCCTTTTGCCCATAACATCGGGTTAAGGTTCTGCTATCGATTCAAATTCGACGGAAAATGAAGGTGCAAAATGGATCATCGTTGTGGCTGGGCTGGCCCTGAACAGATTTACATAGACTATCACGACACAGAATGGGGCGTTCCCGAATACGATAGTCGTACCCTTTGGGAAAAACTGGTTCTAGACGGGTTTCAGGCCGGGCTAAGCTGGATCACAATCTTGAAAAAGCGCGAGAACTTTCGCACGGCGTTTGCTGGCTTTGACCCCAATTTCATCGCCACGTGGGGCGAAGCAGAAATTAAAACTCTACTCCAAAACCAAGGTATCATTCGTCACCGCGGTAAGATTGCAGCCACGATCACAAATGCGCAGGCGTGGCAAAAAATTGAAACACAGCAAGGGTTTGATAAATTCTTGTGGAATTATGTCGACGGCGTGCCGCTGCGTACAAAGATTGCGGACCGGTCAACAATGCCCACGTTTTCGCCACTCTCCACGCAGATTTCAAAAGACCTTAAAAAGGCTGGTTTCAAATTCTGCGGCCCAACGATCGTCTATGCATTCATGGAAGCCACAGGCCTGATCAACAACCATACAACCGACTGCCCACGGCATAACACGGTTGCCGCAATGGCGCGATCACCAGCGTTCTAGGGCGGCCTCATCATCGTCTTTGGCGGCAACCCACGTGCTGCCATCTGCGGTGGTTTCTTTCTTCCAGAACGGAGCGCGAGATTTGAGGTAATCCATCAGGAAATCTGCGGCGGCAAAGGCATCTGCGCGATGCGCCGACTTTGTCGCAACCATCATGATCGGAGCACCGACAGGTAAAACCCCATAGCGGTGAATGACCAAAATATCGTCCAAGGCCCAGCGCGACTGCGCTTGCGCAACAATCCCCTTGATCGCGTGTTCCGTCATGCCTGAATAATGCTCGATTTCCATTTGGTGCAAGCGACCGTCAAGGTCGCGCACCAACCCGGTAAAACTGACCACTGCGCCGACCCCGTCACCTTGCGAAAAAGCGTTTAGCTCCGCGCCTGCGTCAAAGCTGCATTGTTGCACACGAACCGTCATCAGCCGCCAGTCATTGGTGGGAAAAATGCCACTTCGCGAACCCCCGCCAAAGGAGCGTCGAAATCAGATAGCTCTTGATCCAAGGCTACCCGCAACGCACTGACATCTGCAAATGCAGCGGCATACCGGTTTTCGCGGTTGCGCAACTCTTCAACAAGGTCAGCGACTGTAGCAGCGGTCGTTTGCACATCTTCGCTTGGAACGCCGATCCGTTCTCGAACCCACGCAAAATACATCACATTCATTTCGGATCTCTCAGATATGGAAGGGCTTTGCGGAAGTAATCGGCGCCACTCAGTACGGTCAAGATCATTGCGATCCACAAGAACCCGATACCCGCAGCCCAGCTGACATTCGCGCCAAGTGCCAGAAAACTAAACCCGTCCGCTGCGGGACCATCAAGCAAGTAATGCTCGAACGCACCCTTCGCGAAAAGAACTGCAATTGCGACCATCTGCATCGTTGTTTTCCACTTTGCCAACGGAGTGACCTTCAACAGCCCCGCTGTTTCGCCCAAGAATTCACGCAAGCCAGAGACAAACACTTCTCGGAAGATGATCAAAACCGCTGGCATCAGAATCCAAGGATTCATGCCCGAAAAGCCCGTAATCACGACCAGCGCGATCACAACCATCGCTTTGTCGGCAATTGGGTCCATCATAGCACCAAACTTTGATTCTTGCTTCCAAGCGCGGGCCAAGTACCCATCTACAAAGTCGGTGACAGCCGCCGAAATGAACAAAACAAGGGCAAACCAATCCGCCCAAGGCCGATCAAAATACAAAAACATGATCGCAACACTTGGTGCGGCCAGCAGACGCAAAAGCGTCAGGATATTCGGAATATTCCAATTCATAGCGTCACCTTATGCGCTTGCTGAGAAAGTGAAAACCCGCTGTTTCCGCAATGCTCTGCAAAGACCTACTCGTTCTCATGAAAGTAGTCATAGATTTTCTGCGCCATATTCGCAGAAACGCCCTCGACCGCCTTAAAGTCGGCAAGGTTTGCGCGGGCAACGGCCTTGGCCGATCCGAAATGCGCAAGCAAGGCACGCTTGCGTGCAGCGCCCACCCCTGGAACTTCGTCCAACGGCGTCGCGCCAATTGCCTTGGATCGTTTTGCACGGTGTGTCCCGATGGCAAAGCGGTGGACCTCATCGCGCATCCGCTGGATGAAATACAGCACAGGGTCGTTGTGCCGCAGAGCAAATATGGGCTTGCCCGTGCGATAAAATACCTCTTTGCCTGCGTCCCGATCTTCGCCCTTGGCAACACCGACCATCGGCACATCACCGACGCCCAACGCCTCCATAATTTCACGCACAGAACTGACCTGCCCTGCCCCACCATCAATCAACAACAAATCTGGCCACATACCTGACGTGCGATCAGGGTCCTCCTTCAACAAACGCTTAAAGCGACGGGTCATGACCTCTTTCATCATGCCAAAGTCATCGCCCGCTGTGATGTCATCACCCCTAATGTTGAACTTGCGATATTGATTTTTGTCGAACCCGTCCGCGCCAACAACAACCATCGCACCGACCGCAAATGCCCCTTGGATGTGCGAGTTGTCATAAACCTCAATCCTCGCTGGAACCCTAGGCAAATCAAACGCCTCGGTCAGCCCTTTCAGCAGTCGCGCCTGGGTCGCAGTTTCGGACATTTTGCGCGCAAGGCTTTCGCGGGCATTGCGCAGCGCACCTTGGATCAGCTCCGCCTTTTCACCGCGTTGCGGAATAATCACCTCGACCTTACGGCCCGCCTTCTCAGTCAGTGCCGCAGTCATTAAATCATCGTTATCCAAACCATGGCTTAGAATAATCGCGCGCGGCGGTTCGCGGTTCGTGTAGAACTGGCCAACAAAGGCCTCCATTACCTCAGAGGCATCCTCTTCGCCACTGATCCGCGGATAGTAATCGTGATTACCCCAGTTTTGATTGGCGCGAATAAAGAAGACCTGCACACAGGCCTGACCGCCGTCGATATGAAGACCGATGATATCGGCCTCCTCGGTCGATTGCGGATTGATACCTTGGGCGGTCTGCACTTGGGTCAGCGCCTTGATGCGGTCACGCAAAGCGGCCGCGCGTTCAAATTCCATTGCCTCGGATGCCTCTGACATCTGCACGGCAAGGGTCTGTTGAATTCCCTTGGTCCGACCTTGCAAAAACAGCTCTGCATCGCGCACAGTCGCGGCATAATCTTCAGGTGAAATAAGCCCGACACATGGGCCAGAACAGCGCTTGATCTGATATTGCAGGCAAGGCCGCGTGCGAGTTTCAAAATCAGAGTTTGTGCAATTGCGTAGCAAGAAAACACGCTGCAACTGGTTCAGCGTGCGGTTCACTGCACCTGCGCTTGCAAACGGGCCATAGTAATTACCCTTTTCCTTTTTTGCGCCGCGATGCTTTTTGATCTGCGGATAGGCGTGATCATTCGCTACCAGAATATTGGGAAACGATTTGTCGTCGCGCAGCAGCACATTATAGCGCGGCTTTAGCTGCTTGATCAGGTTCTGCTCTAAAAGCAATGCCTCTGTTTCTGTCCGCGTGGTCAGAAACATCATCGACGCGGTTTCCGAGATCATTCGCGCGATACGACCCGAATGATTGCCGGGCCGCGCATAGTTGCTGACACGGGCTCGCAAGTTGCGCGCCTTGCCGACGTAAAGCACACGGCTTTCCTCATCCAGCATGCGGTATACCCCTGGAGAGCCGTCAATTGTGCGCAGATAAGCCTCGATGCGGGCGTATCCGGTCAGTTTTGTCTCGTCGTCGGGGTCAGGCATGGGGCACTCGCGTGATTCTATTCTGGCTGCAATGGTAACGGGCTGGCGACAAGAGGAAAGGCATCCACGAAATCTGTGGATAAGTCGGTGGGCAATTCTCGTCTATCGCCATTTTCTCTTTGTTTTTAGCGCGGTTCGTCGGAATGCCCAAAAATTAGGCACTCATATAAGTGTCTGTTTTAAATGTGTTATTTTATTAACACTATGCAACAGACTGAAAACATTGACCTTTTATTAAGAAATCATAACAGAACCGTGAACCCGTGCACAACTTGCCGCGGTGTCACTCAACTCCGAGGATATCTGGCGTTTGCCATACAAGGTGCTGGCCCCCGTCAACATTGATCATCTGGCCTGTGACGGCGGGTGAATCGAGAAAAAATCCAAGCGCCGCTGTGATATCTTTCAGGTTTGCGCCTCGACCCAGAATGGTGGCAGCACGTTGTTGTTCAAAATGCACCTTGCTTTGGCGATGACCTTGTAGCGTTGGCCCCGGCCCAATCCCATTCACCCGCACATGTGGTGCTAGGGCCTGTGCCGCCGTTTGGGTCAGCGCCCACAACCCCATCTTTGCGATCGTGTAGGACATGAATTCAGGCGTTAGCTTGTGAACCCGTTGGTCCAGCATATTGATCACCAATGCAGATGCCAAAGGTTCGCCGTTTTCATCGGTGGTGGCTTCGGGAGCTTGTGTAGAAAGTGCCTGCGTCAGCACAAATGGTGCGCGCAAATTGGATTCGATATGGCGGTCCCAGCTTGTGCGGCTCGCTGATTTGATATTGTCGTATTCAAAAATCGAGGCATTGTTGATCAGGCATGTAATCGTGCCACCAAGTGCCTCCGCGGCAGCGGGCAACAAGCCCTGCGTCGCATCTTCATCCAGCAGATCAGCTTGCAATGCAACGGCGTGGCGCCCCATCGCTTGCAATTGTGCGACAGTGATTTCAGCGCCTTCTTTGGACCCCGCATAATGCACGGCGACATCATAACCACGAGAGCCCAGATAAAGAGCCATAGCTTTACCAAGTCGCGCACCAGCGCCTGTAACAAGCGCGCGCATTAAACCAGAACCACAACCAGATAGCTGATATAAAGCGCCGAGAGGATGATCCCCCAGATGCGATTGATATCAATTTTCATGAATACAAATGGTACCAGAAGGATCGACGCCAACGCCATAATCCACAAATCAAAGCGCAAAAACTGCGGATCAACGGGGATCGTTCCCACAAGGCTGGCGACACCCATGATGCCCAAGAGGTTAAACATATTGGATCCGATCACATTGCCTAATGCAACGTCTGCTTGACGGCGTAGAGCCGCCATAACCGTCGTTGCCAATTCTGGCAGAGAAGTGCCAATCGCAACCAATGTTAGTCCGATCACGGTTTCCGAAATACCAAACTGCCGCGCAATGCTGGTTGCACCTTCAACAAGCAGGTTTGCGCCCAGCGGCAAACCGATCAAGCCTAGTACCAAGAACAACGCGATCTTCGGCCACCCGAGGTTCGGATCTGCGCCTTCAATTTCTTCTTCGTCAACATTTGCTTTGCGGTGCGCATTGGCGGACATCGCAGCGTAGGTCAGCATAGCGACCAAGGCAGTTAATAGAATAATGCCGCTTATCCATGTCAGCGGACCAAAGAAACACAGCACGATAAACAAAGCCGTCGCGGCCAACATTTGTAAGTAGCTGTTGCGAGTATCACATTCGCTTGTATGCATCGTTGCCAACAGAGCGGGGATACCCAAGACCAACAGTACGTTGGCCGTGTTTGACCCGACGACATTCCCCAACGCAAGGCCGGGCACATCGTCCCAGATCGCTTGGACCGAGATCAGCAACTCTGGCGCAGAGGTCCCGAATGCCACAATTGTCAAAGAGACGATTAACGCGGGCACACCAAGGCGCAGTGAAAGGTTCACTGCCCCTTTTACCAAACTATCCCCCGCCAAGAGCAAAATTACCAAACCGACGACGGTATAGAGCCAATCCATCAACGCTTTCCTTTTGAGCAGGCACAGGGCCCTTTGCCAATACGATACCGCCCGCAAGATTTGCATTTGGCCGCTTCCAGCCGTGCTTGCCCGGGGAAACGCCATTTCCCGAACATCGCCAGCACGGCCATGAAAACTAGAAATAGCGTGATAACTTTGAAAATCATGCCTAAAGACCAAACCGCGCAAACGCAGCACGATCTTCGACTACTGCAACAGCGTCATCGATGACCTTTGCACCGAAACGCGACAGCAGGCCGCGCTTTTGTCCGTAGCGTTTGAACTTCACTTTGTCGCCAAAGCGGGCTTTCATCACAGGTGCAAGATGCCCGACCCCGTCAACAAGGCCCTGATCAACACCTTGTTGGCCGATGAAAACTTCACCTGTAAACAAGTCGGGGCTATTCGACAGTTTCGAGCCACGACGTGTTTTCACATAAGAAATGAAATTCTCGTGGATGTTTTCCAGCCAGCCCTTCAATCGCTTTACGTCAGCAGGGTTTTCTTTCTTGAAGGGGTCCAGCATAGATTTAGACTTGCCAGCAGTATAAACGCGGCGCTCGACCCCGTACTGACCGATCAATTCTTGCAGACCAAAGCCCGCGCTTATGACGCCGATCGAGCCTGTTATCGAACAATCATCGACGAAAATTTCGTCCGCGGCACAGGCCAACCAATAGCCTCCGGAGGCGGCGACATCTTCGACAAAGGCGAAAACAGGTATCTTCTTTTCATCTGCCAAGCGTCGGATATTCGCAGCGATCAAAGACGACTGAACAGGACTACCACCGGGGCAGTTGATCTCTAGGGCAACCGCAGCGGGCTTGCCCTTTGAAAACGCCTTTTCGATCACAGGTCCAAGGCTCGGGTTATCCAACCCGCGCCCGCCATTGGTGATTTGTCCTTGCAGCCGGATGACAGCAACAAAGGGTTCGCTTTTCATAAATGGAATATATTTCTTCATACTCTACCATCTAGGCCAGCGCATTGTACGCCGCAAGTCGTCACTCACGGATACGCCACCCTGTGCGGAAAATCCACCATATCGCGGCAACGCAGGCGCCCGTGAAAAGTGCGATCGCCAACAGTGACAAACCAACAGGCACATCTGCGGTATCCAAAAACGCCCAGCGAAAACCAGAGATCAGATAAACGACTGGGTTAAACATCGTGATCGTCTGCCAAACAGGCGGCAGCATCGTGACCGAATAAAAGCTACCCCCAAGAAAAACCAATGGGGTGATGATCAAGAGCGGGATCAGTTGTAGCTGCTCGAAGTTGCCGGCCCAAATCCCGATAATAAAGCCCAACAAAGCAAAGCTGACGCAAGTCAGAACCAAGAAACCCATCATCCAGAACGGATGAGCGATACTGATATCGACAAAAAAGAACGAGGTCAGCAAGATGATAACCCCAATGAACAGCGCCTTCGTCGCGGCCGCCCCCACGTAACCCAGAGTGATCTCAAGAAAGTTTACGGGCGCAGACAGCAACTCGTAAATCGTGCCTATAAACTTGGGGAAATAGATACCAAACGATGCGTTTGATGTGGCCTGAGTCATAACCGAAAGCATAATCAACCCCGGCACAATAAAGGCACCATAGCTGACGCCTTCGACTTCTTGGATGCGGCTGCCAATCGCGGTGCCGAACACCACAAAATAAAGTGACGTTGATAGTACTGGAGACACGATCGACTGGGTTACAGTGCGGAAAAAGCGTGCCATCTCAAAGCGATAGATGGATGCGACGGCTGTAAAATTCATGCTGTTTCTTTCACAAGGCCAACAAAAATATCTTCGAGGCTGCTTTGTTGTGTCTTCATATCAGTCATCTGCAGACCTGCTTTTTGTAGATCGTTTAGCAAGGTCGTGATGCCGGTGCGTTCGCCTTTCGTATCATATGTATAAATCAGGCTCATGCCGTTTTCACCGACCTCCAAATCGTAGGATTTCAGCTTGGCAGGCACATCTGTAATCACGTCCTGCAAATCAACAACCAACTGCTTTTTACCCATCTGGGACATCAACTCGGCTTTATCTTGGATCAACAAGATTTCACCCTTGGAAATCACGCCAACGCGATCGGCAATGGCCTCTGCTTCCTCAATATAATGTGTCGTCAAAATGATGGTCACGCCCGACGCTTTCAAGTCCGCCACCACGTCCCACATGTCTTTGCGCAACTCCACATCTACGCCGGCGGTTGGCTCGTCCAGAAACAGAACACGCGGTTCATGTGATAGTGCTTTCGCAATCAAAACACGCCGCTTCATGCCACCAGACAGAGCCATAATCTTGCTGTCCTTCTTATCAAACAGCGACAATTGCTTGAGGATCTTTTCGATATAGGCGTCATTGCGGGGTTTACCGAACAGCCCACGCGAAAACCGGACCGAGTTCATGACTGTCTCAAAAGGCTCTAGATTTATCTCTTGTGGAACAAGGCCGATAAGGTCGCGCGCACCACGATACCCCGATTGCGTATCATGCCCGCCAACCGCAACCGTCCCAGACGTCGGCAGCGTAATGCCGCAAATAGTTGAGATCAGTGTGGTTTTACCGGCACCGTTTGGGCCCAACAGCGCAAGGATCTCGCCCTCTTCGATCTCAAGATTGACGCCTTTCAGCGCCTCAAATCCCGAACTATATGCTTTACGCAGGTCGCGCACTGACACGATTGACGTCATGGTCATCCCTCATTTGTTGGGTGGGAACCTAGTGCGCCACGGGCAGAGTTAAAAGGGCTTCACGCCATTCGCTGCGCCATATCAAGCATACGACACGAAAAACCCCATTCGTTATCGTACCAACCGAAGACACGTAGCAGACCTTGTGCAGTCACACGGGTCTCTGGCAGCGATACGATCAAGCTTTCCGGCCGTGCGCGTAAATCTGAAGAAACCAGAGGCTTGTTTGTGCATCCGATAATCGCGTTCGGCTTGGACAGTACCTCGATGACCTGATCGCGACTGACGTTTGCCTGCAGCGTGACAGTCAAATCAACTGCCGAGACAGAGGCAACGGGGACCCTTACAGCGGCCCCTTCAATGCGACCAGCAAGATCTGGCAGTACATGATCTAACAACCTCATTGCACTTGTCGTCGTTGGTACCATCGACATCGCTGCCGCACGGCTACGCATCATGTCGCCGCGCGGCGCATCAATAGTCGGCTGACTGCCCGTATAGCAGTGGATCGTTGTCATCCAACCAGTCCGGACACCCCAAGTGTAATCCAGCAACTTCACCAGTGGGGCCAATGCATTTGTCGTACATGACGCATTCGATACAATCTTCTGATCGGCCAAATCCGCGTCGTTCGCACCAATCACGACCGTAACATCCGCCGCTTCCGACGGCCCTGAAATCAGGACACGCTGCGCACCCGCAATCAACGAACGCTCTGCAATGTCGCGGGTCCCCGCCTTGCCGGTGCATTCAAAAACAATATCTACGTCGCTGAGATCAAGCCTGCGCGCATCATTGGTCTGATAAAACGGGATGCGGAATTCATTCACGTGCAGCGTTGTGCCGTCTAGCATAACATCGCCTGCAAACGGCCCGAAAACGCTGTCGTATTCAAACAAATGCGCGCATAAATCAGGCTCAGCAATGTCGTTGATACCCACGATCTCGATGTCGGGCCATCCACCCAGCGCCCATGCACGCAGAACAGTACGGCCAATGCGACCGAACCCGTTAATAAGAACGCGCGTCATAACTGACCAGCTTCTTCCAAAACTTTACGGGCGGCACGAAAACACTCTAACCCTTGGGGAACGCCACAATAAATGGCAACAACATGTATAATCGCACGAATTTCTTCAGTGCTGACACCGTTGTTTAATGCACCTCGGCAGTGCAGCTCCCATTCATGCATTTTCCCAAGTGCACCCAGCATTGACAAGTTCATCATCGACCGTGTCTTGGCATCAATTACGTCATCACCCCAACCAAAGCCCCAGCACCACGCGGTCATAGCTTCTTGGAACGGACGGGTGAAATCATCGGCTGCTGCGAGATTCTTATCAACATACTCTTTGCCAAGCGTCGCGCGCCTTTGTTCGAGCCCTTTCAAGAACAGGCCCTCGTCAAATCCATCATTTTGAGACATATCAATCCACCTCATTGAAAATCAGTTCGAACATTCATGAGGTTGTTACAAATGACCACAATATTCGGGCAAAGCAGTGAAAAAAGTAGGCAATGGCTGAATAAATCTACTTAGAGATGCAGCAAATCGCTGAGAGCTGTGTTAGTAGTCGGCGATTGTAGTAAAGAATCAGTGATAACAAAATATATTTTGAGAATTTATAACGGCATTATGACCACTTGGTCACCTGGGGGACGGAAACTTGAAGAATACTAAAGTAAATTTTGACAATGCGGATTTCGCGGCCTGTGTTTGTCAAACAAGTTGTCCGCCGATTTCATGCGGCGTCTCTGATTTCAGGGGCGCTGGTTTCGTTTTCTGGGTTCAACCAGACGGGTCCTGCGGGTTGCCAGTTTCGGGTTTTTCC